>NZ_BJNF01000001.1 GCF_006539545.1 Nitrobacter winogradskyi
CTTGGCACCGGGACCCAGCAGGCGACGTTCAACGCAATGAACCTGTTCATGGGGGTGATGACCGACCCGTTCATGGCCGGACGTGGTGGCGATGGCGCATCAGTCATTCCGACGGCCTATGCGGACGATACCACCGCACTCGGCTATGCCGCCAACGGGAAGACGCGCAGCGCTTCGGAGCGTGATGCCTATGCCGCGATTTACCGCAAGGCGCCTCCCTTGGCGCCGACCTTCGGTCAACGCTGGAGCGTTTGGTCGGCGGGATTCGGAGGTTCGCAGACCACCAATGGCAACAGCGTTGTCGGCTCTAACACCGCGACCAGCAGTGTTTATGGTGGCGCCGTCGGCGCCGATTACCGGGTATCGCCGGATACGATGTTTGGCTTTGCAATGGCCGGCGGCGGAACCCAATTCCGCGTCGACAACGGGTTTGGCACGGGGCGCTCCGATCTGTTCCAGGTCGGTGTCGACGCGCGTCACCGTATCGGCAATGCCTATTTCAGCGGCGCGCTGGCCTATGGTTGGCAAAACGTCACCACGGATCGCACCGTGACGGCGAATGGCATCGAGCGGCTGCGTGCGAATTTTAACGCCAATGCTTTCTCGGGGCGGCTCGAAGGCGGCTACCGCATTGCCACTCCATTGGCGGGCATCACGCCCTATGCCGCGGGGCAGTTCACCAACTACGATCTGCCGGCCTATGCCGAGCAGGGCGGCGCCGGCGGCAATCTGTTCGCGCTCAACTACGCGTCAAAAAGTGTTACCGCATCACGTTCCGAATTGGGCTTGCGCACCGACAGATCGTTCGCGCTCGACAATGCTATCTTCACGTTGCGGGGCCGCACGGCCTGGGCTCATAATTTCGGGACCAATCGCTCGATCTCGGCGACGTTCCAGTCGCTGCCCGGCGCATCGTTTGTCGTCAACGGCGCGGCGCTACCCGCCAACGTCGCACTGGTCACGGCTGCCGCTGAAATGAGCTGGGCCAACGGCTTCTCGCTCGCCGGCACCTTTGAAGGCGAGTTCGCCAACACGGTCGAGAGCTATGCCGGCAAAGGGGTGCTAAGGTATTCTTGGTGAGCACACAACGCTGCGCGGTGGAGCCTGTTCGTCGGCGGCGTCCGAAGTCAGCGAAGCCAGGCTGCTGCGAGCGGATTGTTCTCTACCCCGAATGACATGGTGCGCTGGTTGAAGTGGCATCTCGACCGCTTCGGACGCGACGATGCCGAGATGCGCATCCTCGATCACGCAGCTTATCAAGTGCGAGACGGCCTCGACCCGGTCTCCGGGACTCGATGAATCCGGCCATATGGATGCGATGGGTCTCGGTTGGGTCGTAATGAACCCGGCGGGTGCGCGTCCACTCATTTTGCAGAAGGCTGGCGGACGGCAGGGCACCCTGTCCTATATCGCCTTCTCGCCCGCGCGTGGCGTTGGCGTCTTCATCTCTATCAACGTGTTCGACTTCGCAGCCGGCACCACCATGCCCGCCTTCGCCAATGAACTGATCAGTCAGCTTGCGCCCCGCTGACGGCTTCTTGCTGAGTCCATGAAGCTATGTGCCTTCCTCATTTTTGGTCGCTCAGGAACGCAGCATGGGGCGACGGAAGAGCATGCGCTCAAACATCAATTGTGCTGCATGAGGAACGACGGGCTGGCTGACGAATTGGTCAAGTCATCACAGTCTGCAAAGGAGCGCATTCGATGAGTTATGATCGTGAAACGCGGCCCAGTGTCGGTAAAGATGTGCATCAGGATCCGCAAGGTCGCCATCCCCCGCCGGCTCCCGACAACATGCGTCCGTCCAGTAACTCGGGCTCCGCCGGTACGCCGAATCCAGATCCGGGATATCCTGGTCAAGCTGCCATGAACGACAAAAATCGTGGCCAACAGCAGAACCGCGGCAGCAGGCCGCAAGTGAAGCAATCGCAGGATGAAGGGGCGCGAAAGGCCGACATTCGGGATGCCGTGGAGGAAGATGACCCGGGCAAGAAACCTCAAGGGCAGGAAAAAGTCGGCTACAGCGGCGGCACCTGATAGAGCATTGCAGGTTCCCGATGGAAAGGCCGTCTCCTGGTGGGACGGCTTTCTTCTTACGACAGGAACCTCTCTCGATCGTGCGGATTGAACGCTGTGGGACGGGTTTCCTCGGCAGCTCTCCAGAGTTGCCGGGGAAACTCTCGTTCCGCCGATCAACCCTGCCTTGGGAGATTTGACATGTCAGATCATAGAGAGATTGTGTACTCAACCTCGGAAGGAATGGATTATCCGGCGCATGAGCAGACGTATAAGTCCTTCATCAAGATGGGGATGATCGGCTCTGCGGCGGTAGCAACCGTTGTCATAATGATGGCGATCTTCCTTACGTGATCGTTGGTCCCTTCGCGGCGACCTCTGTTATCTCGCCCGGCCCGGTGCCGGCGAAGGATTGCATGCCTTCGCAGTAAAGGGGCAAGCGTATTGCGCTACGACAACACCGTCACAGGCTATGTATGTATAATTGATCTCAACCAGCACTATTTATTCGTCCCTTGGTGCTGGTGATGGCCGTCAGGGTACTCGCCGCTGCCTTGGCGGCCTTTTCGTAAGCCTAGAGTATCGCTTCTGCTTGAATCAGAAGCGAAGCTCTGGATCGTTGCTTTGACGCGTTTTCTTCACGCGAACCGGTCATCCATCCTTAGGCTCAAGCCCGAGGACATGCTTCGCTCGCAAACGCTATAGGCTATCCCGAAACTGCGTCAAAGCGCGCGCGAACCGGTGCGGTGATGGAATGGCGGTGTTGGTAGCACCGCTCACTGGGATGAGATCTCAGAGCTGATTCCATTGCCTGATGCCCGGTATGGCTGGCCACGATCCGTTGGTCAGTATTTCGGTCGCCGCGATTATCGCGTACCGCGCGGGTAAGAATCTTTTCGTTACATCCATGAACCCAAGCGCATCTCGCCTGCCGAAGAGAGTTTCGGTTCGAGACCAAGTCATCGCTTGCACATAATAGCCATCTCAGATTCACCGAATGAACGCATAAACCCCGGTCGATCGACACCTTTCGGCGTTATCTTTCGTATGTATCGCTTCTTAGGAGAGGGGCCGCAACTCAGCGCAGGTTGTCGCCGTCGATATCGACACGAAGGCGTTCTGACATGTTTGCGAACAAGGCAACCTGATCAAAAACGAGGTCGCTTATAAAGAACCGCAACGCATGAGATTTTGAACCAGCATAGGAGTAGTTATGAAACTGAATGCGACACAGGTGCAACAGACCCTGAACCAGATGGACGCACAGGTTCTTCCCGACGATCACCCGGCAGCTCGTAAACTGAGTGAGTTGTTCGGTGACCACACCTTCTTTGTTGACGAAAGCGGCCTGAAGGTTCTGGAATCGACGGAGCCTGTAGCGGCCGAAGCCCAGAGGGGCTCAGTCGTTAGTCTTGCTGACTGGAACGATGGGAAATTTAGCAGCTTGAAGCCGCACGATCCCGCTGTGACCGGTACAGTGATCGTGTTGGGACAGTCGAAACAGTGATGTAATGGATTGATCGCCTGCCGGGACGATCTCAGGCCATCCGCATGACAAGCAGATGTTGCTCATCCGACAAGCTGTGTTAAACAGCACTTCTGTAGATCAGATACTTTCGATCAAATAGGAGTGCTGTTTTGGCTAAGAAGACAAAGACCATTCGCCGCGAGTGGACGAAGGATGACGTGAAGACCCTCAAGTTACTTGCGAAGCAAAAGGCCGGAGTTGCGAAGATTGCAAAAAAGCTGAAGCGCACTCCCGGTGCAACGGCAGCGAAAGCCTATACGCTCGGCGTATCGCTACGCATGCAGTAGCGGATTGCCCGCAAAGGTACTCACCGACCGATAGTTACCCCAGGTGATTCAAGCCCAGAAGCCGGCGGATGGCGAGAGCGTTTTCGAGCGAAG
>NZ_BJNF01000002.1 GCF_006539545.1 Nitrobacter winogradskyi
AGAAGCGGAAAGGCTCTAGAGCAGGATCCTTATCCAACCGGTACTCTGCGCTGGCGCGGCCCTTCGGGTCGGGATCATGCTCCAGAGCGGTTGGATTTTGATGGAAACACGCTGTTCCGTCATGGCCGGGCTTTGTCCCGGCCATCCATGTCTTTCTTCGCTGAAATCCAATGGATGCCCGGCATACAGCCGGGCATGACGGGTTGCTGATTCGTCTAAAAGCGGACCTGCTCCAAGCGTCTTTAATGGAACTTAATCCGACGGGCTTCCCGGATCGCGCGATGCTTTCGGATGAACTTGTACCTTACCAATCAGAGCAGGGAGCATCGGAGGGATGTACCTCTTTGATCGTGTGCTTACGAGCTCGCAGAAGCGTTTTCCTGTCTCATTCAAACCGAAGTCCCGGCTTCACAGAGAGAAGGCTGCTCAATCGCGCCGGTTGAAGATCCGCGCTATTGCGGTTGAGCGTCCAATTCCTGCTTGAGCGCATCGATCAATCGTTGATCATCCGTACGTACTCTGAGGTATCCATTCCAGGTGATAGGGCCAACCTTTGTCGGGCCCGTAGCATAGTGCTCTTTGAGCGTTCCGAATTGCTCTCGGTGCCGGGGCGGAATGAGAAGTTCCATCGTAAGGCCTCTCGGTGATTTCTCGGTACGAATCGACAGTCATATGCGAGAGCGATTTTCTGGCCAGAGTATGTCAATGGTCCCGGCAATCTCGCGTGGGATATCCGCCCCACGCACCGTCCCCGATCTATCGCCATTCGGACGGCAGGGCGAGAGGACGCCCGGTACAGGCGATAAAAGACTCACGAGAACGGGTTAACATCGTCGCAAGGCCGGTCGATCGATAGTTCAGCGGACGAAGACGCGGAATATAAAATCTGTGCCTCTATATCGCAGAGAGGCATGCGGCACGCTTTTCCAGGCGCTGGAAACGGTTGCGCTCATGAAGATCTGTCCATGGGATTTCCGGCTGTGAACGTTTGCGGTTTCTGGAGCGTTCAAAGCGATACCACTATCCGGTCTGGGTCCGGCTTTCATCTTTCGGAGACCGAAAGGTAAGCCCGGACGCGGAATCGAATAGATAGAGATGATCGCGAACCAGCTTCACGCCGGACACGTTTTCAGCCGCCACGATCGCTGCCTGCCGATGGGCCTCATCGGTAATCATGCCGCTGAGATAGACAATTCCCTCTCGCACCGTGACTCCAAGCCCGATCGGCTGCCATTCGTTCTTCTCGATCGATGCGATCACACGGCGGCGCAGGTGATCATCATCTGCGGTTGGATCCGGAACGTCTCGCGCAAGGCTTGCAACGGCGCGGAGCAGGTCCGCTCGCGTCACAATGCCAACCAGAAGGTCACCACGAACAACGGGCAGGCGCTTGATATTCTGGCGTTCCATCAGCCGCACGAGCTCCTCAAGCGGCATGTCTTCCGTTGCGGTGAAGAGATTGTCGCGTGTCATGATCGCGCTGACCTTGCGGCCGTGCTCACGGACGAAATCGACGGCGGCTTTCTCCGCCCCCATCAGAAAGTCCAGCCAGCGGATGCGGGGTCCCTGCGTCCCGATTTCACTACGGCGCATGAAGTCGCTTTCCGAGACGATGCCAAGCAGTCGACCCGCATCGTCGACCACCGGAAGGCCGCTGATATGACTTTCCAGCATCAACTTTGCAGCTTCGACGATGGGCGTATCGGCTTTTACCGTGATCAGCTTGCGAGCCATGATTTGATGCGTGCGCATCCGGATTCTCCCCGCCTCAAGCAGAAGGCTATCGAGTTCATGCCCTGCGATTGGTGCTGCCCAAGAGTATCACACGATCGGAACGAAAGTTTATCCGCAAATCAAAAGCCATCCAACAGATCAAAGCCACCCAGCGAGATACTGACCGGTATCGCCACGCTGTAAGAGTGTGGTCGCCAAAGTCTTCTTAAGCGCTTCAAGCGAAGTAGACGCGGGTACGCAGCATAGTCAGTTTAACAGGTTCTCAGGCTCGATCCATTGCGATGGATCAAGATACGCGGTTCCTTGAAACGCTAGCTTTGATTTTTTAGAGAAGGTGGAGATCATGGCCTTTAAAGATGTTCTTCTGACGCTGATGAGCTATCCGGAGCCGACGCCCGTCTCTGTGGCGGACGATGCGGTTTCGGTAGCCGCCGCCCTCGGTGCTCATCTCGCGGCGATTTCCTGCGAAGTCCACCTGGAAGCGCCAGGTAATTTCCTTGCCAAGGCGATCATCGACGTACCCGGCATCGTGGCTCATGAATCGGCAAAGAGTCGGGACAATGCTCAAGGTCTGCTCGCCGCGTTCGAAGCGACGGCTGCTAGATCCGGTGTTTCGCATGAGACCATCCTGGAGAAATGCGCGGCTCACAAGACGTCGGCGCTGCTTGTCGATTATGCGCGGCTTCGCGATCTTACGATCATGCCGGAGCCGGAGGCATTCGACCTGTGGTACGCGGAGGAGATCATCTTTGAATCGGGGAGGCCGACCCTGATCCTGCCCACTGTTCCGCGATCGCGCCCGATCCAGTTTGGCACCATCGGCGTGGCCTGGGATTTCAGTCGTACCGCGACGCGTGCGGTTTCGGATGCGCTTCCCCTTCTTGAAAGGGCGGAGACTGTCTGCATCGTTATCGTCAAGAACGAGAAATCTTTCAACTCCCAGCGCTCTCCTGAGGAACTGGCGGAAAATCTTGCCCGCCACGGTATCGATGTCGTTCTGGATGAGGTCGACGCTGAAGGCAGGCCGATCGGCGAGGTTCTCAAAGCATACGTGCTGTCGCGTGGGATCGACCTGCTTGTCATGGGGGCTTATGGGCAGTCCAGATGGCGTGAGTTCGTACTTGGAGGCGCGACAAGGAGTCTGCTGTCGAAGCCGCCTGTTCCGGTTTTCTTCTCGCGTTGATCGGGTGCTACGCAAGCCACACCTTGACGCCACGCCGTCACGCAAAGCGAAAGTCAGCAGGGATCATGGCGACGCGTCGTTTCAAGTCAGGCGCTTGCCGCCCATGCGCGAATGACGCATGGTCGACATCGCCAGCCGGGAGAACCGGTTGAACCCCGCTCAGGGGTTGTTCATGGAGCACGGCGAGAGCCTGGCGAAAGGAGGCCGATGTGAGCATCCCACGGAGGTTGAACGCGAAGCATGGCTGCACCGGATGCGGACCTGGCAATTCCAGCGCCGGCATGGCGTCGTCGTTGTGAACATCGTGCGTGGTCATAACGCCACGCCGCGCATATCAAGAAATTCAAGGCTGATCCTGAGATATGGCTGATCCTGAGATGGCTGATTCCGCAAGTCGCGTATTGCTGGGTGATATCGGTGGGACCAATGCCCGGTTCGCGCTCGTTACGGACGAGCACATGGGGCCGATCGAGACACTGAGGGTCACCGATTATCCGGACTTCGCCGGGGCGCTGGCCGCGTTCCTCGGCCGTCACCTGGACGGGTTGCCGATCTCCGGCGCGGTGCTCGCCGTCGCCGGAGCCGTGGAGGCGGATCGCAGCATGCTGACCAACAGCGGCTGGGTTATCGATGCCGGCCGATTGGAAAAGACGTTCGATTTGCCGGTCGTGCGCGTCGTCAACGACTTCAAGGCGCTCGCCTGGTCGCTGCCCTACCTCACGCCGCCTGACCTGTTTGCGATCGGAGGAGGCGAGCGCGCAGCGGCGGCGCCCGCGGTCGTGTTGGGGCCTGGAACAGGTCTCGGGCTCGCCTGCTTCATGCCGCGCCCCCGCGATCCGCTGACGGTTACCACCGAGGCAGGTCATGTCACGCTTCCAGGCGCCAATGCGCGGGAGGATGCAGTCATCGCGCATTTACGTGAACGCTTCGGCCATGTCTCAGTGGAGCGCGCGCTGTCCGGTCCGGGGCTGGTCAATCTTTATCAGTCGCTCGCAGCCCTCGATCATCTTGCCGTGCCGCCACGCAAACCGAGTGAGATCACCGAAGCGGCGCTTCGTGGGAGTTGTCCGACCAGCCGGGAGGCTGTTGACATGTTCTGCGCCATGCTGGGCACGGTCGCTGGAAATGCCGCGCTGACGTTCGATGCGCGTGGCGGCGTATATATCGGCGGCGGCATCGCCCCGCGGATCAGGGAGTATCTGGCGCGCTCGCAGTTTCGCGCGCGGTTCGAAGCGAAGGGACGTTTCGAGGCTTACGTTGCGGCCATCCCGTCCTGGGTGATTATTCACCCTGACCCTGCCTTCATTGGATTACAGCGTCTCGCCAGACAGGGAGTTTAGTTACCCGCGTCTTTACGGGATATGGCCTCCTGAACGTGTGTCACGAGGTTTTCCCCCAGATGGGGCTTGAGCAGAATATGATCGATGCCCGCGGCTGCGGCCTTCTCCGCCATAGGCTGGTGCGGATGTCCCGTCACCAGAACAATAGGCACGGCGACATTTCGTTCACGGAGACGCTCAGCTACATTCAGCCCGTCGATGTGTGGCATTTTGTAGTCGATCACCAGGCAATCGACATTGTCCGGATCGATGGACGTCAACAACGTCAAGGCGGAACCGAACGTACGAACCTTGAAACCATGAGTTTCGAGAAGAAATCGTAGCGATTGAAGCACAGCAGGATCGTCGTCCAGAACGCCGACTGTGTGCTTCGCGATCGTGTCTATCATCGGGATATCGAGCAGTTCGGTAGTTAGAGCGTTTCCGCTTCTGATAGAATCAGAAGCAGGCCCTATGATTTGATTTGACGCGTCTTCTTCACGCGAACCGGATTCGATCTTCGGGTCAGGCCCGAGGACATGCTTCGCTCGAAAACGTTCTAACTCCCTAATGATACAATCGTTGCAGCAGGACGGTTTGATTTATCTCAATCTCTCAAAATGCCCGCTCGGAGTGCAAGCCTGATCAGTTCCGACAGGTTGTGCGCCTGCATTTTGGTCATGACATTGGCCCGGTACACCTCGATTGTCCTGGGACTGATATTGTGTTCTCGGGCTATCAGCTTGTTGGAGAGTCCTGCGACGAGACCATCCATGACCTGACGTTCGCGCTGGCTGAGAGTCGCCATTCTCGATACGATCTCGGCCGAAATGGAATCACACTTCGTCTGATCCGGGCCCTGCTCGAGGGCTGCTTCGATCATCCCGATAAGCCGTTCGTCTTCAAACGGCTTTTCGATAAAATCGATCGCCCCCAGTTTCATCGCTTCGACGGCGAGGGGGATATCACCGTGCCCGGTCATGATGATGACGGGCAGGGGAGAAGCATGGGCCTTGAGGCGTCGAAGCAGATCCATTCCATCGATGCCGGGCATGCGAACGTCAGACACGACGCAGCCAAAACCAAGCCCGGAATGAGAATCGAGGAAGTCAGCGGCAGTGTCGAACAGCGTGACGTCGAAGTTTGCCGAGCCAAGCAGGAAATCGAGCGAATCCCGAATCGTCGGATCGTCGTCGATGACGTAGACATTTCCCTTACACGACATCTGGAAAATCCCTGATCGATGCTATGGGCAAGGTCAGCCGGATCGTAGCGCCTCCTGAATCATTTGTTTCGGCCCACATTCGGCCGCCGTGGGCTTCCACGATCGATCGGCTGATGGAAAGTCCAACGCCCATACCGGTTTCCTTGGTCGTGAAGAAGGTATCGAACAGGCTTATCGCGGCCGCCTCACTGAAGCCATGGCCAGTATCCGATATGGACAGTTCGATCATGTTGTCCGTGGTTTTCCTGCTGGAGGCGGTCAGTTCTCGTTTTGGTGATTTCGCCATCGCCTCCAAGGAATTTCGAAAGAGATTGACGAGGACCTGCTGAATTTGGATGCGGTCGACGAGAACACGATCGCAGTCCGAATCCAGGTCAGTCCGCAGCATGATATTTTGTTCGCGGGTGCCCGCGAGACCGAGGACGCTGGCTTCTTCCATCAGCTTCGAAAGGCTTTCGACGCGCTTCTCCGATTCCCGCCGTGAGACGAAATCGCGCAATCGTCGAATGATCTGGCCGGCACGGATGGCCTGGTCTGCGGCGCGATCCAGCGCCATTTCGATCTTCGCGATGTCGGGATCGGTGCTCGCGGCCAGAAGACGGCGCGATCCCTTCAGGTAGTTGCTGATCGCGGTCAACGGCTGGTTCAACTCGTGAGCGAGAGCCGAAGCCATCTCACCCATCGCACTCAGGCGGGATACGTGAAACAGTTCGGATTGCAGTTCTTGCAGCTTGACCTGGGTTTGCTGATGCTCCGTGAGATCGCGAACAAATCCGGTAAAATGCCGCTTTCCGCCGGTGTGCATCTCGCCGACGGACAGATGCATCGGAAACGTGACCCCATTCCGGCATTTTCCGGTGACAACCCGCCCGATGCCGATGATGCGCCGTTCGCCGGTGGATTGATGATGGGCCAGATAGCCGTCGTGCCCGCTGCTGTCCGGCTCAGGCATCAAGATGTTGACGTTTCGGCCAATGGCCTCGTGTTCAGAATAGCCGAACAGACGTTCTGCTGCGGTGCTGAAATGCTGCATGATGCCGCGATCGTCAATCACAATCATAGCATCGGGAATGGTATCGAGAATCGAACGCAAGTGGTTTTCACGCGCGATCAGAGCTTCCTCGATCGACTTCTGATGGTCGATATCGAGGATCACGCCGCTCAGGCGCTGTGGCGTTCCATCTTCGTTGAAGACGAGACCGCCTCGTGCTCGAATCCAGCGACTTCCCTCAAGCGTCCCGTGAATGTGATATTGAAGATCGAACCTGCATCCGGTCGTGATCGAACGTTGAATGGCCTGTTTGGTGCGCGTCCGATCGTCCCGCCGGAGCAGGGAAAGGAATAGATCATAACTGACCGGGATGTTCTCCGGGACGCCAAAAAGCCTGCGTGCGGGGCTGGACCAGAACAGTGTCCAGGTCGAGAGATCGAGATCCCAGATGCCCACCCCGGATCTGTCGATGCCGCGCTGCAAATCCTTGTCGCGGAAAAGGCTGTTCAAGGATGAATGATCGTCACTCGTCACGTTTTCCTTCCGGGGCGGAAAGCTTTATCTAGGATCCATTATACTCGAATCATGAACTTCTTGTATTCCAGATCATGGGACTATCCGCAGTCGTGACTGCTACTTATAGCGGCCGCGCGGATTTCATCGTTCTGTCAAATGTCTGTTGTAGTCGAGGAACGGAAACCGGATGGCTCGTTTCACTTTTAGCCCGTTTCACTTTTAGCACCCGACCGCCTGCGAGAAGGACCACGGCGGCGTGGGCGCGCGCGCCGGCGACAGCATGGGTTGCTAAGCCGCCATCGCGGATGTAGCCGGTGAAAGATGGGCGGCTGATCTCCGTCGTCAGGGACTGGATCATGGCGTTCCCGCATCTGGAGCCGAGAGGACTACCGCGCGCATCGAAAATCTCCTGGCAAGGCCGGTGGCGCGCCGCGTTTGATCAACCCGAACCGTGATGCGGTACTCATTGCGGCTCAATAGTTGCCGTGTTTGACCTCGATCAAAACATTTCCGCCGAGGCGTGTTGAGATGACGCCGCTCAAGTGCCATCGTTTGGAGGTCACGGTCCCGAAGCCCGCGCCTGCGCGGGCCATACGATCGAAGTCGGAACGGCGGCCTGATTGAGCGGTCGGACGTGGGCAGCAGGGGCTACCGCGCGCCTGATCCGCAGCTTGCAATGTCTCAATAATGCTGATCGGGTGACATGTTGCATCAGTTTCTCGAACAGGCCGTCGATCGTTACATGACGCGCGAAGTCAAGACCGTGTCGTGCGACCTCACGATGGACGAACTCAACGATCTCTTCGCCAGCGATGATTTCAATGCCTATCCGGTCGTCGATGACCAGCGGGACGTCATTGGTTTGGTGACAAAGTTCGGTTTTCTCAAATGCTTTGCCATTACGCTCAGCTCAGTAATTCCGCGTTATGACGAGCTTATGAGACGGCGTGTTTCCGATGTGATGATCCAGGAATTTATCTACGTGGGCCCCACCACGAAACTGGCGCGGGTGTTGCAGTTAATGGTCGAGCACCGGCTTCGCAGCATTCCCGTTATGGGTGTGGGCCGGGATTTGGTCGGCATCATTTCGCGTGAAGATGTCATGCGCGCGTTGCGGAACTCCACGCGTGGCGATTAGCCTCGCCTGTCATCCCGGTTTCGAAGCGGCCAAGTATGATCATTCAGCAAGTGTGATCATGCAGGGAGACTTATCGGCGGGTAAGAGGGTGCGCGATGTTCTCCGCACGATGTTTACCGCCCGGTCGCGTGGATCACTCCAGGGACTTGAGAAACTTGATGAAGTCGTTGATCTGATCGGCTTCGAACTGGAATTGCGGCATGCTGGGATGCCCGGTCATGATCCCTTCGGCGAGGGATTCCTCCAGTTCCTCGACAGGATAGCGCTTGTGCAGGCTACGAAATGGCGGCGCAATCCGGAGCGGGCTTGGGCTCACCTTATCGATGGCATGGCATTGGGCGCAGTAAAGCAGCGCCAGGCGTCGGCCTTGCTTGATGCCGGCGGCCTCCTTGCATTGCGCCGATGCTGAGCTGAGAATGAGGGACAATGTCAACAGCCATGATGAACTCGCGATGCGCATCTTTATTCCCAATGAAATGAAAGCACCGGTTCTTTTAATGAAGCGCCGCCGGACCTCGTTGACTTAGGTCAAGGCGCCGACGACTGCGATAAAATCCGTACCGCGAAGCCTGTTTGAATCTTGATCTGGATCAAGCGACCGCTCCGTGAGCATGAGAGGTTCGCCGCAGAGGAGGGGCTGATATGTCCTATGCAACACTGATGGTGTGGGTCAATGTTGACCACGTCTCTAAGAAATTCGTCGGCGTAGCAGCGAATTTGGCGGATAAGTTCGACGCCAGATTGCTTGGATTGTCGGCTGTTGCGATCTTTCCGCCGTTTGCCGCACCGGGTATCGTGACCGTCGAGAATGCGGCTGAATTTGATATCGAGAGTATGAAGGAAAGCCTCGTCGATGCCGGTAGCATGGTTCAGGCCGCGGCCGGAAACGGCCGCCAGGTTGAATGGCGATCAGCCATCGCATTTCCCACGGAGACATTGATCAGTGAAGCACGCTGTGCCGATCTGATCGTGGTCGAAGGCGACAAGCTGTCGAGAGACAAGTATCGAAACCTCGATGTCGGAGCTGCAATTCTGGGAGCCGGCCGTCCTTTCCTTGTGGTGCCTGCGGCGGTGGAAACTCTTGCCGTCGACCATGTCATGATCGGATGGAAAGATACGCGCGAGGCAAGGCGGGCAGTTCAGGATGCGTTACCCCTTCTACATGAGGCAAAGCGCGTCACTGTCCTGGAAATATGCCGGAATGATCAGATGGAAACCGCGCGCGATCATGTCGACGACGTCGTTCGTCATCTCGCGCAGCACGGGATCAAGGCGGAGCGTCGGATTGAAGTACAGGCTTCTCGCGGCTCTCATGCGGAGCAGCTCATCGGATGGGCGAATGGTGAGGGCGTTGACCTGCTGGTCACCGGAGCCTACGGCCACAGCCGTCTCAATGAATGGATGTTCGGCGGAATGACTCGCGATCTGCTCACGACGAGTCCGATCTGCTGCCTGATGTCTCATTGAGAGATCTCTGATCCGCATCGCTGGCGGAGGACATTCTCCTCCGCAAGAGCAAACAGATGAATCCTTCCGAGGAGCAGGCTGGCGCAACGAATACTGAAGCGTGATCCTGTCAAGCTGAATCGGATCATGCTCCAGAAATGATCATCGCTTTTCGTTCATCAAGAGGCGCGCCAGTGGGGCCGGGCAGGCGATGTCATGCCTCCATCGCGGACAGCCGCTGTCGGTTGCGTAATGCGATCTGGCGCGCACTTGAGAACATCAGGATACCCTGATCGTTGAGCTGCGATAGCGCCCGAGAGACAGTCTCGAGCGTCAGGCCCAGGTAATCGCCAATGTCGCGGCGACACATCGGGAGCGCCAGCATGCCGGTCTTGGCGAGCCGGCGATCCATCTCCAGCAGGAATGTCGCAACGCGCTCCATCGCAGTCTTGCGACCAAGAAGCAGCATGTGGTCCTCGGCGTGTCGAAGATCACATGCCGTCATCGTCCAGAGATGGCGGGCAACATGGACGTTCGATGCTGCGGCCTTCTCGATGCTGCGACGAGGCGCCAGGCGAACGGTGGTGTCGACAATTGCCTCGGCGGTGAGCCGATGCTCAGGGCTGGGGTCGAGGCCGAAGACGTCGCCGGGCAGGTGAAACGCACCGATCTGCCGCCGTCCGTCGCTCAGGAGTTTATAGGTACGGACCGCGCCGCGGCTGATCTGGTAGAGATATTCGGAAGGTTCGCCCTCACCGTAGATTTCTTCATCCTTCTTGTAGGAAAACTCGGTTGCAATCACTCCAGAGAAACGAGCGATCGCGCTGAACGGATCGACCGGTTCAGCTTTCAAGGCGTGCGGGATGTCGAGAACCTTGGCGGCTGGTGCGGAGATCGTCTGGGTGTGCATGTCGCCATCTCCTCGATGTGGATGGCTTCGTTTAGCAAACGCGAGCGCGCCGGCGTATTTCGGTCGATATCCTAAGGGCAGTCTCCTAAGGGGCTTTACGGAGGTGAATGTTCGGGGATGCGGCGGGTGGCAGCGCTTTGCGAGCTCATGACGAAGTCCATCTCGCATTCAGACGACAGGCTCCGATCGCCATTCGCGTCTTCGTCGCCGTATGATATGCGGGAATGGACAGTATGATGGCATTGCCGGCGCGCCGCACCCGGAAAACACGGCAACGCCGTCGTCAAACTCAACGAGGCATTCCGAGGCGGTCGGCATGTCGTCGTCAATAACGACACGACCGCCTCGAAAGGCAGGGCTATGAGGAAAGGCGAGGCGCCTCTCGCACTGCGAGATCGACCAGCCGGCTAGAGTCTGTTTCAACTGTGGTGAATCAGACTCGTCGCTTGTCTTTTTTTTGAGCATGATCTTTTTCGAAAGCCGCTTTCCACCTCGCGCTGGCGCGGCCCTTCGGGTCGGGACATGCTCTAGGCACAGGTACAGCTATCGTTCTCTTTAAGCTTTTCAGCAGCTTCAGCCGGAACGATCGAGCCGCTGGCTACCGTCAACTCGGGTTGTGTGACTGTCCTTTCATTGAACGGGCAAGAACCAACCGAACCGATCGTTGAATCGGAAAAATAGGTCCGTGCCTGGTAAACCCAGGGACCATTGCCGGTGCCAAACGGCGACCAGGTCCAATAAGACCATCCGAAGAGCATGCCGTTGCAGCATCCCTCGTAGCTGCGACGGAAGGGAGACCAACTGAACCGGGTGCGCCAGGGCAGAAAATCATACTGATACTTTATCTCTGTTTTCGTTTTCCTGCAGGGGTAGGGAACAACACCCCACTTCCAACACACGCTCCAATACCTGGTCGTGACGGTCTCTCGTGTTCCGCAAGTCATGGTCATTTCTCCTGCTCTGGGATGAGACCTCACGGTCCCCCATGACCCGCAGGATGAACCTCACCATTAGTCCGGACCGTGATCTTAATCACATGGCGCCAGACGTCCGCGCCCCGAACGGGTTTATGCACGCCCTTTGAACGTTGGGCTCCATCGCATATGAGAAGCCGCAAGGAATACGCGCTCGCATTCATTCCTATCACGATCGAAACAGATATCGTTCAGTCCGCTACTAAAGCGCACCGGCGTGCAAGCCCTTGCATTTGTAGCGAAGAATGACGCGTGAAAGCTAAAAGAGGCACGACGGCTCGGTCGGAACGCATGCCGATGGCGAGGGTTATCTCCCTACACGATGAGCGGAAGGGAGAAACAATTATGTCAGATGCTACCGGGGTCAACAATACTTCAGGTGGAACGCTCGACGGGGACGCGAAGAAGAAGACCGGCAAAACGATGCAGGAACTCACCGACGAGAAGCGAAAAGAACTCGACAAGAAGGTCGAACAGGGCGGCGATGAGAACATCAAAATCCGCACAAATCAGATTCTGCCTTAAGGCCTCTCGCGAGTGGAAGAGATAGCCAGCTCTGACACGGGCTGGCGCTCGCGCCGGCTTGGAGGCGAAGCCTGAAACAAACGTTCAGTCCCCCGAGCGTTTTGGAAACGCCTTCGACAAAAGAGCTTTCATTTCGTTTGGTGCGCGTGTGAAGGGCAGGAAGAATCCCAGCCAGAAGAAAGACAAACCAAACAACACGCTCAGGTTCGCGATGTCCGATGGGCTCGATATTCCCAGTTGGATGTAGGCGAACGCAAAGTAAAAGCAGAAAAGGATGCCCACGCTTAGAATGAGAAACCTCTTGGGGCGCGGCCTGACGAGCCTGCCGACAAGCTGCCCGGCCTGATATCCCGCCATGACTCCCACAGGCGCTATCAGTCGAAATGCAGCGAATTCCGGGGGAACGGAAAATCCATAGCTCAAAACAAGGCCGGCAAGGCCAAAAATACCAGTCAGCATTAAGTTCATTGTTTCTCGAGCGCTCTTCTCATTCAGAGTTTCGTAACGGCTGACCAGGAGAGCGGACTGCCGATATCGGCGCGCCATTGGCAACATCGCCTCGAGGTCAACCCGAGGAATGCTGCAATCTCTCCAACCAGGCAAGAGTTTATCATAAGGCGGAGGCCAGTAACAGCGACTACCGAAACCCATCGTTCTCCGGGTCGGCCTTCAAAGTCATTGCCGGAACGTGAAGTTTGGAACCATCAGGCTTGCCGCACATTGACAGGCCGCCCATGCGCCGTGCCGGGCGTCCAAACAAGCCGGATACAGTCAACCTTCCCTGGAGAAGCGAAAGGAGAACGCCATGACTCATCGGCGCCGTTACAAACAGACCAGGCCTTTTCAGGATCGGCTCTTTGATTTTCTTGCTGAAGCGCGACAAAAAGCCGAGGAGTCGCCCGACGGTATAGAGCGAGAAAAGATGATCAAGAGAATAGAGAGCGCCAAGACGGCGGCGAGAATCGATGCGTGGGCGGCCTCGCCAAAAATGCATCGGCCAAAGTGAGTCCGTCAGATCAGTGGATCTTCGCCCAGACGTGACAGATGCGTGGTGGCGCATGTAATTGCGGGGCGCGTATTAATTTGTGGGGGCCTGTTACAGGGGGCGCATGAATTGCAGCACCACATGAACGCGGCGTCTTTGGCCCTGTCGTCGCATCCGCGCCGGGATGATTGCTCAGCGCTTAAACGCTGCCTTGCCAACGAGTGAGAAATAAGCAGATCGCTGATCATGACTCAACCAGAGTCGCCCGACATTGGCTTCTGACTGGATCAACAACACAACCGAGGTTAGCGCGTATTCCGAAGGCGGAGAGCGCTTATGCGATACGGAATACGCGCCAAATCATCACGAGACATTCATTAGGGGCTAAGTGTTACGGCTAACCGGCTCTCCCCTTAGCCATATGGTTCCTAATATCCCGACCAGCGCGGCGGTTCCTTCGCGTCCGGCCAGGATTGCGCCTTCGCGTACCAGTCATCGACCTGTTTTTTCGCGAAGTCCTCGTGGAATCCGTAGCGCTCTTTCAGCTTCCTTTCGAGTTGCTCGCGATTTCCGGAGATCTCCCAGAGGTCGTCGAAAGTGAACTTGCCCCATTGATCTCGGACTCTGTACTTGACCTGATCCCAGTTCTGTTCAATCCGGTCCCAGTCCATTGTTCCCTCCTTCTAGGGTTATGGCGCACTAGGAGAATGGACTAATTCAAAATTTGTTCCCTCATTACGTAAAGGACGAAAGGTCGCACCTTCGGAGCGCGGTATGAACCGGACGGTCCTGAAAGCGGCCGGGGAATGCCGTCCGTGGTGGGATCAGGCTGCATAATGGAAGGCGTCGTCGCATGGTACAGAAAGCTGGAAGCGGAACATTCAAAACGTCTTTCCCCGAGCCCGACTCGTCGGAGTTCACGCACGATCCCGAGGAATACCGCGCGCCGGATTTTCCGGAACGGTTGAAAAATCCCATGCGGGTTGATCTGGCATTGCTGGGGCGGATTGACGCCGCCCGGCAAGCCGATGAGCGGCTCGATCGGCTTTCCGTCTGGTCGCGCTGGTACGATTGCCAGGTCGAGGAATTGCGCGGCCGATGGATGGAACTGTTCGACTTCTACAAAATCACCGCGCGCGCTCCGGAGGATGCCTGGATGCAGCTTGCGACGTCGCTGGCGCAGGATTTCGTTCCGGGCCTGCTGGTTGAGAATGTTTTTCCAACTCAGGATCTGCTCGTTGAACAGGCGCGACTTTTCACCCTGATCACGGAAGTATCGCAAGCCGTACTCGCCCGGCGCGGCGAGGAGGGCCAGGACGTATCGGAGCGAATGGTCCTCGATCAGGATTTTTTCAACGGGGAGTCATGGGATAGCGAGATGTTTGGCAAGAAGCCGGACAGTATTGATACGTTCACGACGAGGTTCTCGCGGGAAAAGGAGCGTTTCGCCAGATTGCTCATCGAGCAGTATTGGTCGAAGGCGGCCGTCATGTCCTTCTTTGCTGACTCCGGTCTGGACGTACCCGAATTCGTCACGGGGCTGCCGGACTGACGCCATGCGCCTGAAATCCAGCGCTCCGGTCGAGGTTGAAGTCGGGAGGTTAAGTCGGGGAGGGCTCACACGCCGGGAACGGGTTAGACAAAACGCGTGCCAATGCGTTGGTGCCGCAGCCTGAAACCGGCAAAATAGGCTACGTCCATCGTCCCCGTCGCGGCCGGTTGTCACCCGGCGTGTGCCACTGACAAAAATCATACGCCCCTTTCGCGGTCTTTTCCATCGTCATGATGGACACCCCACGAACCATTGATTGGTGGAACCCGAAAGCTGAACACGGAGCCGTGTCGGATGGACTCGAAACCTGAAGCATTTCTCGGCCAACGTCATCCGCTTCGCTCGAAACGCTATATCCATCGACCGCGGTTTGGCCACTGAACTTGAAAGCTATTCCGCTGTCAGCGAATTCCGTTCGATGCCGTTTGCGCGGGCAGGCTGTCGAGCAACGCTTGCAGCGTGGTCAATGTCGATTGATCGGCGATCCCGTCGACCTTCGCGGGCCGGAAGTGACGCTGAAAGGCTGTGACCACTTCCATCGTCGCGGTATCGAACTTGCCGTTTGCCTTGATGCCGTAGCCGTACCGCGCCAGCGACTGCTGTAGCGCGCGGACATCGTCGCCTTCGCTGCCGGTTTTCAGCACCTCGCCCGCCACGATTGGCGCAGGCCGGATCCAATGGCCGACGCCTGAATCCGCCAGCGAATGCCACGGGAATTTTTCGCCGGGATCTTTCTTGCGCGCAGGCGCGACGTCGGAATGGCCTACGATGCGATGAGCCGGAATATCCCGTCGGTGAATGATGCCGCGACATAGCGCAATGACGGCGGCGACCTGTCGTAGCGGGAAAGCCGGGTAGCCCCAGTCGTGGCCGCGGTTGACGATTTCGATTCCGATCGAGCAGGAATTGATGTCTTCCTCGCCCGCCCATGAAGCGACGCCGGCGTGCCAGGCCCGCTTTGACTCCTGAACGCATTGCACAACGCGACCGTCCTCAAGCACGACATAATGTGCTGACACCTCGGTGCCGGACGTACACAGCCGCGCCAGCGCGCCCTCGACGTCGGGCATACCGGTATAGTGCAGCACGATCATGTCCGGCTGCCGTCCTTTGGCGCGGTCGCCGAAATTCAAGGACGGCACCGTGTCGGAGACGAGGGATGAGTCCGGGACGAAAGTCGGCATTCCAACAATGGCCTTGGGGACCGGGAGAGGGCGTCGACGTTTGATGTCAGAACTGACAGACGCGAACATGCAACGATCCAAATCAGGCAATAGGAAGCACAGGGAGCACGTATCTGGCTTATCGACGAATCATTAGGATCATTATCCGCTAGGGGTAATTGGGCTTGCAATCGACGGAGGGCCCCCTTTTCGCCTTTTTCTGTTAACAGTTTGGGCTTTTCGGTGAAGTGTGTGGGTGCTGCACCACAGCGCAGGGAAACAACCGTTCGATTCCCGCGTCGTGTCCGGAATTAGAAGTTCGCTTGAACTCGCTGGGAAAATAAAGCGAACGTCTGAACCGCCACACTAGTGGAGTGAATTTGACATTCGCGACCCATTCGGCTGCGCGTCGCGGATGCGAATGTCAAATTCAAAACTCCACTAGGAGCTTATATTTGCTAGTGGTCCTTCGATTCTAACATTCGCAAGAAGGCACGCTGAAACGGGATGCGAATGTTAGAATCGGACCACTAGCCCATCAACGCTTTCTTAACGCTAAACGCCGTTACTCAGGGGTGAAGAGCCGAACCGGCATCGGGGCGGCCGAGGTCCCAATTGCGTTCGAAATCCCCATGGCAGCCCTTCAAATTCCATGCGGAAGACCGGGTTTGCCGGCTCATCTCCTTGTGGAAACGCGGTTGGGAGCCGGTCCGGGCGGTTTTGCAGGGGGAAGCCGGCTTCAGGGTTGGAGCGGGCGGCTGAATTCCGGACGGTCGGGATCGGATGAACGCACGCGTGGCGAGAGCGAGGCATCTGTGGATGGAGGCGCGATCATGACGGCGCCGCCGGTTCGTCATGTGCCCGTGCTCGGCCGGGAGGCGGTCGCCATGCTGGCGCCGCGGGCCGGCGGCGTCTACGTCGATGCCACGTTCGGGGCCGGAGGCTATTCACGCGCCATTCTCGCAACCGCGGAGACCCGCGTGATCGGGATCGACCGCGACCCCACCGCCATTGCCGGCGGCTCCGGCCTGGTGGAGGAGTCTGGCGGCAGGTTAACGCTGGTCGAGGACCGCTTCTCCCATCTCGCCGCGGTCTGCGCGGCGCAGGACGCCGCCGCCGTCGATGGCGTCGTCATGGATGTCGGGGTCTCCTCCATGCAGCTGGACGAGGCCGATCGGGGCTTCTCCTTTCGTCTCGACGGGCCGCTCGACATGCGCATGAGCGGGCAGGGGCCGACCGCGGCCGACGTCGTGGCGCGCGCTTCCGAGGCCGATCTCGCCGATATCATCTATATCTTTGGCGAGGAGCGCCGTTCGCGCGCCGTCGCCCGCGCCATCGTCATGGCGCGGCGGCACGGTCCGATCGCGACCACGCGGGCGCTGGCCGATATCGTCTCAAAGGTGGTTCGCGCCAAGCCGCACGAGATTCATCCGGCGACGCGGACGTTTCAGGCTCTGCGGATCTTCGTCAACGAGGAACTGGACGAACTGATCGCGGCGCTGGCCGCGGCGGAACGCGTGCTGAAGCCAGGCGGCCGGCTTGCCGTGGTGTCCTTTCATTCGTTGGAGGACCGCATCGTCAAGAATTTCCTGGCCTGGCGCGGCAAGACGGGCGGCGGCTCACGCCATCGGCCTGAAATCGAACGGGCGCCGCCGAGCTTTGCCATTCTGACCAAGCGTCCGCTGACGCCGTGTGACGACGAAATCCGGGCCAACCCGCGCGCGCGCTCCGCCAGGCTGCGCGCCGCCGAGCGTACCGATGCGGCCGCGATCGATGACGGCGCCGAGCGTCCGGCCTGGCCATCGCTCGCCAACGTGATGCGCGGAGGCTGATGAGGTGCGGATCATCCATTTCCTCGTCGTCTGCGCGCTGGTCTATGCGGCATCGTATGTCTACCGCATCAAGATGGATTCGACCTCCCGCACCGAGCGTGTGTCGCGGCTTCAGGCTCAGGTGCGCGAGCAGCGCGAGGCGATCGCGATCCTGCGCGCGGAATGGGCGAGGCTCGATGCGCCGCAGCGTCTGCGAATTCTGGCCGAACGACATTTGAAACTGAAGCCGATCGAAGCCAGACAGTTCGATTCGCTGAAGAACCTGCCGGAGCGGCCGCCGAGCCTGGTGCCGCCCGGCACCTCCGATCCGATCGGCGCCATGATTGAGATCATCGATCCCGACGTCATCACCGGCTCTCTGCCGTCGCAGGAGGCTCCGCAATGATCGGCCAGAACAGGCTTCCGCCGGCGCTCTGGAGCCAGCGCCTGATCCGCAACCTGCTCTACGGCCGCAATGTGGATCGCGCCGCCAAGGCGCGGGTGCGCGTCGGCCTCGTCATCATCCTGTTCGCGCTGATCTATACGGTGGTCGCGACGCGCCTTGTCATGTTCGCGGCCTTTCCGGATGATCGGGGAGGGCGCCGCACCGCTTCGCAGGACGCGATCGCCACGGCGCGACCCGATATCATCGACCGCAACGGCCAGGTTCTTGCGACCGATATCAAGTCGCCGAGCCTGTTCGGCGAGCCGCGCCGCCTCATCGACAGGGACGAGGCGGTCGAGCTGCTGACGGCGACGCTGCCGGATCTGGAGACCGCCGAGGTTCGACAGCGTCTTGGCACCCGCAAGGGTTTTGTCTGGCTGAAACGCGAGATCACCCCTGCGCAGCAGAAGGAAATTCACAGTCTCGGCATTCCCGGCATCGGCTTCCTGCGCGAGAACAAGCGCGTTTATCCAAGCGGCCGCGAGGTCGCGCACCTGATCGGGCTCGTCAACATCGATAACCAGGGCATCGCCGGGATGGAGAAGTGGCTCGACAGCAACGGGCTCGCTGACCTGCACCGCGCCGGCTTCGCCACCGACCGCCTGCAGAAGCCGGTGGAGTTGTCGATCGACCTGCGTGTCGAACACGCGCTGCGCGACGAGCTTCTGAAAGCCAAGGATCATTATCGGGCCAAGGCCGCCTCGGGCATCGTCTCCAACGTGCGGACCGGCGAGATCGTCGCGATGGTCTCCTTGCCGGATTTCGATCCCAACAATCCGAAGGAGGCGCATGATCCCGATCGCATCAACCGCCTGACCACGGGCGTGTACGAGATGGGATCGACCTTCAAGGCGTTCACGCTGGCGATGGCGCTCGATTCCGGCAGGTATGGCCTGAATTCGATGTGGGATGCGCGTGCTCCGCTGCGCTACGGCCGCTTCACGATCCACGACGACCACTCGATGGGTCGCTTCATCAGCATGAAGGAAGTGTTCACCTACTCATCCAACATCGGCGCGGCGCGGATCGCGCTTGCGCAAGGCGTCGAGGCGCACAAGGCGTTCCTGCGCAGGATGGGCCAGATGGATCGCCTGCGCACGGAGTTGCCGGAAAGCGCCTCGCCGATCCTGCCGCGCAAATGGGGTGAACTGAACACCGTCACCATCGCTTTCGGGCACGGCATGGCGGTGGCGCCGTTGCAGGCGGTGATGGGGATCGATGCGCTGGTCAACGGCGGCTGGCTGATTCCGCCCACCTTCCTGAAGCGCACCGAAGAGGAGGCGATGGCGGTCGCCAGGCGCGTCATCAAGCAGGAGACCAGCGACAAGATGCGCTTTCTGCTGCGACTGAACGCCGAGGTGGGGACCGCGAGGAAGGCCGATGTCAAAGGCTACTATGTCGGCGGCAAGACCGGCACTTCTGAGAAGGTCATCAACGGCCGCTACGCGAAAAAACGCGTGCTCAACTCCTTCACCGCGATTCTGCCGGCGGACAATCCCCAATACCAGATTCTGGTCATGCTGGACGAGCCGCAGCCGCTCAAGGAAACCCATGGCTTCATCACCTCCGGCTGGAATGCGGTTCCGACCGGCGGCAAGGTCATCGCGCGCATCGCCCCGCTGCTCGGCGTGCAGCCGCGGTTCGATCTGCCGCCGTCCGAGCGCCTCATTCTTGCGGCATCGAGGGCGACGCAGTAGGGCGAGGTTTGTTTCATTTCAGCGCGCCTCGCGGCAAACGCCGGACTGCGGGGTCAAATTAAAGCTACGGGCTGGGGAGATTCATGAAACTTCGCGAGCTTTTCGGCGACGACGCCACCATGGACGCGCCGGCCGGCGAGCTTGCCGTCACGGGTCTCGCGGCGGATAGCCGCGCGGTGAAGCCGGGTGATCTTTTCTTCGCGCTTGCCGGCTCGAAAACGGATGGCGCGCGGTTCATCGACGCCGCGATCGCGTCGGGCGCGGTGGCGGTTGCCGGTGATCATGCGCCTGCGCGCGGGCGCGTCCCGTTCATCGCAACGCCGAATCCGCGACGCGCGCTGGCGCTGGCGGCGGCAAAATTCTATCCGCGGCAGCCCGCAACCATTGCCGCCGTGACCGGGACCAGCGGCAAAACCTCGGTCGCGGCCTTCACCCGGCAGATCTGGCAGCGGCTCGGATATTCGTCCGCGAGCATCGGCACCGTCGGCGTGGTCGCGCCCTCGCGCGCGGTCTACGGCTCGGTGACGACGCCAGATCCGATCGAACTGCATCGGGAGCTGGATCAGCTTGCGGGCGAAGGCGTCACGCATCTGGCGCTGGAAGCGTCCTCGCACGGTCTTGATCAGTATCGGGTCGATGGCGTACGCGTGCGCGCCGCCGGCTTCACCAACCTGTCGCGCGATCACATGGATTATCATCCGACCGTTGAGCACTATCTCGCTACCAAGCTGCGGCTGTTTCGCGATCTGGTCGAACCGGACGGCATCGCGGTGATCTGCGCCGATCATGACTGCTCGGATACGGTGATCGAAGCGGCGGGCGCGCGCAACGTGCCGGTGATGCGCGTCGGCCGCCGTGGCGACGGCGCGCGGATGGGCATTCGCCTGGTCGAGGCGGCGATCGATGGTTTTGCGCAACGGGTCACGCTCGAACACGCAGGGCGCGAGCGTGTCATCCGCCTGCCTCTGGTCGGAGAATTCCAGATCGAGAATGCGCTGGTGTCGGCCGGTCTGGTCATCGGCACCGGTGGCGATGTGGATCAGACCTTCGCGGCGCTCGAGCATCTCGAAGGCGCAAGGGGGCGGCTCGAACGGGTCGGTGAGCGCGATGGCGCTCCGGTCTTCGTTGATTACGCCCACAAGCCTGACGCGCTGGCGAAGGCGTTGCAGGCGTTGAGGCCTTATGCGAAGCGCAAGCTCGTCGTGGTGTTCGGAGCAGGCGGGGATCGCGATGCAGGCAAGCGCCCGCTGATGGGCGCGATCGCCGCCGATAACGCGGATGAGGTAATCGTGACCGACGATAATCCGCGCGGTGAGGATCCCGCCGCGATCCGCGCCGCGATCCTGGCCGCCGCCCCTAGCGCCCGCGAGATCGGTGATCGCGCCGAGGCGATCAAGACCGCGATCGCAAGCCTGCAACCGGGAGACGCCTTGCTGATCGCGGGCAAGGGCCACGAGACCGGACAGATCGTCGGCGATCGCGTGCTGCCGTTCAGCGACCACGAGGCCGCCGGTGCGGCGTTGACGTCGAGGCGGATATGAGCGCGCCCCCGTTGTGGACGTTGGACGAAATGGCCGCGGCGATGCGCGCGGAAGGGCGAGGGCCCTTGCCCGCGGCGATCACCGGCATTTCCATCGACAGCCGCACCGTTGCGCCCGGCGAGGCTTATTTCGCGATCAGGGGCGATGTGCATGACGGCCACGCTTTCGTCGATGCCGCCTTGACGGCGGGCGCGGCAGTGGCGGTGGTCGAGGCCGCGCAGCGCGATCAGTTCGCCCTTGAGGCGCCGTTGCTGGTCGTCGATGACGTGCTCGCGGCCTTGTGCGATCTGGCGCGGGCTTCGCGCGCGCGTCTTGCCGCTCAGGTGATCGCGGTGACGGGCTCCGTCGGCAAGACTTCCACAAAGGAGGCGCTGCGCGGTGTCCTTGGCGCGCAGGGCAACACCCACGTCTCGGTGGCTTCGTTCAACAACCACTGGGGCGTGCCGCTGTCGCTGGCGCGCTGCCCGGCGGACGCGCGTTTCGCGGTCTTCGAGATCGGGATGAATCATGCCGGCGAGATCACGCCGCTGGTGAAGATGGTGCGGCCGCATGTGGCGATCATCACCACGGTCGAGCCCGTGCATCTCGAATTCTTCTCCGGCGTCGAGGCGATCGCCGACGCCAAGGCGGAGATTTTCGAAGGCGTGCAGCCGGATGGCGCCGTCGTGCTCAACCGTGATAACGCGCAGTTCGCGCGGTTGCAGGAACGCGCGAGGAAACTCGGCATCGCGAAGATCGTCTCGTTCGGCGCGGACGAGAAAGCCGATGCGCGCCTGCTCGATGTGGCCTTGCATCCGGCTGGCTCGGCCGTGCACGCTGAAATCCTCGGCAGTGAGCTGACCTACAAGCTTGGCATGCCCGGCCGTCACATGGCGATGAATTCGCTCGCGGTGCTGGCGGCGGCGTCGCTGGCCGGCGCCGATCTTGTGCTTGCGGGTCTTGCGCTGTCGCAGGCGCAGCCGGCCGCGGGGCGCGGCGTGCGTCGGGCGCTGGCCGTGAGGGGTGGCGAGGCGATCCTGATCGACGAAAGCTATAACGCCAATCCTGCTTCGATGGCGGCGGCGCTGAACGTGCTCGGCGAGGCCGGGGTCGGGACCAAGGGTCGCCGCATCGCGGTGTTGGGCGATATGCTGGAGCTTGGTCCCAAAAGCGCGGATCTGCATCGCGACCTGACCGAGGCGATCAACGCCAATGACGTCGACATGATATTTTGCTGCGGTCCCCTGATGCGCAATCTGTGGAATGCGCTTTCCTCCGGTAAGAGGGGCGGCTATGCAGAGAACTCGGCCGCGCTCGAATCGCAGGTGACGGCGGCGATCCGTTCCGGTGACGTCATCATGGTCAAGGGTTCGCTGGGTTCGCGGATGAAAGTGATCGTGACCGCGCTGGAGAAGCGATATTCCGGCGGCGCGGCTGAAATTCTGTAGGTTGCGGGGTGCCCCTTTGAATCCGGAGTTCGCTCAAGGGAGGCTTGCCAGAACTGGCGAACTTCGGAGTCGGGATACCCGATGTTTTACTGGTTGATCGATCTTTCCAATACGGTCCCGGGGCTCGGCATCTTCAAGCCGCTTCTGAACGTCTTTCGCTACATCACCTTCCGCACCGGCGGCGCGGTGGTGACGGGCGCGCTGTTCGTGTTCCTGTTCGGGCCCTGGATCATCGACAATCTTCGCCTGCGACAGGGTAAAGGACAACCGATCCGCGCCGACGGCCCGCAGTCGCACCTCGTCAGCAAGAAGGGCACGCCGACGATGGGCGGCCTGATGATTTTGTCGGGCCTTGTTGTGTCGACCGTGCTGTGGGCCAATCCCCTCAATCCCTATGTCTGGATCGTGCTCGCGGTGACGCTCGGTTTCGGCCTCATCGGTTTCTATGACGACTATCTGAAGGTGACCAAGCAGACCCATGCCGGATTTTCCGGAAGAACCCGCCTGCTGCTTGAGCTCCTGATCGCGCTGGCCGCGTGCTATGCGCTGACCCGGCTCGGCCGCGAGCCGTTCTCGACCGCGCTGGTGATCCCGTTCTTCAAGGACGTGGCGCTGGATCTCGGCTGGTTCTTTCTCGGCTTCGGCGCCTTCATCATCGTCGGAGCCGGCAACGCGGTGAATCTCACCGATGGGCTCGACGGCCTCGCCATCGTGCCGGTCATGATCGCGGCGGCGAGCTTCGCCATGATCGCCTATCTCGCCGGCAACGCGATGTTCGCCGACTATCTCCAGATCAACTACATCGCCGGCGCGGGTGAACTGGCGGTGCTGTGCGGCGCGGTGCTCGGGGCCGGCCTCGGTTTTCTCTGGTTCAACGCTCCGCCGGCCTCGATCTTCATGGGCGACACCGGTTCGCTGGCGCTCGGCGGCATGCTCGGCTCGATCGCGGTGGCGGTGAAGCATGAAATTGTGCTGGCCGTGATCGGCGGCCTGTTCGTGCTGGAAGCTGTGTCGGTGATCGTGCAGGTGGCGTCGTTCAAGCTCACGGGAAAGCGCATCTTCAAGATGGCGCCGATCCACCACCACTTCGAGCAGCTCGGCTGGACCGAGCCGCAGATCGTGATCAGGTTCTGGATCATTTCGGTGATGCTGGCGCTGGCCGGTCTTTCGACGCTGAAGCTGCGGTGATAAAGACTCCATGATCCCCGTCACATCCTTTTCCGGCAAGACGGTCGCGGTGTTCGGCCTCGGCGGCTCGGGCCTTGCGAGCTGTCACGCCCTGAAGGCGGGCGGCGCCGAGGTGATTGCGGGCGACGACAACACCGACAATCTCGCGAAGGCGGCGCGGGCCGGTTTCATCACCGCGGATTTGCGAAACGTGGTGTGGGCGAACCTCGCCGCGCTGGTGCTTGCGCCGGGCGTGCCGCTGACGCATCCCTCGCCGCACTGGAGCGTGCTGGCGGCGCGACACGCGGGCGTCGAGGTGATCGGCGACATCGAGCTGTTCTGCCGGGAGCGGGCACGTCATGCGCCCGACGCGCCTTTCATCGCCATCACCGGCACCAATGGCAAGTCCACCACGACGGCGCTGGTCGCGCATCTGATGCGCGAGGCCGGACACGACGTGCAGATGGGCGGCAACATCGGCACCGCGATTCTGTCGCTGGAGCCGCCGCGCAGGGGGCGCGTGCATGTGATCGAGATGTCGTCGTACCAGATCGACCTCGCGCCCTCGCTCGATCCGTCCGTCGGCATTCTGCTCAACCTCAGTCCCGATCACCTCGATCGCCACGGCACCATCGAACATTATGCGCAGGTGAAGGAGAGGCTCATCGCCGCCGTGCAGCCGCAGGGCACGGCGGTCGTCGGTGTTGATGATCACTGGTGCGCGGCGGTCGCCGACCGTCAGGAGCAGGCCGGACGCAGCGTCGTGCGCGTGTCGGTGAAGCGGCCGCTGGCGCATGGCATCAGCGTCGAACAGGACAGGATCGTTCTCGTGTCCGGCGGCGCGCGCAGCGAAATCGCCGACATCGGCGGTATAGGCTCGTTGCGTGGGCGGCACAACGCGCAGAATGCGGCCTGCGCTTCGGCGGCGGCGCTGGCGCTCGGTGTCAGCCGGGAGATCCTGCAACAGGACCTGCGCAGTTTTCCCGGTCTCGCGCATCGGATGGAGCAGGTGGGACGCAAGGCCCATGTGCTGTTCGTCAACGACTCCAAGGGCACCAACGCCGACGCCACCGAGAAGGCGCTGTCGTCCTTCGACGAGATTTTCTGGATCGCGGGCGGCAAGCCGAAAAGCGGCGGCATCGCCTCGCTCGACGCGTTTTTTCCGCGCATCCGGAAAGCCTATCTGATCGGCGCGGCGGCGCAGGAGTTCGCCGCGACGCTGGAGGGCAAGGTGGCCTACGAGATCAGCGGAACGCTGGAAGCCGCGGTGCCCGCCGCTGCGCGGGACGCGGAAGGAGCCGGCCGTGCGGGGGCGGTGGTGCTGTTGTCGCCGGCCTGCGCTTCATTCGATCAGTTCCGCAATTTTGAAGTTCGCGGCGATCGTTTCCGCGAACTGGTTCAGGCGTTGCCGGGCGTTACGCCCGTCGTGTAGCTCGCGCCTCCGCAAGCACCGCCTGAGTGCCCCGAACCATTCCTCGACGTGCTTTTGTGAGTCGCGGCAAAGATATAACGACAGCCTTAACTCTCCGGTAACCACGATAGGGGACCAATGGGCGACCATCGCCCGCAGGACCTGTCATGATCTCACGCGAACAACGCACGCCACTCTCGGAATGGTGGTGGACCGTGGATCGGCTGCTGCTGGCGGCCATGGTGCTGTTGATGCTCACCGGCGTGGTGCTTTCGCTGGCGGCGAGCCCGTCGGTCGCGACCCGGATCGGGCTTGATCCGTTTCACTTCTTCCACCGTCATGTGATGTTTCTGCTGCCGTCGATTGTCGTGATTGTTGGCGTGTCGTTCCTGTCGCCGCGCCAGATCCGCCGCTCCGCGCTGATCGTTTTCGCGATCAGCATCGTTCTGATCGTGGCCACGCTCGGATTAGGTCCGGAGGTCAAGGGCGCGAAACGCTGGATCACGATCCTCGGCGTCAACATCCAGGCTTCGGAGTCCGCGAAACCCGCCTTCGTCGTGCTGGCGGCATGGCTGTTCTCGGAATCCGCGCGCAAGCCGGAGATGCCGGCGACCTCGATGGCGCTCGCGCTGCTGCTGAGTCTGGTGGCGCTGCTGGTGATGGAGCCGGACTTCGGCCAGACCATGCTGATCCTGACGGTGTGGGGCGCGCTGTTCTTCATTGCCGGGATGCGCATCATCTGGGTGTTCGGACTCGCGGGCACGGCGATGGCGGGTCTGTTCGCTGCCTACATGACTGTGCCGCACGTCGCGGCCCGCATCCGGCGCTTCATGGATCCGGCCTCCGGCGACACCTTCCAGGTCGATACCGCGATGGAGGCTTTCGCCAATGGCGGCTGGTTCGGGCTTGGTCCCGGCGAGGGCGTCGCCAAGCGGAGTCTCCCCGACAGTCACACCGATTTCGTGTTCGCCGTCGGTGCGGAAGAGTTCGGGATCATCATGTGCCTCGGGCTGCTGGCGCTGTTCACCTTCATCGTCATGCGCACGCTGTCGCGCGCCTACGCCTCCGAAGATCTGTTCTCGCGTTTCGCCGCGTCGGGACTCGCGATCATGTTCGGAATGCAGGCGGCCATCAACATGGCGGTCAACCTGCATCTGATTCCCGCCAAAGGCATGACGCTGCCGTTCATTTCCTATGGCGGCTCGTCGATGGTCTCGCTCGCTTATGGGGCGGGCTTGATGCTGGCGCTGACGCGCGAGCGGCCGCGCACCGAAATGGAATCGATCGGGGAGAGCGCCGTTGCTCCGCGTTATGCGTAAATTCACGACAAGCGCGAGCATCACGAGGATCATTTCGTTCGGACGTCGAAGTCCATGACCGCCGCACCGCTTATCCTTCTCGCTGCCGGCGGAACGGGGGGACACCTGTTTCCCGCCGAGGCGCTCGGCGTCGAACTGATGAAGCGCGGCTTGCGCGTGCGGCTGGTGACGGACTCGCGCGCGCTGCGCTATAGCGGACTGTTCTCGAAAGACATGACCGACGTGGTTCCGAGCGAGACCGTGCGCGGCCGTTCTCCATGGGCGCTGGCGCGCACCGGCCTGATGCTCGCGGCCGGCACAGCCGTCGCTTTCAACCTGATGCGGGTTCTGAAGCCCGCCGCCGTGGTCGGATTCGGCGGCTATCCCACCGTGCCCCCGCTGATCGCGGCGCAAGTCAGGGGCATTCCGACCGTGATCCATGATTCCAACGCGGTCATGGGCCGCGCCAACCGCCTTCTGTCGAAGCGTGTCAGCGCCATCGCCACCTCGCTGCCCGGCGTGCTCGACAGGGAGCCGTCGCTGGCCGGCAAAACAACGACGACCGGCACGCCAATGCGGCCCGCCATTCTCGCGGCCGCCGCCGTTCCGTTCGCGACGCCAGGCTTGAGCGCTCCTCTGCGCGTTCTCGTGGTCGGCGGCAGCCAGGGCGCGCGCGTCATGAGCGACATCGTGCCGGTCACGATTGAGCGACTCGAACCGGCGTTGCGGCAGCGATTGATTCTGACGCAGCAGGTGCGCGACGAAGATATGGCGCGGGTGCGCGCGCTCTATGACCGGCTGGAGATCGAAGCGGAGCTCGCTCCGTTCTTCGCCGATCTTCCGGCGCGGCTGGCGTCGAGCCACATCATCATATCCCGCTCGGGGGCGGGTACGGTGGCTGAACTCGGAGCGATCGGCCGTCCGTCGATCCTCGTCCCGCTGCCGGGCGCGATCGATCAGGATCAGTTCGCCAATGCCGGCGTGCTGGCTGACGTCGGCGGCGCGATCCGCATCGTGCAACCTGATTTCACTCCGGACCGGCTCGCGGCGGAATTGTCCGCGCTGGCTGCCGATCCGGCGCGGCTCGCGGCGATGGCGACGGCGGCGCGCACCGTGGGCCGTCTCGACGCCGCCGGGCGGCTGGCGGATCTGGTCATGCGCGTGGCGCGAGCCGGCGCCTGATCGCTTGATGCAGACGCGGGCGGAAAACCGCTACACACTTTTCCTCATCCCGCTCTATAAGGCCAGGCACGGCTAGTGTCCCGATTCCGAAGTTCGTATACCCTTGCCGCAACATTTGATGCGAACTTCGGAATCAAAGGGACACTAGCAACTTTTATAATTCTAGTGTGGTTTAGGTTCAGAAGTTCGCTTGACGGACTCGATGGGGCAATGAAGCGAACTTCTGAACCACCACACTAGCGGGAATCACTCGGACGAGAGACGGACATGAGACTGCCGCGCGAAATCGGCCCCATCCACTTCGTCGGCATCGGCGGCATCGGCATGAGCGGAATCGCCGAGGTGCTGTGCAACCTTGGCTACACGGTGCAGGGCTCGGACGCTTCCGAGGGCGCCAACGTGGTGCGTCTGCGCGAGAAGGGCGTGAACGTCACGGTCGGCCACAAGGCGGAGAACGTGAACGGCGCGGACGTGCTGGTCGTTTCAACCGCGATCAAGCGCGACAATCCCGAACTGATGGCGGCGCGCGCGCAGCGCATTCCGGTGGTGCGCCGCGCGGAAATGCTGGCGGAGCTGATGCGGCTGAAAAGCTGCGTCGCGATCGCCGGGACACACGGCAAGACCACCACGACCTCCATGGTTGCGACGCTGCTGGACGCAGGCGATTTCGATCCCACGGTCATCAATGGCGGGATCATCAACGCCTACGGCACCAACGCGCGGCTGGGAGCCGGTGAGTGGATGGTGGTGGAAGCGGACGAGAGCGACGGCACCTTCCTCAAGCTGCCGACCGATGTCGCCATCGTCACCAACGTGGACGCCGAGCATCTCGACCACTTCAAAACATTCGACGCCGTGCAGGACGCATTCCGTTCGTTCGTGGAGAACGTGCCGTTCTACGGCTTCGCGGTGATGTGCATCGATCATCCGGTGGTGCAGGCCATGGTCGGCAGGATCGAGGATCGGCGTATCATCACTTACGGACAGAATCCGCAGGCCGATGTCAGGCTGGTCGATCTCGCGCCGAACGGTGGCGGCTCGCATTTCAAGGTCATGTTCCGCAACCGCAAGACCGACGCCGCGCACGAGATTGCCGATCTGGTGCTGCCGATGCCGGGTCCGCATAACGCGCTCAACGCCACGGCGGCGATCGCGGTGGCGCATGAACTGGGCATTCCCGACGCGACCATCCGCAAGGCGCTCGCGGCCTTCGGCGGCGTCAAGCGCCGCTTCACCAGAACCGGTGAGTGGAACGGCGTCACCGTCATCGACGACTACGGCCATCATCCGGTCGAGATCGCAGCGGTGCTGAAGGCGGCGCGCGAGTCCACCGACGGCAGGGTCATCGCGGTGGTGCAGCCGCATCGCTATACGCGGCTGCAAGCGCTGTTCGAGGACTTCTGCACCTGCTTCAACGACGCCGATACCGTTGTCGTCGCGGAAGTCTATCCGGCGGGAGAGACGCCGATCGCGGGAATCGATCGCGATCACTTCGTGCTCGGCCTGCGCGCCCACGGTCACCGCGAGGTGGTGCCGCTGCCGGAATCCGCGGCGCTCGCGGCTATCATTGCCGGTCTTGCGAAGCAGGGTGACTACGTCGTGTGCCTCGGCGCTGGCAACATCACGCAATGGGCTTATGCGTTGCCCGGCGAATTGAAGGCGCTGGGATGAGGAGATCAGACGATCGTCGGATACAAATCGTCCCATTCGGGATTCACCGCGACAATTGTCCGGACTTTCCAGGCACGGGGCCAGTGCTTGATGTTGTGTTCTCTCTGAATGGCGTTGCGGATATCGTCGAAGGTTTCGAAATAAACCAGTCGCTTCAGACAGTGCCGCTTGGTGAATCCAGCAACGAATCCGGACCGGTGTTCGAAGACGCGCCGAACGAGATCATTCGTCACGCCGACATAAAGAATGCCGTTCGGCCGATTGGTCAGGAAATAAACGTATCCGCCTTTCATGCAGGAATTCTGCAAGACGTGGATGGCCGGGACATAGGCGAGCGAAGCGACGCCGTTCTTCGAACGGCTATGCCCGGCCATGACGCGTTGAGAAGCAAGGCTTCCATCCGATACCTGCGTTCCACCGATCCGAAAGGCAACCTACACGTTCGTCATGGCCGGGCTTGTCCCGGCCATCCACGTCTTTTGAGTTATTAAGTCGGTAGGTGGTTTCAATGACCTTCCCCGACATCGTTCCAGAACTGAAATCGCAGATGCCGGACTTGCGCGGGCGGCTGCTGGCGAACGAATCGCTGACGCCGTTGACCTGGTTTCGCGTCGGTGGTCCGGCGCAGGCGCTGTTCACGCCGGCGGACGAGGATGACCTTGCTTATTTCCTGCGCCATCTGCCGGAGGAAATACCGGTTGGCTGCATCGGCGTCGGCTCCAACCTGATCGTGCGCGATCGCGGGCTACCGGGCGTGGTGATTCGCCTGCCGCCACGCGGCTTCGGCGAGGTCACGATCGAGGGCGATGCCGTGCGCGCCGGCGCCGCCGCGCTTGACAGGCGTGTCGCGGAGGCGGCCGCTGCCGCCAGCATCAGCGGGCTTGAGTTCTATTTCGGCATTCCCGGCACCATCGGCGGTGCGCTGCGGATGAACGCGGGCGCCAACGGCAGCGAAACCAGGGATGTTCTTGTCGAAGCCCGCGCGCTCAGCCGCCATGGCGAAAGGATAACCTTCGACAATTCCGCCATGGCGTTTGACTATCGCAAGAGCGGAGTCGATCCCTCCGTCATCTTCACCGGCGCGATATTTCGTGGCCGTATCGCCGAGCCGGAGGCGATCCGCGCGCGCATGGACGAGGTGCAGGCTCACCGCGAGACGGTGCAGCCGATCCGCGAAAAGACCGGTGGCTCGACGTTCAAGAATCCGCCGGGGCAAAGCGCGTGGAAACTGATCGACGCCGCCGGGATGCGCGGCCATCGCGTCGGCGGCGCGCAAGTGTCTGACATGCACTGCAATTTTCTCATCAACACCGGAGAGGCCACCGCGCGCGACATCGAAACCCTGGGGGAGACCGTACGCGAGCGGGTGAAACAGCATTCCGGTATCGAGCTGCAGTGGGAAATCAAGAGGATCGGGTTAAAGCATGATCCCGAAAAGTGGAAACCGGTTTTCGGATGAGATCATGCTCAATCAAAAGATAAGGCGAGAGTCTGATTTAACGCAGTTGAATCAGACTCTCGAATAGGGCCCATGCGCATCACCGTTCTGTTCGGCGGCAGCAACAAAGAGCGTCTCGTTTCAGTCGCGAGCGCGCAGGCGCTGCATCACGCGTTGCCGGAAGCCGATCTGTGGTTCTGGAACCTTCGCGATGAAATCATCGACGTGCGATCCGAAACGCTGCGGGATCATGCGCGGCCGTTCGAGGACGAGTTCATTCCCGGCGGATCAGGCGCGCCGCTTGAACGGGCGCTGGACAGGGCCAGGGCGGAGGGCCGCGTGCTGGTGCTCGGCCTTCACGGAGGCCGCGCCGAGAACGGTGAACTTCAGGCGATGTGCGAGCTTCGCGGCATCCCCTTTACCGGATCCGGCTCGGCCGCCTCGCATCTTGCGTTCGACAAGGTGGCGGCCAAGCGGTTCGTGGCCTCGGCCGGGGTCCCCACGCCGGCGCACATTCCGCTGCAGAACATTGATCGCGCGCTGGCCGAACACGGCCGGCTGGTCGCCAAGCCCGCATGCGACGGATCGAGCTATGGCCTGATCTTCGTCAATGCGCCGCGGGATATCGTCACCGTCCGCGAGGCGGCGAAGACCGAAGACTATGTGATCGAACCTTTCGTGTCGGGCGTCGAGGCGACCTGCGGCGTGCTGGAGCATTCCGACGGCCCGGTCATCGCGCTTCCGCCGGTCGAGATCGTGCCGGCCGAGGGTGCGTTCGACTACGCCGCGAAATATCTGGCGAAGACAACGCAGGAGATCTGTCCGGGACGTTTTGCGCCGGAGATCGCCAGCCAGATCATGGATCACTCGCTGCGGGCGCATCGCGCCTTGTCCTGCCGCGGCTATTCCCGCACTGATTTCATCGTGACCGGCAAGGGACCAGTCTATCTGGAGACCAACACCCTGCCGGGCCTCACCGCGGCGTCGCTTTATCCCAAAGCGCTTCATGCGCAGGGGATCGGGTTCGCGGATTTTCTGCGCGACCAGATCGTGCTCGCCCAAAAGGCCGTCCGGCCGAACCTGTAGCGGTTTTGTTGGAAGCGGGAGCCGGTTCGCCCTCGGCGGGAACCTGCCGGAGCATGTCAGGTTCCATCCGGCAGGCTGGTCCGAAGAACCGCAAGGCATTCTTTTATCGCGCTAAAATGCGGTCTGTTGGCACCGCATTTACCTTTTGTTTACCAGGACGCCCCAAGGTTAACGCTGGCGGCGCGTGTGGCGTTTGGCTGCCGGGGCGCGAACTGTTGCGGAACTTCCGCTTCCGACCGCATCGAGGGAACAGCGGACCTGCCGGAGGTCGGCGCCCCGCCCGGTATTCGCCGGGACGTTGCGCGCGCTCCAAGGTTATTCGAGGTTCCTGCGTTCAGCGCCGTGGTTGGGGCGGGGCGGGACGAAACGGTGACGAGCGCGCGCGATGAATGGTGGAGGACGCCTCGATCGGTCGTTGAGATTGCCGGGGTACAGGTCTGGCCTGTTGAAGGCGTCTGATCTGCTGAAGCAGGCCATCCTGCTCAGGTGGGCCGCCAGCGGCGCCGCAATCCTGTTGCGCGAACAGATCGACAGGCTGAAGCGCGCACGGGCGGAACGTCTGGACGCGCGCGCCAGAAATCCCAACCGCGCGATCGCCTTTATTGAACGCTATGCTCCGCGCCGGCTTGGCGCGATCATGACCGTCATCGTGGTCGGCGGCAGCGCCGCGCTCGGCGTCGTGGCGGGGGGCCATGTCGATGAAGCCGTCGTGGCCCTGGACGACACGCGCAATGCGCTTGCCAACGCCGCGGGCTTCCGCATCACGTCCGTCACCATCAATGGCCGCACGCAATTGACGCAGGAAGAAGTATTGGCGGTGGGCGGTGTCAACGGCCGTTCATCCCTGCTGTTCCTTGATGCCGCCGGCGTGCGCGACAGCCTGAAGGCCAATCCGTGGATCGCGGATGCGACGGTGTTGAAGCTTTATCCGGGCGCGCTCCAGATCGACGTCACCGAGCGTCAACCCTTCGCGCTGTGGCAGGAGAACGGCAAGCTTGCGGTGATCGCCGCCGATGGAATGGTGCTCACGCCTCACGTCTCGCAACGCTTCGCGACATTGCCGCTCGTGGTCGGCAAGGGGGCCGAAACCCGCGCCAGGGATTTCCTCGCGCTGGTGGCAAACTATCCGGTGGTGAACAGCCGGCTCAAGGCCGCGATCTTCGTCGGCGAGCGACGCTGGAATCTGCGGCTTAAGGACGGGCTCGACATCAGGCTTCCGGAGAACGACGTCGGCCGCGCGCTCGCTGCGCTCGTGGACTACGACAGGGAGAACAAGCTGCTGTCGCGCGACATCACCGCAATCGACATGCGGTTTCCCGATCGCCTGACCGTGCGGCTCTCGGAAGAGGCCGCGAAGGCGCGCGAAGAGCAGCTCAAGAAGTCCAGCAAAAAGGCCGGCAGCGCATGACCAGCCTCGATCGCAGCCAGACCCCGAAAATGCGGCCGATGCAGCGCAATCGCAGCGCGCTGGTGGCGTCGCTGGACATCGGCACCAGCAAGATCGCCTGCATGATCGCAAGGTTGCGGCCGAGCGCGCCGAACGATGCGCTGCGCGGACGAACTCATGCGGTGGAGTTGATCGGCTACAGCCAGATCCAGTCACGCGGCATGAAGGCCGGCGCCGTGACCGATCTCGCCCAATGCGAGCAGGCGGTTCGCCAGGCTGTATCGCTGGCCGAGCAGATGGCGAAGGTCCGGGTCGAATCCGTGCTGTTGCCGGTATCAGCAGGGCGGTTGCAAGGCCAGTTGATCGAAGCGGCCTCCCACATTCAGGGCGGCGCGGTCACGCCGTCCGATATCAGCCGGGTCACGTCGACCGGCATGCATCACGCCACGGCGCCCGGACGCACGGTGCTTCACGCGCTGCCCGCCGGGTATTCGCTCGACGGCGTGAAGGGCATCCGCGATCCCCGAGGCATGGTCGCGCGCCGGTTTGGCGTCGACATGAACGTCGTGACCTCCGAGGCGACCGTCGCGAAAAACCTGATGCTGGCGGTGGAACGCTGCCATCTCACCGTCGAAGCCATGGCGGCCAGCCCCTATGTGGCCGGCCTGTCGGTACTGACCGACGACGAGGTCGATCTCGGCGCTGCCGTCGTGGAGATGGGGGCGGGAACCACCACCATCGCGGTCTATTCCGCGGGACGCTTTATCTATGCGAGCGGTTTTGCCATCGGCGGACATCACGTCACGATGGATCTTGCCCGTGGATTGGGAGCGTGCATTGCGGATGCCGAGCGAATCAAGACGTTATATGGCACGGTGCTGACGGGTGGCTCGGATGTTCGTGAGCTGATGACGGTTCCCGCGGCCGGAGACAGTGACTGTGACGCGCCTCAGGTCGTGTCACGCGCGACCATCGCCAACATCGTTCGTCAGCGTGTCGAGGAGATTTTTGAGATGGTCAGGGACCGGCTCGCGGATTCCCCATTTGCTGCCGAGCCGCGCGCGCGCGTCGTGCTGAGCGGTGGGGCGTCGCAGTTGACTGGCGTTCCTGAACTCGCCTCGCGCGTTCTCGGCCGTCCGGTCCGCATCGGCCGTCCCCTCGGCTTCGGCCGCCTGCCCAACGAGGCCAAGAGCGCTTCGTTCTCCGTTCCCACCGGGCTGCTGGTGTATCCGCAATACGCACATCTGGAACATGTCGAGCCGCGGCGCACGCGGCAGGTTCGCACCGGGACGGACGGCTATTTCGGAAAGGTCGGACGATGGCTCCGGGAGGGCTTCTGATGAACTTTCCGCCGAATTGCAGATTCCCATCAACTCCGCGGTCGACGGCCGCCGGCATAGCGACACCGCGCGTGTAATCGAGAGGCAACCATGACCATCAATCTCAACGTTCCCGATATTCACGAGCTGAAGCCGCGGATCACTGTGTTCGGCGTCGGCGGCGCAGGCGGCAACGCGGTCAACAACATGATCACGGCCGGGCTGGTCGGGGTCGATTTCGTGGTGGCCAACACCGATGCGCAGGCGCTGACCATGTCCAAGGCGCAGCGCATTATCCAGATGGGCACCCAGGTCACCCAGGGTCTCGGCGCGGGCTCGCAGCCCGATGTCGGCGCTGCCGCGGCGGAGGAAGTCATCGACGAAATTCGCGACCACCTCTCGGGCGCGAATATGGTGTTCGTCACGGCCGGAATGGGCGGCGGCACCGGCACCGGCGCCGCGCCCGTCATCGCCAAGGCGGCGCGCGAAATGGGGATTCTGACCGTCGGCGTCGTCACCAAGCCGTTCCACTTCGAGGGCCAACGGCGCATGCGCACCGCCGACTCAGGGATCGGTGAGCTGCACAAGGTGGTCGACACGCTGCTGATCATTCCCAATCAAAATCTGTTCCGGGTCGCGAACGAGAAGACCACCTTCGCCGACGCCTTCGCGATGGCCGATCAGGTGCTTTACTCGGGCGTCGCCTGCATCACCGACCTCATGGTGAAGGAAGGCTTGATCAACCTCGACTTCGCCGACGTCCGCGCGGTGATGCGCGAGATGGGCAAGGCGATGATGGGCACCGGGGAGGCGTCCGGCGAGAAGCGTGCGCTCACCGCAGCCGAAGCGGCGATCGCCAACCCGCTGATCGACGACAGTTCGATGAAGGGCGCCAAGGGGCTGCTGATTTCGATCACCGGCGGCAAGGATCTCACTTTGTTCGAGGTCGACGAAGCCGCCACGCGGATTCGCGAGGAAGTTGATCAGGACGCGAATATCATCGTCGGCGCCACCTTCGACGAAAGTCTCGACGGCATCATCAGGGTGTCGGTGGTCGCGACCGGCATCGACCAGGGCACGATCGCGCGCGCTGCGGCCACCCCGGCAATGAAGACGGGATCCGCGGCGCTCGACCCGCGCGCGGCCGAACTGTCTGCGAAGCTTCGCGAGGATAACAAGCGTGCTTCCGCCAGCCTTGCCCAGAAACCCATCGAGCCCCGTCCCGCCGTTCAGCCGGCCCCGGCCCAGGTTCAAGTTCAAGCTCAAGCTCCAGCCGCTTCAACCCCGATCCAGGCCGCCCCATCCGCCGCCAATGTCGATCGAGCGGCGCTGGAGGCGATTGCCGCGGCGGTCGCCGAGCCGGCTCCGCCGCCGGCCGCTCCGGCTCCCGTGCAGCCGGCCTCCTATGGCGACGTCACCGTTCGGCCGATCGCGCAGAAGCCGACGCTGTTCCCGGATCATGAACCCGCGCCGCGCGAGCAGCAGGAGCCGCCGGTGCCGGAAACCTTCATCCCGCAGCCGGCGGAGCGTGCTCCGCTCCGTGCGGCACGGATGCCGAGGATGGAGGAGCTTCCGATGCCGGCGCAGAATGAAATCCGTCAGGCTCGTGGCGAGGTCGAGGAAGAGCATCCGCAGAAGAGCCGGCTGTCACTGTTGCAGCGTCTCGCCAATGTCGGCCTCGGCCGGCGCGATCAGGACGCCGAGCCGCCGATCGCGGGTCGCGACGCCGGGCCGGCCATGGCCCAGATGCCGCCATTGCCGGAGCGTCGGCCGCAGCGCAGCGTCGCCGAGCAGATGGGCAACGATCCGGTATCAGAGTACGCTCGCCGGCCGCCGCCGAAGGGTCTCGACGCCCACGGCCGTCCGGCTCCTGTTGCGCCTGCGCCACAGGGCGACGATCATCTCGATATCCCCGCTTTTCTCCGCCGCCAGGCAAACTGAAAACCTGTAACAAACTGAAACTGGAAAGGGTTCCGTCCTTGCAGGCCGGAGCCCTTTTTCTTATCATCCGTTATCTTGATTTTGTTCTGTATCGCACTGAAAATTCATCAAAAATTAATTTTATCGAGGTCCGCTGTAGGGTCACCGTCCCGCGCTATATTTGGTCATGAGGCGGCGTGATTACGGCGGAGATGGGGTAACAATTGGTAAAGAAGCGTGAGTTGCGCGCTTTAGGACTGCCGGTATGTTTTAGGCGTGACTTTGGGGATCACGAATCGATTCTCAGCCTTTCAGGCGAGAATTCGGCGTTCGGGATAAGTCACTTGGGCCAGGCTCTATGAGATTCAATCGCCAGACGACGCTTCGTTCGCGAGCCACCGTGACGGGTGTCGGCGTTCATTCCGGATTACCGGCCAACCTGACCCTGGGACCTGCGTCGATCGATGCGGGTTTCGTTTTTATCCGCACCTCTCCTGATGGAACCGAGCGCCGGGTGCAGGCCGCTGCGAGATCCGTCACGTCAACCAAACTTGCCACTGTCCTGGGCGATCAGCAAGGTTCTCTTGTCTCCACCGCCGAGCACGTTCTTGCTGCACTGCGTGGCCTTGGCGTCGACAATGCGACCATCGAGATCGACGGACCTGAAGTGCCGATTATGGACGGCAGCTCGGCGGCCTTCGTCGCCGCGATAGATCAGGCAGGGATTGTCGAGCAGTCGGCGGCGCGCCGCTTCATCCAGATTCTAAAACCGGTTCGAGTGACGAAGGGCGAGGCGGTCGGCGAACTCCGACCTTACAAGCGCGGTTTTCGTATCGAGGTCGAGATTGATTTCACCAATCCGGTGATCGGTCATCAGGATTATTCCATCGATCTTAATCCCGAGAGTTTTCGGCGTGAAATCAGCCGGGCGAGAACCTTCGGTTGCATGAACGATGTCGAAAGGCTCCGAAGCGCGGGTTATGCGCTGGGTGCGTCATTGGAAAACTCGATGGTGTTCGATAACGAGCGCCTGTTGAATACCGGTGGCCTGCGTTATGCCGACGAGTGCGTACGACACAAGGTTCTCGATGCGATCGGCGATCTGGCGCTTGCCGGGTTGCCGCTGATCGGCGGCTATCGCTCGGCGCGCGGCGGGCACAAGCTCAACCACGCGGTGCTCACGGCTTTGATGGCCGACCGGACCGCCTGGCGTGTGGTTGAGGATCAGCCGGTGTCGCGTCCGCGCAGTCAGGGCGAAATGGTCGGCGGGATGGTGGGCGGCATGGCTGCAGCCTATGGTCCCAACGTGTCCTGACCTTGGCCGGGTCTCGCACTGTTCAACTCTCGCACTTCATTTAGAGCATCGGACCCGAAAGTGGGAACCGGTTTCGGGATAAATCCGATGCTCAATCAATTAACTGGAGTGGCGGCGCTGATTCCATTTGATCGGCCGCCGCTCTAAGTCGTTCTGCCGTGTATGCGCGCCGACCCGTGTTCGTGCCTTGACCGCTCGTACGGGCAAGCCTTCTGGAACGCAGGCCTCACCGGATCGTGCCCGGCCGTTCTGCCTTAATCCCGGCGAAATACCTGCTTACCCGTTGGTGGACGGTTGGTTTTAGGCTAAACGGAGCGCGGTGCAAGGCGCGGATTCCCGTTGCCATGGGGTTTTCGGAGCGAAGTCCTCGGGCGTGGCACGCTTACAGTGACTTTCGCGGTGAGAAAACGCCTGGAGCGGGATGAGGAAGAGTGTGGTGCGGTTTTTCGCCCGCATCCCGCGTCTCAAAATATTGGAATCGATCACGACGGTGTTGGATCGAATCGATCCAACACCGTCGTGATCGAGCGCGTATTCCGCAAAAGTGGATACCGGTTTTACGATCAGAATAAGTGCAAGTTTTTGATTGAGAGCATTTTCTCCACGCTAACCGGATTCCACTTGGCCGGAAAATGCTCTAAAAACAATGTCTTGAGCTTCACTTCTGATTCAATCAGAAGTGAGAACTGCTCCAGTGCCTGGATTGCCGGATGACGGACCTCGGATTTTCACCAATGCTGGCTAAGCGTATGGCGCTCGGACGGAGCGCTTTCATGGACCGCGCCTCTCTTGGGCGGCTTGGCCGGAAACTGCGGCTCGCCACCTGTCTTGCACTCGCAGCCGTGACCGTGGCCGCGTGCGGGACCGGACCGCTCCTGGACAAGTTCACGGCGAAGGACGAAGAGACCTTCAGCGACGAACCGGCGGACAAGCTCTACAATGAGGGCTTGTTCCTCATGAATAAACAGAGCGACCTCAAGGCGGCCACGAAGAAGTTTGACGAGGTGGACCGCGAACACCCGTATTCGGAGTGGGCGCGGAAGTCGCTGCTGATGTCAGCCTATGCATCTTATCAGGCCGGCGATTACGATACGTGCATCGGCTCCGCGTCGCGCTACGTGACGCTCCATCCGGGCAGTCCGGACGCAGCCTATGCGCAATATTTGATTGCGGTTTCGAATTACGATCAGATCGCCGATGTCTCGCGCGATCAGGCTCGTACCGAGAAGGCGATGCGCTCCCTGGAAGAGGTGATCCGCAAATATCCGACATCGGAATATGCCGGTGAGGCCAAGAAGAAGCTGCAGGGCGCGCGCGATCAGCTCGCCGGCAAGGAAATGGCGGTCGGCCGCTACTACATGGAGCGGCGTGACTATACGGGCGCCATCAACCGCTTCAAGACGGTGGTGACGCGCTTCCAGACAACGCGGCATGTCGAGGAGGCGCTGGCGCGGCTGACCGAGGCCTATATGGCGATCGGAATCATTGCCGAGGCGCAGACCGCCGCGGCCGTGCTTGGCCATAATTTTCCGGACAGCCACTGGTACAAGGACGCCTACGGTCTCGTGACGTCGGGTGGAAGCCAGCCCAGCGAAAACAAGAGTTCATGGATCAGCAAGGCGTTCAGGAAGGTGGGCCTCGGCTAGAGCATGATCCCGATTTTCGGATAAGATCATGCGCAGTCACAAGGATAGGGCTGAAGTGCGGTCCAACGGAGTTGGGTCAGGCTCCAGTCTCTGCATTACGATTTTCCGCATTTCTCAACGGCCTTTGGCAGGAACCGGCCTCCCATGCTTGCGCGCCTTTCGATCCGCGACATCGTCCTGATCGAGCGGCTCGATATCGAGTTCGCCTCCGGTCTTGCGGTGCTGACCGGCGAGACCGGCGCGGGAAAATCCATTCTGCTTGACGCCTTTGCGCTGGCGCTCGGCGGTCGCGGCGACGCCGGGCTGGTTCGCCACGGCGCGGAGCAGGGGCAGGTCACGGCCACGTTCGATGTTCCGAAGAACCATCCGGCCTGCGCCATGCTTGCCGCCAATGACATCGAGAACTCTATTTCGGAAGAATCGGGTGAGATGATTCTGCGGCGCGTCCAGCTTGCCGACGGCCGCACCCGGGCCTTCATCAATGATCAGGCGATCAGCGTGCAGACCTTGAAGGCGGTCGGCGCGACGCTGGTGGAGATTCATGGCCAGCACGACGAGCGGGCGCTGGTCGATGCATCGACTCACCGCCGGCTGCTCGATGCCTTTGCCGGACTGGACACCGAGGTCGCCGCGCTGGAAGTGCTGTGGGAAGCGCGTCGCCGCGCCCGCGTGACGCTTGAAGATCATCGCGCCGGCGTGGAGCGCGCCGCGCAGGAGGCGGAGTATCTGCGTCATGCCTCCGAGGAACTGACACGACTCGCGCCGCAGGACGGCGAGGAAACCGCGCTTGCCGAACGTCGCGCCGCGATGATGGCGGGCGAGAAGATCGCGGCCGACCTGCGCGAGGCGCAAGACGTCGTCGGCGGTCATGGTTCGCCGGTGAGCGTCTTGTCGGCGGCGGTGCGACGGCTCGAACGGCGTGCCGCGAGTTCGCCGCAACTGGTCGAGCCCGCGGTCAGGGCGATCGACGCCGCCATCAACGCACTGGAGGAGGCGGACCAGCACCTTTCGGCAGCGCTCGTCGCCGCCGATTTCGATCCGGCCGAACTGGAGCGCATCGAGGAGCGGCTGTTCGCGCTCCGCGCCGCCTCGCGAAAATATGCGACGCCGGTCGATGGCCTGGCCGCGCTTGCCAAAAAATATGCCGCGGAGGTCGCGCTGATTGACGCCGGCGCGGATCGACTGACTGTTCTGGAGAAAGAAGCGGCCGACGCCGACAAACGTTATGCGGCGGCGGCTGCGAAACTCTCGGTGGCGCGCACCAAGGCTGCGGACAAGCTCGACAAGACCGTCAATGTAGAGCTTGCGCCGTTGAAGCTTGAGCGCGCCAGATTTTCGACGCACATCGACTCTGACCCGTCGACGCCGGGACCGCAAGGCTTCGACCGCGTCGAGTTCTGGGTGCAGACCAATCCCGGCACGCGGCCCGGACCGCTGATGAAGGTTGCATCGGGAGGCGAACTGTCACGCTTCCTGCTGGCGCTGAAGGTGGTGCTCTCCGATAAAGGCTCGGCGCCGACGCTGGTGTTCGACGAGATCGACACCGGGGTCGGTGGTGCGGTGGCCGATGCCATCGGCGCGCGCCTGTCGCGCTTGGCCTGCAAGGTGCAGGTGATGGCGGTGACACACGCGCCGCAGGTCGCGGTGCGCGCCGATCAACATCTGCTGATCTCAAAAGACGCGCTGGATCGTGGCAAGCGCGTCGCCACGCGGGTTGCGACGCTGGCGGAGGATCACCGCCGCGAGGAGATCGCGCGGATGCTTGCTGGAGCCGAGATCACCGCGGAGGCTCGCGCCGCCGCGGACCGGCTGTTGAAAGCGGCGGGATAGTCGCTATGGCGGCAAAGTCCAAAGTGCCTCCGCCCGTCGATTCCCTCACCAGGTCGCAGGCCAGGGTCGAGCACAAACGGCTCGCGCTTGAGATCGAGGCGCATAACGAGCGTTACTATCAGCAGGATGCACCGACGGTCTCCGACGCTACCTACGACGCGCTGCAGCGGCGGCTCGAAGCGATCGAGGCCCGCTTTCCGGACCTCGTCACCGCAAGTTCGCCAACACAGACGGTCGGCGCCGCGCCCGCGCGCGGCTTCGCGAAGGTGCAGCACGCGGTGCCGATGCTGTCGCTCGGCAACGGTTTCAGCGACGAGGAGGTTGCCGAATTCGTCGAACGCATCCGGCGTTTTCTGAAACTCGGCGCGGATGACATTCCCGCCATCGTCGCCGAACCGAAGATCGATGGGTTGTCGCTGTCGTTGCGTTACGAGAACGGCGAGCTGGTGCGTGCGGCGACGCGCGGCGACGGCTTCACCGGCGAGGACGTGACCGCGAATGTCCGCACCATCGCGGACGTGCCGCACAGACTGAACGGCCACAACATCCCCACCGCCTGCGAGTTGCGCGGCGAGGTCTATATGCTGAAAGAGGACTTTCTCGCGCTGAATAAAAAGCAGCAGGAGGCTGGCGATACCGTGTTCGCCAACCCGCGCAATTCGGCGGCGGGTTCGTTGCGCCAGAAGGATGTCGCGATCACCGCGTCACGGCCGCTGAAGTTCTTCGCCTATGCCTGGGGCGAGATGACGGATCGGCCCGCCGGTACCCAACACGACATGCTGGCGTGGCTCAAGGACGTTGGCTTTATCGTCAATCCGCTGATCGAATTGTGCCACAGCGTCGATGAGGTGCTGGCGTTTTATCGCCGCATCGGCGAGCAGCGCGCCACGCTCGGCTACGACATCGATGGCGTGGTCTACAAGGTCGACCGGCTCGATTGGCAGGAGCGGCTCGGCTTCGTGTCGCGAAGCCCGCGCTGGGCGATCGCGCACAAATTCGCCGCCGAGCAGGCGATGACGATCCTCAGGGGCATCGATATCCAGGTCGGCCGTACCGGCGCGATGACGCCGGTGGCGCGGCTCGAACCCGTCACCGTCGGTGGCGTGGTGGTGCAGAACGCCACGCTGCACAACGAGGATTACATCAGAGGCGTCGGCAACGATGGCCAGCCGATCCGCGACGGTATTGACCTTCGCGTCGGCGATACCGTGGTGGTGCAGCGCGCCGGTGATGTGATTCCGCAAGTGGTCAGCGTGATCATCGACAAGCGCCCGGCGAGCGCGAAGCCGTATGCGTTTCCCAATAAGTGCCCGATCTGCGGCGGTCACGCCGTGCGCGAGGAGGGCGAGGCGGTGCGCCGCTGCACCGGCGCGCTGATCTGCCCGGCGCAGGCGGTGGAGCGGCTCAAGCATTTCGTTTCGCGTCTTGCTTTCGACATCGACGGTCTCGGCGAAAAGCAGATTCAGGAGTTTTACGACGACGGTCTTGTCATGCACCCGGTCGATATCTTCACGCTGCGGAAGCGTGATACGCGCGCGACAAAGAAACTGCGCGATCGCGAAGGTTATGGCGAAGTCTCGGTGCGCAACCTGTTCGCGGCGATCGACGCGCGCCGCGGGATCGAACTCAACCGGCTGATCTTCGCGCTCGGCATCCGCCACGTCGGCGAGGGCAACGCCAAGCTGTTGGCGCGACACTACGGCAGTATCGAAAGTTTTCGCAGCGCCATGACGGAAGCCGCGGCGGCGCAGACCGATGAGGGCAATGATTCCGAGGCCTATGCCGATCTCACCAACATCGGAGGCATCGGCGATATCGTGGCCGACGCGGTGGTCGAGTTCTTTGCCGAGCCGCGCAACGTCAAAGCGCTGAACGATCTGCTTGAGGAAATCGAAGTGCTGCCGGTCGCGCAGGCTCGCAGCGACTCGGCCGTGGCAGGCAAGACAGTCGTGTTCACAGGCTCGCTGGAAAAATTCACGCGAGATGAAGCAAAGGCATCGGCCGAGCGCATGGGCGCAAAAACGTCCAGCTCGGTGTCGAAGAAGACCGATCTTGTTGTGGCCGGTCCCGGAGCCGGATCGAAGCTTAAGGATGCCGGGAAGTTCGGCGTGAAAGTGATCTCCGAGGACGAGTGGCTGAAGCTGATCGAGGGATAGCCGATCTTCCGAAGTGCCGTGTCGAGGACGTTCAGGCCGCAGGCTGGCCGATCGTTATCTTTAATGTACCGACGCCGTCGCAGCCGCATTCGATATGGTCGCCCGGATGCAAGGCGGAGACTCCGGCCGGCGTACCGGTCATGATGATGTCGCCGGCTTCAAGCGAGACCTGTTTCGAAAGTTGCGCGATGATCTCCGGCACGTTCCAGATCATCTGCGCGAGATCGCCGGACTGAGCTTCCTTGCCGTTGACCGAGAGCCAGATACGGCCCTTCGACGGATGGCCGATTTTCGCTGCCGGTTGCAGCGCGCTGCATGGCGCGGCGTGATCGAACGATTTTGCGATCTCCCACGGCTGCTCCTTCTTGCGCGCGGCGTTTTGCAGGTCGCGCCGGGTGAGGTCGATGCCGACCGCGTAGCCGTAGACGTGATCGAGCGCGGCATCAGCCGGGATGCGCAGGCCTCCGCTCTTCATCGCGACGATCAGCTCGACTTCGTGATGTAGATCATGGGTGAGAGGCGGATAGGGAATGGTCGCGCCGTCGGCCTCGATCATGTCGGCATGTTTCGCGAAGAAAAAAGGCGGAGTGCGTTCGTCGTTGCCCAGCTCGCGGATATGGTCGAGATAGTTACGGCCGACGCACCAGATGCGGCGGACCGGAAAAAATCCGTCGTCGCCCGCGACCGCGATGACAGGTCGGGGCGGCTCTGGAATCACAAACGGCGATGCGCTCATGCGGTGCTCTCCGCTCTGCCTGCGCTTGCGCGATGAGATCGTCACCGCGGGCAGGTACGATGACATCATAGCGTTTTCGAGCGAAGCGGATACGGATTCGCGTGAAGAAAATGCGACAGATTAAAATCGTGGAGCCCCGCTTTTGATTCCGTCAGAAGCGGAAAGGCTCTAAGCCGACGCGCTCAGGGGAGCCAGCGTCAGCGGCGCTGTCTCCCGATGCTGCAGACGGAAGAACGAAGCATAGCGTCCGCCGCTTCGCAGCAGGTCGTCGTGGCGACCGCGCTCGACGACCTCGCCGTTCTCGACCACGAGAATGGCGTCGGCATGCATAATGGTGTGCAGGCGGTGCGCGATCACGATCGTGGTGCGATCTCGGCACAGATGCTCGATCGCTTCCTGCACCTGCTTTTCGGATTCCGAATCGAGCGCGGCGGTGGCCTCGTCGAGCAGGATGATCGGCGCGTCCTTGATCAGCGCGCGCGCCACGGCGATGCGCTGGCGCTGTCCGCCGGAGAGCTGGGTGCCGTGCTCGCCCACAGGGGTGTCGTAGCCGAGCGGAAAGCCCGTGATGAAGTCGTGGGCGCAGGCGGCTTTCGCCGCCGCGACGATCTCGTCCTCGGTAGCGCCAGGGCGGCCGAACGCGATGTTCTCGCGGATCGTCGCGCGGAACAGGTAGACATCCTGACCGACATAGGCTGTCTGCCGGCGTAGCGATGTCCGCGAAACACCGGAGATGGACTGTCCGTCGATCAGGATATCGCCGTCGGTGACTTCATACAGGCGCAACAGCAGCGCCAGCACGGTGGATTTTCCGCCGCCCGATGGGCCGACCAGCGCCGTCATCCTGCCCGGCTCCGCGATGAAGCTCATGCGCTTGAGAACGGGTTCGTCCGGGCGATAGGCGAATGTGACATCCCGCAACTCGACGCGGGCGTCGGTCAATTGCAGCGCAGGCTTGTCGCTGTCGTCGGGTTCGCTGGCGGGGCTGTCCACGATCTCAAGCAGCTTGCGCGCGCCGATCAGGCTGCTGTTGAGTTCGATGTTGAGACGGGCCAGCCGCTTGGCGGGCTCATAGGCCAGCAGAAAGGCGGTGAGGAAGGAAAAGAACTGGCCCGGCGTCGCGCCCATGGCGACGACGCGATAGCCGCCATACATCAGCCCGCCGGCGATGGCGAAACCGCCGAGCGTTTCCATCAGCGGGCTGGCTCGGTTCGAGACCCGCGCCATCTTGTTGTTGGTCTGCTCGACGGCGGTGATGCTGGCGTCGATCCGCTCGCGCATGGTCTGTTCGAGCGTGAACGCCTTGACGGTCCGAATGCCTTGCAGCGACTCCTGCATCGTCTCCATGATGTCGGCGGTGCCATGGAACTGGCTGTGCGCCAGTCCCTTGATGCGCTTCACCAGCTTGCGCAGCACGATCATCGCGGGCGGCGCCACCAGCGCGCCGAACAGCGACATATATGGATCCTGCATCACCATCACGGTGACGAGTGCGATCAGCGACAGCAGATCGCGCCCCACGGCATTGATCAGCAGGCTGAGCACCTGTGTCACCGAGGTCGCGCCGGCCGTGAGCCGCGCGAGAAATTCCGATGAATGTCGTTGTGAAAAATAGCCGATGCTCTCGCTCATCAGCTTGGCGAACAGGCGGCGCTGATTATTGGCGAGGATCGCGTTGCTGATCTGGGACAGGATCACGGAATGACCGTAGGTCGCCGCGCCCTTGGCCACGAAGATGACGAGCACCACGGTGGACAGCATGAAAATGCCGCTCACATTGCGGTCCACGTAAGCCTGATTGATGACTTCACCGAGCAGATAGGCCGAGGTCGCCGTCGCCGCCGCGGAGACGGCCATCAGCACGAATGCGGCGAGGTAGCGCCGCCAATAGGCCATGCCCTGTTCCGTGACCAGGCGGCGGATAAGGATGGCCGCGCCATAGGGATCATCGGTGATTTTCTTCGGAGGCTCGGTCATCGCGTTCCATTGACGCCGTGAATCGGTTGTCGCCCGCGCGTCAGGGGTGTTGCGAAAGCTCCGATTCAATGCCCGCAATAGCGGCCTTTTTCAAGCCAAAACCGGTTTCGTCCGGCTTGTCAGGCCGATACCGCGAGCGCATCGGTGGCGTGCCGCTGCGCCAGCTTCTCTTCCCAGGCGAGCGCCGCGCGAATCCGGGTCGTATCGGCGATCATGGTCATGATGTCGCCGGGGCGGCGATCGGAATAGTGAACCGCGAAGTTGCGGCCGCAGACCCGGCGCACAGCCTCGATCGTTTCCAGAACCGAGTAGCCGCGTCCGTATCCGCAGTTCAGCGTGGTCGAGCCTCCGCCGTTTCGCAGGTACGTCAGCGCGGCGCGATGGGCCTGCGCCAGATCGCTGACATGGATGAAGTCGCGAATGCAGCTTCCATCGGGCGTCGGATAGTCGGTGCCGAACACGTCGATCTTGGCGCGCTGACCGGTCGCGACTTCAACCGCGATCTTCAGAAGATGTGTGGCGCCCGCGGTCTGCAGCCCGATCCGCGCCTGCGGATCGGCGCCCGCGACGTTGAAGTAGCGCAGCACGACGTAATTCAGGTCGTGAGCGGATGCGACATCGTGCAGCATGATTTCCGTCATCAGCTTCGACGACCCGTAAGGAGAGAGCGGCCGGGTCGGCGCCTCTTCCGCGACCGGCATCTGGTCGGGATTGCCGTAGACGGCGGCGGTCGATGAGAAGATGAAGCGGTTGACGCCGCATTTGACGGCGGCGTTCAGCAGGCTGCGGGTCGTCATCGTGTTGTTGCGATAGTAGGCGAGCGGATCGCGCATCGAATCGGGCACCACCACGGAACCCGCGAAGTGAATGATGCTTTCAATGCCGTGCTGGGCGATGACGTTCTCGACAAGATTTTCGTCCCCGGCGTCGCCGATGAACAGCGGCACGCCCTCGGGGAGCGCCGACGAGAATCCGGTGGACAGGTTGTCGATCACGACGACATTCTCGCCGGCCTCGGCCAGCGCGAGCACCATATGACTGCCGATGTAGCCGGCGCCACCGGTAACAAGCACGGTCATATCTGCTCCTTTCGCCTCAGTTGTGCGGCGGGTACCGCGGTCGCCCAAGTTTCCCATAAAAGGATGGAATTGCCGTATAGCATGACCGTGATCGGCCGGATTTCGTCCGTCCGACCTCGGGATTCGACATTATGGTTGCCAAACTGTAACGGGAACAGGTTCTTCCCTGGCCCTGCGGCAGCCGATGACCGACGTTCTCATCATCAAGACATCCTCGCTCGGCGACATTGTGCATCAGATGCCGGCAATCGTCGATGCGGCGCGCACATGTCCGCGGTTGCGGTTGACGTGGCTGGTCGAGGAGGCGTTCGCGCCGCTGGTGCGGCTGCACCCGTCGGTCGCTGATGTCATTCCTGTCGCGACGCGGCGCTGGCGTTCGCAACTCGGAGCCATCGCCACGTGGCGCGAGATCGGCGCGTTCCGGACGTGGCTGCGTCGGCAGTCGTTCGAAAAGGTGATCGATACCCAGGGCCTGATCCGATCCGCGATCATGACGCGCGTCGCGCGCGGCGCGCGTCACGGCTACGATGCGCGCAGCATTCGCGAACCATTGGCCGCGCGTTTCTACGATGTCCGGCACACGGTCGGTCGCGATCTTCACGCCGTGACGCGCAACCGGATCCTGACAGGTCTCTCGCTTGGGTACGAACCAACCGGGGATGTCGATTATGGTCTCAATTCTCCGGCGCGGATGGGTGGTCAGCGCTACGTCGTACTGCTTCACGGCACCTCCCGGCTCTCGAAAACGTGGCGCGTGGAGGACTGGATCGAAACCGGTCGCTGGCTGCAGACGAACGGATTGCAGGCCGTGCTTCCCTGGGGCACCGAGGCCGAGCGCCTGTTATCCGAGCGGCTGTCAGGAGAAATCGCGGGAAGTCGTGTCCAGCCGCGCCAGAGTCTCGATCTGACCGCGCAGATGATCGGCAATGCGGCGTTGGTGATCGGCGTTGACACCGGTCTGATGCATCTCGCCGCAGCCTATCGGGTGCCGCTCATCGGCATCTATGTCAGTACCGATCCCGGCCTGACGGGGCCGGTCGGCACCGGCCGCATGGCGGTCCTTGGCGGCAAGAGCGGTCCGCCCCCAGCGGGGCAGGTGATCGATGCCGCGGAGGGGTTGCTTGCTTAGATACGTGGTGTGATCGCATCGGATATCTCCGCGAGCACCCGCGCGACGAATGCGTCGAGGTCGCCGCCGGGAAACAGGAAGCCCGGAATTCCCGAGTCGGTCGCGGCTTTGATATCACTGTCGCGGTCGCCGATCGCGAAACTGCCCTGACGCAGCACCGGCCAGTGCCGCATCAGGTCGAGGATCATGCCGGGCTTCGGTTTACGCCACGGATGATCTTCCAGATATCCGGCGACGGTGCCGTCAGGATGATGCGGGCAATACCTGAAGTCGTCGATCCGCGCGCCCTGTGACGCCAGATGGGACTGCATCCACAGGTGCAGATCGCGAACGTTGTCTTCACTGAAGAAACCGCGCGCGATTCCGGATTGATTGGTGAAGATGAAAACGAAATAGCCGGCCTCGTTCAGCCGCCTGATAGCGGGGGCTACGCCGGGCATCCAGCGGATGCGGTCCTGGGTACCCATATAGCAGTCGTCATGATTGATGACGCCGTCGCGATCGAGAAACGCAGCCGGCCCGGAAGCCGGAACGATATCGGCGCGCCTCACGTGCCGCTGCCTCCATCCGCCAGCGCGCGCTCGACGGTATCGCAGATCGCATGAGCCGCGGTCATGTGGATCTGCTGGATCACCGGGGTGTCGTCACTCGGCGCAACGAAAAGGCGGTCGCAAACCTCCCGCAGGCTTTGCCCCTTGAGGCCGGTGAAGCCGACGGTGACAAGTCCGAGCCGTCGCGCGGCGTCAAGCGCCGTGAGAATGTTCGGTGATCGTCCCGAGGTGGACAGCGCCAGCAGCACATCGCCCGGCCGGCCCAGACTCTCGATCTGCCGGCAGAAAATCCGCTCGAAGCCGTAGTCGTTGGAGATGGCGGTGAGGGCCGACGTATCGGTTGTCAGGGCGATGGCGGCGTAGCCCGGGCGTTCCTTCCTGTAGCGCCCGACGATCTCCGAGGCGATGTGTTGAGCGTCGGCGGCGCTTCCGCCGTTGCCGATTAGAAGCACCTTGTTTCCCGAACGCAGCGCGTCGATGATCGTGACAGCAATGTCGCTTGCGGCGGCGAGCAGCGCCGTGTCGTCGGCTGCGCGTTGCAGAGCCGCCAGCGATTGCTGAAAATGGACCGCGATCGGATTCTGGCTCAAGACGCACCTTTGTCACCGTGACGGATATCAGTGGTAATGAGTGCGTCATGTCCACGCAAGCATGGTGGCATCAGGGCGTGGTGCGCTCCCTAGACTCCGCAAGCACCCGTTCCGCGATGGCGACCACCTCGGCTGCGGGGATATCCTTCATGCAGCGATGGTCGTTCCTGGTGCAGACCGGACGATGGCACGGCTGGCACGGGAGTGGCGTTTTCGTCTGGATCGTCGCGGCGAGGCCGTTCAAGGGCCCCCAGTGATAGGGACTGGTCGGCCCGAAGATTCCCATCGTCGGCGTTCCGATCGCAGCCGCAACGTGCATCAGACCGGAGTCGTTCGATATGGCGATGGCGGCCCCCGCCATCGCCAGGATGCCGTTTCGTAGGTCGTGACCCGTGAGATCCCGGACCCGAGGCCCCCCGGTTGCAACGATGTCGGTCGCCAGCGCCTTTTCCTTGGGGCTGCCGACGACCCAGATATCGATTCCGCGCTCAGTCAGTCCGCGGGCGGCTTCGGCAAAGTAGCTCCAGCGCTTGCTCGGGCCGACCGCCCCCGGCGCCAGCGCCACCGCTGGTCCCGCGCCCAGTCCCTGCGCCTGCCGCCAGCGGGCGATATCTTCGCTGGATACCCGAAGCTGCGGCGCGGGCCATTCAGGCGGCCGGGCTGCTCCGGCGGGAAGCGCCAGGGACGCCTTGCGGTCGATCATGCGCGGCAGTGCTCTTTCGCCCCAGCGCCAGCGGTTGATCAGGCCGAAACGTGCCTCGCCGACAAAACCGACCCGCTCCGGGATGGCGGCCAGCGTGGGGGCGATCGCCGATTTCCAGGTGCGCGGCATGACGAGGGCTGTTCCATACCCCCGTGCGCGCAACTGCCGGGCGAGACCCCACTGTTGTGTCAGCGCCAGCCGGCTTCGGGGCAGGTCCCAGACCACGCCGGCGCGTACCCCCGGCATGTAATCCACCAGCGGCGCGCAGAGCGTTGTCACCAGCAGGTCGACCGGTCGATTTGGCCAGCGCTGCTTGAGGACCCGCACCACCGTATGGCCACGGACGAAATCGCCGATCCACATATAGGGAATGATCAGAATCGGCCGGGTATCATCCGGGTCGACCATTTCCGGTTCATATGATGAATCTATGTTCATATCTTGATCGACGTGCGATGCATGACCACGATCCGGGGCGAGGACCGGTCTTCGGTATCTGCTCCGACCGGTGAGGTAAAGTTATCTCGCTCGCTGTTTTTCACGATCCGAGCGTCTCGCGCAGGCTCGTCCAAGTTGCCTCGCGGGCCGGAGTGAGGCAAACCGGGATGCAAATGTTGGAATCGGACCACTAGCGCGTATTCCGCAAAAGTGGATACCGGTTTTGCGATCAGAATACGCGCAAGTTTTTGATTGAACGTGTTTTCTTACGGCTAACCGGATTCCACTCAGCCGGAAAACGCACTGGAATCTGATCCAACTACGTTGAATCAGATTCCAGCCCTAACTTTTTGATCGAGCATGATTTTATCCGAAAATCGGGTTCCACTTTTCGGGATCATGCTCTAGCAGGCGCATATTCGGGATGGGGACATCATGCTGCTGGTAACCGGAGGCGCCGGCTTTATCGGATCGAATCTCGTGGCCGCGTTGAACGACGCCGGGCGAGGCGATGTGGTTGTGTGCGATGCGTTGGGACATGACGGCAAGTGGCGCAACCTCGCCAAGCGGCAGCTTGCGGATGTCGTTCCGCCCGCGGAACTGACGGGTTGGCTCGCTGGCCGCCGCCTCGACGCCGTCTTTCATCTCGGCGCGATCTCCGAGACCACCGCGACTGATGGCGATCTGGTCATCGAGACTAATTTCCGGCTGTCGCTTCGGTTGCTCGACTGGTGCGCCGGGACCGCGACGCCTTTCATTTATGCCTCGTCGGCATCGACTTACGGCGACGGCGCGCAGGGCTTTCGCGACGATCAATCGTTGGCCGCGCTGCGCGCGCTCCGGCCGATGAATCTCTACGGCTGGAGCAAGCACCTGTTCGACATGGCCGTCGTGGGCCGCGCCGCCCAAGGCGGTGCTTTGCCGCCGCAATGGGTCGGCCTGAAGTTCTTCAACGTGTTCGGACCGAATGAGTATCACAAAGGCTCCATGATGAGCGTGCTGACGCGTCGTTTCGACGACGTCAAGGCGGGTCGTCCGGTGCAGTTGTTCAAGTCGCATCGGGAGGGCATCGCCGACGGCGATCAGCGCCGGGACTTCATCTACGTCGACGACGTCGTCCGCGTGATGATGTGGCTGCTGGCCACGCCTTCCGTGAGCGGCCTTTTCAATGTAGGAACCGGCAAGGCCCGTAGTTTTCGCGACCTGATGACGGCGGCCTATGCTTCGCTCGGCGCAAGGCCGAGTATCGAATATGTCGATATGCCCGAACAGATTCGGGGCGCTTACCAGTACTTTACGCAAGCCGATGTCGCGCGCTTGCAAGGCGCGGGCTATAACGGCGGCTTCACGCCTCTGGAGGAGGCCGTCGATGCCTATGTCAAAGGCTATCTCGATCGTGACGATCGCTTTCGCTGAGGCGCTGGAGCATGATCCCGGAAAGTGGAAACCGGTTGTCGGATAAGATCGTGCTCGACCGAAGGACAGGGCCTGGGACGGGTTCAATGCGATTGGACCAGACTGCCAGAGCCTTTCCGCTTCTGATTGAATCAGAAGCGGAGTTCTATGATATTGTTTTGACGCGGTTTCTTCACGCGAACAGGTCATCCACTTCGCTCGAAAACGCTCTAGCAACAGGTGAAGGGTTTGATGATCGATTTTGACGGCTTGTCGAATGGTTTTTCCGGTCAGACGGTGCTCTGTGTCGGCGACCTGATGCTCGACGAGTTCGTGTACGGCGAGATTTCGCGGATTTCGCCGGAGGCTCCGGCCCCGGTCATCGCGGTTCAGCGGAGCGAAACCAACGTCGGCGGGGCCGGCAATGTGGCGCGCAACATCGCCGCGCTCGGGGCGCGCTGCATCTTCGTCGGATTGGCCGGAGAAGATGACGCGGGCGAGAGGCTGCGGGCCACGCTGTCGCGGGAACGCCTGATCGAGCCGTTGTTGATTTCAGATCCGGCACGGCCGACGACGCGCAAGGTGCGTTTCGTTTCGGAGCATTTCTCGACCCACATGCTGCGCGCGGATTGGGAAACGCTTGCTCCGGCGTCGGGGGAGGTGGAGCAGGCATTGATCGATGCAATTCTGCCGCAACTGCCATGCGCCGACATCGTCCTGTTGTCCGACTATGCCAAGGGTGTGCTGACGGCGCGGGTGATCCGCAGCGTGATCGACGGCGCTCGCTCGCTCGGCAAGCGGGTGATCGTCGATCCGAAGAGCGCCGATTTCGGCATCTATCGCGGCGCGACGCTCCTCACGCCAAACAGCAAGGAATTCACGGACGCAACCGGTCGCCGCGCGGATGATCAGGCAAGTCTTGCAACGGCTGCGCGGGACCTGATGCGGATCGCGGAATGCGAAGCCTTGCTGGTGACGCAAAGCGAGCGCGGCATGACGCTCGTGCCGGGCGAGGGCGAGGTCATTCATGTTCCCGCTCACACCGTCAAGGTCCGCGACGTGACGGGCGCCGGCGACACCGTCGTCGCCGCGCTCGCGGTTTCGCTTGCGGCGGGCGCGGACTGGGAAGCCGCGTTGCGGACGGCGAGCGCGGCTGCTGCTGTCGCCGTCGCCAAGAGCGGGACCGCGATTGTCACCCTTGGGGAACTGCGCCGCAATATCCTGCCGCCGGCCTCCCTGGCCGCCGAGGAGAAGATCGCGCGATCCGCGGGCGACCTTGACCAACACCTGACGGCATGGCGTGAACAGGGCCTGCGGATCGGTTTCACCAATGGCTGCTTCGATATCCTGCATCCCGGCCACGTCAAGGTGCTGACCGGCGCGCGCGCCGCGTGCGATCGGCTGATTGTCGGATTGAACAGCGATGCGTCGGTGAAGCGGTTGAAGGGCGAGGGCCGCCCGATCCAGAATGAGCGCGCGCGCGCGGAAGTGCTTGCCGCGCTCGAAGCCGTCGATCTCGTCGCGATCTTCGAGGAGGATACGCCGATGAACCTGATCGGGCGAATCCAGCCGAACGTGCTCGTCAAGGGCGGGGATTATTCTCTTGAGCAAGTCGTCGGTCAGGAGCTAGTGACTGCACGAGGCGGCGAGGTTATTCTGATCGACATCCTGCAGGGATTCAGCACGACATCGCTGGTGAAGCGCGCAGGAGGCCGGGCATGAGATCGATCGTGTCCGACAGGCGCGTTACCGCATCGGACTTCCGGCCTGACGCGTTTTTCGCGCGAACAGATCAGCCACTTCGCTCGAAAACGCTATAATACGACCTGGACGACGCATGAACCTCCGCCGAAAATTCACGCTCCGAAACGCTCTGATTGGGCTGCATGACCTGGCGGCGGTCGTGGCCGCTCTGTTTGTGAGCTGCTATTTCCGTTTTGAGTATTCTGCCTTTGCCGTTCGTCTGCCGTTGCTCATCGAGGTGCTTCCTTACTTTCTGGCCATCTCCGCGCTCGTCTTTTATGTTTTTCATCTGACCACGGCAAAATGGCGTTTCTTTTCGCTTCTCGATGCCCTCAACATCGTCAAGGCATCCACGCTTCTGGCGCTTGTCATCCTGGTCTTCGACTATGTGGTCATCGCGCCGGAGTTTTACGGTGCGTTCTTCCTCGGAAAGAAGACGATCATCCTCTACTGGCTGTTGCAGATTTTCCTTCTGGCAGCCACGCGCTCCGCCTATCGATACTTCCGCTACAGGCGGACTCTGGTTCATGTAAAGGCCGATGATGCGACGCCTGCGATCGTCGTCGGCCGCGCTGCGGATGCCGAGATACTTTTCCGCTCGGTCGAGAGCGGAGCGGTGAAGCAGTTGCGTCCGGTCGGCCTGCTGTCACCGTCGCCGGCCGATATCGGCCAGACGATACGTGGCGTTTCAGTCCTGGGCGGAGTGGACGAACTCGAGGAAGTGATAGCTGATATCGCGGAGCGGCAGGAGCCGATCAAGCGCATTATCATGACGCCTTCCGCTTTCGAGCCTGACGCCCAGCCGGAAGCGGTTCTCGCCCACGGCCGCAGGCTGGGCATCAAGGTAAGCCGGTTGCCCTCGCTTGGGGAGGGAGGGGAGATTCCGCGTCTGACGCCGGTCGCCGTTGAAGATCTTCTGCTTCGCCCAAGCCGCACCATCGACTATGAGCGGCTCGAAGGATTGATCAAGAACAAGTCGGTTGTCGTGACCGGTGGTGGCGGATCGATTGGGTCCGAAATCTGCAGACGTGTCGTGACGTTCGGCGCGAGCCGCCTGCTGATCGTCGAAAATTCCGAACCGGCGCTCTACGCGATCATGGAGGAACTGGCCGCCACCAGCCGGGCCGCTGTCGTGGAAGGCCGCATTGCCGACATTCGCGATCGCGAGCGGCTGATGCGTTTGATGAACGAGTTCAAGCCCGATATCGTGTTTCATGCGGCTGCGCTCAAGCATGTTCCCATTCTCGAACGGGATTGGGATGAGGGCGTCAAGACCAACATTTTCGGTTCGGTCAACGTCGCCGATGCAGCGTTGGCATCGGGCGCCGAATCCATGGTGATGATCTCCACCGACAAGGCGATCGAACCGGTGTCGATGCTCGGGCTGACCAAACGTTTTGCCGAGATGTATTGTCAGGCGCTGGATCGCGATCTGGCGATGCGTGCGGCCGGCAAGGTTCCGATGCGGCTGATTTCGGTCCGTTTCGGCAACGTGCTGGCGTCGAACGGATCAGTGGTGCCGAAGTTCAAGGCGCAGATCGAAGCCGGCGGCCCGGTGACCGTCACGCATCCGGACATGGTTCGTTACTTCATGACGATCCGCGAAGCCTGCGATCTCGTCATTACCGCCGCGAGCCATGCCGCCATGCCTGAAAGACATGATGTATCCGTGTATGTCCTTAACATGGGTCAGCCGGTGAAGATCGTCGATCTTGCAGAACGCATGATCAGCCTGTCCGGCTTGCAGCCTCACCGCGACATCGAGATTGTTTTTAGCGGGGTTCGGCCCGGCGAACGTATGAACGAAATCCTGTTTGCGAGCGAGGAGCCGACGATCGAGATCGGCTTGCCGGGTATACTGGCGGCAAAACCGAACGAGCCGCCGATAGAGACGATCCGTGAGTGGATCGCGGTCCTGAATGAAGCTGTCGCGAGCGACAACAAGCTCGCGATCCGCTTGATCCTGAAAGATGCCGTGCCGGAGTTCGGCGGGCAGCCCGCACATACATCGCCTCTTGCGCCTGATATGCCGCGGTGAATCGCGGCGTCATTATAGCGTTTTCGAGCGAAGTGGGTACCGGTTCGCGTGAAGAAAACGCGTCAAATCGAAATCTGAGAGTCTCGCTTCTGATTCGATCAGAAGCGATAATGCTCTAGGTGCTCTCGATCGAGGCCGATCCTTTCTGGCTCCTCTCGGCGCTGAAAATCCAGACGAGTCCCCCGAGCGCGCCGACGACCAGAAAAACCGCGCCGTATAGCAGGGAGACATTGACGCCTTCGCCGGTCGCAAGCCCGGCATAGCCGAACGTCAGGGCCATGGACGCTTCGCGCACGCCCCATCCGGCGATCGAGATCGGCAGCATCGTGATGAGCATGACCGGTGGAACGAGCAGGAAAATCTCGCTGAAAAGGACGGGCGCGGCGATCGCCTTCACGACGCACCATGCGATCACCACGGCGAGAAAATGGATGAGCAGCGACAGAAACGTAATTTTCGGCCAGCGTTCTCGATTGAAGATGGCGCGGCTGGTGATGACCGAGCAGGTGCGAAGATGGTGAACCGCCCGGATACGTCCGAGCCAGCGCCAGTGCAATCGACCGAGAAGCAGGAAGCCACCGGCGGCCGAAAGCGCAACAAGATCGACGAACAGCAGCGCCAGCCGACCTTGGGGATCATTGATGAGGCGTAAACTCCAGGGCAGGCTCGCGGCGATCAGCAGGCCGAGCGCGATCAGGCCGATCGCGCGGTCGACGAAGATCGAATAGGCCGCCGCCCGCCAGCCAGCCGGGCCACGTCCGACCAGCCAGAGCCGCATGGCGTCGCCGCCGATCGACGAAGGCAGGGTCTGGTTGAAAAACGAGCCGATCATGCAATAGCGCACCGCCTGCGCGACCGAGAGGCTGGCGCCGCAGTCGGTGCTGATTTCCCGCCACCGCAGGGCGCTGGCGAACACCTGCGACAGCGTGGCGGCAATGGCCAGCGCAATCCAGACGGCGCTGGTGAAACCAAGGCGAGAGAGCAGGTCGGAAATGTCGACCTTGCGAAGCGCAAGGTAAAGCAAGGCAGCCGAGATCAGTATTTTTGCCGTTGAAAGCAGGATCTGGCGCATTGCGCTTGTCTGTGCCGCGGTTAAGTTGGCCATCGGGCTCTTCAGGACTGGTGGATGTCCTGTCTTGGTATGGTTTTGGGTTGCCTCTGGCAACAGCCGCGCGCAGCAGGGTATTGCGGTCCCGCGATGCCGTGGATAACGAGACACGGCTGGAGCCTTTTCGCTTCTGATGGAATCAGGAGCGAGGCTCCAAGATTTTGATTTGACGCGTTTTCTTCACGCGAACCGGTACCTACTTCGATCGAAAACGCTATAACCTCGCGAGCCGCGGCTCACCTTTCCCGAGCGGTCACATTTCTTGAGGAGCGAAATGCCGGATCATCCGATATTGGTTACCGGCGCGGCGGGCTTCATCGGGTTTCACGTCGCTGGCCGACTCCTGAAACAGGGGCATCGGGTTGTCGGCATTGACAGTCTCAACGATTATTATGATCCCGCACTCAAGGAGTGCCGGCTTGCGATCCTGCGCGAGGATTCGCGCTTCCGTTTCGTCAAGGCCGATCTGGCCGATCGCGAGACGACGGCTGCCTTGTTCGCCGAACATCCTCTTTCGGTCGTGCTCCATCTCGCCGCGCAGGCGGGGGTGCGATATTCGTTGCAAAATCCCCATGCCTACGTCGATTCCAACCTCACGGCTTTTGTGAACGTCCTTGAAGGATGTCGGCACGCCTCCTGTCCTCATTTGCTGTTTGCTTCGTCGTCCTCTGTTTACGGCGCCAACACAAAGCTTCCCTTTTCCGTTCATGACAATGTCGATCACCCGATCAGCCTCTATGCGGCGACGAAGAAGTCCAATGAACTGATGGCGCACGCTTACAGCCACCTCTACCGCATTCCGATGACGGGATTGCGTTTTTTCACGGTCTATGGCCCGTGGTACCGGCCCGACATGGCGCTCTACAGGTTCGCCGATGCGATCGTCGCGGGGCAGCCGATCAAGCTGTTCAACCATGGCAACATGCAGCGGGATTTCACCTTCGTCGATGACGTGGTGGAAGCCGTTGTCCGCCTGATCGATCGCGCGCCACAGGCTCATGCAAGCTGGCCGGGCGATGCCCCGGATGCGGGGACCAGTTCGGCGCCATGGCGAATCTACAATATCGGCAACAACAAGCCGGCGGAGTTGATGGGCGTCGTCGCCCTTCTGGAGAAAGCGCTCGGACGGCCCGCGCAAAAGGAGTTGCTGCCGATGCAACCCGGCGACGTACAGGCGACATTTGCTGATATCGATGACCTCACCCGTGACGTCGGTTTCCGTCCCTCGACGTCGCTGGAAGATGGTATCCATCGTTTTGCCGGCTGGTATTGTCGGTATCATCGGGTCAATTGATGCGGCTATCGGGGTTTCCATGATCCGATCGCGTGCTTTCGTCGGAAAGCTTGTGGCGTCCCTTCGATCCGGGTTCGCATCGAAATGGCTGGATTTAAGGATCGATCTGCGTACGTCGGGATCGGGATGGACAAATCGGCATGTGGAGATGGTGTTGTGAGTGAGCGTGTCGTCCCGCTCATCATGTGCGGCGGCGCGGGAACCCGGTTGTGGCCAGCCTCGCGGGAGGGGCGTCCGAAGCAGTTTCTGCCGCTGTTCGGGCCGCGTTCGACGTTTCAGGATACGCTGAGACGAGTTTCCGACCCTGTTCTGTTCGACCGGCCGATCGTGGTCACCAACGCCGCCTATCGGTTCATGGTGCTTGAACAGCTTGCGGAAATCGGGCTTGAAGCGGACATCCTGCTGGAGCCGGCACGTCGCGATTCCGGGCCGGCGATCGCCGCCGGAGCCGCTTTCGCGCAGATGCGCAACAGCGAGGCGGTCGTGCTCGCGCTTGCCGCGGATCACGTTGTCCGCGACACTCAGGCGTTCGTCTCCGCCTGCCGCCAGGGATTAGCCGCCGCCAATGGCGGCCGCATCATGACCTTCGGCGTCCGGCCGCAGCGTCCGGCGACGGAATACGGTTATATCAACCCTGGTCCGGCGATTGCGGGCGAGGTGCGAGAGGTGACGACGTTCGTGGAAAAGCCCGATCCGCAAACCGCCGCCGGCTACCTTGACGCGGGGTATCTCTGGAACAGCGGCAACTTCATGTTTCGCGCGGCGGTTCTGCTGGATGAGTATCGCCATGTCGATCCGGACAGCGTCGCCGCTGTGACCGACGCGGTATCCCGTGCCGGCCGGGATCTGGGCTTCGTCATCCTCGATCCGGAATCTTTTTCGAAAGCGCGGGCGATTTCGATCGATTACGCCGTCATGGAAAAGACCGCTCATGCCGCCGTGGTGCCGGTGGATTGCGGCTGGTCGGACGTCGGATCGTGGCATGCGGTTTGGGAGTTGTCGGAGAAGGACGGGCAGGGCAATGCGGCCCAGGGGATCGCCGTGTTCGAGGACTCCCGCAACTGTAATGTCGCGACCGATAAAGCGCTGGTCGCGCTGGAAGGCGTCGACGATCTCGTTGTGGTCGCCACGCAGGATGCCGTGCTGGTGTCGCGCCAGAAGGACGCCAACGGGTTGAAACGTCTGGTTACGAAATTGAAGAGCCTGGCTCCACACGTCACGGACGAACATCTGCGGGTCCACAGGCCCTGGGGCGCTTACCAGTCGATTGACAGGGGCGAGCGGCATCAGGTCAAGCGCATCACCGTGAAGGCCGGCGACCGGCTGTCGCTGCAAAAACATCACCATCGCTCGGAGCACTGGATCGTGGTGCGCGGCACGGCGAGGGTGACGGTCGACGATCTTGTCAAAATCGTGCACGAGAACGAGTCGATCTATATCCCGATCGGAGCCGTCCACCGGCTGGAGAACCCGGGCAAGATCCCGCTGGAACTGATCGAAGTGCAGACCGGAAGCTATCTCGGCGACGACGATATCGTGCGGATCGAGGATGATTACCGGCGAAACTGAGCTACGGCACGGGAGCCGAATCGGTTAATCTGTGGATACGTTTTCCAGGCTCTGTCCGTTGACCCGCTCATCGTTCTACCGGTCAGAATGTCATGTAATTCTTTGAATCAAAACGTGTTGGGATTGTTGCTCCTCTAATCGCCTCTGTCGTTATGGCGTGCTAGAGAGAGCGTGCGGTCGGGTTCGGGGGTGCCTAGGCTGTCGGTTTTTGGGGTACCTGATGAGTTCCAAGCCATCTGCACTGAAGGCATCTGCATTGAAACCTGCTGCATTGAAACCTGCTGCATTGAACACGGCTGCGGTGAAAGCTGCAGCGTCCGAACGTGCGCTGCGCGTCGGCGTGATCGGCGCAGGCGTCATGGGCAGCAATCACGGCCGTGTGCTGGCCGGTCTTCCGGGCGTCAGGCTCGTCGGCATCGTTGACCCCTTGCCCGGACACCGGGCCCGCGCGGCCGAGATGACCGGGTGCCGAACCTTCGGGACATTCGATGAACTGCTCGACGCAGGCGTCGACGCCGTGACCGTCGCCGCGCCGACACATCTTCATTGTGAACTGGCGCTGGCCTGTATCGCGCGCGGCGTTCATGTCCTGGTCGAGAAGCCGATCGCCTCGACGGTCGAGGAAGGATGCCAGATCGTCACAGCGGCGCGCCGGGCTGGCTTGACCCTGATGGTCGGCCATGTCGAGCGTTTCAACCCGGCGGTCGCCGCCATCAAGCAGGCGATCAGGGGTGAGGACATTCTCTCGATCGCGATCACGCGTGTCGGGCCGTTTCCGCCGCGCATGTCGAATGTCGGCGTGGTGATCGACCTCGCCGTGCATGACATCGACCTGATCCGCTGGTTCACCGAATCCGAAATCGTCGACGTTCAGCCCCAGCTCTCCTGCGCGGTCGCTGAGCGGGAGGATATCGCGCTGCTTCAGTTCCGGACCGCATCCGGCGTTCTCGCGCACATCAATACGAACTGGCTGACGCCCTTCAAGGCCCGCAACGTCACGGTCGCAACCCGCGGCAAATATGTGATGGGCGATCTGCTGACCCGCCAGGTCACGGAATGTTTCGGTTTCCAGCCGGATGGCAGCTACTCCATGCGTCATCTTCCGGTCGGTCATGACGAACCCCTGCGGGCCGAACTGATCGCGTTTGTCGATGCGGTGCGTTCGGGCAAGGCTCCGGCCGTGGGCGGCGCCGAGGGCGTTGCGAGTCTCGAGATCGCGACCAGGTGCCTTCAGGATCAACCCCCCGTCGCTCCGCCGGTGCAGCCGCCGCGCCGCGCCGCCGGCTGATCGTCCGGAGAACAGATGCAGCAACACATGCCTTCACCGGCGATTTCATTCATCGACGTCGCCGAACAGCGCCGTCGCCTGGGCAAACGTATCGACGAGGCCGTAACGGGTGTGCTGACGCATTGTCAGTTCATCAACGGTCCGGAGGTCGCACGTCTGGAGGCCGATCTTGCGGCTTTCAGCGGCGCGAAGCACGTGGTGGCCTGCGCGAGCGGCACCGATGCGCTGTTGATGGTGCTGCTGGCGAAAAGCGTCGGCCCCGGCGACGCGGTCATTTGTCCGACATTCACGTTCTGCGCGACAGGCGAGGTCGTAGCGCTGCTCGGGGCGACACCCGTGTTTGTCGATGTTGATGAGACAACCTTCAATATCGACATCGCTTCGCTCAAGAACGGCATCGCCGTCGCGAAAAGCCAGGGTCTCAGGCCTCGGGCCATCATTCCCGTCGACCTGTTCGGTCAGCCCGCGGACCATGATGCGATCGCGGCGGTCGCCGCGGCCGAGGGGCTGTTCGTTCTGGACGACGCCGCGCAGGGTTTCGGCGCGAGCTACAAAGGGCGGCGGCTGGGCAGGTTCGGGCTTGCGACCGCGACCAGTTTCTTCCCCGCCAAGCCTCTCGGCTGCTATGGCGACGGCGGAGCGATCTTCACCGACGATACTGAGTTGGCCGAAACGTTACGCAGCGTTCGCGTGCATGGTCAGGGATCTGACAAGTACGACAACGTGCGGCTGGGACTTACGGGCCGCATTGATACCATGCAGGCGGCCATCCTGATCGAGAAACTCAAGATATTCCCTGACGAGATCGCCGCGCGGGATGCGGTCGCAAGACGTTACAATGAAGCGCTCGGGCAGGTTGTCATCGTGCCTCGTGTGGCGCCGGATTGCACCTCGGTATGGGCGCAGTACACGATCAGGGCGCCGAACGGGAGTCGCGATGCGTTGGCGTCGGCGCTAAAGGCGCAGGGCATTCCGACCGCGATCTATTATCCGAGGTCGCTGCATCAACAGACCGCCTATCGGAGCTTTCCGGTCGCGGCCGGCGGCCTTGCGGTCAGCGAAAGGCTGTCGACCGAGGTGATCAGCCTGCCGATGCACCCCTATCTCGATGAATCGACTCAGGACCGGATCATCGAGGCTGTGCGCGCCGCGCTTCCGAACTGATTCCGGCATTTTGCGCGGCAGGGCTATCCTGTAGAAACGCCGGATGCTTGGACGCATTTTCACCGTCGGCGGTTATACGCTGCTATCCCGAATCACGGGGTTCGCGCGCGACATCATGCTCGCGGCAATTCTTGGCGCGGGGCCGGTCGCGGATGCTTTCTTCGTGGCGCTGCGATTACCCAATCATTTCCGGGCGATTTTCGCCGAAGGCGCTTTCAACGCCGCATTCGTGCCCGCTTACGCGCATGTCTCCGGCGGTGGCCCGGCTTCCGCGAAATTGTTCGCCAGCCGCATCTTCACGCTGCTGTTGTTGTCGCAGATGGTCCTGCTGGCGATCGCCTGGCTGTTCATGCCGCAGGTTATCGCTCTACTGGCGCCCGGTTTCGTTGACGACCCGGCTCGCGGCGAACTCGCCGTTTCGCTGACGCGGATCACCTTTCCCTATCTGCTGCTGATCACGCTGGTGACGCTGTATGGCGGGATGCTGAACGTCATGCACCGCTTCGCCAGTGCTGCGGCCGCTCCGATCCTGCTCAACCTGTCGATGATGATGGCCTTGGCGCTCGCGGCCTTTTTTCCGAGCGCCGGGCACGCGGCGGCCTGGGGCGTGCTTCTCTCCGGGTTCCTGCAATATTTTCTGTTGGCGGCGGACGCCGCGCGTCACGGCCTGATGCCACGGCTGACACGTCCGACGCTGGACGCCGACGTGCGTGGTTTCTTTCGCGCGCTCGGGCCCGCGACCGTGGGCTCCATGGGAACGCAACTGGCGATGTTCGCCGATACCATCATCGCCACCTTTCTCCCGGTCGGCGCCTTGTCGGCGCTGTATTACGCCGACCGGCTGAATCAACTGCCGGTCGGGGTGATCGGCATCGCCATCGGCACCGTGCTGCTGCCGGAAATGTCGCGGCGGATCACGGGCGGCGATCTTGCGGGCGCGATGGCGTCGCAGCGCCGGGCGTTCGAATTCTCGCTGCTGTTTTCGATTCCGTTCATTGCGGCGTTTCTCACCGTGCCTGATGTCATCATGCGGGCGATGTTCGCGCGCGGCGCTTTTTCGGCGGCGGATGCGGCGGCCGCCGGCGCGACGCTCGCCGCCTACGCCGTCGGTCTCATCCCCTTCGTTCTGATCCGGAGCGCGGTGGCCACCTTCTACGCGCGCAAGAATACCGCGACGCCGGTGAAGGCCTCGCTTACCGGGCTCGGAGTCAATCTCGTGCTCAAGTTGGCTTTGATGGGCTCTCTGGCGCAGGTCGGCCTGGCGCTCGCCACCGCGGCGGGCGCCTGGATCAACCTGCTGCTCGTGCTCGGGTTTGCGGTACGGGCGGGTTACATCGAGATCGGTCGTCCGCTGCTGATCTCGCTCGGCAGGTTCCTGATCGCCGGCGCGATGCTCGCAGCGGCGCTGTGGTTGACGGCGCACTTCGCCTCCGGGCAATTCGCGCATTGGAGCGTGATGCGCGACGAAGCGGCGCTCGGGGTGCTGATGGTGGTCGGAACTATCGTTTATGCCGGTGCGATTCTGATGCTGTTCGGCCTGCGCTGGCTGAAATCGCTGGTGCGGGGTTAGCGACCGTTTCAGCGGGCCGCGCGAACATTGTGCTTGGTGGTGTTCCGCTGCATTATTGTGATCATCCGGGAATATAGCTTGGAGTTCCCATGGCTCCCGTCAAAGTGGCTCCCGTCAAGTTCGGCATGGGCCAGAGCGTCCGGCGCAAGGAAGATGACGCCTTCATTCGCGGCAAGGGGCGTTATACCGACGATCACGCGCCGCCCGATGCCCTGCATGCGCTGATGCTGCGTTCGCCGCATGCTCATGCGACATACAGGATCGATGTGTCGCGCGCCTGTCGCTTGCCGGGAGTTGCCCTGATCCTCACCGCGGTCGACGTCGCCGATCTTGGAGGCTTGCCCTGTCAGGTCGAGTTGCCGGACCAGCCTTTCATTGCGCCGCCGTATCCTATCCTGCCGAAGGATGAAGTGCGGCATGTCGGAGACGCCGTTGCTTTTGTCGTGGCCGATACGGTCGAGCACGCGCGCGACGCGCTGGAGGCGATCGAGGTCGAGTGGACGCCGCTGGCCTCGGTCGCCGGCGTTGCCGATGCCGTGAAGGATGGCGCGCCCCAGGTCTGGCCCGATCACGCCGGCAACGTTCTGTTCGACGTTTCGCTCGGCGACCGGAAGGCGGCCGATGCCGCTTTCGCCGCGGCGGATGCCGTGGCGGAGATTTCGATCGTCAACCCGCGCGTCGTCACAAACTATATGGAGACGCGCGGCGTGGTCTGCGAATATGACGCGAGGCGAGATCATCTGACGCTGACGGTCGGCAGTCAGGGCAGCCATCGCCTGCGTGAGATTCTCTGCGAGACCGTGCTGAAGATACCGTTGGAGAAGATGCGCGTGATCTGCCCGGATGTCGGCGGCGGATTCGGCACCAAGCTGTTTCCCTATCGCGAATACGCGCTGATCGCGGTCGCCGCGAAGAAACTTCACAGGGCGATCAGATGGACGGCGGAGAGGTCGGACCATTTCGTCGGCGACTCGCAGGGGCGCGACAACGTCACGACCGCGCGCATGGCGCTGGCCAACGACGGCAGGTTTCTCGGCATGGATGTCGATCTGATGGGAGACATGGGCGCCTATCTCTCGACCTTCGGTCCCGACATTCCCTATAGCGGGGCCGGGATGCTGCCGGGCCTCTACGATATCCAGGCATTTCATTGCCGTGTCCGCGCCGTGTTCACCAACACCGTGCCGGTCGATGCCTATCGAGGCGCGGGCCGGCCCGAGGCGGCCTATGTCGTGGAGCGGCTGGTCGATGCCGCGTCACGCAAGATCGGCATGACGCCGGATGCGATCCGGCGCAAAAACTTCATTCCCCCGGAAGCGATGCCGTACAGGACCGCCACGGGCAAGATCTATGACTCCGGCGATTTTGCGGCACATATGACGCGCGCGATGGAGATCGCGAAATGGCAGGAGTTTGCCAGTCGTGCCGAAGCCGCAAAAGAGCTAGGCCTTGTGCGTGGCATCGGTTTGGCCACCTACGTCGAGGTTTGCGGCACCATGGGACGCGAGCGGGCGGATGTGCGGCTTGATGCCAACGGCGACGTCACGGTGCTGATCGGCACGCAATCAACCGGGCAGGGCCATGCCACCGCCTATGCGCAGATTATCGCCGATCAGTTCGGGATATCTCCCGAGCGGGTTCACATGAAGCAGGGCGACACCGATGTGGTTGCCACCGGTCTCGGCACGGGGGGGTCGAGTTCGATTCCCTCCGGCGGCGTCAGCGTCGAGCGGGCAACCCGCAAGCTCGGCGCCAAACTTCGGGAGATCGCGTCCGAGGCGCTCGAAACCAGCGTGGCCGATCTTGAGATCAGCGACGGTTCGATCCGCATCGCCGGCACCGACCGTTCCGTTTCCTTCGCCGACCTCGCGAAGCGCGCTGATCTGTCGAAGCTGACGGCCGACGAGAGTTTCAGCAGCGCTGACGGTACTTACCCGAACGGCACCCATGTCGTGGAAGCCGAGATCGATCCCGCGACTGGTAAGATCGAGTTGGTGAATTACGTGGTGGTCGACGATTTCGGCGTGACCCTGAATCCACTGCTGTTGGCGGGGCAGGTCCATGGCGGCACCATGCAGGGCATCGGGCAGTCGTTGATGGAGCAGACGGTCTATGACGTGGACGGGCAGCTTGTCACCGGAACGTTGATGGATTACGCGCTGCCGCGCGCGGCCGACGGGGTCTCGATTATTTTCGAGACCCGCAACGTTCCCTGCGCCACCAATCCTCTCGGGATCAAGGGAGCGGGCGAGGCGGGCGCCATCGGCTCCTGCCCGGCGGTGGTCAACGCCATCATCGATGGCCTGTGGCGCGAGTACGGAATCGGCCACATCGACATGCCGGCGACTCCGGAACGGGTCTGGACTACGATCCGGGACGCTCAGCGACGCCTGTGAAATAAGAGGGCCGGAAGCCTACTTCGTGACCTGCCCGCGGATTTCGCCGCCGGGATGGTCCGCGGTATGGACGTTGACGTAATACCTGCCGGCCAGCAGGTCAGCCGCTTGGGCGTCGGTCAGTGTGGCGCTGCCTTCCGACGTACTGGACGTCGCTTCGGGGATCGTAACGACAATGCCCGCATTCTGGCCGACGTCCGCAGGCCCATGGAAATGTGCGGCCGTTACCGGACCGGTCAGACCGGAGTAGGTCAGCTTCCAGGCCAGCTTTTTGGACGCGGCATCATAATGAGCGTCAAGCGCCCCGCTGCCTTTGCTGGTATTGGGGGGCACTTCGGATGCGCCGTTCAGCATGGCTTTCAGCTTTTCGGCGGACGCATGACCCGCGAGTGTGACAGCGACGGCGAGGGTGAGGACGGCGAGAAGACCCGTGTTGGCTTTCATCGTTTTCTCCCGAGCGGATTCCAGGTGGATGCAGGTTCCAACGAGAATTGTTGCCGCTTGTTCCTCGCCGGGAGCAGTTACTTCACTCCGAACGCCTTGAAGGTGATGATGGTGTGGGTGTCCTGAATGCCGGGAATGACCTGCACCTTTTCGTTGACGAAGTGGCCGATGTCGGTGGCGTTATCGACATAGAACTTCGCCAGCAGGTCGTAGTCCCCGGCGGTGGAGTAAATTTCCGAGGCGATCTCGGCTTCGGCAAGCGCGTTGGCGACGGCGTAGGATTGGCCAAGCTTGCACTTGAACTGAACGAAGAAGGGGACCATCGCGTATCTCCGAAAAGACGACGCGCCAATATAGCGTCCTCGAGCGGGGTGGATACCGGTTCGCGTGAAGAAACGCGTCAAAAACATAAAGCCAGAATCCTTCACCGTTTCCATGAAGCGGTGAAAGACTCTAGGATCATTATGCTGGCGTGATCCGACGCCTTTACGCGAGACGATGATGACAGTCCCTGTTGCCTTGACCATCGCCGGCTCCGATTCCAGCGGCGGCGCGGGAATCCAGGCCGACCTCAAGACATTCGCCGCGCTTGGTGTTTATGGAGCGTCCGTCATCACGGCGCTGACCGCGCAGAACACGCAAGGCGTCGCCGCCATCCACAACGTTCCGGCGCATTTCGTGACTGCGCAGATCGACGCGGTGTTCGGCGATCTCGATGTCGGAGCGCTCAAGATCGGGATGGTCGCCCAGGTTGCCGTCATCGATGCCATCACAGCCGGCCTGTCGCGCTGGAAGCCGGCGCATGTTGTGCTCGATCCGGTGATGGTCGCGACCTCGGGAGCGCGTCTGCTGGAGTCCGATGCGATCGAGGCATTGCGCAGCAAGCTTGTTCCGCGCGCGCAGCTGTTGACGCCAAATCTTCCGGAGGCCGCAGTCCTGCTCGACGAACCCGTTGCCGAGGGAGAGCCCGACATCGTGCGGCAGGGCCAGCGGCTGCTGGAATTCGGCTGTGCCGCGGTCTTGATCAAGGGCGGGCATATGCACGGCCCCGAGAGCATCGATTATCTTGTCACCCGCCAGGGAACAATGACCTTTGCTGCTCCGCGTGCCGTCACCAGAAATACCCATGGCACTGGCTGTTCGCTGTCGTCAGCCATCGTCGCAGGTCTGGCCAAAGGCGACGGCATGGAAACCGCCGTGCGCGGAGCGAAAGCTTACGTGACGGCGGCGATCGCGGCCGCCGACCGGCTGAATATCGGTCGTGGCCATGGACCGATTCATCATTTTCACCAGTTCGAGCATTTTCGTTTCTGATCGAACAGGAAGCGGAACTCCCGCGAACAGGTCATCCATCCCGGGCCAGGCCTGAGGAAATGCTTCGATCGAAAACGCCATAGAGACTGATGACGGCGCAGCCATCCGGGTTGGCGCGTGTCATTGCCTTGTCATGGCGGCATGTTACCCCATGCTCATGGGGAGCTATGCGATGGATGATGTCAAGCCGGATCACCGGTTCCGGACTCTGTTCATCTCCGATGTTCATCTCGGCGCCAGCGGTTCTCAGGCTGATCAGCTTCTGGATTTTCTCAGGTATCACGATGCCGCCACGATCTATCTGGTCGGGGATATCGTCGACGGCTGGGCGCTGAAGTCGAGTTGGCACTGGCCGCAGTCGCACAATGACTTCGTCCAGAAGATGCTGCGCAAAGCGCGCAAGGGCGCGACCATCATCTACGTGCCCGGCAATCATGATGAATTCCTGAGATCCTACTACGGAACGCATTTCGGCGGCATCGAGGTCGTCGAGAACGCGATCCACACCGGCGTTGACGGGCGGCGCTATCTCGTTATCCATGGCGATATCTTCGACCTGGTGGTTCAGAACGCGCGGTGGCTCGCCCTTCTCGGCGACAAAGCCTATGATTTCGCCATCCGGGTCAACCGCCTCGTCAACGCGTTCCGCCGCTCGTTCGGATTCCCATACTGGTCGCTCTCGAAATGGGCGAAGTTCAAAGTGAAGAACGCGGTGAATTACATCGGTGCGTTCGAACAGACGCTCGCCAGCGAGGCAGGGCGTCACGGCGCCGACGGCGTGATCTGCGGCCATATCCATCACGCCACGATCCGCAACGAGCACGGCATTCGCTATATGAACTGCGGCGATTGGGTGGAGAGTTGCACCGCGCTTGCCGAACATGAGGACGGTCGGTTTGAGATCATCACATGGGCCGATCCGTTGCCCCGTTCGTCGCCTGTTTTGCCCATAAGCGCGCGGGCGGCGTAGATTTTCAGACGGACCGCCCGATGCCTGGCATCCGCAAGCCACCGCGCGCGGTCGCCGGCGATGATCGCGGCCGAGCGGCTATGCTCCGGCCCGCGTTTCGTGGTCACCTTCGCAAATCCGTGATGGAAGATGGACGGTCAGGAAAAGAACGCGATCTTGTCCGCCTGGGTCATGCGCTTGAACGGAGCCATCGGATCGGAACGCGGCGTGGGACTCGAAACAACTCCGCTCGCCAGCAGCGAGGCGCCAAGTGAAGGTGGTGCGGGGTTCTCGGAGTTCGCTTCGGGCTCGCGATCAGGATGCTCGCTTGAATTGTCTGTGATCGGTTCGGAGTCTGGCACCAGATCGGGAGTTTCCGATCCTTCAATACTGGCAAGGCTCGTACTGGCAAGACCCGTCTCGGGTTCTTCGAGATCAGGCGCTCCCATTTCAAGCGCGATCATGTCGAGCACGGCATCGTCGTGCGCCATGTCCTGTTCACTGACCTCGGCGGCGTGTGCGTCTTCGCCATGGTTTGGCGTCATCGATCCGCCGGCGGCATCGACCGGCGCGTCGTGTGCAGCAGCGGCTACCGTCTCTGATTCGTTGGCGGCAGCTTCCACCACTGCCTGCGCCTGAGACGCTGCTTCTTCGGGTAAGGCGACGATCTCATTGATCGTCTCCGGCGGCGCGGCGTCGGATCGGGACGGGGATGCCGCCGAGGCCGGGCAGTCCCACAATTCGTCGAGCGTGGTCTCGATCACGCTGAAAGCAGAATGCAGCGCCGCCATATCGTCTCTGGCGGCAAGTTGCGAATGAGCCTTTTCGATTGCGTCGGTCTGCGAATCGAGAATATCGCAAATCCGGCTGTCTCCGCCGATCTCGCGCCAACGCCACGAGATTTCGCGAATGATGCGCACGCCGTTCTGGATCGGGACGAGTGCATCGTTCATGATGCGTTTGTCGAGCGCCGCGGTTGCGGTGGTTCTGGCCTCGATGAGACTTTTCCTGATGGCGGCGAGCGCCTTGGGCAATGCGTCGGCGGGCGTCGCCTGCTGTTGAGTCTCGATCGTTTGCTCTATGCGCGCCACGGCATCGAGCACCATCGCCGTATCGGCGCTGCGGTTGCGCCTGGCGTATTCGGCGAGGAACCACCGGCCTCTCGATGTCTCCATGAAGGCTTCGCGGATGGCGTCGAAGTCCGCCTCGCCAAGCGGCGCGGCGCTGGCAGAAATCGGCGACAGGGCGAAAGCTTCATCGGCCATGGCAAACTCATCGCGTAAATCATTTCGCGTTGCTGTAACGATCACCATGATCCGGCCTGAATCGCAATTGAATTACGCGGTTCGAATCAGAAATCCCCATTCGCTGTGTTCCGGGCGGCGGGCGCTTCACCGCTTGCCGCCCCGAGAGATTGCCGTCGCGCCATCCTCCGACGTCCCGTGAGCGTCCGGCGGATCAGCCCCAAAGCGCCACGTCGGGCGGGTAGACCGTGCTGCCATCATAGCGAAGGCCGTCGTCACGATCGCGAGCCAACAGCAGCGGCCCGTCGAGGTCGACGAAACGGGCGTGCTGCGCGATCAGCATGGCGGGCGCCATCGACAGCGAAGTCGCCACCATGCAGCCGATCATGACCTCGAAACGCAGCGCACGGGCCGCGTCCGCCATGGCCAGCGCTTCGGTCAGCCCGCCGGTCTTATCGAGCTTGATATTGATGGCGTCGTAGCGTTCGCGAAGGCCGTCGAGTGACGCCCGGTCATGAACGCTTTCATCGGCGCAGACAGCGATGGGTCTGCGAATGCGCGCCAGCGCTTCGTCGTTGCCTGCGGGAAGGGGTTGTTCGACCAGCGTGACGCCCGCCGCCTCGCAGGCTGCGAGGTTTCGCTCCAGATTATGAGGTGTCCATGATTCGTTGGCATCGACGATCAACTCTGATTCGCGAGCCTGTTTGCGAACGGCGGCGATGCGCTGGGGGTCGCCGTCGCCGCCAAGTTTGATCTTGAGGAGAGGCCGGTGCGATGCTCGCGCGGTCGCTGCCGCCATGGCTTCGGGCGACCCGAGCGAGATCGTGTAGGCCGTGGAGCGAGGGGAGGGAGCCGGACGGTTCAGGAGTGTCCAGATCCGCTGGCCGCCGCATTTGGCCTCCAGATCGCACAGCGCACAGTCCAGCGCGTTGCGCGCCGCGCCAGCCGTCATCGCGGATGCGAGTGATCGACGATCCAGGCCCGCGGCGAGAGGCTTCTGCATCCCGAGGATGGCAGCGAGAACACCCTCCGGCGTTTCACCATAACGAGCATATGGAACGCATTCCCCGCGTCCGGTATGGCCGCTCCGGCTGATTTCGGCGACAACCACGACCGCTTCGGTCTTGGCGCCCCGGCTGATCCTGAAACTCCCCGCGATCGGCCATCGTTCGATGCGGCACCGGAGCGTGGTTATGTCGTTCGACAATGTTTCCAAGCTGGCAGGTCCGAATGTACCGCGAGCCGGTCGCGTCGGGGGAAGATAAATCCAACGAGCCGGCGCTGACGTTCCGCATCATGTCAGCAGAGATGCTGTGCGAAGCTGACGTTGGCCGACGATCCCACACTGGACGCGCTTGCGCAAGGCGCGGTCCGGCCGCGTGCCGCGGCGTTCTTGACGGCATCCCCCTGATGACATCAACCCCGGGTTGATCATCGGGATCGTGATCTCATCTGCCTGCTGTCGTCAGCAAACGGAGGTGAACCTCCGTTTGCTGGTCCGGCGAAGCGCAGGTTATGCCAGCCGTCCCGCCGCGTGCGCCAGCAAGGTATAGACCAAGCCCGTCTCCGATATCAGATGATCGCGTATCACCGAGGGTTCCCGCTCGTCGCGTGCAACCTCGTCCAGCAGCCGTTCGAATTCGGCAACGTAGCGGTCCGCCGTCTGTTTGAAAGTACGGTCGGTGCGATACTTGCGGGCGACCTCGTCAAACGCCTTCTGGCCAGCCGGTGTGTAGAGCCGCTTTGTGAAGGCGTTGCGTTCGCCGCGCTGATAGCGGTCCCACATCTCGCCGACAAGCTTGCGGTCCATCAGGCGGCCGATATCCAGCGATAGGGAATCGAGCGGATTGGCAGCCGCGGCAGCAGGCGATGCTTGTCGCCCCCGCGGGACGTCGCGTTCCGCCGTATCGGCGTGGTTCAGCAAATCCGAAAGCCAGCCGTCCCCGTCATCGTCAGCGACCGGCGGCTTGGCCGTCTGCTCCGCGCGGCGGGCTGGTTGCGCGCCCGGCGCCGGCGCCGGGGTGGGTGCCGGGGTAGGCGCCGCATTGCCGTTGTCGCGCATGCGCGACGCGGTGCGTGCCTTCGCCGCGCTCCGTCCGGCGGCGGCCATCACCGGCTCTGCCTCGCGCTGAGAACTGGACCGCCCGCTGCTGACGACGTCGAACCCATGGCCATGACGTGCGACGATCCGGTTCAACTCGGCGAGCGCTTCGATCTGATCGACGATTACCTTGCGCATTTGAGCGGTGCTCTCCGCCGCCTCCTGAGGCATCTCGAGCACGCCCCGGCGAAGCTCGCCGCGCGTCGTCTCCAGCTCTCGGTGCATTTCGGCCGTCATCTGCTTCATGCTCTGCACCAGCGCGGCAAACCTGTCGGCAGATTGCCGGAGCATCGATTCCGCTTCCTGACCGGCTTTCTTGCAGATCTCGCTCATCGACTCTGATGTCAGGCGGCGTTCGTTCTCGGCTGCCGCCCGGACGGCTTCGAACTGACTGTTGATCGCGGCCGATCCCGCTCCGGCGGTTTCGGCCACCACCCGCGCGATATCGCGGGCGCGCTCTTCGGCGGCGGCGAGCGATTCATCCAGCAGGCTGGTAAAGCGAGTCAGCCGCTGGTCGAAGTCGGTCGTTCGCAAGTCGATCGTTGTCACGAGCGATTCCAGCGCCGACTTGCGCTCCTCGACCGAGGTCGTGGTTTTCTGGTTGCTCTGCTCGACACGCGCTGCGGCTTCGATCAACGCCTTTCCATGAGTCTCGAACTGGGTCGACAATGAGCCAAGATCATCGAGGGCCTTTGATGTCTTGGTGTTGAACGTCGTCAACTGTTCCTCAAGTGACTGGGTCGCGAGGCCGCTCTGTGAGGTAACCTCCCTCATCGTGGATACGAAGTCGGCGACGCGCGTGACGAGCGTGCGCTCCAGCGAATTCAGATTTTCGTGCGCCCCGGTGAGGACCTCCTGAAGAAGGATGTTGCCCTCGCGCAGCCGTTCAAACAGCGCAACCGTATCCGTGCGCAGTATCTTGCTGGTCTCCTGCATCTCCGTGACGGCGGCGATGGATGCTTGCCGGGACTGATCGATGGCGGAGCGGGATGCCTCCTCGAGATCCTTCAACGATTTGCTGATCGCGCCGGTCGCCAGTTCTCCCGCGCTGGTGATGGTGCGGACCACGTTGGAGCCATTCGCGGCGATCGATTGAGAGAAGTTCTCGCCCTTGGCCTCGATCGTCTTGAGGGCATCGTCGGTGACGCGGCCGATATCGGAGTTGAGCTGGTCGGCCTTGCTTCCGAGAGCCTCGATCAAAGACCCCCGTTTACTGTCGAGCATCTGTGAAAGACGATCGGTCTGCTGCTGGACGTAATTGACGATTTCGTCCGTTTTGCCGGTGATCGTGGTGCCGAAGCTGCCGCTCGCCGCGAAGATCAAACGCTCGGCATCGGTCGATACCGACTTGACCTTGATGCTGATTTCGTTCGACGCCGAGATAAGAGAGGTTTGCGCATTCTGTGCGCTCGCCTGAATGATTTCGGTGGTGTTTGCCGCGGCCGCGTGGAGCGTGCGTTCGATGTCCGACGAGATCACCTTCACCTGATTGGCGGAGTCGGCGGAAGCGGCGGTAAGTGTACTGTGGACCTCCCGTGCGCTGCCGAGAAGCGCGGCCGCGGTCTCGGCACCCACCGTCGTCAGCGTCTGTTCGATGTCGCTTGCAAGCGATTTGACCTGGCTTGCGGTATCGGCCGACGTGGTGGTGAGGGTGGTCTGGGCTTCGCGTGCGCTGTTGAGAATGGCGGTGGCGGTATCGGCGCCCACTGTCGTCAATGTTTGCTCGATGTCGGTCGCCAGCGATCTGACCTGCCTTGCTGTGTCGGCCGAGGTGGAGGTGAGAGTGCTCTGGGCTTCACGCGCGCTGTTGAGAATGGCGGCGGCGGTGCCTGCGCTCACTGTCGTCAAGGTCTGCTCGATGTCGCTTGCAAGCGACTTGACCTGATTGACGGCCTCGGTCGAAGTGGTGGTGAGGGTGGTCTGGGCTTCGCGGGCGCTGTTGAGAATGGCGGTGGCGGTATCGGCGCCCACTGCCGTCAATGTCCGCTCGATGTCGTTTCCGAGCGATTTGACCTGGTTCGCGGTGTCGGTCGAAGCCTTGACGAGCGTGGTCTGGGCCTCCATCGCGCTCGACAGGACGGTGTCAGCGGTCGACGTTCCGGCTGCGGACAGCATGCGTTCGACGTCGGAGCCGACGGTCGAAAGCGTGCGCTCGATCTCGCTCGCGAGCGATTTGACCTGATCCGCGGCATCGGATGACGCGGAAACCAGTGTGGTTTGCGCCGCGCGCGCGCCGGCGAGAACTGAATCCGCCGTGTTGGCGCCGGCGGCGGTCAGTGTCCGCTCGATCTCCGCTGACAGGGATTTGACCTGATCTGCGGTCTCCGCGGACGAGTTGATCAGCGTCGTCTGCGCCTCGCGGGCGCTGTTGAGAATGGAGCCCGCCGCCGCTGTTCCGGCGGTGGTCAGGGCGCGCTCGACTTCGGTCGAGGTTAGTTGAAGCTGAGCTCCCACATCGGTTGAAATAGAAAGCAGGGCCTGCTGAGCGGAGCGGGTGCCGGTCTGAATGGTTTCGCTCGTATTGACGATCAGATTGGTCAGCGAACGTTCCGCGTCCTCGACATGCGACTTGATGCCGAACGACAGTTCTTCAGCGCGCGCCAGCAGGATGTCGCTGGCCTCGCGCCCGCTCGATTCGAAGCGGCCCGCCACGGCTTCGACTCGCGATCCGAGCAGATCCTCGAACTGCGCGACCCGCGTGTCGATCGCGGTCGCGACAAAGCTCACCCGCTCGTCGAGACCTTGATGGATTTCCTGGAACCGCGCCGTGATGGTATCCGCGAGGTCCGCGCTGCGGCCGTCGATGGCCTCGGTCACCCCTGAGATGCGCCCTTCAAGCGCCACGACGGCCTGCGTCGCGCCTTCGGTCAGAGATATCGTAAGGTGGTTCAGGCGACTCTCGATCGAGCCGATCGCATGAGCGGCGCCATCGGACAGCGACGAGGTGAGGGTGACGAGGCGGCTGTCGATCGTCGCCGTCACCGATTGCGCGCGCGTATCGAAGATATGCTCCAGCGTTTTCAGGCGGCCGTTGACGGATTCGTCGAACGACTTGATCCTGGCGTCGAACGCGGAATCAAGATTGGTGACGCGCGACCGCAGCGAGGTTTCGAATCTCGCCAGGTGCTGATCCAGCACCGCGCTGATCTCCCCGCCGTTGGAAGTCAGTCGCGTATCGAAGGTATCGACATAATTCTTCATGCTCTGTGCGATATCTTCGGTGCGTTGCCCAAGGCGGTCGACAATCTCCGCGCCGAAGGTCTTCACCGTGCGATCAAACTCCGAGATGTGGCGGGTGATCAGAGCGCCCAGCGTTCCGCTGTCGCGCGCGAATTTCTCCGCGAGTTCAGCGCCCTGGTCTTTCACCAGTTGATCGAACGCGTTCATCTGAAGGCTGAGCGTATCGTGCGCGGTTTCGGTCTGGCTGACGACGTTGGCCACCAGGCTGTTGACCGTGACGTCGAGTGCTTCGCTTGCCTTGTCACCGCACGACAAAATCCGGCTTGCCAGCCGATTGCCCGCATCATCGACCTTGCTGGCAAGGTCGCTTCCGCGAAGCTCGAGCTCCAGCAGCAGGGATTCGCTGGAATTTTTCAGGGCGTCGTGAACCCGCTCGGTGCGGTCCGAAATGCTGTCGACGATGGATGCCGATTTTTGCTCGAATTCGCCCGTGATCCGGTCGATCCGTTCGTTCAGCATGTCATGGACGCGGTCGGCCAGATCGACGAATTCGTCGTGGACGTGACCGGTCTTGAAATTAAGGCTGCTGGTCAGGCGCTCGCTGGCGTCCAGAACGGCGCGTGCGGTCTCGGAGCTGGCTTCCTCCAGCCGGTCGAGCAGGTCGCCGCCTCGTTCGCCGAGCGCGAAAATCATGTTGTCGCCGGCATTGCTTAGCGCCGACGTGATGTGATCGCCGCGCTCTTCCAGCGCGCCGGTGATGCCTTTCGCGACTTCCTCGACGCGCGAGGCGATGGCGTCGCTGATCAGCTCGATATCATGCCGGAGGTCGATCTGAACGCCCGAGATCGCGTTGCGGACCTGCTCGGCCTGGCCGACGAGGTTGTCCCGCTGATGGGCGATATCCTGAAGCAGGGCGCGAATCCGCACCTCGTTGTCAGAATAGGCGCGCTCCAGCGCGGCGACCTCGTTGGCGACCAGGGCTTCCAGTTCGCCGGCGCGGGCGATGGCGCGCTCGACGCCGTCGCCCATCGCGGCGACCTCGCGCCGGATCGCCTGACCGACGGTCACCACCGAATCGCTGGCCAGGCCTTCCGGCTCGGAGAACCGGATCGCCATCTGGGCCATCGACTGCGCGATCATGCGCAATTCCTGGCCGCGCCACGCCATATGGGCCAGAAAGTAGAACAGCAGCACGGGAGCGAAAAACAAGGCGATCAGCCCCGCGAGAGCGAGCGTCCCGCCGCTACCCTGGCCGAGGGCCGCCTGCAACGACGGCAGAAAGCTGATCGTCAGAAGGCCAGCGCCAAGAATCCAGATGCCGGCGAACACCGTCGCCAGTGTGTAGACGTTGCGGGACGGACTGCTCTTCTGGAGGGTCTGAAGGATATGGCCGATCGTTTCGCGGTCATCATTGGCGGGACGTCGCGAGAAGTGGGATCCTTCAGCGGGTTCAAGGATCTGTCGATCAATCGAGGTATGGGCGCCGGGTCTGTCGTCGACGTGGCTGGCGGGCGGGACCGGCGGGGCGCCATCGTGACGGGCCGCAACCTGATCCAGGTCCACGGCGGCGGATGCCTCGCCGACGCTCAGCGCCTCCTGTATGGCGGAGAGAGCGACTTCCGTTGGATCTTTGACCTTCTTGGGATTGTTCGCCATCTCAGTCCACGCCCTCGTGTTACGCAACCCGCAAGTTTGCGCCGCCGCTGCAAGTCCGGTCGCCGACCCGAGCCCCAAGCTGGTTCCAGGCGCGGCGATCGCCACCGCCCGTTGTCGGTCATTCCCCCCAACATCCTATTGGCTTAGCGTCTCGAATGAAATGGTCGTGATTAATACAATCTTAATCATCGTTAACGACCGGCGGCGCCAGCCGTTCGATCGCCGCGAAAGTGACGGGGAGGCGGGCCGAATTTGACCGAAATCACGCGGAAGGTCGGCCTCGTACCTGAAACGTTCTGTTAACCAGTTCCATGATTGGCTGGCGGAGATTCCGCGAGGCTGGTTCGCCGTGGCGGATTGTTCGGATAGCAGCAATGTCGTTTTCTTGTGGACAGGTCGCCTGGATGCCGTCGCCACCGCTGGTTCCGGAGAACGGACCGATCGATTTCGATCACCTCCACCGCATGACGCTCGGTGATGACGGTCTCGAACGGGAAGTTCTGGCGATGTTCGCCGGTCAGGCCGCCGAGCTGGTCGTTTCGCTGGCGCGGCTTCCACCGAATGCCGCGATGCTGGCGCACAGGCTGAAGGGGTCGGCGCGGGCGATAGGGGCCATTCACGTCGCCGCCGCCGCCTCCGATCTGGAAAACGCGCTCCGCAGCGGCGCCGATCCGGCGGAGCCGCGGGCGATGCTGAATGACGCCGTCAGTCAGGCCTGCCAGGAAATCCGTGCGATCCTGTTGCGATCTTGAAGACGAATGTCCTCCTTTTTGCGCCGACCGCTGGCGTTGGCCCGATCGTTTCGTTATAGGACAGCCGAACCTCCTTATTATCAATAATCTGTTCGGCGGCACCGCACCCTATGACCAAGATCAACTTTGTCGACCATTCCGGCGAAACCCGCACTGTTGACGTCGAGAACGGCGCGACCGTCATGGAAGCCGCAATCCGTAACGCCGTTCCCGGCATCGAGGCCGAATGCGGCGGCGCCTGCGCCTGCGCCACCTGTCACGTCTATATCGACGACGCATGGACCGAGAAGGTCGGCAAGCCGACGCCGATGGAAGAGGACATGCTCGACTTCGGCTATGACGTGCGGCCGAACTCGCGATTATCCTGCCAGATCAAGGTGAGCGACGAACTCGAAGGCCTCGTGGTGACGGTGCCGGAGCGGCAGGCTTGATCCTGTTACATCGCCGGCTGTGGCGGTCCATCGGATCGTCCCTCTCCATAAGCCCGCATCCGGCGCGGCATGGTCTACGTGACGTAGGCTAAAAGCGGCCCAGGCGGTGCGGCAGTTTAAGGCTTTCCTCAAACCGGCCAGTTGGTTATAGCGATGCGCGGTGGACGTGCGTTCGCGCAAGAAAACCTGTCAGGAATATCCACGCAGCGGCGCGGCTGTATTGCCGGCGCAAGGATTTCAACGGAAAAGAATTTTTGACATGAGCGAAGCGATCAAGACGGATGTGCTGATTATCGGTGCGGGCCCCTGCGGACTGTTTGCCGTGTTCGAACTGGGATTACTCGACATGAAGGTGCATCTTGTCGATATCCTCGACAAGATCGGCGGGCAGTGCGCCGAGCTTTATCCGGAGAAGCCGATCTACGATATTCCCGGCATTCCGCTGGTGACCGGTCAGGGGCTCACCGAAGCTCTGCTGGAGCAGATCAAGCCGTTCAACCCGACATTCCATCTCAACGAGATGGTGGAGAGCATCGAGAAAATCGGCGACCCCGGATTTCGGGTCACCACCGACGCCGGCAAGGTGTTCGAGTGCAAGGTCGTCGTGGTGTCCGCAGGCGGCGGCTCGTTCCAGCCGAAGCGGCCGCCGGTGCCCGGCATCGAGGCTTATGAAAACATCTCGGTGTTCTATGCGGTGCGCAAGATGGAGCAGTTCCGCGACAAGGAGATTCTGATCGTCGGCGGCGGCGATTCGGCGCTTGACTGGACGCTCAACCTGCATCCGCTGGCGAAGCGCATTACGCTTTTGCATCGGCGCGACGAGTTTCGCGCGGCGCCGCACAGCGTCGAGCAGATGCGCAAGCTGGTCGCGGACGGCACGATGGATCTGAAGATCGGCCAGGTCACGGCGCTGGAGGGCGCGGACGGAAAACTCACCGGCGCGCAGCTGAAGGGTAGCGACAACACGACGTCGACGATCAGTTGCGACACCATGCTGCCGTTCTTCGGCCTGACGATGAAGCTCGGTCCGGTCGCGAACTGGGGTCTGCATCTGGAGAACAATCTGATCCCGGTCGAGACCGCTTCGTTCGAAACCAACGTCCCCGGCATCTTCGCGATCGGCGACATCAACACCTATCCCGGCAAGCTGAAGCTGATCCTCTCCGGCTTCCACGAGGGCGCGCTGATGTCGCAGAAGGCGCATCGCTACGTCTATCCGGACAAGCGGCTGGTGTTCCAGTACACCACCTCGTCGTCGAGCCTGCAGAAGAAGCTCGGGGTGAACTGAGGCCTGCTGGAGTGTGCGGCATCGTCTTCGGCGCCGTCATCTGAGTCTTCTCACCGGGCTCGACCCGGTGATCCGTCGATTCCGGCGCGCGACGTTCTCCCGCAAGGGGAGAAGGGAAGGGGCCACGCATCAGACGAAGCGATCGCTGCGGCTGTTTATTGCTGCGGGATTGCCGGTGGCGGGGCGGCTTCCGGCGTCGGCGCGGGCGAAGGCGGGGTCAGCGGCGGCAGCGGTTCGCCCGTTACATCACCCGCATCGGCGGCGTTGAGATGCAGCTGCGCCTCGATCGCCGGCATGGCGGCGTCCGCCATCGCCGCATGACCCTCCGCGGTGGGATGGACCGCCCCGCCGTACACCGCGGAGAGCAGTCCCCATGTCGCGTCATGGATATCGGACGGCTGCATCAATGAGGACTGCGCCTGCGGGTAGGTCATCGCCGTGAAATAGCTGTCGTTGGCGTCGCGAATCCAGCGCGCGCGCGGCAGATAGGCGCGAAACGCGCTCGCCCCGCGGCCGCAAGCGAGAGGCTGATGCGGAGCCTCCACGATGCTGCTGACAAAGCTGTCCCCCTTCGCCGAGAAACATTCGCGATCGAATTCGGGATCGCTGTCCGCGCGCGCGCAAAATCCGTGATCGGCGAAAGCCGACTGATGCGCATCGACGAAGGTCATGCGGTCGGTGGCGGGATCGCGGCAGATCACGCCGGACTGGCACGACGCAAGCGCTTTCAGCCCAGGCAGGAATTCGTTCTGGACGTACTCCGTGACGGCGGCGAGCCGTCCGGGATCGGCATTGAACGACGGATGAATGTCGAAGCCTGCCTTGCCGCCGGGGCAGGGCGTGCCGCCGTTCGCCAGCGCCGGGTTGGCGTAGGAGACGAACACGACGCGGGACAGGTCGTTGTCCAGCAGCGGCGTCAACGCGGCGCGCAGCCGGGCGAAGGCTTGCGGCAGGTCACGTTCGAGGCTCGATCGCGAACCGTGGAGTGATCCGATCAGGCCGCCGCGTTTGAACAGCGCGCGCTCGGTCGCCGCGTCCACGACGACGTCGGAAACGAGGCCGGAGAAATTGATGTCGTTGGCGCCGATGGTCATCAGCACGAGATCGAGCTTGCGCTCGGGCTGGCGATGTCTGGCCGCCGCAAGCGCCTCGCGCAACTGGGCGATCTGGCCGTTGACGGTGCCCTGACATTTGGCCGACGACTTCGCGGTCAGGCATTCGCGCGCGCGTTGCGAACCCAGAATCCCCTCGGGAATGCTGGCGCCGGTGCAGGCGAGCGGCAGGTAGGTCACGGCGATGTGTGGATAGCGCACCGCGAGGGCGAGCGCGGCGCGGGTCTGGTAGCTGTAGAGCGAGCGATGGCAGGCCGCGTTCATCCACAGCGCGCCGAATTGCTGCCAGCTTTGCAGCGAGCCGGAGGTGCCGCAGGCCCGGCCGCCTTTATAGCCGGCACGGCTCGGCCGGTAAAATTCGCGTCCCGCGCCGCCGAAATAGGAGCGAAAGCAGAAGCCTTCGTCCGACAGCGGGACGGCTCGATCCGGGTTGCCTTCACCGGAGGCGATGGAGTCGCCGAGGCCGGCGATCAGGATGTCGCGCACCTTGATCTGCGCCGTCAGCCGCTGGGTTGCGTCGCCGCCGCTCGTGACGTCGACGGTGGCGCTGGTGGCGTGGCCGTAGCGGGCGCGGAAGTCGATCGGTTCAGTGCAGTCCTGCGTCGTGCCGCGGGGACTGTCGCCGTCGTCGAATGACCAGGCGCAGACGGCGCCGACCGGGACCGCGCCGGTAAGGCGCACGGTGACCGGATGCTCTGTCGGTGTCAGATAGCTTTCCTTGACATTGTCGCGCGTGCAGGGCTCGCTGACGTGGCCTCCGAGATCGATGCAAAGACGGTTCACGGCGTTGCGGGCCCAGCCGCGGCCGTCGCTTTGCTGTTCAAACGCCTGCTCGGCGGCGAGAATGCTCTGGTTGCTTTCGGCGGCGGCATGGATCTGAAAGTCCCGCTCCTCGCGAAACAGCCGGAAACGGTTGCGGACCTCCCATGAAATCTGCATTCCGCCGGCGGCCCGATCCGGGACCGGAGCGGCGGGGCCGGCCTCGGCGATGCCGTCGGGAAGCGGCTGCGCGGCGATCTGCTGCGCGGCAAGGCTTCCAATAGGAAGGCTTCCAATAGGAAGGCTTCCAACAGCAAGGCTACCAAGCAGTGGCAGGACAATCCCGATGAGGAATGAGGCGTGAGCGCGGGCCATGAGCGGTTTTGACGCGATGGTTTTGGCGGAAATAAGAGCGGAGGTGAGCGGGGCGGTTTGGCCGAGGGGGCGATCGTCGGATAGCGGGGATGCGAGCCGCAGCGAGTTGTTTCGAACCCGCAACCTGCCGGTTCAGTCCTGCGTGACGGCCGACCTGGCGGCGTGCGGCTTCGGTGATGCCGCTTCATCCGGCGCGTTCTCACTGTTGCTGCTGTCGTGACCCGTGCCGGCGTCGTTGCCATTGCTGACGTCACCGTTGCCGTTGTTGATCTTGCGGCGGCGCTGCCAGGGCTGCACCACGTTGAGCCACAACTCGCGCGTGCCCATGATGGTGATGGCAAGCGCGAACGGGATCATGAAATAGAGGATCCGGAAGACCAGCAGCGTCGCCAGCATCTGCTCCTTGCCGAACTGCGGCAGCGCCACCAGCATTGCCGCGTCGAACACGCCGAGGCTTCCCGGCGCATGGCTGGCGAAGCCGAGCAGGGTGGCCAGAATGAAGACGACCGCCACCGACACGAAATCGATGTCCGGATGCGCGGGCATCAACAGATACATCGCCAGTGCACAGAATCCGAGATCGACGACACCGATCAGGATCTGCACGAAGGTCAGCGGCGCCGACGGCAGCACGACCTTCCAGCCGTTTTGCCCGAGTTCGCGGCGGTTGCGGCCGGTGATGATCCAGGCGAGATAGATGGCGATGCCGGCGAGGCACCCGAACGCGATCAGGCGGTTGACGGACGGCGGCAGCAGGTCCATCGCGCTCGCCGCCCAGGGATGCCAGGCCATGCCGATGCCGAGCACGAACAGGTTGCCAAGCCAGAATGTCAGTCCGGAGATGAAGCAGATTTTCGCGACGTCGATGGCGTTCAGCCCATAGTCCGAATAGATCCGAAACCGGATCGCGCCGCCGGTGAAGACCGTCGCGCCGACATTGTGGCCGATGGTGTAGCTCGTGAAGGCGGCCAGCGCCGCCACGCGATAGGGGATATGATCCTTGCCGATCGTCCGCACCGCGAAGAAATCATAGAATGTCAGGGTGCAGAACGCGCCGACCACGCAAAGCGCGGCCATGGCGATCAGATAGGGCGACTTCTCCGTCAGCGCGATCAGGATGACACCTGTGTCGACACCCTGGAGCGTGTGGATAAGGGTCGTGATCGCGAAAGCGATGATCACGAGGCTCGCAATGACGCCAAGCCCTTTCCAGCCAATCCTTTCCTTGAAGCCGCGCTGCAGCGCGGTCAGCAGCCGACGCATTCGTCCTCCGCTAGCGTCCCGATTTCGAGGGTCTTATGGCCTTGCGGTAGCTTCCAAGGCGAGCTTCGAAATCAAAAGACACTCGTAATCTCCTTGATTCCGGTATGTCTGAATTCAGAAGACGCCGTCGTCGGCCTCGTCGGGACAATGACGCCAATTTCTGACCACCACACCAGATCACGACACGTTTCAAGCCGATTGAGGAGAGGGGAAGGCAAGCGGCTGTTCCGTCTCTCATACGCGAAAAACTCTCAACACAAAACGGTCTACTTGGCGGATGCGCGTCCGCTGCGGGTGATATCGTTGGCCGTGCATATAGGCATAAGAGGCCTCGTGTTCCATCGCTGATTTGAAAGTTCTTGCAGACGACACTCAAAAGCAACGACGGCCCCTCACGCATCACCTTCATGCATCCGATGTGTGACATTGCGGTATTACGACGGGAAACAATTCGTGAAACCATCGCTGGCTTTGCTGCATGGCAGCGTCGTTACGTGGGCAAACGGGCGCCAGAGCCCGCGACCGGGAAGCGCCACACAGAAGCGCGGTGAATGTCAGGTCTTGCGCAGCGTGAAGTAAGCGCCGCAGAAAGCCATCGCCGCGCTGAGGCCGAGCACGACAAGGCCGGTTATGAAACTCGCGAGGGTCGGCGCCGCGCTGGGCGCGGAGGCGGCCTGTCCCGCGCCTGCTAGAAACAGGACGGCGATTACGATCAGGAACTGTCGGAGCCGCTGCTGAATGCGGTTGGACGCCGCGCTGTGCATCAGCGTCGCGACAAAATAGCTGCCGGAGAAGCTGGCCGTTGCGACCAGCCACCATGCGATCGCCGCGCTCGCCGGCATGAACTCCCCGGTATCGGAACGCCAGAGGCCGCCGAGGTCGAGACCCATCTGAGCGCCCAGCATATGCACGGCAAGAGCGAGCAGTATGCCGGACACCATCGCCCCGCCGACGATCAAATGACGCGGAAAATGAACGGTTTCAGCCATCAGGGTTTTCTTCGCGCGAACCAGCGCCCACTTCGCTCGAAAACGCCAGAGACTTTCCACTTCTGATAGAATCAGAAGCGGACTCTATGATTTTGGTTTGACGCGTTTTCTTCACGCGAACCGGTATCCACTTCGCTTGAAAACGCTCTATAGGATGGAAACCGCACTTCGAGCAAGAGAACGCGAAAAAGAGAACGCACGCCGTGCGAAGGATCGCTGATTGTGTCGCCGCCACCCGAGATGCCGCCGACCGGCGTCGGATACGCCTATAGGGCTTCAGCGATCGGCTCGGCGCATCGGTTTGCGTTGGAAGATGACGGGCTGTCGTGGCGCGCTGGCCGCCGGGCGGGGAGATGGCGTTATGAGGACATCGTCGCCGTGCGCATGTCCTACCGGCCGATGTCGATGCAGTCGCATCGATTTCGCACCGAGATCAGCCACCGGAACGGCGGACGGATCATCGTGATGTCCACTACCTGGCGGACCCTGGCGCTGATGGACGCGCAGAGCAACGACTACCGCACCTTCATCGTCGAACTGCATCGGCGACTCGCAGAGCATGGCGCGCGCGCCATGCTCGCTGGCGGCCTGAACCCCGTGCTTTACATTGCAGGCACGGGCGTGCTGACGATGCTCTCCGTAGCGATGACGGCCCTGCTGGTGCGGGCGATCGTGACCGGCGAATGGGCGGGCGCGTTGTTTATCGTCGGTGTGTCTGTGTTGTTCGGCTGGCAGATCGGCCGTTTCATGCACCGCAACAGGCCGCGCGCTTACACTTTCGACGCGCTGCCGCGGGATTTGCTGCCGTAAGCCGCTGCTCTTCTCCGGAGCTGTCAGGCTTCCTTCAGCAGTTTCGGGCTGACGAACCTTTTGAGTTGCCCACTTCCGAATACGACGTGGTCCCAGTTCTCGACGGCAAAGTCGATCACCGCAAGACCTGACGTCGGCAGGTTGTCGGCCAGCGCCGCGCGCCCCTCTGCATCGCCATCACCGATGAGGCGAAGCGCGAGTTCGTGCAGACCGGGATTGTGCCCGACGATCATCAGGCGCTCATGATCGGGGCTGACGGAGCGGATGATTGCCAGGAGTTGCATGGCCTCGGCGCCGTAAAGCTCCAGCAGGTGTTCGGCGGGTCCCTGAGCCGTTTGATCCGCAAACTGCTGACGAACGATGTCCCAGGTCTCGCGCGCCCGCACGGCGGTCGAGATCAACACGAGATCAGGCGGCAGCGATGGGTCTCCGACGAGCCAGAGGCCGAGTTCGGCGGCGTCGTTCCTGCCGCGCGCGGCAAGCGGACGGTCCCGATCGCTTCCGCTGGGCGAATCGCGTTCGGTTTTGGCGTGGCGAAGCAGTAAAAGGCGGCGCATGACGCTGACTCGATTCAAGGTTAAGCATGACCCGGAATGCAGGATACAGGTATCAGCCGAGCGGGCTATAGCGTTTTCGAGCGAAGTGGAATCCGGTTCGCGTGAAGAAAACGCGTCAAAATAAAATCATAGAGCCCGCTTCTGAGTCTATCAGAGGCGGAAAGGCTCTAGTTTACAACGTCGCACGGCGCAGGTCACAGGGGCATTGGTAGGAAACGCGATGACTTCCGAGAGCATAGCTGCGGCCGATGGTCCCGGTGACGCGGAGTCCGCCCTGCCGGTGCGGCGACGCGAGCGGCTGACTTTCGATCTCGATGTCGAGATCTGCGTGGTCGGCGGCGGGCTGGCAGGCCTCACCGTGGCGCTTGAGGCGGCGAGGACCGGCGCGAACGTGGTCGTGCTCGAGGGACGCCATGTCGGCTGGAATGCGTCCGGCCACCATCTCGGCACGGTGATGCCCGGCTATGCGCTTCCGCTTTCCGACCTGATCGCGCGCGTCGGTTTTGATGATGCGTACGATCTCTGGTCGCTGGCGCGAGCGGGCGCCGATTATGTTCGCGCCCATGCCGCCGAGCACATCATTCCGGGACTCGGGCTCACGGAAGGCGTGCTCGAGGTTTCCAACGTCGATGCCGGCGAGCGGCTCATCAGCCATCTCCAGATGCTGAGCGAGGATTTTTCGACCGAGGTGGAGGGGTGGCAGATCGATCGCGTCCGCGACACCTTGCGCACCGGCCGGTATTTTCACGCGGTGCACTATCCGCGCGCCTTCCAGATCGACGGACGAAAATATGTTCACGGCCTTGCCGAGCTTGCGCGCAAGGCCGGCGTACGCATCTTCGAAGATACGCCGGTGGTCGGCATTGATCCGTTCGGGATAAGGAAACGCATTGCAACGCCGCGGGCGCGTCTGCGGGCGTCCCACCTCGTGCTTGCGGGCAATGTCCATCTCGGCGGTGCATTGCGACGCTTGTCCGATACGCTGGTTCCGGTCTGGCGTTATGCCGGCGTCACCTCGCCGCTGGGAAGCCGGCTCGCCGAGGTGATGACGTTTCAGGGGTCTGTCATCGACACCGATGGCATCGATCATTTTCGGATCGTCGATGGCGATAGGCTGATGTGGGCGAGCCCGGAAACCACCTGGGAGGCGCGGCCGGATCGCCAGAAGGCGGCGATCGGCAGGCGGATCGGCACGATCTTCCCGCAGCTTGGCGCGGTCGAGATCGCGAAGGTTTTTAGCGGCGCGGTCGGTCAGACCGTGCACGGGATGCCGCAGGTCGGCCAGTTGCAACCGGGGCTTTGGGTTGCGAGCGGTTTCGGCCGTCAGGGACTAGGCACCTCGGCGATGGCCGGGCAACTGATCGCACGCGGCATGCTGGAAGGCGACGACCGCTGGCGGTTGTTCGCGCCGTTCGAACTCGTCTGGGCGGGCGGAAAGACCGGACGCGCGGCGGGGCATGCGATCGGCATCGCCATGCGGGCGCGTTCCGCCGCCGCCGGCAAGCTGGCGCGCTATCGCGAGCGGGCGCGCATCAAGGCGCGGGAGCGGCAGGCGCGGCTCAACGCGGCGGATCGCAAATCGACGCCTCTCTGAAGACTGTCTCCCGGCAAGAGTTGCCGGGCGAGGCAAGAATGCTCCGGAGCCGGGGACGAAGGCTAGACCCTAACTCACTGAAATAACGCCTTTTTGCTGTTGGCATGGAGCTTGCGACGCCGTCTGCCGACCGCGGCGAGGTTTGACCTTGCGTTTGGGCCGCCCGGATCGAGTTGGAGACGACGTATGGGTATTTTCGACGCATTGAATACTTCGGTCGGCGGCTTGCAGGCGCAGTCCTTCGCCCTTCAAAATATATCCGGCAACATCGCGAACGCCCAGACCACCGGCTACAAGGGCATCACCACTGCCTTCAGTGACCTGATCCCCGACTCGACCGCCCCCAACCGTCAGGCCGCCGGCGGCGTAACAGCCTATGCGACGGCGACGATCAGCAGCCAGGGAACGGTGTCGGCCTCGACGGTCGGCACCTACATGGCGATCACCGGCGACGGCTTCTTCAACGTCCAGGCGCCGACGGGGCGGGTCGACAACCAGCCGCAGTTTTCCGGCGTGACCTACTACACGCGGCGCGGCGATTTTCAGGTCGATGCCGGCGGCCATCTGGTCAACAGCGCAGGCTATTACCTGATGGGCGTGCCGGTCGACCCCAAGACCGGCAACCCGCTCGGCAATGTGCCGCAGGTGCTGAAATTCCAGAACAACTTCGTGCCGGCGCAAGCCACGACGACGGTGCAATACGCCGCCAATCTTCCATCGGTGCCGAGAACGCTGTCGAGTCCGACCGCGCCCGCCGGGACCATTACGGCGGCCGGCGGATTGAACCCGTCCGACTTCACGACAAATTTCAATCCGCTCGTGGTCGGCACGCCGGCTCCGCCCTATACCGACAACACCACCACGGGATCGGCGGCGACCAACCAGCAGACGCCTTCGGGTCCCATCACCAGCGCGACGCTGTTGTCGGGCACAGCGCCGAGCGATTCCTTGCCGGGCGGATTTGCGGTCGGTGACACCATCACCGTGAACGGCACCATGATCACCTTCACCGACGCCAGCACCGCGCTGCCGCCAGGAGTGCAGGACGCGACCCATGTCCGCATCGACGATACCGTCGGCGACCTCCTGGGCAGGATCGGCGCGATCACAGGCACCGCTCCGACGATCGATGCCGGCACCGGCGCGATCACCCTGCATACCGGCACCGCGCAGGATCTGACGGTCACGAGCGCCTCCGCCGGCTGGACGGCGATGGGCTTCGGCGCGACGACCAACATCGCGCGTGGCGGCGGCGGAACGCCCGGCGCGGGCGTCGTGATCGCTAACGACCAGACCATCTTCCAGCAGCAATCGATCAGCGGCGGCGCTGTCACGGCCTATGACGCGACCGGGACGGCGGTGAACCTGCAACTGCGCTGGGCCAAGACCGACAGCGCCTCGCTCGGCGCCGGGCATTCCGACACCTGGAACCTGTTCTATCAGGCCGATCCGAACGCCACCGGCACGCAGGCGGCGTGGATCAACGTCGGCACCAATTTCACCTTCGGCATCAACGGCCAGCTTTCGAGCCCGGTCGGATCGTCGATCACCATTCCCAGCGTCAGCGTGGGATCCCAGTCGCTCGGCAATCTCACGCTGAATATCGGCTCGGGCGGTCTGACCCAGTATGCCAGCAGCGGCGGCAACGCCACCATCAATGCGATCAACCAGAACGGCTACGCCGCCGGACAGTTGCAGTCGGTCTCCGTCAACAATGACGGCATCGTGGTCGGCACCTTCTCGAACGGACAGAACCTGTCTCTCGCGCAGGTGTCGTTGTCGCACTTCAACGGAACCAACTACCTCAAGGCGCTTGATGGCGGCGCTTATGCGGTGACCAACGAGTCGGGGCCCGCGATCGCGGGCGCGTCGGGGCGCATCAGCGGCTCGTCGCTCGAAGGCTCCAACGCCGACATCGCCGATGAGTTCACCAAGCTGATCGTGACGCAGCAGGCTTACTCGGCAAACACCAAGGTCATCACCACCGCGAACAGCATGGTTCAGGATCTGCTGAACGTGCTGCGATAGCGCATGATCCCGACCCGAAGGCCGCGCCAGCGCAAAGTGAAAACCGGCTTTCGGAAAAGATCATGCTCAATCGAAAATAGATCAGGGTTTAATCCAACGCGGTTGAACCGAACTCTGATCACAGCGCGGATTGATCCGGTTTCGAGGCGGGCAAGAAGATGAGTTTAAGTTCGGCCCTCTCCATCGCCATGTCCGGCTTGCGCGCCAACCAGGCCGCGCTGTCGATCGTGTCCGGCAATGTCGCCAACGCGAACACGCCGGGCTACGTCGCCCAGACGCTGGTGCAGGACCAGGTCGTGACCGGCGGCATGGGTTCCGGCGTCCGCGTCATCGGCGTCAACCGCACGCTCGACGCCTATGTGCAGTCGCAACTGCGTACGGAAAACGCCGGCGGCGCTTACGCAAGCCAGATCGCCGGGGTGCTCGGCCAGCTGCAGAACGTCTATGGCACGCCCGGCAACAACGGAACGCTGGAGGCGGCCTATAACCGGTTCACCTCGGCATTGCAGGCGCTGTCGGCGAGTTCGGGCAATCCGGCGGCGCAGTCGTCGGTGCTGAACGCCGCGCAGGCGCTGGCGCACCAGCTCAACGCGACCACCAGCGGCATTCAGACGCTGCGATCCAATACCGAGCAGAGCCTGTCCGCATCGGTCTCGCAGGCCAACGCGGCGATGCAACAGATCGCGCAGCTCAATCAGCGGCTGCAAAGCATGGGTGCGCAGGATCCGGCGGCCGCGACGCTGATGGATCAGCGCGACGCCGCGATCGACCAGCTTTCAGGATTGATGGACATCCGCGCGGTGACGGACGGCGCCAACCAGACCTCGGTGTTCACCACGGCCGGCGTCCAGCTCGTCGGCGGCGTTTATGCGTCGACGCTGACATTCAACGCGCAGTCCTCGCTCACCGCGAGTTCGCAATGGAACGCCGATCCCGCGAAGTCGAGCGTCGGCACCATCATCTGCCAGCTTCCGAACGGCGCGAAGATCGACATGATCGCTTCGCAAGGCATCAACTCCGGCCAGATCGCCGCCGATGTCCAGTTGCGCGACAGGATTCTGGTGCAGGCGCAAAATCAGGTGGACCAGATGGCGGCGACGCTCGCCAGCGCGTTGTCCGACGTCACCACGAGCGGCGCGCCGGTGACCGGACCGCCATCGGGCTTCGACCTCGATCTGTCCGGCATTCTGCCGGGCAACTCGCTCCGCGTCACCTACACCGACTCCGCTAACGTCTCGCACACAGTTACCGTGGTGCGGGTGGACGATCCGGCCGCGCTGCCGATTCCGAACACGGCCGCGAATCCGAACGACCGGGTGATCGGAATCGATTTCTCGGGCGGGCTCGCCTCGATCGTGTCGCAACTGAATGCGCAGATCGGGGCGGCGTCGCATCTGGCGTTTTCCGCTTCCGGGGCGCAGTTGCGGGTGGTCGGCGACGGCTCGGGTCAATCCACGGTGACCGCGGCATCGGCCACGGCCACGGTGCAGTCGCTGGCGTCCGGCGATCCGCAACTGCCGTTCTTCACCGACCGCGCCTCGCTCTATACCGGCGCGATCACAGGCTCCGCGTCGCAGATCACGGGGCTGGCCGGGCGCATTCAGGTCAACGCCGCGCTGCTCGCCGATCCCTCGAAGCTCACGGTCTATAGCACCTCGCCGGTAACGCCGGCCGGCGACACCACGCGCGCCGACTTCATCTACGACAGGCTGACGTTCGCGAGCTTCAGCTACGCGCCGAACACCGGCCTTGGCGCGGCGGCAGCGCCGTTCCAGGGCACGCTGCCGTCATTCCTGCAGCAGTTCGTCAGCTTGCAGAGCGGCACGGCAACCACCGCGCAGCAGGTCGCGCAAGGGCAGAGCATCGTGGTCAACACCTTGCAGGAGAAGTTCTACGACAAGTCCGGCGTGAACATGGATACCGAAATGGCCAATCTGATCGCTTTGCAGAATTCTTATGCGGCGAATGCGCATGTGATGACCGTGGTGCAGAGCATGATGCAGACGCTGATGCAGGCACAATGGTAACGACAGCGTAAGGCGGTTCGCATGGCGATCAACGGCATAAGCTTCGGCAACACCATCCTGGGCGGCTCGGTCCGGAATCTCAAGGCGCAGATGGCCGATCTTCAGACCCAGCTGACCAGCGGCAAGAAGTCGACGACCTATTCAGGCATGGGCGCGAACGGAGGTTTCGCGATCGCGGCGCGCGCGCAACTATCGAACATCGCCGCGTATACCGACACCATGATGAAGATCAACACCAACATCAATGTCGCCAATACGGCGCTTCAGGCGCTCTCCGACATCGGGACGCAGTTGCAGAACGCCACACTCAGCGGATCGCAGGCGTTGAACAGCGCCGGTCAGACCGCAGGCCAGCAAACCGCTGTGGCGCAGTTTTCGTCAGTGGTCGGCATCCTCAATACGCGGGCGGGCGACCGCTACATCTTTTCCGGCAGCGAGATCTACACCCAGCCGGTGGCCTCGTCCGATCTGATCCTGAACGGCGACGGGGCAGGGCGGGCGGGGTTGAAGCAGGTCATCTCCGAGCGCAGGCAAGCCGATCTCGGAGCGAGCGGGCTCGGCCGTCTCGAAATTTCCTCGCCGACCGCGACCTCGGTGGCGATCGCGGAAGATGCGTCGCCTTCCATCTACGGCATGAAACTTCAATCGGTGTCGTCGTCATTGACAGGAGCCACCGTCACGGGTCCGGCTGGAGCGCCGCCCGCCATTTCAATCGATCTCGGCGTCACCAATCCGGCTGACGGCGACACGGTGAGCTTCACCTTCGATCTTCCGGACGGCTCCAGCGAGACCGTGCAACTGACCGCGTCCAGCGAGGCGCCGCCGCCCGCCGGCAGCTTCGCGATCGGCGCGACGCCAACTGCTACCGCCGCCAACCTCAACGCCGCATTGACCGCCTCGATCGGAGCGTTGGCTGGCACATCGCTGGTCGCGGCCTCCGCCGTTCAGGCTTCGCGTGATTTCTTCGGCCAGCCGCCGCAGCGCGTCGACGTCACGCCGCCGGCGACACTTTCCACCGCCACCGCCGCCGTGAACGGGACGGCCGCGGATACCGTGCAGTGGTACACCGGCGACGAGGGTACAGGCTCCGCGCGCGGGACCTCGGTGGTGCGGGTCGATGCCTCGGTGACGGTGCAATATGGGATGCGCGCGAACGAGGACGCCATCCGCTCGCTGATGGAATCGGTTGCGCTTCTTGCGGCGGTGACGACCTCGCCGGCCGATCCGAACGCGGCCGGCCAGATTTCGGCGCTGAACGCGCGCGTTGCGCAGAATTTATCGGTTGAGCCCGGCAGCCAGAACATCCGGGATATCCAGGTCGATCTTGCCAACGCGCAGACCATGATGAAGGATGCCACCGCGCGGCAGAAACTGACGCAGGCGACGATGCAGAACATCATCGACCAGGCGGAGAACATCTCGACCGACGAGGTCGCGAGTCAGTTGCTGGCGCTGCAGACGGATTTGCAGGCATCCTACCAGACCACGGCCATGCTCTCGCAGCTCAGTCTGGTGAAGTTCCTCTGACGGTATTATCTACGGGCGCGAAGGTCTGCCCAACTCATCGGGGGCATGCCGATCGAAAACCCTTCGCGCGCGGCAAGGAATCTTATTTCATGCGCAGTTTTGAGACTGAACCGGCTCTTCGCCATGACGATGCGTGGCGCATGAACGCCGCGTGCGGCGGGGAGCGCGCGGCATGAAGCCTGCATCGCGCGGTACGCTGCCGGAAGTCGATGAAACGCTCGATCCGGAGGACTGGGACACGCTTCGCGCGGAAGGTCACCGGATGCTCGATGACATGTTCGATCATATCGCCGGTGTTCGCGAGCGTCCGGTCTGGCGGCCGATACCAGCGGAAACGCGCGCCCGCTTCCGCGAAGACCTGCCGCGGGACGGCGTCGATGTCGCCGACATCTATCGGGAGTTTTCCGAACACATCGCCCCGTACACCGCCGGGAATATCCATCCCGGATTCATGGGATGGGTCAACGGCGGCGGTACGGCGGTCGGGATGCTGGCCGAGATGCTGGCGGCGGGGCTGAACACCAATGTCGCCGGCCGGAATCAGATGCCGGTCGAAGTCGAGCGCCAGATCGTGCTGTGGGTACGGCGGATGTTCGGCTTTCCCGATACCGCGAGCGGCGTGTTCGTCACGGGAACGTCGATGGCGAACCTGATGGGAATTCTGGTGGCGCGTTCGGCGCGGATCGGCCCCTCCGTGCGCCAGCGCGGCTTGCTGGATCGCGGCGCGCGCCTCATCGCCTATACATCGGTTGCGACGCATGGCTGCATCGCTCAGGCCATGGATGGCGCCGGCTTCGGCACCGACGCCCTGCGGCGAATTCCGGTTGATCGCTGTCATCGCATCGATACTGACGCGTTGCGCGCCCGGATTGCCGCCGATCGCGCCGCGGGACTTGAACCTTTTCTCGTGATCGGGTCGGCGGGAACAGTCGATATCGGAGCCATCGACGATCTCGCGGCGCTGCATGGCGTTTGCCGTGACGAGAAATTATGGCTGCATATCGACGGCGCGTTCGGCGCGCTCGGGGTGTTGTCGCCGGAGATCGCGCCTCGTCTCGCGGGAATCGAGAGCGCCGACTCCATCGCTTTTGATTTCCACAAATGGGGGCAGGTGCCCTACGACGCAGGGTTTCTTCTCGTCCGCGACGGTGAGCAGCACCGCCGTACGTTTGCCGCGCCGGCGGCCTATCTGCGCCGGGAAACGCGCGGGCTTGCGGCGGGCTCGCCGTGGCCATGCGACTACAGCCTGGATATGTCCCGCGGCTTTCGTGCATTGAAGACGTGGTTCACGTTGAAAGCCTACGGCACTGAAAGGCTCGGTGCGATGATTGACCGGACCTGCGCGCTGGCGCGCTGCCTGGAAGCGAAGATCGCGGCCGAACCAAAGCTCGAACTGCTCGCGCCGGTGCAACTCAACATCGTGTGCTTCCGCTATCGGGCCGACGATGCCGACAGGGTCAATGCGGATATCGTCGCATCGCTGCACGAGTCCGGCATAGCCGCGCCGTCCGCGACCATGCTGGACGGCCGGCTTGCGATCCGCGCGGCGATCGTCAACCATCGCACCGGAATGCGCGATATCGAAGCGCTGATGTCGGCTGTGCTGGAATTGGGCGCGCGTAAATCGTGAGGCTTGAGCCTGTTCGCTTCTGATGGAATCAGAAGCGAGGCTCGGTAATCTTGATTGAACGCGTTTTCTTCACGCGAAGAGGTTATCCATCCTCGGGTCAAGCCCGAGGACATGCTTCGCTCGAAAACGCTATCGCAGATCCGGAAGCCGAGACGATCGGGATTCGCGCAGCGTGGTGTCAGGCTGAGCGTCGCCTGTCGCCGGCGCGGTTCGCGGGAGTGTCGTTCATGTCGGCGAGCTTCTTCTCGTAGGCGATCAGCTTTTTGACTTCCTTGAGCGCTTTGTAAAGATCGCCGTTGAGGATGTCGTTATTGATGCCTTCGATGATTGGCCAAGCGTCCGGCATGGTCGTGATGACGTCGCGCAGCAGGCTGAAATAGGTGCCGTGATTGATTTGCGGCTCCGGCGACAGATACATCAATTGCACCGCGAGATAGATCAGCTTGGCGGGTGTGTCCGCCGTCTCGGGCGTCAGAATGTCCTTCTCGCGAAGGATCGGAATCTTGTCGCCCTCGATCAGCAGTCGCGCGCGCTGATCGGTGTTGGTCACGACGCAGGCGCCGATGATGATGCGTTCATGCGGCTTCAGTTCGACTTTCAGCGCCATGACGGTTTCCTGTCATCTCCATGAGCATGCGCGACACGGACGACGCGTCCGTTCGCTGACCAGAATGCGGCGGACGGCCGCATCAGTGCGAGCATCGCGGTATGGTCTTGCCGTGATCCTTTCCGATTGTGGTTAACGATTGGTAAATGACACCTGTAACCTTTGCTGCCGTATCCGTCTAAGCCCCGGTTGCGACGTCGCAATTTCGACGCGCCAGCGACCCCGCGGGAGGTCGCGGGTCCGCGATCTGTTTCATGCTTTCTTAGAGTCTTCCCATCACTGTGGCGCCTCGTCCGAGGAAGGTCTTCGGCCTGTGGACGTACGTGTATTCACACCAGAAAGGTATGAAAGATGTCCGATATCGTTCTCTCCGCATCGGTTCGCCAGAATCTGCTTTCGCTTCAGTCGACGGCTGAACTGCTCTCGACGACCCAGACCCGCCTTGCCACCGGCAAGAAGGTGAACTCGGCCCTCGACAATCCGACGAACTTCTTCACCGCCGCCGGCCTCGACTCCCGCGCCAGCGACATCAACAACCTTCTGGATTCGATCGGCAACGGCGTGCAGGTGCTGCAGGCCGCCAATACGGGCATCACCTCGCTGCAGAAGCTGGTAGATACCGCGAAGTCGATCGCCAACCAGGCGCTGCAGGCGACCTCGGGCTATTCCACCAAGTCGCAGGCGACCACCGCCGCCATCACCGGCGCGACGGCCGACAACCTGCTCGGACCGGGCGGCGCTCCGACCGATGCGACGGTTTCGGGTTCCGCCGTCAACAATAAGAATTCGGCTGCCATCACGGGTGCGACGTTGTTGTCGGGTGCGGCATTGTCGGACTCGATCGCCACCGACTTCACCGCCGGTGATACGATCACCGTGAACGGACAAACCATCACGTTCATGGCCTCCGGTGCTTCAGGTAACAATCAGATTAACGTGACTGATAGCGTCAACACTCTGCTCGGCAAGATTGATGCTTTGTCTGGTGGTTCCGGTTCGGCGGTTGCTGCTGGCGCGATCACGCTGCACACTGGCACGGCCTCGGATCTTACGATCACGAGTTCCAACGCGGCTGCTTTCAACTCGATGGGCTTCACTGGCGGCGGCGTAACGCAGGCCCGCACGCCGGGTGCCCCGGCTGCGCTCGAAGGCAAGACGCTGACGATTGGCGCAACCGATGGCGGCACGGCGACCAGCATCACCTTCGGGACGGGCGGTGTGACGACCCTCGACCAGTTGAACACTGCGCTCGCCGCGAACAACCTGACCGCCTCGATTAACTCCGCGGGCGCGATCACCTTCACCACGACGAACGATCACGCGTCCGCGACGATCGGTGCGTTCGGCGGCGATGCGACCACCGATCCGAATACGTTCGGCGCGATGACCGCTTCCGCTCCGGTTGAGGACGCCAATGCGCAGAACACCCGCGCCACGCTGATCGGCCAGTACAATCAGGTCATCGACCAGATCCGCACCACCGCGCAGGATGCCTCCTTCAACGGCATCAACCTGCTCAACGGCGACCAGCTGAAGCTGGTGTTCAACGAAACCGGCAAATCGACCCTGACCATCCAGGGCGTGACCTTCGATCCGGCGGGCCTCGGCTTGTCGTCGCTGACCAGGGGCACGGACTTCCTGGACAATGCTTCGACCAACGCCGTTCTGGACTCGCTCAACACCGCGTCCAGCACCCTGCGCTCGCAGGCGTCGACCTTCGGTTCCAACCTGTCGATCGTGCAGATCCGTCAGGACTTCTCGAAGAACCTGATCAACGTGCTGCAGACCGGATCGGCGAACCTGACGCTTGCCGATACCAACGAGGAAGCGGCGAACAGCCAGGCGCTGGCGACCCGACAGTCGATCGCGGTGTCGGCGCTGGCGCTGGCCAACCAGTCGCAGCAGAGCGTGCTGCAACTGCTCCGCTGATCGCAAGCGACATTTCAAGACGACGAAACGGCGGGGGAAACCCCGCCGTTTTCTTTTGTCGGCGGCTCAGTCCAGTTTTCTGAGCCGGATTATCAGCGTCTGCTCATGACATCTTGAAAGAACAAGGAAAGTCACCCGTAAGGCGACGAGGCGTGCTCTTGAACTTCATGGTCAACGTTTTTGCCCAAGCCCCTAAGCTGTCTTGCATTCCGTAGCCTGAGCTCAGAAAACGCTTCACAGGCCGACCGTGTATGAGGCTGGCTTCTGCCTCCTTGACTGGCCGCGGCGATCAAGCGGGGATTAATCTGCCGTTAACCATAAATTAAAACGTCTTGTTCACCTTTCCGGCCAGGGAACCGGCTCTCATGGCGAGCTGGCGTCCGCACACGTCAGGGAAGGCCAGACATGTCCGACATCGTTCTCTCGGCATCCGTTCGCCAGAATTTGCTCTCGCTGCAATCCACCGCCGATCTACTGGCGCAAACGCAGCACCGTCTGGCCACCGGCAAGAAAGTCAACACCGCCCTCGACAATCCCACCAACTATTTCACGGCCGCAGCGCTCGACAATCGCGCCAACGATATCAGCAACCTGCTCGACGGCATCGGCAACGGCGTTCAGGTGCTGCAGGCGGCCAACACCGGCCTGACCTCGTTGCAGAAGCTGGTGGACACGGCGAAGTCGATCGCCAATCAGGTTCTGCAATCCCAGGTCGGCTATTCGCAGAAATCGTCGGTCGAAAGCCTTCCCGTCACGGGGGCGACCGCGCTCGATCTCAGAGGCACCACACCGTTCACGAATGCCGCCGCGACGCCCGGCGCGGCGCTGAGGACCGGCACATCCAACGCCGCGGCGACCGGCGCCACCTTGATCAGTGCGCTGACCGACGGCGCGGTCGCGACGCCGACCGGCCCCGCCGCCGGTGAGAGCTTCGCTGTCAACGGCAAGACCATCACCTTTGTTGCTTCCGGCGCGGTGGCCGCCGATGCCTCCGGGAATATCACGATCGGCGTTGACCAGACCCTGGACTCGCTGCTCGGCGTGATCGACGTGCTGCACGGCAACACCAACACGGCATCGACGGTCGACGGCGGCGGGCAGATCGTGCTCAACACGGGCATCGCTCATGACCTTACATTGACGGATTCAACGCCGGCCGGAGTTCTCGCAAAGCTCGGCCTCACCGCGGGGACGACGGCGCGTGGTGGCGGCGCGGGTAACCTCGACGGCAAGACGCTGACGATCGGGCCGACCGGCGACGGCGTCGCGACCAACATCACGTTCGGCGACGGCACCAACGGGACCGTCAGAACCCTCAATGACCTGAACGCGCAGCTTGCCTCAAACCATCTCCAGGCCACGATCAACTCAGCCGGCGTCATCACAATCTCGACCGCCAACGAGGCTGCGGCCGAGACCATCGGTGCGATCGGCGGGACCGCTGCCGGCGCGGGATATGCCTTCAACGGCCTTGTCGCGGGTGCACCGGTTCAGGATCCGGCGGTTCAGGCGTCACGCGCCGGGCTCGTCAATCAGTACAACAACATCATTCAGCAAATAAACACGACGGCGGCGGATGCGTCGTTCAACGGCATCAATCTGCTGGGCGGTGATACGCTGAAGCTCATCTTCAACGAGAGCGGAAAGTCCACGCTCACCATCACCGGCGCCAGCATGAATGCGGCTGGTCTTGGACTGACGAGTCTTACGGTCGGCGTCGACTTCCTGGACAACGGCTCGGCCAACAGCGTGATCGCGAGCCTCGATAGCGCATCGACCACCCTGCGCACGCAGGCGTCGACGCTCGGCTCGAACCTGTCGATCGTGCAAATCCGTCAGGACTTCTCGAAGAACCTGATCAACGTGCTTCAGACCGGCTCGTCGAACCTCACGCTTGCCGACACCAACGAGGAAGCCGCGAACAGCCAGGCGCTGGCGACCCGCCAGTCGATCGCGGTGTCCGCGCTGGCGCTGGCCAACCAGTCGCAGCAGAGCGTGTTGCAGTTGCTACGCTGATGACGCAAACCCCGGCAGGATGAAGGTTGTCGAGTTCGCTCTCGAAATTTGCATTCTCGCTTCGCGACTGCTTTGGCGAATGTGCGCATCGAGAACCATGCTCGCAACGAGGTCGGTGGCGCGCTTGCGGAATCCGCTGCGTTCGTTCGTCATTTTCCTGACGCATATGAGAATGCGGGGTAACCTATTTTAAAGGCGGCGCTGCTAGACATACGGCGGTGCAGAACTTCGCGCGTCCGCTTTTTTCCTCGAGGATTTAAATGTCGAATGCTGCTCAAGCCTACGCCAGGACGGCGCAAACTTCGTCGTCTCCCCGTGAAATCGAGGCGCAGGCTTTGCTGAAGGCGGCGCGGCAGCTTCGGGAGGTCCAGGACAAGTGGGATGGACCTGACAACGACATGCACAAGGCACTGCTGTTCAATCGCCGTTTGTGGTCGATCTTCATGAGCGCAGCGGATAGCGACAGCAATCCGCAGCCGCTGGAAGTCCGTCAGAATATCGCTAACATCGGCGTTTTCGTGATGAAGCAGACAGTCGATATGCAGCTCAATCCCGACCCCGCGAAGCTGACGGCGCTGATCGACATCAACTGCAATCTCGCGGCCGGTCTGTCCGGGCGGGCGTAATTCCTGCGGTTACAGACGGAGCCGGATCATTGGCCGACGTCCTGAACATCCTGGCATCGAATTACAGAACGGTCGGCGAGAACGTCAGCCTGACCACCGGGAAGTATGTCAACGTCGATCCCGATGTTTTCGAAGGGACGTGGAGCGGCAAGTACGCCAATCAGAAACCGTTCTCCATAACGATTTCGAACGTCAACGGCTTTCGCGCCAAGGCGAAGTATCAGTACGGGACCACGATCAAGTATCAGGAAGTCCTGATCAAGAATAACGGGTTTCGGGTCGGCGATTCAAAATTCGTGCTGACAAAGTCCGGCACCGCGCAGGTCAGCACCGTCATGAGCGATCCGGCGACCGGCGCAAGCACCCTTGAGACGGCCTACGTTCATCAGCGCTGAGAGCTGGCCTTCAAAGCGGAAAGGCTCTATCGCGTTTTCGAGCGAAGCATGTCCTCGGGCTTGAGCCCTAAGGATGGATACCGGTTCGCGTGAAGAAAACGCGCCAAAACATAAAGACTCTAGGCGCGCCGGTCAGTGGCGGCCGGGGGGTCGCGCTCCGCGTTCATCAGATCCAGCGTGCGAAAGTAGGCGCGTCGCCGCAGCATCGCCTCTTCGGGAAACTGCTTCACGACAAGGCTCGTGCGGCGATCGACGACCTGGTAAACCACCGAGGCGGCGTCACGATCAACCACCACCTGGCGCGACAGCGCTTCGCGTGAGGTCTGCAGGTCGTTGCGGCTGCGCGTGCTGATGTCCGCCGCCGTGACGCTTTGGCTCGGCGGAAGTTCCGTCGCCACGGTATCGTTGGCGGCTGCGCTCGCCAGTTGAACGACCGGCGCCGCGACCGGCGTGCCGATAGGTTTGATACTGAAATCCGCACTCATGGTCGACTCCCGGCCTCCTTCGAGTCAAATCCCAACCCCCTTCTGATCGCAAGCCTAACGCTTGTCTCTCAACGGTGGGTTAGAGAACGTCCTCAATGGGGTGTTGTCGGGAGCGCTGGAGTTTGAACTAAATCGTACTGGAATATGGGGCTGGATCGAAGCAGCCGCTTTCCGCGGGTGTTACAGCGAACGGCTGACCGCGATCGGACTCATGTGCTGACGCGAGGGCGCGCTGCGCTGGCCGCTTGCCGTATAGGTCTGTGGCGTGGCGCTGCGCTGCGCCTCGGCGCTGACGCCGCGGACGATTGCTTCGGAAACCGCGTGCGCAGTCGCGAGCACGGTGAGATTCACCTGCAGCATGGCGCGGAATGTGTCGTGGTGGCGTTGCAGCGCGGTGAGCAGATCAGGCGCTGATTGCGTCATGTAGGCCTGACTGGCCTTGAATTGCCTGATGGCGTCTACGTAACGCCGCGACAGTTCTGTCTTCCGGCTCTCCAGCGCCATCCCTTCGCGGATTTTGCCGGCGCGCACCAACTCGGTCTCGCGCTCGATGACAGCGAGCAGCGCGTTCATGATGTCGAGCATGTCGTCAGCGAGCTTGCGCGCGTCCGCTGGCGTCGATACGGGAGGCAGGAGAGGGGACTCTTGCGGGTTCCGGGATTGCGGCGTCATGCGGCTTCCTTCGGTGGGAGCGAGGTCTGGTTCGCCTGTTGCATGATCAGGGTGCGGAATACCGCGTCGGAGATGCCGACGCCGCCGGCCTTGGCGAACGATCTGGAATGTTGCTCGGTGAGCATCGAGCGCCACACGCCGGTGCCGGGCGTATCGCCGAACGGGCCTTCGCCTTTCAGACCGGTTGTCATCTGCGAGAACATGGAGTTGAGAAACATCGCCTCGAAATCCTCTGATGTCGCTCTCGCCTTCTCGATCGACTGCGGAGAGACGTGCTCCAGCGCTTGCGCGAGCTGCGGATCCGGGCGGCGGTTCAGCGTCGGCGTCGTGCGCTGGGCGTTGCGATAAGCGCCGCTGAGCAGACCGTTGACAGCGTGAGTATCCATCACATCACCTCGATATCGGCTTCGATCGCGCCTGCCGCCTTGATCGCCTGTAGAATGCCGATCAGATCGCGTGGCCCGATGCCGAGACCGTTGAGTCCGTCGACAAGTTCCTGAAGCGAGACGCCGTTCTTGACCAGCGCGAGCTTGTTGCCATTCTCCGTTACGCCTACGTCCGTGCGCGGCGTCATCACCGTCCGCCCGTTGGACAGCGGATTGGGCTGGCTGACCTGCGGGCTTTCGGAAATGGATACGGTGAGGTTGCCCTGCGCCACCGCGACGGTGGCGACGCGGACATCGCGTCCCATCACGATGATTCCGGAGCGCTCGTCGATAATGATCTTGGCCGTGATGTCCGGCTCGACCTGCAACTGTTCGATCTCGGTCAGAAGCGCGACGACGTTCCCCCTGAACTCCGCCGGGATGGAGAGCTGCACCGTGGACGGGTCGATCGGTTCGGCCGTCTTGGTGCCGAGGAAATCGTTGACGGCGGCGGCGATGCGCTTGGCGGTGGTGAAGTCGCCGTTGCGCAGCGCCAGCCGGACATTCGGCATCCGGTTCAGTGCGAATTCGATCTCACGCTCGACGATGGCGCCGTTGGCGATGCGCCCGTTGGTCGGCACGCCCTTGGTGACGCTCGCGGCGGCGCCTTCGGCGGAAAAGCCGCCGATCGCAAGCGAACCCTGCGCCACCGCGTAAACATTGCCGTCGGCGCCGAGCAACGGCGTGACGAGCAAGGTGCCGCCTTGCAGGCTTCTGGCATCGCCCATCGCCGAGACGGTGACGTCCATGCGGGTGCCCTGGGTGGCGAAGGCGGGCAGGTTGCCGGTCACCATGACGGCCGCGACGTTGCCGGTTCGAATGGTGGCGCCGCGGATGTTGACGCCCATGCGCTCCAGCATCGCCTGTAGCGACTGCTTGGTGAAAGGGATGTTGTTGAGGGTGTCGCCGGTGCCGTTGAGGCCGACCACGAGGCCGTAGCCGATCAACTGGTTCTGTCGCACACCCTCGATGTTCGCGAGGTCCTTGATCCGTGAGGTGGCATGGGCAGGGGCTCCGAGGAACGCCAGCGCCAAAAGCGCCACAACGGCGATCCGGACGACGCCCGTGAAACCAAGGCCAGACATCCTCTGCTCCCCGCTGAGGTCAGGTTGGGCTGCCCGTCACTCCCCATGACGGTCATTCGCCGTTAATCATGCGAGACCCGTGCCAACGTGATGGCTGGCTCGTTGCGTTGATTTTATTTGGTTTTTCAGTGCGGTCGCTGGTGGTGAGCGCGAAGCGGGGCGGCGAAGTTGCCCTTGTCGGCAAAATTTGCCGGGCGTTCACGCTTCGTTAACCATAACGGGCCACGCTTCTCCTGCCGGATCATCCGGTGCGCACTCCGTCGGCCGGCGTTGGCCCGGCCTTAGACGGTGGGCAGGTTTCGTTGAACACCACATTCGGGCGAGACGATCGATGCGAATTTACGGAGCGAACGGCGCGACGCCGGGAACGCAGGCCCCGTCCGCGCGGCGAACGGGGGGAAGTGAATTTTCCCTGCCGGACATGGCTTCCGCAACGGAAAGCAGGGCCGCGGCCGCACCGAAGGCGACGGCGACGGCGACCATCGATGCGTTGCTGGCGTTGCAGGGTGTCGAGGAAGATCCGGTGGAGCGGCGCAGGCGCTCGGTGCGGCGGGGCAGGGGAGCTCTCGACGTGCTCGACGATCTCAAGATGGGGCTGCTTTCCGGCAACTTCGATCCCTCAATCGTGACCCGGCTGCGCACCGCCGCGAGTGAGCTGAAATCGTCTTCCGGCGACACCGGTCTCGATGCTGTTCTCGCCGAGATCGAACTGCGCGTCGAGGTGGAACTCGCCAAGGCGAGGCAATTCTGAAGCAGCGAACGGAATGGAACCTCGAAGCGATAGGACTAATACGTATCGAGGATTTTGGTTCCCTGTCATTGGGAAGGAAAGAAGCGGAAGCTGGATCTGTCCGGGGTGGACTTCGGGACGACGATATTGTTTGTCACAAACGGCCGCTATATAAGCTCGCCGCAGCCGGATCACCCGGCGTTTTCACCGAGCAGGAACGCATTTGGAAAAGCTGAAGAACTACAGGCCTTCTGAGAAAGAGCCATTCATGAACGAGCGCCAGCGCGAATATTTCCGCGCCAAGTTGCTGGCATGGAAGGACGAGATTCTTCGCGAATCGAAGGTGACGCTGCAGACTCTTCAAGAAGAAAACGTCAACCTTCCCGACCTTGCCGATCGCGCGTCCTCGGAAACCGACCGCGCGGTCGAGCTGCGCGCCCGTGACCGGCAGCGAAAGCTGATCTCGAAAATCGACGCCGCCTTGCAGCGGATCGAGGACAACACCTACGGCTATTGCGAGGAAACCGGCGAGCCGATTTCGTTGAAGCGGCTCGAGGCGCGCCCGATCGCGACGCTTTCCGTCGAAGCCCAGGAGCGTCACGAAAAGCGGGAAAAGATCTATCGGGACGAGTAGAGCGGTTGCGCCGATGCTCCGGCGCGGTCCTTCGGGTTGGGGTCATGTTCTCGAACAGGCTGAGTTGGCGATGACGCGTTTCAACGCGCCGTTGTCGGGAATGGCCGTTCGAAGAACGGCGCCGCTTCACTCACCTATGGTCCCGGCCATTCACGCCTTTGATCCATTTCACGTTTCAAGACGTGGATGCCCGGCATAAGCCGGACATGACGATACAATCAAACCTCATCCGAACATCTTCCGCTGCTCATCGCTCAGGCCCGCCAGCACCTCCCTCGCCTGGCTGTAGCCGGCGGCGACCACCTCTTCGAAGCGGCTCCAGTCGAGCAGGCGACCGTCGGTGATCCGCGGCCGGAACAACAGGTCAGTGAACTTTCCCATCTCCTTCTGTTTGGAGATCGACGTGATGAAGGACGATCGCAGCATCGTCTCGGGCACGCTCGGCAGACGGTAGCGCCGCTTCGCGCGCGGCCTTAGTTTGTCGCGCAGCAAGGTGAGCGTCCCCGGCACATCGTCAATGTCGAATAACTGCTCGCGGTCAACCGAGAGATCGACGCCGATGATGCGGCCGGCGCCGAGCCGGGCCATCACGTCGACCGGGAAATTGTTGAACGTGCTGCCGTCAAACATCATGTGTCCGCCGACGAAGACCGGCGGTAGCGCGCCGGGAATCGCATAGCTTGCGCCGACGTTGCGGGTAAGGTCGCCTCGCTGAAGGACAGCTTCGCTGCCGGTCGAAAAGTCTGATGCAATGGTGAAGAAGGTGGTCCAGCAATCCTCGCTGTCGATCGCATCCCGGCCGGTGGCATCGCGCACCGCTTGCGTCATCGCGCTTCGGGTGCGCGCACCCTTGATCAGCGACACCAGCGGAATGAAGTTGTAGTCGCCGGTGACGTTGCCTCTCGGATGTTCGAGGAACGCCTTTCGGACGGCGGCAGCGACTTCGTCCGCGTTGCGCCCGAGCGTCAGCACCATCCCCATGACCGCGCCGATCGAACTGCCGCCCAGCATGTCGACGGGAATGCCTGCCTCTTCCAGCGCCTTGATGACGCCGACATGAGCGAAGCCGCGCGCGCCTCCGCCCGAAAGCACGAGGCCGATGGCCCGTCCTGATACGATGCGGGCGAGGCGGCCCATGTCGGCGGGCCGCTCCGGGCGAATGTGAAAGTGCCGCGCATCCGGCCGTGCGTTCAGCCAGCGCGTCGTACCGGTAGGGATTCTCGTATCAGTCCGGTGCAGCAGGACCAGCGTCTGCCGTGCGATCGAAATGGGAGCGGCCGGCGACAGGCACGCTTGCTCGACAGCCGAGAGGCCGGGATCGTGGCCGGCGTCGGCAAGCAACAGCACCTCGTCGGCATGACGAAGGCAAAACCGGGTCCATGCGGTGTCGCCTCCGTCGGCCGCAAGGTACACCGCGCGGCTCCGAGCTTCGATGTCGTCGATATAGCCGGCAAGCGCGTCGTTGCGTTGTTCCGGCGGGTGATCCTGAGCGCCGAAGTGGCTGGCGACGTCGTTGGCGGTAACGATTGCCACCGGCCCGGCCTCAGCAGCTTGCGCGTTACGCAGGCTTCGCGCGAAACCGGTCGCATCCGGCCCGGGCGTGATCGGCAGGATGCAGATGTTGACGGGCACCAGCGGCGCCTGCCGCTCGCGTTCGCGCTGGCGGAATCGCCGGATCACGACCCGCATCATCGACATCTCGATTTCCGGATGCTGCAGGATCGTCCGCTCGATCATCGCGCGCGTCACCTTGACCAGAAGCGTATCGCGCACCGCCACGACGGTTGCCGAGCGCGGTTCGCCGGTGAACAGCGCGAGCTCGCCTATGGTTTCACCGCGCCCGATCTCTCCGAGAATTTTTCGCGCGCCGGATTCGGTCTCCGAGAACGCGTGAAGCCGCCCCGAGAGTACGAAGTACACGTCGTTACTGGTGTCGCCCTGGCGCAGCAGGATCGTGCCGGAGACAAGATCGACATACTCGGCCTTGGAACGAATGGTGTGCAGGATCGCTGCGTTGTCGGACGCAAAGTAGTCGCGAAGCACGGTCTGGAGCAGCGCGTCGCGTTGCTGAAGATCGGGATCGGATTTCAATACCGCAACTCCTGTGGGTTCGGTTCAAGCATTGTATCCCGTTGCGGTAAAAGCTCCTGCAAATGATTCCGGCGTTCGTATGCCGGGTCGTGGCAATGTGGAGCGAATGCGGGTCTAATCCCGTCCGACCCAGCCGGGAAATCCCGGCGCGGTTGGGCTATCGCCTTTCAGGCCGCTCGGCAGGGCGCCGGTGCCGATGGTTCCAGGCCGCGATGTGTTCGGCACGCCGGGCTGATTGATCACGCCGGTATCGACGAGGGGTAGCCGCGGAGGAGGCATCGGCGTTACGACGGGCGCCCAAGGCATGAACATGTAGACAGGGCGGTGCCGATGGCGGGCCTGCGCGGTGTCAGACAAGCCGATCAGGCAGGCGGCGGCGACAAGCAGGACGTGGACGTTGAGGTTCATGGACGCTCCGACGCGCTCGGTTTGCGGAACATCACGGATATATAGCCATCGAACTTGCCGCGCGCAGATCATTGTTCATCACATTTCGCTGTTCCTCAGCGAACGATGCGTGATTTGCGCTTGTCAGATAGACACGGCCTCCGGCAGGGGAGCCGCCGGAGGCCGCATCCCCGACGGTGCGCGGCATCGCTGCGTGCATCGCCGGGTCGTCGCCGTCTCGCGCCTGGGTTCGCGATCCGGCGGGGAGCTTCGGGATCATGCTCTAGAATGGCAGCAGCACGTCCATGACCTGTTGACCATAGCGCGGCTGTTGAACGTCGGTGATCTGCCCACGTCCGCCGTAGGCGATGCGGGCCTGCGCGATCTTGCTTGAATCGATGGTGTTGTCGCTTTGAATATCCTCGGGTCGCACGATGCCGGCGACGATCAGTTCGCGGATCTCGAAGTTGACGCGGATCTCCTGCTTGCCCTCGACCACGAGGTTGCCGTTCGGCAGTACTTGCGTGACGACCGTGGCGACGCTGGTCTGGAGGTTCTCCTGACGTTGCACCAGACCCTTGCCGTCGCTCAGCGACTCGGAATCGGTCGTCAACAGCCGGCCGGGAAGAACCTTTTGCGCGGTCGCGCCCAACAGCTTGGCGCCCGCGAAATCGTCAATGCCCGAATCGTCCTTGCTGACGCGGCTGCGCTGGGTCTGGTTGGCGATGTTGGCCCTGTCGGTGAAGTTCACGGTCACGGTCAGGAGGTCGCCGACCCGCGCCGCGCGCTGGTCCCTGAAGAACGCGCGTGAACCGTTCCGCCACAGCGAGTTGGCGTTGTAGGACACCGTCTCCGGCTTCGGCATCGGCATCTGCACAGGCTTGTATCCGGGCTGCGTCGTCGGATTGTCGATCGCGGTCAGCTTGGGTGACTCGCCGATCTGCGACAGGCGATCGATCGACGAGCAGCCGCTGGCGAGGCCGGCGGCCGCCAGCAACATGCCGGTCAGAACGATGCGATTGAGGGACGCGAGCTTCAACATGAACGTTACTCGGCTTTCGAGGATGCGGGCGCGTTGTTCCCGGCGGAGAACGAGGCTGTCGCCTCCGCCGCCGGCTCGACGCTCGCCAGCTTGTGCGGGACGACTGGAGCGGCGGGCGACACCGACACCTGGCCTCGCCCGACCACGACGCCGGATATGGTGCGGTTTGATTGCAGGTTGAGAACGCTGACGACGTCCCCTTCCGTGCCGGACTCGGTCGCCTTGCCGCGCACGGTGAGATAGATTCCCGCGGTCTGATAGATCAGGGTCACTGCCTGGTCGCGTTGCACGAGGTCCGGCCTGGTCAGGTCGATGCCGTGCAGCGCTTGACCGGCGCGCATCTGCCGCCGCGTCTGCATCCCGACGACGCGGTCGCGGCTCGCCGCATTGTTGCCGATCTCGGCCTTGGGACGGCGCTCGATGACGATGTCGGAAGATTTCAACAGCGTGTTGCGGTCGACATCGCGAGCCAGCACGGCGGCTTCGATAGTCTCCACAGCTGTGCCGGTGAAGCGGAGGCGGGTTGGGGCCGCGCCCGAGTCGTTTGCGACTTCAAGCGTGACATCAAAGCGGCCGCTGCGCGGGTCGAACCGGGTGACCACCGGAGTGATCGCGCCATTGTTCGCGGCATCGAGATGGATAGCTTTGAGGTCTTTATCGAAAGTCAGCAGCATATCCCTGGCGTCGCCAAGCCCGTTGCGGTGTTCGAGCGCGACCGCGATCTGCAATTCGACGTCGTCGGGATCGAGGGTTCGTGCGAGCCGCGTCACCGCGACGTTGCTGATGCCGTGAGTTTCGACGCCGATTACCTGATGCGCGCGGAGGACGTCGAGCAGCTGGGCGGCCGGCAGGGTGCCGGTGGTGCCGGGATCGGGAGCGCGATAGATCGCGATCTGTGCTGCATCGCCAGCGTTGTCGACGAGGTCTCCGATCCGCACCATTTCGTCCGTAATATCGACACGGCCGCGAAGCACGGGGGCCGGAATGGCGGCGGCGGTCTGGAACGCGCTTGCAAAATCGGCGCGGCGTGCAGCCGCGTCGTTGCCCGCCAGCACCGGAGCGGACGCCGCCAGCAACAGGCCGGCGACGACGGCGACGAGGAAAGGACGAACGGCCATGATCAGCCTCTCTTCTTTTTGATCGAGCATGATCCTGTCCAGCTGGTTTCCACTGATCGGGATCACGCTCTAGCGGAACAGTGCGGCTGCGGATTGCAGCATCTGATCGGCGGCGCTGATGACCTTGGCGTTCATCTCGTAGGCACGTTGCGCGGCGATCAGGTCGGAGATTTCCGACACCACCTCGACATTGGCCTGTTCGAGGTTCGACTGCTGCATGTCACCGAAGCCGTCGAGATTGGCGATGCCGTCCTGGAAAGGACCGGAGGCGGGCGTCTCCTTGAAATTGTTGTCGCCGACAGGCTGCAGGCCCGCTTTGTTGATGAAGCGGGTGAGGCTGATCTGGCCGAGCACGGTCGGAGTGGTCTGCCCCGGCAGCGTCACCGAGACCTGGCCCTGCGCGTTGATGGTGATGCCCGCGGAGTTTTGCGGGATCGTGATCGTCGGCTGCACCGGATTGCCCTGCGCATTGACGATGCGGCCCATGTTGTCCATCTGGAACGTGCCGTCGCGCGTGTACTGAAAGGTGCCGTCCGGCATCTGGATCTTGAAGAAGCCCTCGCCGCGAATGGCGATGTCGAGATCATTGCCGGTCTGGGACAGCGTGCCTTGACTCATCTGCCGTGGCGTTCCGACAGTTTTCACGCCGCCGCCGAGATCGATGCCGACGGGCATGATCGTGCCCTGAGTTGACGCCTGAGCGCCGACGCGGCGGACGTGATCGTAGATCAGATCCTGAAATGCGGCCCGTTGCTTCTTGTAACCGGTGGTGCGCAGGTTCGCGATGTTGTTGGAAATGACCTGGACGTTCAGTTCCTGGGCCGCCATTCCGGTCGCGGCAGTGTAAAGAGCGCGCATGAGTTGAACTCCTTATGCCGGAACGTCGGCGAGTTTTTCGATGGCGGATCGTTGCAGGTCGCTTTGCTGCTGCAATAGCGTCGCCATCTGCATGTAGGCGCGGGACACCTCGACCAGTCGGCTCATCTCGGTCACCGCATTGACGTTGGAGCGCTCGATGAAACCTTGATTGATCCGCGCCTGCGTATCCTGCCGGGCGGAGTTGCCTTCGCCCGCGGCGTAGAGGTTGGAGCCTTCCTTGACCAGCCTTTGGACCTGCGGGAAGGAGACCAGCCGCAGCCTGCCCCGGATTGCGTTGGTCGCGTTGTTGATGCCCTCGATCACGGTTACGGTGCCGTCATCTGAGATCGTGATGTTGCGGTCAGTCTGCTGAAACCTGATCGGGCCGTTGGAGCCGAGCACCGGATGGCCGCCGGCCGTCACCAGTTCTCCCTGCGCATTGATCTGCAATCCGCCGTCGCGAGTGTAGCGCTCGCCGTTCGGCGTCTGCACCACCAGGAACGCGTTGCCGTCGATGGCGACATCGAGGGGGTTCTTGGTCTGCTCGGTCGGGCCGCCGGCGAAGTCGTGGAAGGTGGCGCGGTCCTGGACGAAGCTTAAGCGGCGGTCGCGGCCGACGAAGTTGTCTTCATGCGCGCCCGGCATCAGATATTCGTTGAACAGCGAATGGTCGGCCTTGTAACCGTTGGTGGTGACGTTAGCGACGTTGTTCGCAATGACATCCATCTGCCGTTCGAGCATCATCTGCCGCGACAGTCCGATGAGGAGGGTGTTCTCCATCGGTGGTTCTCCCCTTGGGGATCCGTCTGAGGAAGCTCTCCCAAGCCGCCGCACCGGATCGATCGAACCTTCAGGCTCTCCCAAGCCTTCCGGTTCGGGGAAAGGGGTAGCGAAATGCGTGCCATCTCCGGAAGATGTTTATTATCAGCTGCTTACTAAAGATGATCCCGGAGAGAAGCCGGCAATTAAGGTGCTGTTGACCATATCGGCCCGGCAAAATCTTCCTAGTCATGGTTAAAAGAAAGGTTCCGTTAACCATTGCGGACCTAGTGTGGCAGCCCAGAAGTTCTCCGTATTTTTCGCGCGGGGAGGCGACGAACTCGGATTTGGAATGCGAGTGTCAAGGCAATAGGGCGCGTGTGCGCCGGCAGCATCTGTTCTGCGTATCCAGCCTGCTCGGCGGCATCGGACCGACCCTGGGTGAAAGGGCGAGCTGACGATGGCGGAGAATGATCAGACGGGAAAAGCGGCGGACGGAGACGCGCCGCCGGCCAGGAAAAGGTTCAAGCTGATCGCCGCGATCGGCGCTGCGTTGTTCCTCGTCACCGGTGGTAGCATCTGGTTCTTCATGTTCCACCATTCCGGCGGCGAACAGCACGCCGAGGCGCCGCCGCCGAAGCCGCCTTCCTTCGTCGATGTCCCGGACATGCTGGTCAATCTGGTGGGCGCGCCCGGCGAGCGGGTGCAATATTTGAAGCTGAAGCTCGTCCTCGAGGTGAAGGAGGAGCCGCAGGTCGAGAAGATCAGGCCGGCGCTGCCGCGCGTCACCGATCTGTTTCAGACTTACATGCGCGAGCTGCGTCCGAGCGATCTCAACGGTTCAGCGGGGCTGTTCCGCCTGAAGGAAGAACTGACCAGACGGGTGAATGCAGTGCTCTCGCCGGATCATGTCAATGCGGTGCTGTTCAAGGAAGTCGTCATCCAGTGAGGCGTGCTGGTGTCCTTCGGTTTTCCGAAGTTCGTTTGAAGGGTACGGGGCGCTGGAGCGTTCTTCGTTGAAGATCATGCTCGATCAGAAAATTAAGGCCGGAGCCTGATTCAACGCAGTTGGAATCACACTCTTGCGCCGGAATGGGATCATGGCGAACGACAGCGACCAGATTGATCAGGATGCAATCGCAGCTCAGTGGGAGGCCTCGCTCGACTCGGAGGATCCGGCCGAAGCCGCGAAGTCCGCTGCCGCCAATGAGCTCACGGGGGCGATGGCGGAGCAATGGGCCGCCATGGTCGACGACGGCGGCCGTGATTTCGGCAACGGCAAGAACAGCGGCGAGCGGGTTCTGTCGCAGGAGGAAATCGACAGCCTGCTCGGCTTCAGCGTCGGCGAGATCAACCTCGACGACCATTCCGGCATCCGGGCGATCATCGACTCCGCGATGGTGTCGTATGAGCGCCTGCCGATGCTGGAGATCGTGTTCGACCGCCTGGTGCGGCTCATGACGACCTCCTTGCGCAATTTCACCTCCGACAACGTCGAGGTCTCGCTTGACCGCATCACCTCGGTCCGCTTCGGCGACTACCTGAATTCGATACCCCTGCCGGCGGTGCTCAGCGTGTTCAAGGCCGAGGAGTGGGAGAATTTCGGATTGGCGATGGTGGATTCCAGCCTGATCTATTCCATGATCGACGTCCTGCTGGGCGGCCGTCGCGGCCAGTCATCGCTCCGCATCGAAGGCCGGCCCTATACGACGATCGAAACCAATCTCGTGAAGCGGCTGGTGGAGGTCGTGCTGGCCGACGCCGAGCAGGCGTTCCGGCCGCTTTCGCCGGTGTCGTTCTCGATCGACCGCCTCGAAACCAATCCGCGTTTCGCGGCGATCACGCGCCCGGCCAATGCCGCTATTCTGGTCCGGCTGCGGATCGACATGGAAGACCGCGGCGGCACCATCGAACTGCTGCTTCCCTATGCCACCATTGAGCCGATCCGCAACGTTCTGTTGCAGATGTTCATGGGCGAAAAGTTCGGCCGTGACCCGATCTGGGAAAGCCACCTCGCCACCGAGATCGCGCAGGCGCAGATCGCCGTCGATGCCGTTTTGTACGAGGCCGAAATCCCGCTCAGGCAACTCATGACCCTTAAGGTTGGTGATACGCTCCCGCTTGAAATGCGTCCCGATGCGTCGGTGGCGGTGCGGTGCGGCAGCGTGACGCTCACCGAGGGCCGCATGGGACGGGTCGGTGATCGCGTCGCCATTCGCGTATCGCGGCAATTGCGCAAACCAAGCACGACATTCGCCATGTTCGAGAGAGCGGACGAGCAGACCAAGATGATGGAGGCCCAATGAACCACTCTTTCGGACTAGCGATCGAGAGTCTTGTCGCGGTTCTTCTCGTTCTGACCATCGGTTACTGCATGCTGCTGAACAAGCGGCTGAAGCGGCTGAGGTCGGATGAACAGTCACTGAAGGCGACGATCAGCGAACTGATCACGGCGACGGAGATCGCCGAGCGCGCCATCGGCGGGCTGAAGCACACCGTGCGCGACGTCAACGACAATCTCGGCAACCAGATCGCGGCGGCGACCGATCTGTCACGTCAGTTGGCGAAGCAACTGGCGGAGGGCGACGCTCTCATGCGACGGCTGTCCAGGATCGCGCTTGCGGCGCGCACCCCCACGGCTCCGGAGCCGGAGGCCGTAACGAGCGATGCCCGCTCCGTCGCAGCCGCGGCGCGTGCGTTTTCCGAACGCAGAAGGGCAGACGGTCTCGCTGCATGAGTGCTTTCAGAGACATCCGGGTTATTCCCATCGTGGTGGTTGCGATCTTCGGCCTCGCGGTGCTCAAGGTCGCGGGACTCGTGATCGACGGCGGCTATGTCTTCGAAGTGCAGACGGCTTCGGCCGGTCAGTCCTGGGCGCAGGAGAACCTGAATTTTCCGGGACGGGCTTCGGATGCGGGCGACATCACCGGATCTGTCGAGGCGAAGAAAGGCGACGCCCGCAAGGACGATGCCGCGAAGGATGAAGCGAAGAACGAGGAAGCCAAGCCTGCGGTCGGAACGCCAGAAACGGCGAAGGCGGGTGCGATCACGCTCCCTGAGCCGGGCCAGACTGTCTCGCCATCGGAGCGGGCCATTCTTGAGCGCCTTCAGAGCCGGCGAGAAGAGCTCGAAGCGCGCGCCCGGGAAATTGACATTCGTGAAAGTCTCCTGAAGGCCGCTGAGCAGCGTATCCAGGGCCGCGTCGAGCAGATGAAGGGCATCGAGGCACGGATCGCGACCGCGACCGCGGAGAAAAACGAGGCCGAGATCGTACGCTTCAAGGGTCTCGTGACGATGTACGAGAACATGAAGCCGAAGGAAGCGGCCAAGGTGTTTGACCGGCTTGAAATGCCGGTCCTTTTCGAGATCGCCTCGAAGATCGCGCCGCGCAAGATGTCCGACATTCTCGGGCAGATGTCGCCGGAAGCTGCAGAGCGATTGACGGTTGAACTGGCGCGTCAGGCCAGCGGCGGCACGACCTCTGCCTCCAATCTTCCGAAGATCGAGGGCAGGCCGACGCCACAGGGGCGCAATTAGTATCCTTGTTTAACAGCCCCTTAATGTCGCGCTCCTAGTGTTCGGTCCCACCGGTGCGCGAAGCGTCCGGTTCTGGATTCGAGTCGAGAGACGATCTGAGATGGCGCGGACGACTGCCGCTCGATGTTGGTCGCTGGAGTCTGATTCAACGGCGTTGAATCAGACTCCAGCCCTAATATTTTGATTGAGCATGATCTCCTCCGAAAACCGGTTCTCCAATTTTTGGGATCATGCGCTTGCGCGCGCCTGCGCGCGACGGCTTTGGCGCTTTGTTCCGGTACTTGTAACAGCCCTTCTGCTGACCGCGGCGTTTCCTGATGCAAGTCGCGCGCAGGCGATCCGCGGAGAGGCGAGCCTTTCGGCAGCGGACGGTTTTGCGCGCCTCGTCCTCAAGCTCAATGATGATGTCGACTCCGATGTGACGGTGGCGGGCGCCGTTCTTGTGATCCGATTCAAGCGGCCGGTGGATATTCCCGTCGGCAGGATCTCGGTCGCGGTGCCGGATTATGTCGCTTCGGCGCGCCGCGATCCGGACGGTTCGGCCATTCGTCTGGCGCTGGCGCGCAACGTCACGGTCAACACAATGACCGCCGGCGAGCGCGTATTCATCGATCTGATGCCTGACGGCTGGAAAGGGCCGCCGCCGGGATTGCCGCAGGAGGTGGTTCGGGAACTTGCGGAACGCGCCCGCGCGGCCGAGCGCGCCTTGCGTGAACAGCGCAGCCTCGAAGCGGCGAAGAAACGGCCGCCGGTTCGCGTGCGCGCCTCGGTACAACCGACCTTTGTGCGTTATGTTTTCGAGTTGCCCGACGGCGCTGGCGTATCCTCGGCGCTCAACGAACAAAAGCTTGTGCTGCTGTTCAGGCCGGCGCTGACGTTCGATCTGGCGGATGCGAAGCTGATGGCGCCAGCCAATGTCGAGCAGATCGCGCAGAAGGTCGAAGGCGAGGGCTCGCGGATCGACGTCAAACTGATCGGCGATGTCGATGTGCATTCGTTTCGCGAGGAGAAAAACTATATCGTCGATATCGGCTTTCAGCAGACCGGCAAACCGATATTGCCTGCGCCGCTCGCGTCAACCGAAGCGCGGCCGCAGGCCGATTCCGCCGGAAAGGCGGCGGCTGAAACTCCGCCGCCAGCCTCGCAGGCGATTGCGGAGCGGGCTGGGCAGACGGCCAAACCTCCGACGGCTGATGTCAAACCCGCGCCGGTGGCAAAGAAGTCCGAAGCCGCGCCTGCTCCGCCTCGGATCGAAAAGCCGGTTGCCGCCGAAGTGCCGTCCGCGCCCATATCCGAAACCGCCGCTTCAAAGGAAAACGCTTCGGAATCGAAGCCGGCGGACGACAAGCAAGCCAAGCATACTTCCGTCAAGCAGGAACCCGCGAAGGCGGCTGTGGCGTCGGAGCCCGCGACTGCTCCGGCATCAAGCGAGGGGAGCGCGAATGACGCAGCGACCCTCAACGCTGAGAGACGCACCGAAGGCTTTCGTCTGAGGTTCGGCTTCGGTACGCCCGCGCCGGCGGCGCTGTTTCGGCGAGCCGATACGGTGTGGCTGCTGTTCGACTCGGAGCAGCCGATCGATATCGACGCCATCCGGAAGGAAGGCGGGTCGCTCATCACCGACATCGATCGTCGTCCACTGGACAACGGACAGGCCATTCGTATCCGCCTGACGCGCCCGCAGCTGGCTTCCCTCGCGCCCGCAGACACAGAAGAGGCAACATCCGCCGCGGCGGGCCGGAATTGGATCCTGACCTTTGCGGATACCGTGCAACAACCGTCGCACGCGCTCTCCGCGCAGCGCAATGTTGTCGATCGGGCTCACGCCAGCGTCACCGTGCCGCTCGCAGGCGCGGGCAGGTTGCACCGGATCGTCGATCCCGACTCGGGCAACACCCTGATGGTCGTGACCGCGCTGCCGCCGGCGCGCGGTTTGATCAGGCGTCAGCAGTTCGTGGAGTTCTCGCTGGGCGAGTCGATCCATGGCGTCGTGATCGAACCGAAATCCGACGATATCGCCGTTGAGGTCGCCACCGACAAAGTTACGGTGACCCGGCAGGGTGGTCTTACCCTGTCGGCGGCCAATGCCGCGCCGGGACGCGCGGCGGCCGCGGCACAGCCGATCTTCGATGTCGGGCAATGGCAGGACGACAGCAAAGCCGATTTCTTTGAGCGGCTCGATAAGCTGGTCGATGCCGCGTCAACGGCGGGCGACGATGACGCGCGCGCCGCGGCGCGGATCGATCTCGCCCGGTTCTACATGGCGCGCGGATTCCATCACGAAGCCAGGGCGGTTCTCGACCTCGCATTGTCCGAAACAAATCACGGTCAGCAGGATCCTGTTCTGCTGATCATCCATTCGGTCGCGAGTTCGCTGACGAACTATACGGCGTCGGCCATGCGGGATCTCGCCAATCCGGCGATCGGAACGAGTTACGACTCGGAGCTTTGGAAGGCGCTTGTACTCGCACAGCAGCAGAAGTGGGCGGAGGCGCGGGAGAAATTCAAGAACGCTCAGTTCGCCATATCAGTGCTGCCGGTCGATCTGCAGCGCCTGATTGTCACCGCGGCGATGCGGGCCTCGCTGGAGGTTGGGGATTTTTCCGGCGCCGCTTCGCACAGCAGCGATCTCGACGCCCTCGGTATTCCCGACGAGTTGAAGCCCCGGATTACGGTGATGCGCGCGCGGCTGTCGGAAGCGCTCGGGCGCGAGAAGGAGGCGCTTGCCCAGTACAGGGAGGTGATGGCCTCACGCGACCGCGAAGCCGCGACCGAGGCGCAGATACACGACATCGCATTGCGACAGAAGCGCAAGGAGATCAAGCCGGAGGATGCGCTGCGTGATCTCGAAACGCTGTCGGTGATGTGGCGCGGCGACAGGCTGGAAGTGCAGACGTTGAAAATGCTGATGGCGCTCTATATCGACGCCGGCCGTTATGCGGAGGCGCTTGCTGTTTCAAGAACGGCCACGCGGCTGGAGCCGGACTCCGCGATGTCACGCCAAATTCAGGATGACGCATCGGCATTGTTCGCCAGGCTCTTTCTCAGCACCAAAGGCGACAATCTTCCGCCGGTCGATGCGCTGGCGATGTTTTATGATTTTCGCGACCTGACACCGATCGGCCGCCGCGGTGACGAGATGATTCGGCGGCTCGCTGATCGTCTGGTTGCCTTTGACCTGCTGGATCAGGCGGGCGAACTCCTGCAGTATCAGGTCGATCACCGCCTGGAGGGCGCGGCGCGCGCGCAGGTCGCCGCCCGGTTGGCGACGGTCTACCTGATGAACCGCAAGCCGGACCGTGCAATCGCCGCGCTTCGCACGACGCGGATCGCCGATCTCGCCGGCGCGTTACGCGAGCAGCGTCTGCTGCTCGAGGCGCGCGCGCAGAGCGATATCGGCCGCCGCGATCTCGCACTCGACATTATCTCCAACCTCGACGGACGCGAAGCCATACGGTTACGGTCCGATATCTACTGGGCGTCGCGGCGCTGGCGCGAGGCGTCCGAACAGATCGAGCTTTACTATGGTGAGCGCTGGCGCGATTTCACCCCCCTGACACAGGCGGAGAAGAGCGACATCATCCGCGCCGTGATCGGTTACTCTCTCTCCGAGGACGCGCTCGGGCTTGCGCGCTTCCGCGAAAAATACGCGCCGCTGATGAACGGCGGCGCCGATAAACTCGCTTTCGATACCGCGAGCAAGCCGGCGGCGGGCAACAGCGCCGAATTCGAACAGATCGCGAGGATGGCGGCGAAGGTGGATACCCTGAGCGGCTTCTTGCGCGAAATGAACTCGCGTTTTCCCGGTGCGTCGGCGAATAAGATACTGTCGCCGGAAGAATCGGGAGTAGATCCATCTCCGACCGGCGCGTTGCCGCAGATCATCGGCTCGATTAGCGCGGAAGCATCACGCTGACTGGATCGTTTTCTGCTGTCATCAACGCGGGCGGATGAGCGTGCCGGCGACACCAGATTCTGATTCAACGTAGTTGAATCAGACTCGCCGCCTATCTTTTTGCTTGAGCATGATCTTTCCGAAAGCCGGTTTCCACTTTTCGGGGTCGTGCGCCAAATGTCGGCAGATGCGATCGATCACCCTTTACGATCGAATGTTATCAGGCGCTACAGCGTTATCGAATGAAGCTTGCCCTTAGGCTTGGTCTGAGGATGGTCGCCGGTTCGCGTCAAGACAATGCGTTGGAGAACAATCCAGAGCCTTGCTTCCGATCTGTCAGAAACGAAATAAATCTCGATCCTTCGACTGAACGATCACGATCGACGTCAAGCTTGTCTTCAACTGATATCCTGATCGAAATCGCAAGGTGGTATAAATTTCTATCAAACCATATCTGCGCATCCACGATCATCCCTCATTCGTTTCTGACGAAGATGAAATTGAGCGACGCCGTTCTTTTCATTCTGATGCGTGGGCTTCAGCGGCTTCGACATCTTCATCTTTATTGATCGTTATCGAGCGTGGTCTTGCGGGAAGACAATGATGACCTGCATCAGGTTTGCCTTCGATCGAGACATCAAAGCGAGATCGCAAGGTGGTACAGAATTCTGAGAATCCACCTTCAAGCACTGATGATTTTCTTTCTGCGTTGCTGTTCGAGTCATGAGCGTACTTATGTTTTGTCTGATGCTGTCCGTGTGTTGACACCAAACAAGCGCGGCATATACCGATATCTATATCGAGGCTTCGGCCTGGAGCATCATAAGTCGTCCTAATTCAAATCGTTGCTGTTGAGCGGCCGCGCGCGTCTCTCGTTGAGGGAGGTGTGTGCGGCATTCGCGGACGGCTGCCTTGTTGGCTAAGGGCCGAGTGAGACGTTGCTTCGAGTGTTGTGCTCCGCGGATCTGAATCCGTCCTGCGGAGTAGTTTGGGAAGTTGATAATGAGTTTGATGAAGAGCGTTTTTTTTAACGTGACAGCAAGGCTGGCTTTGCTGTCGGCTATTCCGCTTGTCACCATCCCGTCGAGTCCTGCACAGGCGCAACTTCGGCCTCAGTCCCAGGCCGAAGGGCAGGCACAGGGAGGGCAGGGTCATGCCCAGGCACAGAACGGGGGGAATGCTCACACTCAGGCGCCGCCCTATAAATGGCCTTACTTCAAGCCGCTTCCTATAGAGCCGGCATTTTCTCTCTATGACGCACTCGGCCGGCCCGACAATTTTAAGATCAGCGGTACGTTCCGTCCTCGCGTTGAAGGAATATCCAACCAGTTTCGTCCGGCAACGTTCCCGAGCCACGACTTCATGGTTTCATCTCAAACCGCGATCTTCGCCGAATATGATGCCGGAAGGGTGAGGATCGGCGGGGAGGTGTTCGATAGCCGCGCCTACTTCCAGAAGCCAAACTCGTCTGCCGCCAATACGGAGGTGAACGCGCTCGAACTTGGTCAGGCCTATCTCAACTTCGATCTGTCCGATGTCACGGGCGAAGGCTCGACGAGCAGTCTCACCACTGGCCGGTTCACGAAGAACATGAGCTCGCGCCGTATCCTCGCGCGTAACCAGTACCGCAACACCATCAACGCCTTCACCGGCGTCTCCTACGACTGGAAGGGGGCGAACAAGGATAAGATGACGCTGCTCTGGACCATGCCGCACAGCAGGTTTCCTAACGACACGCAGGGCATCCTCGACAATGCGATCGTGTACGACCGGGAAAGCCTGGATCTGCAATTTTACGGCGGCACCTATACCTTCGAGAACGTGTTTGGCGGATCGTTGGAGGTCTATGGATACGGCCTGTACGAGAAGGATTCCGGAACAGGCCTGCGGTTGGTGCAGACCCGGAACCGTCGCCTGTTCACGCCGGGCATCCGGCTGGCGCGGGTGCCGAAGCCCGGGCAACTCGATTACGATGTCGAGGCGATCTACCAGACGGGCCTCTCCCGGGAAACCACCGCCCCCACGGACACCCGAGACCTTCAGGTTTCAGCCTATTTCCTTCATGCGGAGGCGGGTTACACTTTCAATGCAGCCTGGCTGCCGCGGGTAGTGCTGCAATACGATCACGCCAGCGGAAACAGCACCAACCCCTCCACCTTCACCCGCTTCGATACTCTGTTCGGCGCCCGGCGCTGGGAATACGGCCCGACCGGCCTTTACGGAGTGCCGCAGCGGTCGAACATGATCTCGCCCTCGTTACGCCTGGAAATCACGCCGAGCCCGATCTGGGATGCCTTCATCGCCTACCGCCCTCTTTTTCTGGAGAGTCCCACCGACGCCTTCGCGGCGACACAGATACGGGACCGTTCCGGGCAATCCGGCCGCTTCGCCGGCCAGCAGATCGAAACCCGCCTGCGGACCTGGATCATCCCGGATGCCATGCTGATCGATACCGGCGTTGCCTACCTGATCAAGGGCAGATTCCTGCGCGACGCTCCCAACGCGCCTGACACGGCCGACACCTTCTACGGCTATTTCAGCACGACGTTCTTCTTTTAAGGGCCATGCGACTCCAACAGCCGACGCGCCCGCGGATTGACACCAGTCTCACCGCACCGCTCAGGTCCCGTAGCTCTGCACCAGACTGCCGGCTACCAGCGCCCAGCCATCGACCAGCACGAAGAAGATCAGCTTGAACGGCAACGAGACCACGACGGGCGGCAGCATCATCATGCCCATCGACATCAGGACCGACGCCACCACGAGATCGATGATCAGGAACGGCAGGAACAGCAGGAATCCGATCTCGAAGGCGCGTTTCAGTTCGGAGATCATGAAGGCCGGCATCAGGATGCGCAGCGAAAGATCGGCGGGTGTAGCCGGCGGAGGCTCGCCGGACAGGTCCATGAACAGCTTGAGGTCCTGTTCCCGCACGTTCTTCTGCATGAAGCCGCGCAGCGGAACGGATGCGCGCTGCAGCGCCTCCTCAACCGTGGTCTCGTTGGCGACCAGCGGCTTGATACCCTCGTCGTAGGATTTCTGCAGCGTCGGTCCCATCACGAAGGCGGTGAGGAACATCGCAAGCGCGATGATGACGGAGTTGGGCGGCGCGGTCGCCGTGCCCAGCGCGGTGCGCAGCAGTGACAGCACCACCACGATGCGCGTGAACGACGTCATCATGATCAGGATCGACGGCGCGATCGACAAGACGGTGAGCAGCGCGATCAACTGGATCGCACGCTCGGTGACGCCGCCGTTGCCGGCACCGCCGAGATTGATGCTGATATCCTGCGCGAACGCCGGATCGGTGAGCGATCCGGCGGTGATCAGAATGAGAAGGAATGAAACTCTACGCGGGTGGGTCGCCGCGCTCACGAAGGGGACTTCGCGCGCCCGAGCAGGGACGCCATCTCGTTCTCAAGATGCTCGAACCCTGACTTCGGACCGGGCGGCGCGACCGGCGGCGGTTCGCCCCGCGACAAGGCTGGAGACGAAAGTTCCGAGCCACGCGGACGAGACGGGGGGTCGGAAGTCACGGGCGCTGCGGGTGGAGATTTGCTGGCGCCCGTGGGACGCCGGAGCGCGGCTTCGAGACGTTCCGCCATCTCCGCGAGATTTTGATCCGCGTCCGACGCGGGAGGAAGCGGAGCTGGCGCCGGAGCCGGTGCTGGACGCGGCACCAATGGCTCTTGTCGGGCGGGACGGCTGCCGCGAATGTCGGTCCGGCTCATGGGCTCGGGGGTGAAATCGGCCAGCGGGTCGCTGCGGCGCTCGGCGGCGACCGGCCTTCGCACGGTATCGGCGAAGGCTGGGCGGGGGGCCGGTCGTGGCAGCTCCGGCTCCGGAGGCTCGGGATGATCGGGGGGAGTGGAACGCGTGCTGTCGGACTCCGTCCAGCCGGTTTCGGCCAGTGGCGGCAACCTTGGCGTTTCACCACCCGGCAGCGGGCGTTGCGACGCCTGATCGCGCCCGGGAGCGGCGCGCACGATGTTATGCTCGACGACGATGTCGGTCGGGCCGCCGATCATCAGCAGGTGCTCGACATTGTCCCGGCGCACCAGAACCAGGCGTCGGCGTCCGTCGACCGCGGCGGCATCGATCACCGCCAGACGGGGCATGCGTCCGCGATTGGCGTTGACGCCCAGACGATCTCCCGCGAATCGCCGCACGAGCCACGCAGCCCCGGCGATCAGCGCCAGGACCACAATGAATGCGATGACGAATGTGACTGCCTGCATGTTGTGCCCCTGACAGAAAGTGCCTTGGTTCCAGCTTTGGATCGTTGAACGCCTTCCGGCATCCCTCCCGTGACGATCGAGTCGTTAGGATCGAGACCGTAGCAATCGAGACCGTAACGATCGAGGCTTGGCCCAGTCTGTTAATCCCGTCCGGCAAAAGCTGCCGCTGACCACCTTGAATAAACCCTTAATAACCTATGAATCGACCAGACCAAAACAACTTCTGCGCGTTGCGCGTTCCGGTTAACAAGGGTGGTTAACGCATTGGTGGTGCGTAATCCCACCGAACTGAAGTCCGGCGTACGCGCTTGAGGGGAAAGCCGGTTCGGGCGGGAACCGCCAGCCTTGGCGTTCTTAACCTGTCGTTAACCATAAGGGAGGCAAATTCTGCCTACCTCGGCGGCGCACCGTCCCGAGGCCGGAGCAAGGACGCCTGTGCCCCTCAACGATATTTCCGCCCTGGCGGCGCTGCGCACCCGGATGCAGTGGCATCAGGAGCGCCAGCGTGTTCTGGCCGAAAACATCGCCAACTCCGATACGCCGAACTTCAGGCCGCACGATCTCGTGGAACCGACGTTCGACGCGCAAGGCGGCAATGCCTCAAGCGGCGTGACGTTGGCGATGACCCGCACCACGTCGGGCCAGAGCATGGCCGGTTCCGGAGCGTCCGCGCATTTCGGACAGAATGGCAATGGCGGCTTTCAGACCCGTCCGGCGGGCAACGCCGTCAGTCTTGAGGATCAGATGCTCCAGGTGTCGGCCAACCAGATGGACTACGCCGCCGCGGCCTCGCTTTACAGCCGGAGCCTGCGGCTTCTGAAGATGGCTGCCGGCAAGGCGTGACGCAGGATTGAACGGGAGGATATCGCATCATGGCAGACAACGGCGCAGACTTCATGCGATCGATGAGCATCGCGACGTCCGGCCTGCGAGCGCAGGCGGGAAGGATGCGGGTGATCTCGGAAAACATCGCCAACGCCAACTCAACCGCGCAAGCGCCGGGCGGCGATCCGTACCGCCGCAAGGTGCCGACCTTTTCTTCCGCTCTCGATCGTGCGCTCGATGCGAAAGTGGTGACGCTCGGCCGGGTGAGGCCTGACACGTCGACGTTCCGCATCAAGCACGAGCCGGGTAATCCGGCCGCGGACACCAGCGGCAACGTCAAGTATCCGAACGTCAATCCGCTGGTGGAGATGACCGACATGCGCGACGCGCAGCGGTCCTACGAGGCGAACCTCAACATCATCAGCGCGACACGCCGGATGATCCAGCGCACACTCGACATCCTCAAGTCCTGATCGGAGAATCTGGCCATGGCATCGCCAACAGTCGCAGCAAACGCCTATGCAAGCCTCGCGAGGATGATGGATTCCGGCGCTGTCGCCGGCAAGGCGCAGGGAGGCGATGGTCCCTCGTTCGGTGCGGTGCTGAAGGATGTGCTCGGTGGCGTGGTGGACGCGGGACGGGCTTCCGACGCGCAGACGGTGGCGATGGCGTCGGGCAAGGCCAACCTGATGGACGTTGTGACGGCGGTCGCCGATACCGACGTCGCGGTGTCGACGCTGGTCTCGGTGCGCGACCGCGTCATCCAATCCTATGAAGACATCATGAGGATGCCGATCTGATTGAGGCTCCTCATGCCGAACCTTGAAGCCCTGCTTTATCTCTCTCCGCGCGGGGAGCAGGTGAGTGCGTTGATATTGCATCATTCCTGATCTGATCGAAAAGAGGTGTGTCATGACCGGCGCTGAAACCCTGGATGTCGCGCGCGACGCGATCTGGACCATCGTCCTGGTTTCCGGACCACTGCTGGGCGTTGGCCTGATCGTCGGCGTCGCGATTTCGCTGGTGCAGGCATTGACGCAGATTCAGGAGCAGACGCTGGTGTTCGTACCGAAAATTCTGGCGATCTTCGTGACGCTGGTTCTGGCGCTGCCGTTCATGGCCGATGCGCTGCACGCCGAAATGCTGCGGATTTCATCGCGAATCATCGGCGGCTGATGCACAGTAGCGCGAGATGCGCATCGATATCTCGCTTCTGCCCGCCCTTGGCGCCGCCTTCATGCTGGTCTTTGCCCGCATCGGGGCGATGGTGATGCTGTTGCCCGGCTTCGGCGAGGGCTACATTCCGGTGCGGGTGAAACTGGCCATCGCTCTGCTTCTGACCTTCATCATCCTGCCGCTGCATCGCGCCGCCTATCACGTTGACATGCAGTCGGTCGCGCCGCTGGCGGTCCTGCTGGTGCATGAGATTATCATCGGCGTGGTGCTGGGCGCTACGGCGCGCGTCACGCTTGCGGCCCTGCATGTGGCGGGCTCGGTCATCGCACAGCAGCTCGGGCTTGGATTTGTCACGTCGGTGGATCCGACGCAGGGTCAGCAAGGCGCGTTGATGGGCAACTTCCTGACGCTTCTCGGGATCGCGCTGCTGTTCGCGACCGACACCCACTATCTGGTCATCGCCGCGCTGAATGACAGTTACAAGATATTCTCGCCGGGCGAACTGATGCCGAGCGGTGACGTTGCGGCGCTGGCGACGCGTGCTTTTGCCGGCGCTTTCAAGATCGGCCTGCAACTGTCGGCTCCGTTTCTGGTTTTCGGACTGGTCTTCAATATCGGGCTTGGCGTTCTCGCCCGGCTGATGCCGCAGATGCAGGTCTATTTCGTCGGCGTGCCGCTCTCGATTTTCATAGGCTTCATGATTTTCGCCGTCGTGCTGGCGTCCATGATGGGAACCTACATGGATTATCTGATCGGCGTGATGCAAGATTTGACGTCGCCGAACTGAGAACCCCGCCATGGCCGACGAGAGCGACGATACCGAGAAGACAGAAGACCCGACGCAAAAGCGTCTCGACGATGCACTCGAGCGCGGCGATGTCGCCAAGAGCCAGGAGGTCAACACCTGGTTCGTGATCGCGGGCGCGACGCTGGTGCTGTCCACGTTTTCCGGCTCGATCGGAAACGGATTCGAGCTGCCGTTGCGCAACCTGATCGCCAACTCCTGGCAAATCCGAACCGACGGCCCCGGCCTTCTGGCGCTGGCCGAGCAGATCGGATACCGCCTTGCCGCCGTCCTCGGCGTGCCGCTGCTTCTGCTGATGATGGCCGCCGTCGCGGGCAATGTCATTCAGCACCGCTTCGTCTGGTCGGGCGAAACGCTCAAGCCGAAGCTCAGCAAGATTTCCGTGGTGTCCGGCGCCAAGCGGATTTTCGGCAAGCAGGCCGCCGCGAACTTCGCCAAGGGACTGTTCAAGGTGCTTGCGCTCGGCGCGGTCATGACGGCGGTGCTTTGGCCGGAACGCTCGCGGCTCGACGCCATGGTGCGGCTTGATCCGAACGCCCTTCTCGGAATCACGAAGAGTCTGACGCTGCAGCTGCTCGGCGCCGTGATCGTGATGCTCGCGCTGGTCGCGATCGCGGACTACCTGTTTCAGTATCGGCAATGGTTCGAACGCCAGAAGATGTCGCTGCGGGAGATGAAGGAAGAGTTCAAGCAGTCGGAGGGCGATCCGCATATCAAGGCCCGCATCAGGCAGTTGCGCCATGCCCGCATGAAGAAGCGCATGATGGCCGCTGTTCCGCAGGCCTCGGTGATCATCACCAATCCGACGCACTATTCGGTCGCCTTGTCTTATGAACGCGGCATGTCCGCCCCGGTCTGCGTGGCCAAGGGCGTGGACAACATCGCGCTCAAGATCAGGGAAATCGCCCGCGAACATGACATTCCGGTCGTCGAGAACGTGCCGCTGGCCCGCGCGCTGTATGCCGCTGTCGAAATCGACGACGAGATCCCGGTCGAGCACTATCACGCCGTGGCTGAAATCATCGGTTATATCATGGGCTTGAAGCGCGGCCTTGCGGGACGCCGGGTCTGAGGCCGGCCAACGGGCAATGGGAACAGCATCGGGGCAGGGAAAATGGCGGGAAATGAACCCAATGAGGCGCTTGCGCTGCGGACCCCGATTCAGGCACTCAGAACCCGGCGCAAGCGCATCCCGCGCCCGCCGCGACAGGCTCGGCCGAATTCCATGACGCCAGATCCCGACATCGATTCACCGCAGTTCGGGCAGGAGCCGGCGCGGCGGAGCGGCAGCATCCTTCTGGTTCTGCTGGTCGCGGGCGCGATCGTCACGGCCGCCGTGGCGTTCATGGCGCTGGGACGTACCGAGGCCCAGCCTTATATTCTGGCGCTGTTGGCCCTGCTGGCGATGGTCGGCCTGTTCACGTTGTTCGCGTTCGCGGCCGGGATCGTCCGCTTCGCGGACCGCACCGTCGATGATCCGCTGATGCGTCCGATAGCCGATCATGCCTTCGACGGTATCGCCGTCACCGATTCCGGCGGGCACATCGTTTATGCCAACTCCGCCTATCTCACCCTGACCGGAGCTGCGTCGATGCAGGACGTACGGCCGGTGGAGCGCGTATTCATCGGCAACCCCGATGTTTCAGAAGCGGTGTTCCGTCTTTTGAAGGCGGCGCGCGAGGGCAAGCGCCAGCAGGAAGAGGTGCGCGTGGCCGCCGCCGACGGCACCAACGGTCGCTGGCTGCGATTGCGGGTTCGCCAACTCGCGCAGGCGAAACGGTACGCCAGATATGCCGTATGGTCGATCGCCGACATCACCCGCGATCGCGAGCGGCAGGAAGATGTATTCCAGGAACTGCGCCATGCGATCGAATATCTCGATCATGCGCCGTGCGGCTTCTTCTCTGTCAACCAGCCAGGCGATCTCGTCTATGTCAATGCCACGCTTGCCAACTGGCTGGATCACGATCTGGCGGAGATCGGCTCGGGCGGCCTGAAGCTGACCGACATCGTTTCGGGAGACGGCGCGGCTTTGCTGACGTCGATCATCGCCGCGCCCGGCGAGGTCCGCACCGAGGTCTTCGATATCGATCTGCGGATGCGCAACGGCAAGACCATGCCGGCGCGCCTGTATCACAAGCTGGCCTTCGGCGCCGACGGCACGCCGGGCCCGTCGCGGACGCTGGTGGTCAGCCGCGCCCGCGACGAGCGCGTCGATCCGCAGCGGGCGGCGGAAGTGCGCTTCATGCGCTTCTTCGACCACACGCCGATGGCGATCGCGACGGTCGACAAATCCGGCGCCGTCGGTCGCGCCAATGCACGGTTTGCGAAACTCGCGCAAAGCCTTAGTCCGGGCGGCGCCGCCGCCAAGTCGATTCTGGCGGCTGTCAACAAACGCGATCGTGGCCAACTGAACGCGGCGATTCACGCCGCGGCGGAGGGGCAGGGTGATATTCCGCCGGTCGAGGTGATGCTTGACGGCGCGCGCGAGCGATGGGGGCAGTTTTTTGTCACCGCGGTGGAGGACGATCACGATGCGGAAGCCGCGATCGTCTACATGCTCGAGACGACCGAGCGGCGCACGCTCGAGAGCCAGATCAATCAATCCCAGAAGATGGAGTCGGTCGGCCAGCTCGCCGGTGGCATCGCGCACGATTTCAACAATGTGCTGTCAGCCATCATGATGGCGAACGACTTCCTGCTGAATGCGCACAAGCCGACCGATCCGTCTTTCCAGGACATCATGCAGATCAAGCAGAACGCCAACCGCGCCGCCGCCCTGGTGCGGCAATTGCTGGCGTTCTCGCGGCGGCAGACCTTGCAGCCGAAGGTGCTCGATCTCGGCGACACCCTGAGCGACATCGGCATGTTGCTGAAACGTTTGATCGGCGAAAAGGTCACTTTCCCCGGCGTCGTTCACGGGCGAGACCTGTGGCCGGTCAAGGCCGATGTCTCGCAGTTCGAGCAGGTGATCGTCAATCTGGTGGTCAATGCGCGCGACGCCATGCCGGACGGTGGCAAGCTCGCGATCCGCACCGCCAACGTCGCGGCCGCGGAGGTCGCGACGTTCGGCCACAAGGGCTTGCCGCCCGCCGACTATGTGCTCGTCGAGATCAGCGACACCGGCACCGGCATTCCGCCCGATATCGTCGACAAGATTTTCGAGCCGTTTTTTTCCACCAAGGAGGTGGGCAAGGGAACCGGGCTCGGCCTGTCCACGGTCTACGGCATCGTGAAGCAGACCGGCGGTTTCATCTACGTTAACTCCAGAACGGGCGAAGGCACGACGTTCCGAATCTTCCTGCCGCGCCATCACCCCCAAGCCGAGGCGCCGCCGGCGTCGACGGGCCTTATCGGCGCGGCGAAGGAGCCGTCATCAACCGCCAAGCCAGTGAATACCGATCTGACCGGGCAGGGCACCATCCTGCTGGTGGAAGACGAGGAGGGGTTGCGCTCGCTCAATGCGCGTGGCCTGCGTTCGCGCGGCTACAGCGTGATCGAGGCATCCAATGGCATCGAAGCGCTGGAAGCGCTCGACGAAAAGGACGGCGCTGTCGATCTGGTGGTCTCCGACGTCGTTATGCCCGAAATGGATGGGCCGACTCTGTTGCGGAAAATGCGGGTGCGCAATCCCAGTCTCAAGATCATTTTTGTCTCGGGTTACGCGGAGGAAGCGTTCGACAAAAGCCTGCCGGAGAACGAGCAGTTCGCTTTCCTGGCGAAGCCTTTCGCGCTCAGTGCGCTGATTGCCAAGGTCAAGGAGACGATGACGGCGGCGTAATTGTTAGGCGGCAGCGTTTCCACTCGTCATGGCCGGGCTTTGTCCCGGCGATCCACGTCTCGCTGACGAAAGAAAAACGTGGATGCCCGGCACAAGGCCGGGCATGACGAGCTCCAAGGGACGGCGCTGCTGCTTCATGTAAGATGCTGATCTCTATCCGCCCGAACCATCGCGGCCGCTCCAGCGAAGCGGAATCCTTCCGGACTGCACGCCGCCCTCAGGGCGGATGTTCGCCGGGACCGCGCGGGCGCGGTGGCGTTCTTCATGATAAAGGGCAGGACGATACTTCGCCCGCGCTTCCGTCATCGTGGCTCCGCGCCAGGCCGCCAGCATGATTCGGGCGGAGCGTTCACTGAGCACATCGTAGAGTCGCGCGAGTCGGTAGACCTCGGTGACGGAGGTGCCGATGGCGGGATCGAGAAATAGCAGAATCTGCTGGAAAATTCGTGGGGGGATACCGATGGCCTTGGCGGCGCAAGCCAGCGGCTCGCCTCCCTGATCCTTCACCACGCGTTCGGCGATCGCGGCGGGAAGCATCAAGGTCGCGCTGATTTCGGTCGCGAAGTTTCCGACATCGGACGCGAAGGCGGCCATGTGCAGAACCTCGATCGCGCGCGCAGCCCGGGATGGATGAATGTGCGGCGATGGCCGCAGCGGCGCCGTGGCGAGGTTGTGCAGGATCAATGCGCGGTCCTTGGAGTTGGCGCCGAAAAACATCTCGCTGATTTCGGCGGCGTCGCGCGGCTCCATCGATAATATCGCAACCGGACGGGTTCTCGTCTCCGCAGGCGGAGCTTTGAGAGGCGTGGCTTGCGGCGGCGGGCTGTCTAGCTGCCGATCGGCGGCGAACGCGCCGAGCCGCAGCTTGCTCATGATCGCCGCCGGCGTGCGCGGATAGATCGACAACCGGGCCCGCACAACGGCGCGGGTCGCATCGTCGACATGATCGATCAGGCGCGAGGTCAGTTCGACGAAGTGCCGCTCCTCCTCGACGGTATGCGTGCTGGTCTGCACGTAAAGGTCGGTCAGGACCCGCAGCAGGGTGGGGCGGATGTCAACGCCGTCCCGGCGGGACAGCGTCAACAACCCGTCAAAGCCGGGAAACATCGGAGGTGCGGTCATGTCGGCTTACGCTTACGGGGAAACTGTTCGTCTCAACCTAGCGCGACCGCTTTAACAGGCCGTTAAGGAAAACAATTCCTTAATGCTTGAAAACATTGACCTCTGTGCGCCGTGTGCGTCGAGTGTGCGTCGTGGTCAGTTTTTCTTGCTTCGGTGTGCCGCGCGGGCCACGGCAACCCGGCGCGCGGCCTCGATTTGGGCTCGGTCATAAACCTTCGCGGTCGTCCTCTTGTCGGCATGGCCTGCCAGCTTAGCGAGGTCGTCCGTTGATGCATCGGCTGCCCGACCTTCGGTGATACCGCCAGCGCGCAAATCCCTGTTCCAGATCGCCGGGGAGACTTCCTGAGCGTCGCGCACGGTCCGCCATAGCTTTTGAAAATAGTCGGGTCGATATGGCTTGCCGGTCACCGGGTTGACGATCAGTGGCCCCTTGCGCTGTTCGGACGTGATCAGCGCCAATTCCTCCATGATCATCGGGCAAACAGTAAAATCGACGGCGACCTCCTTGCCGGTCGTGTTCTCGGTCTTCGAGGGCGTGAAGCGAAACACCTGGTTTTCATCGACCTGTGACCACATCGGGCCGATCCACTTCATGCCACGATCCAGAACGATCGACGGGCGCGGATCCGACATTGGCACCCATTCTCCGATCACGTCCCATTGTCTCACAGTGCCGTCGAACTGGATCGCGTAGGCGAGAGCGGCGGCGCTATGGCCGACCGCGCGGGCAGCTTTGCGGACCTTCGTGATGTCGTCCGCGGTCGGAGCCGTTGTCCGGGATGCTGGAACGGGGAAATCGACTTCGGCCAGAACGGCCTTGAATGCGGCGCACCCAGCCTTTCTGCACATGATACCAAAGCTGAGCGCAGACTTGATCACGGCGATCGCGGTCCTGGCTTTCGGAATCTGCAATGGTGCGCCTGACTTCTTCGGTTTTGCCCAGGCATTGAACCATCGCTTAACGTCCCGCCCGTCCACGTCATCGATCCGCTTCGATCCAACCTCCATGATCACCATGCGAGCGTAGACATCGTATGGCTTCTTCGTCGATGATTTCAGCTTGTGATACGGGCTTTCCGGATCAGACTGCCAAACTTCGATCAGGCTGCGAATGGTGCCATCGAACTCGGTGATACGCCCCTTGCGTCCCGACACCCATGCGAGCATTTCGGCTTGAAGCCTCTCGCATCGCTGCACAAGCAAGACCGGCTGATTGAGATAGCTGGAGAGGTTCACGTTCTTGACGGGATACCCGGCAGCGATTGCCGTCTTGGTAGCCCGCCACACCGGACGACCGTTGCGCCACGTCAGACCGGGCGCACGCGCCTTTGTTTCGGTCTCTCGCGGTTCCATGCGCCTAAATCCTCAACGCCACTCGGAGCCAGTCTTGGGGCCCTGTCGATCAACCCATATTCCTTGTCGAAGAATGCCCTAACAGCAGGCACGTACCGACCGCCCATAAGGGCGTCGATTTTGGGCAATCCTCTCGTTTCAAGTAAAGCCGCAATCTGCCTCCATTCCGAAGTTTTCCCCGGCCCCAAAAAAGCAGATGAAATCGCTTCGTCAGTAGCGAAAAGGGGGATGTCGGCGAGATCGGATGGCCCCTTCCTCATTTCTCCTCCTTCTCGGGACCGGAGGTGAGTTGGCGGATAATATCGCGAGCAGCCCGAAAATGACGGAACGCAAGTTGATCTTGAAATGCAGCATCATAGTCTATGCGAAACATTTTCTCCGATTTTGAGAATGCGATCTCAACCGGATTTATTTTGGCGAAAGGCTTAAGCCGTTCGTATGCCTCATCGCGCTCCTGCTTCAACCTAGCGATCGCAGACACGATTGCCTCTTTGTCGGGATCGCATCCAAGCTCACGGGCCGTGTCTTCCACCACGCGGAAGACGTTTTCACGCTCTTGCTCGGCGCAAAGGGCACGATCCATCCAGTGGTTCTTCGCCGCCAAGAGCATTTTTCCCTGCTCCACAGCGTCGTTAAGCTTGATTTTCAAGTCTTCCACCTTCGCAGTCATGAAGCCTCGCAAACCTTTAACCCTGGGCAGAGGGTATTCCTTTCCGACCCGTTTTAGGAAGGCGTCGACGGTCGATTCGCCGCAATATCCGGCCGCCAGCGAGGCCGGCATGCGGCGGGGCCAGGAGCCATTTGGGATTACAGACGCGCGCGCAGGACGGCTCATGGTTGAGCCGTCCCTTCAGAACGCGTCCTATGGTCAGTCCCACAGGCCATGCGTTACCGTATCGCCTAGCCGCGTCGGGCCGTCGTCGTAAACTTGCTGATCCAGCGACTGCATGATGCCGCCGCCGTGCGGGACGTATTTTGAGAACTGGCGATGGTGCGCCGTGACGAATTCTCGAACTCTCGATTCGGTTTCGTGGGGTCTAATGCGACCTTCTGCGGCGGCCAAACTCATGGCTGACCGAACTTCATTCCGAATATCAACCGGCACCAAGGCAGTAGCTCGGAAAATTCGCTCGTAGATGTTTGTGTTTTGTAGCTTCCGGTTGGGACCACGCGATCGCACTTGGGTGACGCGCTTTGACACACCGGCCCTGTTCGCGGCAAGGAGATTTTCATTGGCCAATCTTGCAATGAGCCTGCCGGCGGCCACGTTCTCATTCATGAATGCCCGAAGACTGCGCACCTCAATTATGATGGAGCCTTTGACATACTCCTTCTTTTCCTTTGTTTGTCCGTGCGAGATGTAGCCCCGTGTTATGAATGAGAGCGTTTTACCTTCTCGCAACGCTGCAAAAACTTGTCGAATCTGGCGTTCGGACGCCTTAGGTGCTTTGCCACTTTTGCGATATCTGCGTGAAGCAGCAGCTGCGCAAATCAAGCAAACGCAAACCCCTCGCCTCACTCTCATCGTGTCGCTCGACAAGATGTGGCCGTGTCTGCAAGTCTTGTTCTGGAAATTTATCATCCGTATCGCCTTTCCTCTGAACGGAACGGCGGGAATCGCCGTTCCCAAGGCGATCCGAATCCCGGAAAGGGCCTGAAGTGAGTCTGTATGAGCGAAGGTGGTCATGATGGTTGCCCGGTCAGCCCTTCGCCAGGACTTTGCGGGCACCCATGGTGTTCGAGGGGAACTGCAACATTATCGTGCCTCCGCTTCTCGCATGGCCAGAGCACCCGCCAAGGCGGCGATCTCGGTCAAGGTGGCGCCCATGGCAGCCGCCGCATGCACTAGGACCGCAGCGACAACGTCGGCGTTGGAGCGAGTGATGGAAATACGCTTCAGCCGATCTGCGACCACGTAGCTCTTGCTGATCAAGCGGACCCATTCGCCACCGAGCAGATCGCAGACGTTTTTCGCTCTCGGCTTATTATCCTCGCCCAGAATTGCTTCTGCAGCATGGATGTAGGCCCAATAGATGCTGACCAGCCCCCAGGCGTCATTTAAGCCGGCGAGGCGATCAAGTTCCGCTTCAAGGTCAGGCTCGACCTCAACAGGGCTGATGTTCTTGTCGATGACATCGAACGGCGAGGGCGTTCGCTTACGTCGGCGGCGGGCGTTCGTCGGCTTGAGAGCGGATGACGTTTCCGGAATCTGCAACATATCCCCTCCAAGCCTGGAGAGGCGGTAACGGCGGTATCCCTCAATGCACCGTGTATCCCATCTGCCGATAGTACAGCGGGCCATAGTCCCGCGTCATCGACGCATCCCATTCACGAAACATCTGGATCGCCCGCTGGCGAATGCGGGCAGGGGTGCGGGGTCGAACGATGATTTTCGGCGCCATCAAGAACTGTAGCTGGAAAGGCGGCAAAAGCTATGACGCTCAGTCGACGGGCGGAAGAATGGTTCGCGGCGCGCGCGATCGATCTAGAGATCGTGTCTCGTATGGGGATTTACAGCGCGACGCGCGACGCCACTGGCGATAGCGGCGCGGTCGTTCCCGACGCGAGCGGCGATATCCTCGTCTTCCCCTACCTTGAGAACGAAGCGGAGGTTGCCGCCAAGTATCGCGGGAGGCCTCGCGCCGACGGTTCGAAAGTCATGTGGCAACGGGCGAATGGTCGGCGCACGTTCTACAACGCCGACGTTCTCGACGATCCGAAGCTGTCCGATGGTTCGGCCGCGCTGGTCATCACCGAGGGCGAGCCGGACTGCCTCGCGGTGCTTTCCGCCGGATATCCGTTCGCTGTGTCGGTTCCGGACGGTGCGCCGCCAGACAGGGATGCGCATGGCAACAAGCTGCCACCGGTCCCTGAAACGGCGGACGACATCGATCCGAACAACGACGACAAGTACCGGTTTCTCGTCAACAACTGGGAGCGTTTGAAAACGATCAAGCGGTTCATTCTGATGACCGATGGCGACGGCCCTGGTCACCGCCTGCGGGATGAACTTGCCCGGCGCCTCGGGCGGGTTCGCTGCTCGTTCGTGACCTATCCGGATTGTGGGGGAAGCAAGCCTGACGCGAACGAGGTGCTGATCCAGCATGGCGCGTCGGCTGTCGTCGACATGATCGCCCATGCGTCGCCCTATCCGGTCAAGGGCATCTACCGGATGAGCGAATTCCCCGATCCACCGGCGATGCAGCCGGTGACGACGGGCTGGGGCAGGCTCGACCTTCCGGTGCAGGAAGGCATGGCGGGCCTGATGATGGAGCTTGGGCTGTTCATGACGGTCCTCGGTATTCCGGGATCTGGGAAGTCCACATGGACAACCCAGCTTGCCGCCAACCTGGCGCGTGAGCATGGCTGGAACATCGGGATTGCGACCTTCGAAATGAAGGTCAAGCCGTACATGCAAAAATTGCTCCGCAACGCATACCTCGGGGAGCCGGCCTCCGATCTTCATCCGTTCGATCCTCGCCTCAGGGCGGCGATCAGTTCATCGAGCAGCGTTTCATGTTCATGAGTTGTGAGATCGACGACGACGCGGAAGACCCGACGATCGATTGGGTTCTCGATTGCGCCGGAGACGCCGTGGTTCGCTTTGGCCTGAATGTTCTGATCATCGATCCTTGGAACGAGCTTGAGCACCATCGGCGCCGTGATGAAAGCCTGGCCGCCCCAGCGCCCGGCATGGTCGCGGCAAGACGGGGCCATGTGTTCGTGCTTAAGCGGCACCTGCACGGCAATACCTGGCTGGTCCACGACAGCAATTCCGGCCATGGAAAGACCCGCATTCACCCGAGATCGATCGCGGGGTTCACGATCGTGGATCCGAGGGCAGGGACGTGACCCTGCTCCAACCCATAGGCTCCCTGGTATTCAGCCTTGGGGCGGCGCTGGCGTTCCTAGCCGGCTGGATGCGCCTTTGCGACAGCGGGAGCGATCTGGCGGGCAAGGTGCTCGGCGTTGGCGTGACGCTGCTGCTGCTCGGGTGGCTGATGATGGAGTGCGCGGGGGATCGGGTGGCTTAGTCTCCCAAAAAGACCCGCTGGAAGGGGCTACGACCAACGGGCCAGTTCGGGTTCGGGGGTCGCGGGGGCGCGGAAGGTGCCCCGTTCCGACGGTACAATCCGCGTGGCAGACGAGTGTTCCTAAAGGAGAAACCCGCCGGTGTGGGAGGACCGCCGGCGGGGTTCGACGAGGGCGGGGACCGGGGTTCGAAACGACCCGCCCGTACAGATAATCGATACGGCGCATTGGCGTTCCTTGATCCCGGCGCGGGGCTGGCATGCGGCGGCCTTTTCGTTCTGCGCACGGCCCTTACATCAAGCTCTCCGTGGAGCATCGCAATGGCCCGCACCCCGAGAGACCTTGCCGATCGGATGACGGCACGACGCCGGCAAGCCAAGGCCGATGACGGGTTTGCGCGCGAGACTTTCACCCAGCCGCGGGAGCAGGCGTGCCAGACGGCGAGGGCGTTCCTCGATCGCTGGCCGGCTGCCGCCTACATGACCGCGGTCGAATCCTGGCGGTAGCTACCCGGCGGCGATATCGAGTTCACGATGAAGCGGCTCCGGAGTGCGGATTGAACTCGCGGTAACTTCGCGCCTCATATCTCGGATAGCTGTCATTTCAAGGGAGAGTTGGTGCTGTTGAGCAGCAAGATGGGTGAGCCAAAGAGTGAGAATGCTCTGTCTGGCCTGAACAATCGTGGCGGAACTCATTGACGCTACTCAAACGCGACTTCCTGTCTCTGGGTATGTCTCTCAGCACTCCTAAAGGTTCAATTTAATTACTAAGCCGGTTGGCAAGAGGAGCGCCGACGAGTTCTGGGAGGGCAAGCTGTAAAACGAGAAAGGCAAGAACGGCAATTTGATCTTGGCACCGTGCAGTAGCCAAGGTCTTGTCACCGTAAGGTTGCGCAGATATGGCCGCAATAGACTGGTTCAGGCGCCGCTTTGGCGTTGCGGTAAAACAAGCAAGTGCTCGATGGCGGCTCACCACCACAATCAAACAGCCAAGTTAAACGGAAGAAGAAATGACCAACCCCGCCGAAGCGGGGTTTTCTATTCGGTCAGCACCAGCCCGGCCTACGCGGGCATCCCGTACCAGTGCAGACATAGCGGTGTGCCAGACCTTCACCGATCAGGACATCGCCAACGTCTCGCCCGTTAACCGTCAGCACGCCGCAGAGCCTGCCGAAATTGCAGCGCCTAGTGCCCTCGGTGCCCGGCCGGCAGGCGCAAGCGATGCGCGTGAGTTGCGCTTCGCCGTCCGTAATCAGTTCGCTCAACCGCGCGGTGGCGCGGGCCGCTAGCTGCCGCTCGGAATCGCACCGGGCGAGATCGCCTTTCTCCAGAGTATCGAAGCCGACTAGGCGGTAGTGATCACCGCCGGAGGCAACCGTGTCGCCGTCGATCACCCGGAGGCCGCCAGTCAGCGATGGCAGACTGATTTGTGATACGGACGGTACGCGATCCAGAAGCGAGGCTATGCGGATGGTGCGCAACTCCGGCCACTTGTCGAGTGCTGCCATGGCTGCTGACACGATCGCAAAAGCCGACAGGGCGAGGATTACCGGCGCCTGCCAATCCCATCGTCGCATCGTTCCTCTTCAAATTCTCGTGCGCCTAAGGTTCGCGAGATGGGATCCCGCATTTCTTGGGCGACAGATGCCTGCTTAACCATGGAACAGAGGTTCTTAAGGAACGCATTCCGGAGCGTGCCGTTGTCTCCTTACCTTTAGCAAAGGAGATTTATAGATGGGCAGCGATACCAGCTCGAACTTTCCTCCGGCCGCACAGCCGAAGCAGGACCCGCAGAAGACCCTCGGTAAGACTATGCAAGAACTGACGGACGAGGCGGACAAGCACCTATCCGAGAAGGAAAAGAAGAGCGGCGAGAGCATCAAGCACGCCCCGCCGGGCAGGAGCGACATCGTTCCGTAGAACGCGAAACTAAGCAAGGAAGCCGTCAGCCGCTCGTGGGGCTGGCGGCTTCGCGTTTAGGAGGCAAGTTCGTCGCGGTTGAAGTAGCGGGACCAGTTCATTCCAGCCACCACTCATTCGACAAAGCCAAGTCTTCGATAAGGTGCCAACGTCTGATACGCTCAGGCGTCAGTGACGCATAGAACTTCTCCCACGCATCCTTGCACCCTTGTTTGGCGGCCTCCAGGCTGTCGGCGCTTCCGTTGCACCAGCGCGGAATCGGGAGAGGCAGGTTGACGTGCCACTCCCATACGGTTCGCTGCGAAGACTGCTCGCTGGCCAACTGGATCCTACCAACCGAGCGGCCTTCGTGAATGACGCAATAGTCGTCTTTCAGCTTATCGCCGGCGGTGACGGTGGGACGGAGTAAAAGGTCCATCGCTCGAATCTAAGACGGACGAGGCGGAATTCCATCCCAACCCAAGGTGGCGTCGGGGGCCAATCTTTACAACGTCGATGCCAGCGTCCCTCCGGAAGCGCGATCGCGCTCGCCCGTCCTATTGACCTGGCGCAAATCGTATAGACTGAATTGATGTTAGCTTAGAGTTTCCGAGGACGAGAATGGTTAGTAATATTGAACTGAGTTAACTATAGAAACCGCGATCTCATTAACGATCTGCTGCTATTGAAGTGTTTGGCAAGGCGGCGTCGCTTTCATCTCATGGCGCTCGGCCTCGCTCGAACTGATTAATGCCTCGATTTCTCGGTAAAGTTCGAGCTTAGCCATTTCCAGAAGGAATTTAAGTAGCTCCAAATCGAGTCGCTGGGCTAACCCCCAAGCGTCATCGATCGATTTTTGAAGTGCTTCAAGTTTCCCGAGATCTGACATTCTGTCCTACCGAGGAAGCATTATTATGAACGACGACACCATGGATGCGTTGCGGAACCTACTCGCGCAGATGCGCGGCGAAGCCGACGCTGGCCGCACCGAGCACCTGGCCGACGCAGTCCGCCTGATAAAGGCATTCATGTTGCTTGACAGCGATTCTCGCAGAGCGGTGATCGACACTGCTGAGCGGCTCGTAATTAAGAAGGTCTGATTGGTTCGCTTCCAGCCGGCCACCGTGCGGAATTGACATTTCGTGGCCCCCAATCCTGTACCGCCAAGTTAAGCGGCAGGTGTAGTATCGGACGAACTTTAGAATAAATGCAACTGCCGGGTGTTGCGTATACACTCAAATTATAACGATTCAGGATGAGATTATGCTCAAATTATAACCAAGCAGCCACTACAGCTTTGGGGGTTTTCCCGACTGCCCCAACAACTTGGCGACCTCGTCAAAGTTCCCGGCCGGATCCTCGTCGCTGCTCAGCAACTCGGCAAGGCGCTTGTCCCCGATCGTAGTCGAGAGGCAAGCCCTGACCGCGCGGTTGAGGATCTTGGAGAGTGGCGAGCCGCGAGCGTTCATTCCTGCATCCTAGCCTGAACTTCGGCGGAGTCCATCAACCGGGACGGGGGCCGCGGTGCTGTGGCGCAAACCCTGGAACGGCAGGAGAACATGCCGGCGCACGCCGTTATCGTTCGTCGCCCCTCCATCAATAAAACCAACGGCTTGCCGTTAACATGCCGTTAACCATGCGAGGTTCTAAATCCCGCCGCGTCGCCGCTCAAATCGCGACGAGCGCTGGGACCGAGGAGAGACTGGCATGGGCACCGTTATTGCGTTTCCGGCGGATGGAGCGTCGCGGCGGGGGTCAGCGGTCAATCGCTCCCTGGATCAGGTGATGGGAACGGTGGTCATCCTGCCGGTGATTCGCATCGACCGCATGACCGACGAAACCCACGGCGGCAGTGATCCCGAGCAGGGGACGGCTGCCAGGCGGCGGCGACGCCGGCGCGCCCGCTCCTGATTTTTCCGGACTCACCCGATGCAGAAGACGCCGCTCGCGACGCCAGGTCTGGGACGATCGCGTCTCGCTTCGCTTCTTTCCGTGATTCTACTGGGTGCAGCGCTCGCCGCTTGCAGTGGCGGCGACTTTGGTCGCGTTCGTCAGGACGCACGCAATGACGACATGCACCGCTGGATGGGTGCGGAAGCGACCGGCAGCATCGGTCGCCAGCCGTCGCGGTTTCAATTGACCGACAACGAGCGGCAGTTGCGCGATCTCGCCTATCCGCTGGTCGAGCCGCCGCATTCGCGGCCTGCCTGGAAGAGTGTGTTCGGCAACTACGACCCGCTGGCTGCGCCATGGCGGCAAAAGCCTGCATTCGATCGCTCCGCTTACGGCCGGCTGCTTCTCGACGAGCCGCATCGATCTCACGCTTCGCGCTATGCGCAACTGATCGATGACGTTCGCGACGACCTCACCCGTTTCGACCCGTTCTTCAACACCGCCCGGCAGGTTTTCGATCTCGACAGCAAGCGTAACGCCAGCTTGAGGTTGGTGTCGGACCTGTCGCCGCGCGAGCGCGCTGACGCCGTCGCTCGCATGGAGGAAAACACTCTGATCGTGCAGTGGGTGCAGCAGTGTCTCGAGCAGCGGATCGCATCCTATCGCTGGGCGCTCGAGCATCTGGTGATTCATGCGCCGGACGGTGTGGCAGCTGACGCAGACCGCCTGATCGGGCACCTCGCGGTGTTGAGCGCCAATCCGCCCGTGGCCTCGGCCCCCGTGATCGGCCGCGCCTTGCGCACGCGTGGATAGCGCACATTGCGTTTTCAAACGAAGCCTATCCTCGGGCTTGAGCTCCAAGGATGGATAACCTGTTCGCGTGAAGAGAACGCGCCAAAGTAATATCTATCGTTTCGCTTCCGGCTTCATCACGGGCGGCTCGGTTTGCAGCCGGCATTTTGCGGCGGCGAGAGAGGATCTCGCCTGCTCCATCATGCCCGGCTCAGGCGCCAGCGCCTTGAGAACGATCAGCCCTGTCGTCGAGGGAGAATCGATGATGAGACGGTCCGCGGCCGTCACGTCCTCTTCTTCGGGCAGATCGGCGTGCTGCGCCTCGGTCATCAGGTTGAGTTCAATCACCTTGCGTCCGGCCGAGCGGTCGTTGATGGCGTAATAGGCGACGTTGCTTTGGGTATAGAACGACACCGACGTATACGCCTCGCTCACAGGCACCGTGAGCTTGATCGATCCGTCCGACAGGTCGTAGCGGCAGATCGCGGTGGCGAATGCGGGATCCATGTACGGCATCAGCGAGTTGGCGGGCTCCGCCGGCGGCAACGGCGTTACGGCGTTCAGTGTGGTGATCTCCGTCAGTCGCGAATAGGCGTCCTGGGATGCGATCCGCGGCAGCGCCAACACGCTGACGAGATGAACGATCCCGCCAAGCAGAATGCCCCCGACAATCGCAAACAGCAGGCGGATCATGAGCACTTCTCTGTCGTGACCGAAGGCATGGGTGCGTCGCGTCGGGTTCGCGTGCCCACCCCGACGGGAGTATCATAAAGGCGAAGCATCAGCACATAGCGCTCGATGCCGCCGGTCGGCAGCCAGTTGCCGGCGCGCGCGCGCGCCGCCACATGCACAATGAATGAGCCATCGGAGTTCCGCACGATCTCCTGGCTGGTGAAGCCATGGCGTTGCAGCGCGTTCGCGACCAGATAGCCTTTGCGGTCGTGGAGCGTCAGCGTCCAGAAGCGTGCCGCTGGTGTGATCCCCGCGATAATGACCTCGCACCGGCCATCGAGCGGCCGCTGCGCGTCATCGGCTTTGGCGAGAAATGCTATGCCGTCTCCGGCTCCGATCGGTAGTTCTCCGCTCCGCGCGATTGCGGCGCGTGAATAGGGATCGATCTCGGCGGATCCGATCCTTGGCCTTGCCGTCCATGCGCCGATGGTCAGCGTGCCGAGATTGGTGCCGCGCGTTGCGGTGATCCAGGTGGCTCCAAGGCCGATCGCGGTGGCGAGACCGAGACCCAGCAAGGTGATGATAATCAGCCGCACGGGTCGGCGCTCCGGTGTTGAAATCTGACGATCACTTGTAGATCAAATAAAAGGACGGAGTCTTTCACGGTTTCCATGAAGCGGTGAGGACTCTAGAGCATGATTCCGAAAAGTGGAAACCGGCTTTCGGAAAAGATCATGCTCAAACAAAAAGATAAGCGACGAGTCTGATTCAACGCAGTTGAAACAGACTCTAGTTCTTGCCTGGCTTCGGGATTGCCCGGTCGCCGGACGCGGTTGCCACATTCCTGGCGTCGCCGTTGGGGGAGGTGGGATTGAGGGCGTCCGAGCGCACCGGATTGACCGCCCCTCCAGCCGAGGTTTTTCCGATTGTGCGGGCTGCTTCATCAAGCATCTTTTCCACGCGGACCAGGATATCGGCTCCGCGCCTGGTCAGGATAGGCGGAGGCGCCGGGGTTGCATTGTCCTGGCTGTCGGCGGTTCTGGCGGTCATGCCTGCGGCCGGTTTCGTTGGCGTGGCAACACCGGGGATGTCCTTGATCTCGATGCCGCGATGCGCGGCTGCCATGATGTCGTGCCAGGTTTGGGCGGGCAGCGCGCCGCCGGTCAGGCGGTTGGTCGGTGAATAGTCGTCATTGCCGTACCAGACCCCGCATGCAAAATTGCCGGTGTAGCCAACGAACCATGCGTCACGATAAGCGTTGGTGGTGCCGGTCTTGCCCGCGGCGGGGATGCCGTCAAGGATCGCGCGGCGCGCGGTGCCTTCGCTGACCACATGACTCATCATGCCCGCCATGTCGGCGGCGACTGAAGGCGGAATGACTTGGCGCGGTTGGGGACCGTCGCGGTCGTAGCGCCACACCAGATCGCCGGCGCCGGTGCGGACCTCGAGAACCGCATGGGGCGTCACCGCCTTGCCCTTGTTCGGGAACGTCGCATAGGCAACGGCATGTTCGAGCACATTGACCTCGTCGGCCCCGATCGGCAGCGAGGGCGTATCGGGCAACGGCGTGACGATGCCGAACTTGCGAGCGACCTCGACGATCTTGGCGCGGCCCGCCTTGGCGGGATTCTTCGCGCCCTTGCCGAGCGCGATCGAGAGCTTCACCGGCACGACGTTGATCGAACGCGTCAGCGCTTGGGTCAGCGTCACCGTGCCGGAGTAGGAATGACCATAATTCTGCGGGCACCAGTTGCCGAGACAGACAGGACCGTCGACGATCTTGGATGTCGGCTTGAAGCCGTTGAGCAGCGCCGTGGTGTAGACATACGGCTTGAACGAGGATCCGGGCTGGCGCAGGGCGTCCGTCGCGCGATTGAACTGACTCGCGCCGTAATCGCGCCCGCCAACCATGGCGCGTATGCCGCCGTCGAGATCCGCCACAACCGTTGCCGCTTGCGTGGCGTGATAGTCGCGGCCGAACTGCCGCAACTGACTCTCGATCGCCTCTTCCGCCGCGTGCTGCACGTTCATGTCGATCGTGGTGCGCACGACAAATACGCGCTCGGTATAGGAGCGCGGAAAGGTCTCGACCAGCCTGCGCATTTCCTCGAATGCCCAGTCGAGATAATAATTCGGCGAGTTCTCGTCGCGGCGGTCGACCGCGGTGGCGGGATTGCGCCGCGCGCCGAACACCTGACCTTCGGTCATGAAGCCTGAATCGACCATGTTGTCGAGCACCTGGTTGGCGCGGGCGCGAGCGGCAGGCAGGTTGATGTGCGGGGCGTATTTGGTCGGCGCCTTGAACAGGCCGGCGAGCATGGCGGATTCGGCGAGATTGACGTCACGCACCGACTTGTTGAAATAGAAATGCGCCGCGCCGTCGACGCCGAAGGTTCCGCCGCCCATATAGGCCCGGTCGAGATACAGTTTCAGGATCTCGTTCTTGCTCAGCCGGGTTTCCAGCCAGACCGCGAGGAAGGCTTCATTGACCTTGCGCTCGATGGTGCGCTCATTGGAGAGGAAAAGGTTCTTGGCGAGTTGCTGGGTGATCGAGGAGCCGCCCTGCCGCACGCCGCCGGCTTGCGCGTTGGTCACCACCGCGCGGAAGGTGCCGCCGACGTCGATGCCGAAATGATTGTAGAAGCGGCGGTCTTCGGTCGCGAGCGTCGCCTTGATCAGGTTGTCCGGAAACTCCTCCAGCGGAATCGAATCGTTGTGTTTGATGCCGCGGCTGCCGATCGGATTGCCGTAGCGATCGAGGAAGGTCACCGCGAGATCGGATTTCTTCAGCCAGTCCTCGTCGGCGGTTTCGCGGAACGCCGGTTGCGCCAGCGCCAGCAGGAGGATGAGACCGCCGAGACCCAGGGTCGCGGCTTCCGACAATGGCTCGACGAAGACCCAGCGTTTCCAATGGCCGACATAAAAGCGGTCCATGAAGGTGGAGAAGCGCTCATAAAGCTCGCGCGCGCCGACCGCTGATGAGAACAGGGTGGAATCGATGCGCGCGTCGAGATCCAGCATGATATGCCGGATTCGCTTCTTCCAATCGGGGGGCAGGATGTTGAGCACCGGGGCCTGTGATCGATCTGCGGCATGGCGGCGCCTTTGATCCGGGATGCCGCCGCCACCTCATGCAAGAACGTTACGGCAAACCCAAGGCACTCGTGAAGGCGTCTCCAAACTCCGCTGGAACGACGTTCAGGTATTCTCGGGGAAGCCGTTTTTCTTCTATCCGAGCGCGGGTGATAAACCAATGGCCGGCCGTGACGTCAGCCCGGCGCGGCCGCGCTCGCGGCGTCCCTGATCCCGCGTGGCGCGCTTGCGCGAAGTGCCGGCGAAGCCCATAGACGGAGATCGGCATTCTCTGACACAACCATCGGCGTACTCCATGACCGAACGACCCGCGCAATCCTCGGAACAGAAGGGATTCTTCTGGAAGACCAAATCCTTGGATGAAATGTCGCCCGCCGAATGGGAAAGCCTGTGCGATGGCTGCGGGCGCTGCTGTCTGGAAAAACTGGAGGACGAGGATACCGGCGACATTTACTTCACGCACGTCTCCTGCCGGCTTCTGGATGCCGGGCTCTGCGCCTGCAAGGATTATCCGAAGCGCTCCGAGCAGGTTCCGGATTGCGTCCGCCTGACCCCGGACAATGTCCGCACCCTGAACTGGCTGCCGCCGAGCTGCGGATACCGGCTGGTCGCGGAGGGGCGCGATCTTTACTGGTGGCACCCGCTGATTTCCGGCGACCCCCATACCGTCCATGAGGCGGGTGTTTCGGTGCGCGGAAGGGTGCGTGGCACCGAGGACGAGATTCCCGATTCCGAACTCGAGGATCACATCGTGCAGTGGCCGGTTCTGTTGCCGAAGCGCGCCCGGCTTCGCAAACCGCCACCCCGGCGTTGACCCGTTCCGATCACAGATTTGCGATCGTGGGTTGGTAATTTTTTTGTTGGCCCATCGCTGTCAGAAGGCTCTCGCCAACATTATAAAATAGCAAAGTAGAGAACCGCGGCAGCTTCCCGCGCCTTTGAGCCAGATCATATTCCGTCCGCATGAATACCTATGAGCGCCTGGGTCGGGGTCGGTCCGGTCCCCCGATTTCGTCCGGCGAAGACGCGGCGCGCCCCGGTCTGGCTGAAGGTGAGGGCGATGCGCCGCCGGTCGTGGCGCCCGCCCAGCCGGGCGGGAGCGAGATCCGCACCATCCTGGTCAGCCTGATGCTGACCATGTTTCTCGCCGCCCTTGACCAGACCATCGTCGCAACCGCGCTGCCGACCATCGGCCGCGAGTTCCACGATGTCACCACGCTGGCATGGATCATCACGGCCTATCTCCTGGCGTCGACAGCGGTCGCGCCCTTGTTCGGCACGCTGAGCGATATCTATGGTCGCCGCGCCATGATCGTCACCGCGCTCGGCCTGTTCATCGCGGGTTCGGTCCTTTGCGCGCTGGCGCAGAACATGACGACGCTGATCGTGGCGCGCGGCGTGCAGGGCATCGGCGGCGGCGGCATCCTGCCTGTGGTGCAGACAATCATCTCCGATGTGGTGACGCCGCGGGAGCGCGGCCAGTATCAGGCTTATTTCAGCGGCGTGTGGACCGCGGCCGGCATCGCCGGGCCGGTGCTGGGCGGCGTATTCGCCGAGCACTTGCACTGGTCGATGATCTTCTGGATCAACGTGCCGCTTGGATTCGTCTCGCTGGCGTTGCTGTTGCCGAAGATGGGCAGCATCCCGGTGTTTCACCGCCGCCGCAGAGTGGACTGGACCGGCGGCCTGCTGTTGATGACGTCGGCTGTGGTGTTCATGCTGGTGCTGACATGGGGCGGCAACCGTTTCGCCTGGCTCTCGCGGGAAATCGTCGCCATGCTGGGAGTCTCGCTGGCGCTCGCCGCGGTCTTCGTCTGGCACGCGCGCAAGGCGTCCGAACCATTCCTCCCGCTGTCGCTGATAGGCGGGTCGGTGGTCCCGTATGCGATAGCCGCGAGTGCTCTCGCGCTCAGTGCGATCATCGGGATCACCGTGCATCTGCCCTTGTATTATCAGGTCGTCCATCATCTCGGCGTCAGCGAATCCGGACTGGCGCTGATTCCGATCGCGGCGGTTTCGACCGGCGGCGCGATGCTTGCGGGCCGCGCCATGACGCATACCCTCCATTACAAACGGATCGCGATCGTCGGCACCGCTTTTGCGGCTGTGATGGCCGCGATCATGGCTGCGGTGACGATGCCGCTATGGCCGCTGCTGGCGATGCTCTCGCTGTTCGCGTTCGGTCTTGGCACCATCTTTCCGGTCAGCGTGGTGTCGCTGCAGAATGCGGTGATGCGCGAGCAGGTCGGAACCGTCACCGGCGCGATGAATTTTTTTCGCGCGCTCGCCTGTTCCTTCGTCGTCGCCGCGTTCGCCGCCATCCTGCTGATGACGCTGGGAACCGACGCCATGATCGGCCATGAGGGCGGCGGCCGGATCAGTGCGATCCAGGCTTCGGACCTCACGACGGCGTTCCGTTATGTGTTCGCCGCCACGGCCGCGATGATGGCCGTCGCCGCGCTGCTCCTGGCGCGAATGGAAGAGCGGCCGCTCGCCGGCCCTTCGGCCTGATCCGCGCGGAGCTTCGTCGGTAAAGCGTTTTCGAGCGAACCATGTCCTCGGACCCGACCCGGGGATGGAATCTGGTTTGCGTAAAGAAAACGCGTCAAATCAAAAAGAGTATGTTCTTTTGGACGAACTCAACAGCCCGGCCATGACGGATCAGCTTTAAGCATTCGTTCAGGGCGTCGCTTAGGGTCTGGGCAATCTTTCGCCTTTAAGTTGCAAAAAGGAACGCGGAATATCGCGGGATCCAGATAGCGGAGTTGGGCATTGCGCCGCCTTGCAAAGTTTGCGTCGGAATTTCTGTGGGACACGTCAGGTGCGACGGCGATCGAATATGCGCTGATCGCTTCCGGCATCAGCATCGTCATCGTGGCCGCGGTGAGCGGCATCGGCGGTTCGCTCAGGGAGCGCTTCGACGCCCTGAACGGCTTGCTGAAATAGGTCCGGTGCGCGGTAAAGATTCCTAGGAAAAAATACCTTGACAGCGTGACGCTCCCGGAGTAGGTTTACGCCATGCTCCACAGTTGCGCCGGAACATCACACGTGTGACGCGCAAGTTTGTATGGCACTAACCGGGATTGGCCGGGATTAGCCGAAGAAATACGGGAAGTGCCCGTCGTTGGCGGGTTTCTCCCGTTCTCGGCGGGCTTGGCGATCCCCCGGCGCGCGCAACTTCACATGGCACAGCCCGACGGGGCGATCTCAAGTAATCCCCGAAAAATCGCGGTTGGCCCGAGCAAGTGGGAAGAAATAACCGTCACGCGCTGGGTGGATTCCCACTTATGGGGTTACGCAAAAAATTCCAACAAATACAGGTGTTTCCTTCTGGGATGCGCCATCGGACCGCTATCCAAGTGGGAATCCTAAGTGGGAATCCTCCGGCGGCAGAATCGGCGGCGCGAAATGATCAGCTCGCGGGCCGGGTGAGCGTTGGTCGATCGCGCCACCGTATAGGTCAATGAGACCGGTTTTATCGTGAATCCGGCGAAGGTTTTTCGGATATCCGGAACGTCGTTGATCGAGAGAATGAAGTGGCCTTGAAGGCCTCTTAAAACGGCGGCCATCCGCTCGAACTCGACCCGATCGAACATTCCCGCGCCGTAGTCGTTCTCGCCGCCCCAATAGGGCGGATCGAGGTAGAACAGCGTGCCCGGCCGATCGTAACGCGCGATGAAATCAGCCCAGGGCAGGCACTCGATGACGACGCCGGCGAGCCGATCATGCAGCGCGTCCAAAATCGGCGCGAGCTTCGTCACGTTGAATCGACCGCCAAGCGGATCGACTCCGAAGTTGCGACCCGCAACCTTCCCGCCGAACGCCGTCCGTTGAAGGTAAAGAAATCGCGCCGCGCGCTCCAGATCGGTCAACGTGCCCGGATCACTCGCCTTCAATCGCTCGAATTCCTGACGGCCCGTGAACTGCCAGCGCAGCATGTCCATAAAGGGCACGTAATGGCGCTGGAGAATTCGAAAGAAGGTCGCGACGTCGCCGGATCGATCGTTGATGATCTCACCTCTCGGGGCGCGCGGGCGTCTGAGGAAGACGCCGCCCATTCCAACGAACGGCTCGGCATAGGTCTCATGGGGAATCCGGCTGATCCGGTCGACCAGCATCTTGGATAACTTCTTCTTGCCACCGATATAACCGGCCGCCGGCTTAACCGGCGCGACGGCCCTGTAGACAACTCGCGACTCCATCTCGTCAAAATACTCCGGCCTGCCTACCGTCGCTGTGCTGTGCACCCCGTGTGCAGCAGCGGCGGGTCGGCGAGAACGGATTCGGTCGTCGAGCGGGTCAGTCTGCCAGGATAGGCCCGCGGCTGTCAGCGTTCCCACAACGCTGATACCCCCGCCACTCCAAGGCAGAGGACACCAACCGCGTCTCGCAACGATTCTGCTTAATGGATGGTTGAACTGCTCAAAGGCTTCGTCCGGCCCACTTCACCCTCCCGAATATCCGCATCGGCAAATGCCGAGGCGCTTCCTCTGGAGGAAACAGCTCGCGATTGTCCGAGATCATGATGACCGCGTCGCCAGTGCGGCGCAAACGTTTGACGTAGGCTTCGTTGCCGAGCCCGAATACGTAAATCTTGCCTTCCACGATCTCCACCGCCGCCGGCGACACGTCGACGAGCAGCGTATCGCCATCATGAATCGTCTCCTTCATGCTTTCGCCACTGGCTTCCATCAGGCGTGCGTGCTGCGGGGCGACGCCGACGTGAGCAAGAATCGCGCGGGGAAACCGGACGTGATCGGCGAGTTCGTCAAGGATCAGTGCGCCGCGCCCGGCGGCGGCCTTGAAAGCAAGCTTCTGGATTGGCACGTCGTCGGGATCGGCCTGCGGATTGTCCGGCGTAATCCGCACGAGCGGTGGTTGCCGCGCTTGAGCGCGCCCGGAAACGATCCAATCTACGGGAAGCATCGTTTCTGCTGCCAATGCGGCCACAGCGTCAACCGGAACCTTGGCTCCAGTACGATAGCGCGAGATCGCGTATCGAGCGCCGGAACCCATGAGGTTTTCTAGCTGCTCCGCGGGAATCAAAGTCGACACGATCGCTAGCCGATCTCCGACCGTGAGATGCGTCCAGTCGGGCAATGCGGCGTGATCAGGGACCTCCATTAAAACCTTCGAAAATTCCCGAATCTGCTTAGCCGACAAGCGGTTCTTACCGATTTCGGCAAAATCATCGGCCTTGAAGATGGTTTCTGAGCCGAAATCGCTTGTCTTTTTTGCCATTTTCACTCAACATTGCTTCGTTCGTTGCATTTCCGATGATTCTAACTTCATTCTTGAACCGAAATCGCTCAATGATGATCCCTCAAGGCTGGCATCGGGCCGACGTCGTAGCCGCAATTCATAAGCGCAATACGTCGCTCGCCGAATTGGCCCGCAACAACGGCTTGGCCGACGCCACTCTCCGAGCCGCCTTGTCTTACCCACGCAAGCCTTCCAACGAAATCATAGCTGATTTCCTTGGCAAAAATCTGCACGAGCTTTGGCCTCACTGGTTCGACAGTGAGGGAAATTTAATTGTCAAAACTCGTACCCGAAGCGCTGCTCAGAGGTCGACTCAGAAGCGTACAGCAAAACTGAGCCCGACCGGGGGGCGCGTATGACGACGCGCCTCTGCCCCCATTGTGCAAAGTTGGTTGCGGATGAATTAGTCCCGGCCTTCGAACGCGCGCGCGCTGCATGGGGAAGCGATCTTCCCGACTGGGTTGAGGCGTTGGCGCGCGAGCTGGATCGTAGCGGATTTACGGGTCTATGGGCTGGTCGGCGCGCCATCCTGTCGCCGGCCGTGACTCGTTGCACGATCGAGAACCGTCTCCCCCCACACATCGATACAACGTCGATTGAAGCCCGCGTCCGCGCCGCGCTGATGGTGGGCGAAATCGAAGGTCTGATCTCGCGTCTTAACGACGGAGACACGCATGCGTGACTCAGTCGAGATGACCGTCGATCTGCTCAACGTCGACGATGCCAGCCTCCTGGTCCGCGACCGCGCCACCGGCGTCGAGCACAGGCTCGGCTTCGAAGGCATCGCCATCGGCTCCAATTTCAACGGCGACGGCTACAGGCTGATCGTGCCGGCAGTGGTCGCCCTCGCCATGGGGATCAACCATGCCGCGTGACCGCTTCGAGCTTCTCCGCTTCGTCGTCGCGCTGCTTGTCTTGGCCGGTTTCTCGCTCGCCGGCTTGATGGCCCGCATCAGCCACGATCAAGGCTGCGTCGCGTCATCGACCCTCCGGCCGGCTATTGCCGTACACGTCGCGAGGCAGCCATGAGGTTCGCGCTCGCCACACCGCGCGGTCCACGCTTCTTTACAGGTCGATACGATCAATCGACGCCCATCCCGACGCCGTACACAACCGCGCACCCCGATCGCGCGCGCGAATACGACGATCGCAACGTCGCGCGACTGGAGTCCGAATATCTCAACCTGCTCGATGGTCTCCGCGCCCGCGAGCCGCGCCGCAACTGGATCGTCGTCGAACTGCCGGAGGCGTGGATATGACGCGCCGCCGCGATGCCAGCACGCCGGACCTGTTTCGCGACTTCACGCCGCCTCCGGTAGTTGAGCGTTTCGCGCCGGAGCGCGTCAAGGCCGCGCGCTGCTCGGCCCGCGTTGCCCGCGCCGTCGCCGAGGCGATCAAGGAATCCGGCCGATCGCGCGATGTCGTTGCGAACATGATGGGCGACTACCTCGGCGAGACCATCACGGTCGCGATGCTCGATCAGTATTCATCCGTGGCCAACGAGCGCAATAATATCCCGGCGCACCGTCTGGTCGCGCTTCTCGCCGTCACCGGCGACCTGCGCCTGATGAATGCGCTTCTCGCCGACACCGACGTGATCGCGGTTCACGCCAAATACGAAGCGCTGATCCGCCGCGAAATGGCGAAGGAAGCTCGCGACAAGCTGGACCGCGAGATCAATGCCGCCGACGCTCAATGGAGGGCCGGCCGGTGAAGTTGTTTTTATCCGCCGCCGAGATCGCAGAGTTGAGGTTGCCCGGCCTGCCAGCAAGCAAGCGTGGCGTGCTTTTTGCGGCAGAACGGCAAGGCTGGACCTCCCGACTGCGTAACGCGCGCGGCGGTGGCCTCGAATACGCGGTCGATTCGCTGCCTTCCGAAGCGCGCGTCGCCTATGTCGGCCAGCACATCGACGCGATTGAAGTCCCCGCCTCAATGGCGCGCGACGCCGCTGCCGAGCCCGAGGCCGTCAATGTCAAAGGCGGCGCCGCGTCGGCCCGCGATGCGCGGCTCGCCATTCTCGGACTAGCCGACAAGATCGCCGCGGAGGCCGGCGTTGGGCACAAGCGCTCCGACCGCCACTTCTGCGACCTTTACAACGCTCCCGATGCTCTCGACGTTGCTGACTGGATTCGCGCCGAGGTCAAGCACCTCGCGCCACGCACGCTGGCCCGGTGGCGCGCCCATGCGAAGGCTGGTCGCAAGTCGAAGCTGGCGGTTGATCGCGCCGCAGCCCGCAAGGGCACTGGCGTTCTCGATCGCGCAAACGACGGCGAGTTGAAGGTCGCGGTGCTGGCGCTGCTCGCCAAGCAGCCGCAACTTACCGCACACCACATCCGCGCCCTGATCGCCGATCGCTTTCCGAAGGTGATGATCGGCGATCGCGTGTTTGATCTTCCTCCGATCCGCACCTTTCAACACGCCTTGAAGGCATGGAAAGCGAGCTATCGCGTCGAGCTCGAGTCCATCCGCAACCCCGACGGCTTCAAATCAACCATGCGCTTCGCCGCGCGCGTGGCGAATCCGGCGATGCGCCTCAATGAAGTGTGGCAGATCGATGCCTCGCCGGCGGACGTGTTGACGACGGACGGCCGTTACCATGTCTACGTCTGCGAAGATATCTGGTCGCGCCGCATGGTCGCGCTGGTGACCAAGACGCCGCGTGCCGCCGCGGTGGGTCTTCTCATCCGCAAATCAATCCTCTCATGGGGCGTGCCGGATCGGATCAAGACTGACAACGGCTCGGATTTCATCGCCCGCGTCACGCAGCGCCTGTTCGCTTCTCTCAATATCGAGGTCGAGCTGGCACCGCCTTTCTCGCCAGAGAAAAAAGGCCACGTCGAGCGCGCAATCGGAACATTGCAGCGCGGCCTGATGCGGACACTTCCCGGATTCATCGGCCACAGCGTTGCCGACCGCAAAGTGATTGAGAATCGGAAGAGCTTTTCAAAACGCCTCGGCGAGAAGCCGGAGGATATGTTTGAGGTTGATCTGTCGGCCGCGGAGCTGCAGACGCGGGTCGACGATTGGTGCAAGGATGTTTATGGCCGCGCGCCCCATGCAGGGCTTAAAGGCCAGACGCCGTTCGCCAAAGCTGCCATGGCGGCAGTGTCGATCCGCAAAATCGAAGATGTCCGCGCCCTCGATATGCTGCTCGCGCCGGTCGCGGGCAAGGATGGTTTGCGCGTGGTCACCAAGACCGGCCTTCGCATCAACGACACGCATTATATCGGCGGCTTCCTCAACGTCGGTGACACCGTGCTCGTGCGGATGGACACCGATGACATGGGCCGCGCCTATGTTTTTGAGACGGACGGCGAGACCTATCTCGGCGAAGCGGTCGCGCCGGAACTTGCGGGCGTCGATCCGGCGGCGGCGATCGCTGCAGCTCGCGCCGCGCAGAAGCGTCACATCAACGAGCGCATGGATCAGGTTAAGCGCGAGGCGCGGCGGATCAAGGCGAAGGACTTCGCCTCGGCTATCCATCGGCAATCGCTGGTCGATGCCGGCACGCTGGTTGAATTTCCGAAGTCTTCAAGAGTGCATGAAACCCCGGCGCTCACCGCCGCGGCGAGCGCATCGAAGCCGACTGAAACTGTACATTCCGACGCCATCACGGCGTTGGCCGAGCAGCTCCGTGCCGAGGAAGCCTCCGCGCCGGCCGCCAAGGTCCGCAAGCTGCGGACGCAGGAGACCTCACACCAGCGCTGGAATCGGGCGCGCGCCATCGAGGCGCGGATCGCCTGCAATGAATTCGTGGATGCCGATGACCTGCTTTGGCTCGGTGGGTACCGCGAGGGTCCCGAGTACAGAGGCTTTCTCGACACATACGGAGAAGCCGATCCCGTTGCAATTAAAGGACTTGAATAGAATGTCGTCTCGCTCGTCTCACGAAGTCAAAGGCCCGGTGCCGATCAAGAATGTCGCGGCCTTCATGGTCATGACCCGCCGCTTGATCGAACGCGCCGCTCACTTGCCCGGACTCGGCGTCTGCAGCGGTCCGTCCGGCTACGGCAAAACCTACGCTTCTATATTTGCGCAGAACAAATCCAACGCGGTCCGCGTCGAGGTCGGCGATAGCTGGACTCGCCGTACCTTCCTTCGCGCGATCTTGCGCGAATTTGGCGAAACCGTCCTGGTCAAGGCGACGACGGCGGATATGGCCGAACAGGCGATCGCCTGCCTGGGCGAAGACCCCGACCGGCCGCTGATTGTCGACGAAGCCGACAAGCTTGTCGACAAGGGCATGATCGAGATCGTGCGCGAGCTGCAGGAATCTTCCGGCGCACCGATCATCCTGATCGGCGAAGAAAAGCTGCCGGCGAAGCTGCTCACCGTCGAGCGTGTGCATAACCGCGTGCTCGACTGGTTCCAGGCACAGCCCTGCGACCTCGACGATGCCCGCGAGCTTGCCAGGGCGTTCGTGCCAGGCGTGACCATCAAGGATGACCTTCTCGACACGATCCGCTCGGCGTCTGGCGGTCGTGCGCGCCGCATCGTTGTGAATCTGGCCCACGCCTCCGAGCTCGCCCGCAATCAGGGCCTCAAAGCCATCGATCTTAAGGTGCGGGCGAGCGAGCCGTTCTTCACCGGGGAGCCGCCGCAGGTCCGGCACGTCGAGGCATATCAACGCAAGCCCAAGGCGGCCGCGTGATGCCCGTCAACCATGGAAAGATGCTGAGGTTGCGAGTGCCGGTGCCGACGCGCAATCTCATCGGCGGCACCGCGCAAGAAGCGCTGTGGGTTGCTATCCGCAGCCTCAAGACATTCACAACGCGCGAGCTGGCCATCGCGGCGTCGACGGACACACTCGTCATCCAGCCCGAGGTGGCTGATCGATACCTGCGACGGCTGCGCGACGCAGGATATCTCACGCTCCATCGCGACGCGGCAGCCAAATCGGACGCGTGGCGACTCTTGCCGCGCATGAACACCGGCCCGAAGCCGCCGATGCTGGTGCAGGTCTCACTGATCTTTGACCGTAACCAAAGGGCGGTTTTTGACGGCCCGCATAGCGAGGAGATCGTGCTTTGAAACAGAAAGTCGATTTCCTCGCCAAGGCTCGCAAGGCATGGGGTGCGCCGCCCGACTGGATTGTCGAACTTGCGCAGGAGTGCAACCGCACCACGGCGGCGAGAGCCGCCAAGCGCATCGGATATTCGTCGGCCGTGATCAGCCACGTTCTGGCGCATCGATATCCCGGCGATATCGACCGCGTGGCCGCCAAGGTGCGCGGCGCTCTCATGGGCGAGACGGTCGTGTGCCCGATCGTCGGCGAGATCGGCCGCGATCGCTGCCTCAATGAGCAGCGCATGGACAACACCGGCGCATCCTCGATCCGCGCGAAGCTGTATCGCGCCTGCCGCGGCGGTTGCCCGCATTCCCGTCTTACTCAGGAGGACGAGTGATGTTTGCGCGCAAAGGAGAAAAGCCTGTCGGCGTCGATTTCATCGCCAATGCCCGCGCGGGCTGGGGCGATCCAATGCCCGACTGGATCGAGACGCTCGCGATCGAGGCCAACCGGACGAACCTTGGCAAGACGGCGCATCGCATCGGTATCCGCCGCAACGTGCTGTGCAGTGTGCTGTACAACAAGTATAGCGGGAACCTTGCGAAGATCGAAGAACGTGCCCGCGAAGCTCTTCCGCCGCCGCCGACTGATTGTCCCGTGCTCGGCGCGATCGAGCAGAAGCGCTGCCTGAATGAGCAACGCATGGACAACACCGGCGCATCCTCGATCCGCGCGAAGCTGTATCGCGCCTGCCGCGGCGGCTGCCCGCATTCCCGTCTCACTCAGGAGGATAACGATGCTGGCCGCTGATCTCGCTTTGTTGCGCGACACCTTCGACGCCTGGTGTCGCGGCGATCCCTGTCCCGATGCGACCGCATGGCATCAGTTCCGGCGCGATCTCCATGCCGCCGCGAGTAAGGCCGCGATGGCGGAAGTCGGCATCGCCCTCGACACTTTCAAGGTGCTCGCAGAGTGCCTGAAGGGCGACACCAACGTGCGGTTGTTGCCGAGCGCGTTCGGCCCGCGCGATCGTCGACAGGGTGCGTCATGACCGATCCCGTCACCACACCCGACGCCCCGCCAGTCGCGCCGGCCTTGCCGACCCTGGCCGAACAGGTCGCGGCGATTTCGGCGAGCGATGTTCTCGCCATCGCCGCCGCGATCCTCAAAAGCGGCAAGCGCCGCGCGTTGCAAGCCTCAACTGTCGAGATCATGGCGCTTGCGCGCGCGTATCGCGATCACGCGCGGCTCGCCGAACTCACGCTCTCGCTGCTGCTCACCGCCGACGATCTGCAGGCCGAAGGCAACGCCGACCGCCGCACCGCGCTGCGCAGCGCGGTGAATACTCAAATCGACATGGTCGCCCAGGCGCTGACCGATCTCGGCTACGGCCGCGAGAACGACCCAACCCCAACCCCAACCGAAAAGGAGACGACGAATGGTTAAGGCAAGGGCGATGGCTGCCGTTGCGGTGCGCGTGCCGCAATCCCGCGAGGAAGCGACCGCGATGCTGGCCGAATACGGCAAGGTCATGCGCGATATCGAGCATCTTGAAACCGATTTGAATCAGGCGCTCGCCGATACGAAACAGAAATACGTCGATATGACCCAACCGCTGCAGGCAGCGGCGAAAGACCTGTTCAAGGGCTTGCAGACGTATTGCGACGCCAATCGCGCCACGCTCACCGGCGGCGACAAAAGCAAGACCGTCGATCTCGGCACCGGCAAGGTGTCGTGGCGGCATAATCCGGCCAAGGTCAGCTTTCGCGGCAAGGTGGATGATGTCATTGCGCGCATCAAGGATGCCGGTGCCGAATTCGCAGGCTTCCTGCGCGAGACGGTCGAGATCGACAAGGTCGCGATGCTGCGCAACCCGAATCTCGCCAAGAAGATTGACGGCGTGAAGATCGCCTCAGCCGGCGAGACCTTCACCGTCGAGCCGTTCGCCGACGAGCAGCTTGCGGAGGCGTCATGATGTCTGCGCCGCAGATGCACATGGCGCTAGCGCCGCAATTCGGCCTGACCTCGCGCGAGCGAGAATGTCTGGACGTCATTCAGGCGCATATCGCGCGATACCGTTCCAGCCCGTCATATGACGACATCGCCGTTGGTCTTGGAGTGTCATCCAAGTCCAGCATTCACCGCCTTGTCACCGGCCTCGAAAAGCGGGGCCACATCGTCAGACAGTTTGGGAGCAAGCGCTCGATCGCGCTTGTGGGCGCGGCGGCTGCGCCATTGCCGGGCTACACGTTGCCGCCGACCGTCGAGGTGGCGCTGCGCGCTCATTGCCGCAAGAGCGGGGACGATCCCGCCGATGTCATCGTTGACGCCGTCGCCCTGTTTCTCGACGACGCCGGCGAGCGGGTCGCGTCGGCATGAAACAGACTCGGACCATCCGCCTGTCGGACGCCGAGCGGGCGGCGCGCGCCGCCCGCATGCGCGCCCTGCAGGCCGACCCGAAGTTTCAGGCCGCGCGGAAAGCCGCGATAAAGCAGCAAACAGCGGATCGGCGTGCCGCGCAGGCGGAACTGATGCGGCGGATGAACGCCGATCCTTCGTTCATCCTCAAGAAGCGCGCCGCGCAGGATCTGGCGCGCATCCAGGCCATCAAGATTCCCGAACACACCATTCCGGTGGTGCGCGGGCTTTTCGTCGAAATGAACGAGCAGCGCGCCACGCTGGCCGACGTGGCCGAGCGCGCCGGCATCGGCGTCGACACACTCCGCTTCTGGCGCTTCCGCAGCATGCCGCGCGCCGACCTGCTCGATGCCGCCCTCAACGCCGTCGATCTTGAACTCGCGATCGTCCCGCTCGGCACGCGCGACGGGAACGGCTTCGCCAAGAAAGGATGATCCACATGAGCCTCTCTTCTCAGCCAGCCTCCACGTCGATGATCGCGACCATTCACACCCTGAAATCCCGTGTCGGCATGGATAATGACACCTATCGCGATTTTCTCGCGCGCGAGACCGGCAAGCGGTCGGCGAAAGCGTTGAGCACTCGGGAGGCCGTGCGCGTCATCGAGAAGCTGCGCGACGCGACCGGCGGCGCGGCGGCGTCCGGCGCGGTCGCCGGCCTCGACAGCCCGATCGGCGGCAAGCTCCGTGCGCTGTGGATCGCCGCCTATGATCTTGGCGTGGCCCGCGACCGCACGGACCGCGCCATGCTGTCATTTCTTCAGCGCCAGACAGGCGTGTCACACACCCGCTTCCTGCGTGACGCCCGGTCGGGGACCGCTGCGATCGAAGGCCTGAAGGCATGGCTGTCCCGCGCCGCCGGAGTCGAATGGCCGGATAGCGGCAACGTCATCGCCAGCAAGCGCGCTGTTATCGACGCTCAATGGGCGCGGCTGATCGCGCTCGGCGCGGTCAAGAAGATCGGCGGCGCGGTCGATCCGATGAACGACCTGCTCGGCTACGCGGCGCGCATCACATGGCTGCACGACTGGAACGCGATGAATGAGCGTCATTACGATGACGTTCAGAAGGCGCTCGGCGGCAAGCTGCGCGCCGCTCTGCACGGAGGTCGGCCGTGACGACAGCACGCGAGACCTGCCTGTGTTGCGAGGGGCGAGGCGTTGTCATGTCGGCCGCAGGAGAGCCGCGACCGTGCAGCCGCTGCCGGGTCGAAGATTTCAACGCGTGGTCGCGTTGTCGCGCGCCGCATGTGGGAAAGGAGCACTCGTCGTGAGCTTTATCAAACGCGATTCAAAATACGATTGGCGCAAGTATCTGACGCCTGACGAGCGCGCGCTTCTTGAGGCAGCCGACGAAGCCAAAGCGCGCTGGCAGGAACTGAACAAGTCGCGCGCGGGAATTCAAAACAGAGCAACGGCTCGCGCGATCTATAACATCCGCAGGAGGGCGCACCCATGAACCGGCCGGTCACGGACACGGAGCTCACGCGGGCACAGAAGGAATCGGGCTGGAGCGAGACCAGGGTGCGCGTTCTTACATCGCTCTGGAACGCCGGCATCAGCGCCTCCGAATGCGCCTCGCTGCTCGGCAGCGTCACGCGTAACGCCGTCATCAGCAAGGTGACGCGCGCCGGTTTGGCCGCGCCGGGCCGGGTGCATCCCAAGCCGTGCAATGGCCACGCGGCGTGCCCGCGCGAGAAGCCGGCGCGGACCTCACGCGCCCGGACTCCTGGTCCCGCGCCAAAGCGGGACGAGCCGCTGCCGCCGAAGATCGATGACTTCGCGATTCCGGCCAGCCAGCGCCGCTCCCTCGTGCAGCTCACCGCCGATTGCTGCCACTGGCCGGTCGGCGATCCGCTTGAGCCGGACTTCTTCTTCTGCGGCGCGCCGGCGCGCCAGGGCGGTCCGTATTGCTCCGGCCATCACGCTCGCGCGGTCGAGCCGCGCACCGGACGGAGGCCGATCCCGTGAGCGGTCAGGAGAAAATCGAGTCCCTGCTTAAGCAGATGAGCAAGCTCTCCTGGCCGGCGAGAGCCGCGTTGCTGGCACAGTTGACGGAACAGCATGGCGAAGGTTTCGCCGACGTTGTCCGGCGCGAGTTCGCGCGCCGCTATCCCAAGGAGGCCAGCCGATGAAATCACCCCGCGCCGATATCATCCGCGTGTCCGACCATGCGCTGCTGAGGTTCGTCGAGCGCGCCGGCGGGCTGGATATCGAGGCGCTGCGAAGCGCTCTTGAAGGCTCGCTGAAACGCGCCGTCCAGGCGGCCTCTGACATCGGCACCGGGGATCTGACGATCCAGGCCGACGGCCTGACCTACATCGTGCGCAACAACGTCATCGTGACCATCCTTCGATGACAGAGAAGCTGCCCGGCGTGCTGGCGGAGATTGCGGAGCTGATCGGCGAAGCCGGCGCTCTGGCGATCGCCGCGCGCCGCGGCGGCACCCGCGTCTACTTCCCGCAGAAGGTTCCGGCCGATCACTGGCTTGTCGCCTGCGTCGGCCTCAAGGCCGCCGCCATGGTCAGCGAGCGCTTCGGCGGCGAGACCTGTGACATCCCGCTCGTGATCGGCGGCACCTACCGGCAGTTCATCCGCGCCATAGCCGAGCGGATTCATGAGCTTGACGGGACGGGCGATTCCCATGCTCATGAGATCGCCCACCGCCTCGGCGTGACGCAGCGCACCGTGCATCGCCACCGTGCGCATCATCGCGGCGGCCACCGCGACAAGAGGCAGAAAGACCTTTTCTGACCTCGCTGCTCCGTCTCCGTGTTTCACGTGGATCGTCTGACACCTGTCAGATGGCGCTAATCGGGTAATTACGGGATTCGTGAGGCTCCGCTGCCGGAGCCTCACTGATGACCCTGTTCGAACAATCGCTCGCCGTCACCCTGAAGCACGAGGGCGGCTTCTCCCACCATCCGCGCGATCCGGGCGGCGTCACGCTCGAAGGCGTGATTCAGCGCGTCTATGACGCCTATCGCTGCCGTCACGGTCGCGATTTGCGGCCCCTGACGCCGGCGATGCGCGGGCAGCCGGACTGGATCGCGGAGCGAAACGCCATTTACAAGCAGCAATATTGGGACGCCGTTCGCGCCGACGAGCTGCCGCGCGGCGTGAGCCTCGTCGTGTTCGACGGCGCGGTGAACTCCGGGCCGTATCAGAGCGCGCTGTGGCTTCAGCGCGCGCTCGGCGTTGCGGCCGATGGCCACGTCGGCATCAACACCATCAACGCCGCGCGCCAGCACCCTGACCATGACGCGCTGATCGCCGCGATCTGCGCGCGGCGGTTGGGCATGCTGCAGAACTTGAAAACGTGGTCCACCTTCGGCAAGGGCTGGAGCGCGCGTGTCGCCAGCGTCAAGGCGATCGGCCAGGCCTGGGCGAGCGGTTCGGTCGGCCCGGCGCCGGTCGAAGCCTTCGGCGTCGCCAAGGCGTATGCCAGCGACGTGATGCAGCCGGCGATCGACGCTGATACCTCGACCAGGAGCGCTGTCGGCGGTGGCGCGCTCGCCGGGCTTATCCAGGGCGCGCAGGCGCAGTTGCAGCCCTTCCTCGGCACCGCCGACTGGCTCACCAACATCTATCTCGGTCTCACCATCGCCGGAATCGTCGTCGCGGTCGGTGGCGTCGGCTATTCGATCTATGCCGCGCACAAGTCCCGCGTCGCGCGACGCGCGATCGAGGGTGACGTGCTCGGGGTGCCGGCATGATCGGCGCGGTGATCACATGGCTCGCCACCTCGAAGGTCGGCCGCGCGCTCGCGGCCGGGTTGGGCATCGCGGCCGCGATCGGCCTTGCGTTCGCGAAAGTGTTTTCGGCCGGCAAGGCCGTCCAGCAAGCCAAACAGCAACGCCAGTCACTCGATAACCTGCGGGAGCGCGCGAAAAAGAATGATGAGGTTCGGACCCTTAATGGTGATGATCTGCGCGAGCGTCTTGGTCGCTGGGTGCCAGACAACGATGAACGGTAGCGCCTGCGACGGCTGGGAGCCGATCCGGATGCGGGCCAGCACCGTTGATGAGATCGCGCGCAACGACCTGACGGCCGCCGCCAGCATCCTCGCCCACAACGAGCACGGCGAGCAACTTGGATGCTGGAAGGCGCGCCCGTGAGTGCGTTGAGCATCGAATTCGGCGCGCTGGCGTCGTGGCTCAGCGTCATCACGTCAATGGGGACACTGATATTTGTGGTCATCACACATCGATCCGGCCGCAACGAGACGCGCATCGCCGAGGTTGAGGGCAAGGTGGAGACCAAGGCCAGCAAGGATCATGTCTCCAATCTGGCCGCGAAGATCGACGTCGCCGAGGACAAGATCACGCGCATGCAGAGCCATATCGAGCACATGCCGGATAAGGACACGACGCACCGGCTGGAGCTGGCGATCGGCGAGCTACGCACCGAGATGCGCGGGATCTCGGAAAAGGTCAAACCGATCTCGGCCATGGCCGATCGGATTCAGGAAGTGCTTTTGGAAAAGGTTGCCCGATGACTGATATCATTCGCGAAGAAGCGCGCCTCATCATTCTGAAAGAGCTTCATTCGGAGGACAACGGTGCGGCCAGCGATTCGCGGCTTGGCTCCGTGCTCGATATGGCTGCCATCAACAAATCTCGCGATTGGTTGCGGGAGGAATTGCGCTGGCTCGCCGACGTCGGCGCGGTGAAGCTATCGAGCTTCGGCTCGTGCGTCATCGCGGAACTGACGGCGAAGGGTGCGGAGCACGTCGAGCGTCGTCTCATAATCCCAGGCATTCGACGGCCGTCGCGGCCGAGGGACTGATCCATGGCGCGACATGGGCGGGCGAAGCGCGGGCGGCTGTCGGCGATCGACACGCTTCCTGATTGGGCTGATGAGGCCAAGCTGTGGGCATTCGAGCAACTCAAGGAGCGCAAGCTCTCGCAGCTTGAAATCCTCGACGGCTTCAACGCGCGCTTGAAGGCGGCTTCATTGAGCCATGACGCGGCGGCCGAGCCGCCCGTGATCTCGCGCTCCGCTTTCAATCGCACCGCGTTGCGCATCGCCATTCTGTCCCGCCGCTTAGAAGAAACCCGCGAGATCGCCCGCGTCATCGCGCCGAAGCTGGAACAGTCCGGCGACGACAACCTGACGCTGATGGTTGCCGAGACGCTCAAGACGCTGATCAGCGAAATGCTCGGCAACGCCGGCGATCTGTCGCCGGATGGCGACACCGCCGAAATGCTGATGATGACCTCGCGCGCGCTCAAGCACGCCGTGGAATCGCAGAACCTCAGTCACGCGGGCCGCCGCAAGATCGAGGAAGAACTGCACGCCAAGGCCAGGGCCGCCGTCAACCAGGTCGCCAAGGTCAAGGGCATTTCGCAGGAAACCGCCGACGCGATCGTGTCGCAGATTCTCGGCATCGAGAAGAAGGGATGATGGTGCAGCATGTCGTCGTCTCCCGATCGCATTCCATGTCTCAACCCTCACTGCCGGCGTACGGCCGCGCGTAGCTCTGCCGACGATGCGGACGCAAAGATCGTGTGCGGAAAGTGCTGGCGGTTGCTGCCCGCAGAGATTCGCGCTGACTGGAAAAAATTCACGGCGCATGAGCGAAGGATGCGCCGCCGCGTCGAGCGTCGGATTGCGAAAGGGTCGATCCGACGCGAAACGGTCGAGCAGGTCGGCAGGCTGCTGTGCGCGCGTCATGATCGCATCTGGCAGCGGATCGAAAGCTACTTCACCGTCCAGGCACAGCCGGTCGGCCTTGAGGGATTCTTGCAGGAGGTCGGGCTTTGATCGATCTTCCCGACATCGCCCTGTCGGTTCGCCAGCCCTGGGCTTGGGCGATCTTTCATGGAAAGGACTGTGAGAATCGTGGTCCGCTGATGTTGCGGCATCTGCCGAAACCGATCGAGCGGCGCATCGCGATCCATGCCGCAAAAGGCATGACGCGCGACGAATACGAAGGCGCGGCCGAGTTCATGGCGAAGATCGGCGTCACGTGCCCGCCGGCTCATGAGCTGCAGCGCGGCGGCATCATCGGCAGTGTCGATGTCACGAGCGTCACGAAGCCGAGCCAGCCGCCGCAGAGCCGGTGGTATTTCGGCCCGCGCGCCTTGATGCTGGCGAAAGCCATACCTTGCGGCTTCATCCCGGCCGTCGGCGCGCTCGGATATTTCAGGTGGGAGCGAGCCGACCCTTCGATCGTGCCACCGCCCGCGCGATGGATGCTGCCCGCTGGCCAGAAATCCAGAAAGCCAGATTTCGTTACTGATGGGCGTCAACTTGATCTTGTCGAGCTTGTGCAGGACGGGCTCTCGCTGATCGATGCGAGGACGGCATGACGTGGGTCAACATCGTCGCCGCGATCCTCGGCCCGATCGGATTCATCGCGCTCGCGCGCGCATGGCTCGGCATGGCCTTTAACGGCCAGCGCGATGAATGGGCCGGGATCTGTGCGGTAGTCGCCATCGTCAGCTTCGGCATGCTCTGGCTGGCGGGGGTGAAATGATCGACGCCGCGCCGCGCCAGATCACGGAAGCCGAATGGATCGAGGCTCGCCGCGCCGGCCTCGATGTCGGCATGCAGCTCGCGCAATCGGCCAGCGGCATCGACGGCGTGCTGCTCGGCCATCAGAAGCGGCTGCTGACCGCGACCCATATTTACCGCGTGGTGCTCTGCGTAAAGTCGCGGCGTATCGGGGCAACGTGGGGCATCGGCTCCGACGCCGTTCTGACGTCGTCGAAGGCGCGCACGGCCCGCGGCATGGATACCTTCTACATCGGCTACAACCTCGACATGGCGCGCGAGTTCATCGACGTGTGCGGCATGTGGGCACGGGCGTTCAACGCCGCCGTGTCGGCCACCGAAGAATTCATGTTCGATGACGGCAACCCGGATAAAGGCATCCAGGCGTTCCGCATCCAGTTTGCGTCCGGTTTCGAGATCATCGCGCTGGCGTCGCGACCGCGCTCGCTGCGCGGCCGGCAGGGCTTCGTCATCATTGATGAGGCGGCGTTCCACGACGATCTCGCTGGCGTCATGAAGGCGGCGCTGGCGCTGCTGATCTGGGGCGGCCGGGTTCTGGTGATCTCGACGCACTTTGGAGCCGACAACTACTTCAACAAATTGATCGAGGACGCACACGGCAAGCGCAACAGCTATCACGTCCTGAGTTGCGACTTCGACGAAGCGCTTCACGACGGCCTCTATCAGCGCGTCTGTCTGCGCACCGGCGAGACCTGGTCGCCGGAGGCCGAGGCCGCGTGGCGTGCCGGCGTCATCAACGACTACGGCGACGACGCCGACGAAGAGCTGTTTTGCATCCCCTCAAAAGGCGGTGGCGCATACTTCCCGCGCCCGCTTGTCGAGGCGCGGATGAACGGCGATCTGCCGGTGTTCCGCCTGGAGCGGCCGGACAGCTTCACCTTCCTGCCGAAAGAAGCGCGGAAAAGCGACATCCTCGCATGGTGTGAACAGCACCTTGAACCGGCCTTGAAGGCGCTCGATCCCGACCGGCAACATGGGTTTGGGCAGGACTTCGGCCGCAAGTCGGACCTGTCGGTGATCGCGCCGATCGAGATCGGCAAGACGTTGCGGCGGACGGTGCCGTTCCTGGTCGAGATGCTGAACATTCCGTTCGAACAGCAGCGTCAGGTTCTGTTCTACATTTGCGATCGGCTGCCGCGCTTCACCGGCGGCAAGATGGACGCTACCGGCAACGGCGCGTATCTCGCCGAGGTCGCCGCGCAGAAATACGGCGTGCTCCGCGTCGAGCAGGTGAAGATGTCGGCGGACTGGTACCTGGAAAACTTCCCGCCGCTCAAGACCGCCTTCGAGGATAGCTGGATCACGCTGCCGGCCGGCGCCGACCAACTCGACGACTTCGCCATCGTCACCAAGCTGCGCGGCGTGCCGCGCATCCCCGACGTGCGCACCACTGACAAAGACGGCAAGAAGCGCCACGGCGATGTCGCGGTGGCCGTGGTGCTGGCCTACGCGCACACGCGCGGCACACTCGTTGAGTTCGATTACCGTGCGGCTTCGACCGATCGCGCCGGCACGGACGCCGGGTTGGCGGACGATGTTGACGACGGCTTGCGCGATTGGTGGAAGCCGCCGCTCGGCGCGGGGATACGGTAATGGCGATGCCGTATCCGATCCAGAACAGGTTCGGCGAAACCGTTGAGCCGACCGGCCATATCCGCGAGCGCATCGCAGCATCGATCTATGCGTCAAAGCCTTCGCAATATGAAGTGCAGATGCACTACGATGTGCGACTGCGCGACCCTGTCGGGTGGTACCTTTTTAATCTCGATCAGGGGCACCGGAAGTTCGCCGAAGAATGGGCCGACTATCTCTTGGTGGCGCTCGACAATCTCGGCCTGCAACTCACCGAAAGAGATGATCATGGCTGAGCCCGATCCGGTCTATTGCTCATTTTGCGGCAAATCGAATCGGGAAACCGACGTGATGCTCGCCGGTCCGGTTCGAACTTTCATTTGCGCCGAATGCATTCGGGACGCGTCAATGCAGGTCGAGCAGAAGCGCCGTGACGATGTGTATATGCGCGACGTCGTGCGCTGCGCTTTCTGCCGGCCGGTGCCGATCGAAGGAGAATCCCGTGCCCGATAAACCCGTGCTGTACGGTCCCGATGGTCAGCCGATCCGGCGCGAGACGCTCACGGCGGAAGTCGCCGGTCCGGCGCTCGGCAGCGTGCGCACGCCGATCACTGGCTATCCGGCCGACGGTCTCAACCCGCGCCGGCTCGCCACCATGCTGCGGCAGGCCGACCAGGGCGACCCGCTCGATTACCTTGAGCTGGCCGAGCAGATCGAGGAGCGCGACATGCATTATGTCGGCGTGCTCGGCACCCGCAAGCGATCGGTCTCGCAGCTTGAAATTTTCGTGGATGCAGCCAGCGACGATCCGCTCCACGTCGAGCAGGCCGACCGCATCCGCGCGTGGCTCAACCGCGATGAATTGCAGGATGAACTGTTCGACGTGCTCGACGCGGTCGGCAAAGGCTTCAGCCAGACCGAGATCATCTGGGACACATCGACCGGCCAGTGGCAGCCGGCGCGGCTCGAATATCGCGATCCGCGCTGGTTCACGTTCGACCGCCGCGACGGCCGGACGCCGTTGCTGCGCACCAATAGCGGCAACGTGCCGTTGACGCCCTTCAAGTTCATCTCGGCGACGCTGCGCGCGAAGTCCGGCCTGCCGATCCGCTCCGGCATCGCGCGGCTGGCGACGTGGTTCTGGATGTTCAAGGCTTTCTCCCAGCGCGACTGGGCGATCTTTGTGCAGACGTTCGGACAACCGGTCCGCGTCGGCAAGTATCCGGCGGGCTCCGGCCAGGACGACAAGGACACGCTGTTCCGCGCAGTCGCCAACATCGCCGGCGACTGCGCCGCGATCGTGCCGGAATCGATGATGATCGAGTTCATCCAGGCGCCCAACATCGGCGCCAGCCATGTGCTTTATAAAGAGCGCTGCGACTGGCTCGATCAGCAGATGTCCAAGGCGGTGCTCGGCCAGACCGCGACCACCGACGCGATCGCCGGCGGCCACGCGGTCGGCCAGGAGCACCGGCAGGTGCAGAAGGATATCGAGCGCGCCGACGCCAAGGCGCTCTCCGCGATTCTGAACCGGGATCTGGTGCGGCCGTGGATCAAGCTCGAATACGGCAACCAGTCGGCCTATCCGCGGCTGCGGATCGGGAAGGATGACGAGACCGATCTGACTCAGCTCGCCAACAACGTGCGCGCGCTGGTTCCGCTCGGGCTCAAGGTCAGCAAGAGCTGGATGAACGACAAGCTTGGAATACCCGACCCGGATGCCGGCGAGGAACTATTGACGCCCCCCACATCATCGTCGCCGTTCGACATGTTCGGCGGAGGCGGTTTCGGCGCGCCGCCCGCGCTCAACGCGTCGCGGGCGAGTGAAACCGCCGACAACATCGCCGCCTTGCGGCGGCGGGCCGAACGGCTCTGCGGTCCCGGCATCGACGGCATGATCGATGAGGTGCGCGGCCTTGTCACACGATGTCACACGCTGGATGAGCTGCGCGCCGAGCTCGCGGCGCTGAAGCCCGGCATGGCCGAGTCCAACTTCGCAGGGCTTTTGCAGATGGCGCGCGTCGTCGCCAATCTCGCCGGCCGCGCCGACCTTCTCGATGCGTAGACCTGTGCGCAGGCCAATGCATTGGCCCTATCGCGCCTGCGCGTGCGGTTGCGTCCCTCCCGCCTTGCAGGCGGGCGTCGAACCCTTCGACGTAGACTTCGTCGAGGCTATCGACTTTCTGAAAAAGAAGGTCGACATGCCGACCGCGATGTGGACCGACTTGTGGCAGCAGGAGCATTCGGCCGCCTTCACGGTCGCCGGCGCCACCACGAAGGCGCTGGTGCGCGACTTCCACGACGCCGTCAACAAGGCGATCGCCAGCGGCGAGACGCTGGAGACCTTTCGCAAAGACTTCGACCGCATCGTCGCCGACCACGGCTGGGATTATAACGGCGGTCGCAACTGGCGATCGCGCATCATCTTCGACACCAACATGTCGACAGCCTATGCCGCCGGCCGCTGGCAGCAGATCCAGGAGGTGAAGGCTGAACGGCCTTATCTGCGCTACGTCCACCTTGAAGGTCAGGAGAATCCGCGACCGGAACACCAGTCATGGCACAACCTGGTGCTGCCGGTTGATGATCCCTGGTGGCAGACGCATTACCCGCCTAACGGCTGGAACTGCCACTGCACGGTGCAGAGCCTCAACGCCCGCGATCTCGACCGCTACGGCTTCAGCGTCGCGGCGAAAGCGCCGGAGACCAGGATGGTCGAGAAGGTCATCATGACCTCGGGCGGGCCGCGAGTGGTCACCGCGCCGGAAGGCATTGATCCCGGCTTCTCTTACCGGCCGGGCGAAATGCCGGCACTCCTGGATGATTGAAGCGGGGATGAGGCCCGCTTCAAGGTGGGGTCAACCCCATCTCCGGGCCTGGTCGACCCGCGAAAATCCCGAAATTGGAAATCCGGCCCCGTGATGCCCCTGACACCCCTGGCCGCTGGTTGTGGGCCGGGATTTTATTGAAGATTAAATTGAAGCACCTGTGGCGAATTGGCGGGGGTTCCGGCCCGGTCTCAGGGGCCGGTTTCCGGCTCCGACCAGAAAACGCCCCAAAACGTGCTTGAGCCAGCGGGATTCGCGGCGTCACCCCTGACACACCTTGCCATCCCGCCATCGTCATGCGGTAGTGCGACCATCCCCGACGCAGAATCACCGCTCCCCCGGCCTTTTCGGCTGACACCTGTCAGCTTATCAGCCGTCGCCGCCATGGGCAGTGTGCGGCCATGTCAGGCCGCAACACCCAAAAAGCTCTCAACGTCGCCATCGGCGTCGGCGCGCCCATCGCGCTGAACGCGGAAGGCGGCGCGCCGGAATGGATCATGATGATCCCGGCCGGCGACGGCGTGATCCGCACCGTCGACGGCCGCGGCCCATACCGCTTGAACGATCCTTCAAGGCTCGCTGAAGCCAGCCTGCAGGCGGCCGGCGGGCGCCTGCCGATCGACGAAAACCATTCCATCGATCTCGCCGCGCCGGAAGGCCGGCCTTCGCCGGCGCGCGGCTGGGCGACCGCGCTGCAGGCCCGTCAGGACGGCCTCTATGCGCGCGTCGAGTGGAACGAGTCTGGCAAGACGCTGTTCGCCGACCGTTCGTATCGGTTCATTTCGCCGGTCTTCACCCACACCAGTGGCGGCGAGATCACGCGCCTGTTGCGCGGCTCGCTCACCAACACCCCGAACCTGCGCGGGATGGCCGCGCTTCATGCCGAGGATTCGACGATGGATTTCATTGCTCAATTGCGCACGTTGCTCGGGCTGGCCGACGACGCTGATGAGGCGGCCGTTATCGCCAAGATCACGTCGCTGGTGCAGCCGGCCGGCCCCGCCCTGAATGCGACCGAGGCCGGGGCGCTGCTGGCGCAGCTCCGCACGCTGCTCGGCCTTGCCGAGGATGCCGGCGTCGACGCCGTGATAGCCAGGATCAAGGAAGCGACGGCCGAGAAAGCGGAGGATGCGCCGGCGCTGGCGTCGATCGCGCGCATCGTCGGTCTTCAGTCGAACGCCACGGCGACCGCGATTCAATCCGCCGTCACCGCGCTCAAGTCCGGCGGCGGCACCGCGCTCGCCGCGCTGCAGAGCGAGTTGAACGACGTCACCAAGCGCTTGAACGCGCTCACCGAGGTGACGTCGCGCGAGAAGGCGGAAGCCTTCGTCGACGGCGCGATCAAGTCCGGCCATGTCGGCGTCAAGCCGCTGCGCGATCACTACGTCTCGATGCACATGATTGATCCGGCGCGCGTTGAAAGGGAAATCAACGCCATGCCGACGCTCGGCCCGTCCGGCGCGTTCCTGACGCCACCGCCGCCTTCGAAGGACGGCAAGGTCGCGCTCAACTCTGCGCAGCTTGCGACGGCCAAGATGCTCGGCATCAAGCCGGACGACTACGCCAAGACGCTCGCCAGTGAGACGGTCGAAGGTTGATCCCTTCAAAGGCTGATCCCTCCATCTGACCCGGAGATTTTTGATGACTGCCCTGACTTCCGATCGCAACACGCCGCGCGCCGCGGGCAGCATCCTGTCGCTGCCGATGGCCGCCGTGCTGATCTACGCCGGCGCCATCGTGTGCCGCAACGCCACCGGCTACGCCACAAAGGGCGCGGTCTCCACCACGCTGGTCGGTGTCGGCCGCGCCAACGAGCGGGTCGATAATTCCGGCGGTGTGGCCGGCGACCGGCGCATCAACGTCGAGCCCGGCGTCTTCCGCTTCGCCAACTCCGCCGACACCGACGCGATCGCGATCGCTGATATCGGTAAGCCCTGTTACGTCGTCGACGATCAGACGGTGGCGAAAACCAGCGGCACCAACACGCGCTCGATCGCGGGCTTCATCGTCGATGTCGATGCCCAGGGCGTGTGGGTCGAATTCAACGAAGCGCGCGTGCGCAGCCACATCGCCGGCATAACGCTGCCGGAAGGCGGCGGCTAACGCTCGCCCTCGCGATTTTCAACCTCATCAAGGATCGATCTCAATGCTCGTCAACGCCGCCAACCTCGACAGCCTTCGCGTCGGCTTCAAGACCTCGTTTCAGAAAGGTCTCGGCATCGCGCCATCGCAGTACACTCGCATCGCCACCGTCGTGCCGTCGTCTTCGAAGGAAGAAAAATACGGCTGGCTCGGCAAGGTGCCGAAGGTGCGCGAATGGTTAGGCCCGCGCGCGGTGCAGAACCTCCAGCAACACGATTACGCGATCAAGAACAAGTCGTTCGAACTAACGATCGGCGTCGATCGTGACGACATCGAGGATGACAACCTTGGTATCTACGCGCCGATGTTCGAAGAAATGGGGCGCTCGACCGCCGCGCATCCCGACGACATGTGCTTCTCGCTGCTCAAGAGCGGCTGGTCGACGTTGTGTTACGATGGCCAGAACTATTTCGACACCGATCATCCGGTGCTCGACAAGGATGGCAACCCGCAGTCGGTGGCCAACACCGACAACGGGTCCGGCTCGCCCTGGTTCCTGATCGACGATCATCGTGCGTTGAAGCCGATCATCTTTCAGGTCCGAAAGGAATTCCAGTTCGTGGCGAAGGACGCGCCAACCGACGATCGCGTGTTCCACAACAAGGAATTCGTCTACGGCTCCGACGGCCGCAACAATGCGGGCTTCGGCTTCTGGCAGTTCTGCTGGGGCTCAAAGCAAGCTCTCAATGCCGACAACTACAAGGCGGCGCGCGCGGCGCTCTCCGGCATGAAAGGCGATTACGAGCAGCCGCTCGGTCTCACGCCGAACCTGCTTGTCGTCGCCCCTGGCAACGAGGGCGCGGCTCGCAAGCTGCTCAACAACGAGTTCGCCGCCGGCGGCGAGACCAACGAGTGGAAAGGCACCGCCGAGCTGCTCGTCGTTTCGTGGCTGGCCTGATGGCTTCGCGGGCAAAAAAGATGCCGGCCAGGGAAACGCTGGCGAAAGAGGTTGAGGCCGACGCGGAGGAAGCCGTCGCCACGACCATCGTTGAACCTGTGGCCGATGACGAAGTCGCTGTCACCGTGCGCGGCAAGACGGTGGGCTTCCTCGTGGTCAGAACTGTTCGCCGCGGCACATCGCGCCGCCGCGCCGGCCGCGCCTTCACCGACGCGGAAGTCACGATACCGCTCACCGATCTCAGCCCGGCCGAGATCGTCGCCATCACCGGCGACAACCTGCTCACCGCGACCTTCGTCGACAAGGTCGACTGATCATCCACGAAAGGACGTTCGTCTCATGTCGTTCAGTTTCCACTTCATAGCTCGCTCTCGCCCCCATGCCCTGAAGAAGCTCGACCGCATCACGCACGTGCCGGAGGCGGTGCGCAGCTTCGTCATTCTCGCAATTAACGCGATGCCCGACGTCGACGACGCCCGCGTGATCGAGGTTCGCGCCAGTGGCCAGCTGAAGCCCGCCGACGCGACTTATAGCGCGGACAGCGCGAGTGCCTTGATCGAGGTGCGGTCGATCGCGGCGACTGACTAGCAACGATTGCCTGCGGGGTGGCGCAGCCCGGTTAGCGCGTGTGGCTCATAACCACGAGGTCGGCGGTTCGAATCCGTCCCCCGCACCCATTTTGAGATTCGTTCGCCGAATCCGATTTTCACACGGGATCGGACCCTGACAAACGGCGGGCGGATGCTGCCGCGGCGGGAGACGACGCCGCGGCAGCCACCTTCAACCGAACGGAGCCGCCAGCGATGATCAAGATCGACGAAGATAGCTACAGCGAGGGCCGTGCTGCTTTCGCGGCGGGCGCCTCGCTGCGCTCCATAGCCGAGCAATGCCTGGCTGTCATGGAGAAGCCCGGCGCGCCCGGTCCGGATAACATCAAGGTCTTTAGCGGCGCACTCGGCTTCGCCGATGCACTGCTCGATCAAATTCGCAATCCTCTTGTGGCCGTCAGGGACATGCGTCCGTGACGCGCAAACCAGTCGATCCACGCACGGGCTGGCCGCGTGAGGTCGTCGTCGATCATGGCGACGGCACGGTGTCGTTGCTGGCCAACGTCGACGATCTCGCGGGCGGGATTATCCGAGTGCGTCGCGTCGACGACGTTTTTCGGGAGCTTGCTGCGTCATGACCTACACTTCGCAAGCCGACCTGGTCGAGCGTTTCGGCGCGCGGATGCTGCTCGATCTCACCGACCGCGCGACTCCGCCGGCCGGTGAGATCGACGCCGGCGTGGTGACGCGGGCGCTCGAGGACACCGACGCCGCGATCAACGGCTTCCTGCTCGGCCGTTACCGGCTGCCGCTGCCGTCGACGCCGCCGATGCTGCGCGACATCGCCCAGGCCGTCGCGATCTACAAAATGCACCGTGACGTGGTCTCCGAGAAAATCCGGCTCGACTACCTCGACGCCATGAAGCTGCTCGGCCAGATCGGAACCGGCGCGGTGCGGCTCGATATCGCCGGCGTCGAGCCCGCGTCGTCAGGCGCGAGCGGCGTCCAGACCATCGACCGCGAGCGCGAGCTGACGCCGGAAAGCCTGAAAGGCTTCATTTGATGGCGGGCGCTCGGATCACAGTCGACCTGTCAGGTCATGAGGAAGCGCTCGCGGAGCTCGCCGGCTATACCCGCCGCGCCAGCGACAAGCGCGGCCTTTTCGCCAACATCGGCATGTCGCTGGTGACGTCGACGCAAATGCGCTTCGAGCGCGGCGTCGGCCCGGACGGCTCGCCCTGGCCGCCGTCGATCCGGGCGCTCGCTACCGGCGGAAAGACCCTGGTTGAGACCGCGCGGCTGATGCGCTCCATCACCTATGTCGCAGCGATCAATGGCCTGGAGGTCGGCACCAACGCCATCTACGCCGCCATCCATCAGTTCGGCGGCGTTATTCAGCAGGCGGCGCGCACCGCCGTGCTGCATTTCAAGGTCAATAAAAAGACCGGTCGATCGCGTTTCGCGAAACCCTCGAAGGCGGACCGCGCCCGGAAAGCCAAAATCGGCGCCCGCGCCATCCGCATGCCGGCGCGGCCGTTCATTGGCCTGGATGACGACGACAGCCGCGAGATCATCCAGATCGCCGAGGAATGGATCGCCGGTGCGGGAGCGCAGCCATGACAACGCTGGTCGAGCAGGTTGTCGACCGGATCGACACCGAGGTCGCCGATCTCAAGGGGCGCGTGGAGTTCGTCGCCGATCTCGCGGCCCTGGTCGAGGCCGGCGCGATGCCGCAGAACGAAGTCGCGGCCTATGTCGTCGATCTCGGCTTCGATGACCGTGGCGGCGAATCCGCCGCCGGCCTGCACACGCAGATCATCGACAGCGCCATCGGCGTCATCCTGTGTATCCGCTCTCACGGCGACGCCAGCGCCAAGCGCGCGGTGCCGACCGTCGACGCGCTCAAGGACCAGGTCGTCGGCGTCGTGGCCGGCTGGGCGCCCGATGACGCGGTTGACGTTTTCAACGTCACGCGCGGCCGGCTGGTGTCTGTCACCGCCGGGCTTGTGATTTACCAGATCGATTTCCGGCTCGCCGACCAGTTGAGGATCGCAACATGATGCCTGACGATCAGCCCGATGTAACGACCAGGGTGATCTGCCGCGCGATCGCCGTGCTCGTATTCCTGTTCGCGCTGAGCAGCTTCTTACAGTTGGTCGATTCGATCGCCGCTCGGTCGCAGGTACAGCGCGAGCTGCCCGCCGGGAACAACTATCCATGATCGAGCAACCGCAGCGCGGCGGCAGCTATCGCCGCGAGAAGGACGGCTCGCTGACGCGGATCGATCGGGAGACCGGCCTTCCGATGGAGCCGGTCTCGCGCCCGGCCAGTGAGGCGCGCGCATCCAGGCCGCCGAAGCGCAAGGAGAAGAACCATGGCTGACTCCATCAAGTGGCGGCATCAGTTGCTGCTCGCCAAGATCGAGGCGAGCTACGCCACCGACCCGACCCTGACCGGCTCCAACAACGCGATCTTGGCAAAGAACATCGAGTTGCGGCCGATGGAAGGCGAGGACGTTTCGCGCGATCTGTTGCAGGCGTTCCTCTCGGCCCAGGCCACGGTCCCGGCCGGGCTGCATGTCGTGATCTCGTTCGACACCGAACTCGCCGGCTCCGGCGCCGCCGGCACCGCGCCGGCCTGGGGCGTGCTGGCGATCGGCTGCGGTTGCGCGGAGACGATCTCGGAAGACACGTCGGTGACCTATTCACCGGTCAGCGATGATGAGGAAAGCCTGTACTTCAAATACTGGCTTGGCGGGATCTGCCACGCGTTCGCCGGCGCGCGCGGCACCGGCGTGCTCACCATCAGCGCCCAGGGCATTCCGACGATCAGGTGGACCTTCACCGGCCTGTTTATCGACCCGGCCGACGTCACCCGCGCCACCGGCACATTCACCGCGTATCAGAAGCCGCTGATCGCCAGCAAGGCGCATACGCCGCAGTTCAAGATCAACGACGTCGCGCTGACGATGCGCAGCTTCGCGTTCAACCTCGGCTGTCAGGTTGAAAGACGACTGCTTGTACCCGACGAGAAGATCGTGATCGTCGACCGGGCCGAGTCGATCGACGCCACGGTCGAGGTCACCGCGCTCGCCACCTTCAACCCTTTCTCTCTCGCCAAGGCGCAGACCCGCGTGCCGGTGACGATCACGCACGGGATTACGGCCGGCAACATCGTCACCGTCAACGCACCGACGTCGCAGGTCCGGCGGCCCGATCCCGCGACCAACTCGCAGGGGGTCGCCGAGCGCGTGATCCGTCTCACTCCGCTGTCGACCGATAGCGGCAACGACCAGTTCTCCATCGTCCTGACCTGACCTGATCTCGTTACGGGAGGCTTCAAACCGTGTTCAAAGTCGTCAAGAATCGCACCTTCACCATCCCGGTCAAAGTGATGACGCCGGTCGACGGCGGTCACCTCGCCGAAGAAATAACCGTCACCTACAACTACCTGCCGACCGATCAGACCTCGACTTTCGATATGAAGACAGCGGCGGGGACCGATGCGTTCCTCACAGCCGCCGTGCGCCGGCTCGACGATCTGACCGACGAAGCCGACAACCCGTTGCCCTACAGCGACGAGCTTCGCGACCAGATTCTCAAAATGCCGCATGTGCGCAACGCCGTGGTCGCGGAGTATGCCAGGGCCGTGACCACGGCCGCCGAGGGAAACTGACATGGGCCGCGCGGCAATGGGCGCGCGGCCCGCGTTCCTCGATCGCGCCGGACGATCGCGAGGCGGTGATAGCCGACGCCGTCCGGTTCGGCATGGACGCAAAGTCGATCGCCCATCTTCGTGCAGCGATGCAGATCCCGACCGAACAGGAAGAGACGGGAGTCTGGCCGGAGAACTGGGACACCGTGGTCGCGTTCCTTGCGGTGTCGACCCAGTGGCGTGTCGTCCCGATCGGCGGCGGGTTCTCCGCGCCGGCGCTGATCTACATCGGTCTCGACTACGCCGCGGTGCGCGTGGCGCTCGATGCCGAAGCAATCCCTGTGACGCCGGCCGTGTGGCGCGGCTTGCGCGTGATGGAAAGCGCGGCAAGCGCCGCTCTCAATGAGGTCAACCGTTAATGCGGGTCTCGCTAAAGATCGATGGTGACGCCAGTGGCGCCGTGCAGGCGGCCACCGATACGTCACACGCGGTCGTGGACCTGGACAAGGCAGTCGCGGCGGTTTCGAAAAAGATCGTCGATAGTTTTGAAAAGGCCTCCGGCGCGGCCGGCAAGGCGATTCAGGGCATCGGTGAGGCAGCCGGCGTCGCCAACGATAACGCCATCGACAAAATCTCCGGCGTCACGCAAAAGGTCGCGCAACTCACGGCTGGCGTCTTCGGAGCCGAGAGCGCCTTCGGAAAGTTGACCGCCGGTACGGCCAGCGTGATATCCGGGTTCGGAGCCGTGGTGCGAGCGGCGACGCCGATCGCGCTGATATCCGGCATCGTCGGGCTGGTCACCTCTGCGATGTCGACGCTCCATTCGATCATGAGCACCGGCGCTCAAACTTCGCAGCGCGATCTGGACGAACAGGCGCGGCTCATTGGTGTGGTGCGAGACGCCTACAGGGATGCGTCCAGAGCGGCGGGCGAGTTCTTCGAGCAGAGCAAGGCGGTTACGCAACTCCAGTTGAGCCAGAGCACAATCGCGCTGCGCTCTGACCTGCAGCGGCAGGTGGCGAGTGCCGTCGGCGGCTTTTTTGAAAACTATGCGATCGCCGGTCTCAGCAAGCTCGGCAGTCCTTTTGCCGACGATTCCGAGCTTCGGAATATCGAGACGTTGAAGTCATCGGTCGCTGCGCTCAACGCGGCGATCGCCAGCGGCTCGACCGACGTCAGGAAGTATGTCGATGAAATCGCCGAGATCGGCAACGCGGCCGCCGCGACCAACCCGAAGCTCGCGAAGGCCGCCAGCGACATCGTCAAGGCGTTCAGCAGCGCCACCGCCGATCAGAACCGGATCGCGCAGAACGAGGCCGCGCTCGCCCAGCTCAACGGCACCGCGACCGAAACTCAAAAGCGGCTGCTTGGAATTTCGACCGCGACACGGGAAGCCGGCGAAAATTTCGATCGCTATCTGAAATCCGTCGATCGCCGCTCCGCCGCGATGGAGGCCGAGGCGACCGCGCTCGGGGGCTCGACCGGCGCGATGGAGAAATTCCGCACCCAGGTCGTGTTGACCGAGTCGGCTCATCAGGCCGGCGCCGGCGTTGCCGAGAAGTATGCCGCAGCCATTGCGAAGATCTCGGCCCGCGCCGGCGAGGCATCGCAAAAGCTCGCGGTGGCGCGGATCGAATCCGCCGCGACGTTTCAGCTTCAGCAGCTCGGGCGTAACAGCATCGACCAGAGCGTCGCGGGCCAGTTGGATGGCGCCTTCGGCGATCAGCTCGATATGAACGGTTCGACCGCGCAGCTCGTCCGCTTCACGGAAAGAATGAAGGAGCTGAAGGCGACGACGCTTGAGTTGACGCAAGGAATCTTTCGCGACTTCCGCAACGAGATCGCCAACGGCGCGACGGCGTGGGAAGCTTTCGGCAGAGCGGGTTCCAACGCCGTGCAGCGCGTCGCTGACAAGATCGCCGACAAGGCGCTCGATAGTCTGGTCTCCAACATGTTTGGCTCCTTCCTCGGCGGTGGAACATCCGGCGGCGCAGGCGGGCTGATCGGTCGCCTGTTCATGGCCGCCGGCGGCGGCACCTTCGGTCCGGGCTGGGGTGTCGTTGGCGAGGAAGGACCGGAGCTCATTCGCGTCTTCAACGGTGGCGTCACCGTCTACCCCAATGATGTGAGCAAGCCCTATCTGCCGGGATTCGCCCAGGGCGGCACGCTGTCGCCGCTCGGCAACGTCACGCGGCTGCCGCGCGGCGGCCAGGACAATTCACCTGCAATGGCTTCGCCCATGGCCATCAGCGTCAATGTCGCCGGTGCACGCGGCAATCAGGAAATCCACGACATGGTCGCCGCGGGCGTCGCATCCGGCATCAGGCAGTTCGCCGGCAGCCGCCAGTTCGACGTCCAAACACAGGCGAGCATCCGCAAGGCGCTGGCGCGCGGTAACGGCAATCTGGCGCGCGGCGCGGGAGTAGGCTGATGGCGCTCACATTCCCGCGCACTGATATCGTCAACCCGTGGAATTTCGCGACGCAATCGTTCACGCTGCCACCGCGTCAAGAGACGAGCACGGGCGCCGATGGCACGATCTGGGGAAAGGATTTCGGGCCGCGCTTGTGGCTTGCACAATATGGCACCGGCGATCTCGACCACGACAGTGCGCTTGCACTTGAAGCCCGGTTGAATTCGCTAAGGGGCGTTATCCATCTATTCGAAGCTGGCGACGGCCGCAGGCGTTATCCCAGGGCGCATAAGAATGGCGCGTTCAATGACACCGGCACATTGAAATCGGTCGGTGACGACAACATGTCGCTCAGCCTCGGCGGCCTGGACGCCGGGTTCAAGCTGTCGGTCGGCGATTACCTGTCGTTCGACTTCGGGACCAAGCGAGCGTTGCACCAGGTGCTCGAGGATGTCACGGCCGATGGCAGCGGCGACACGGTCGAATTCGCCGTCTGCCCCGAAATCCGGCCCGGATACGCGATCGACGCGGGCGTGAAGCTCAAGAAGCCGGCCGGCCTGTTCTTGCTGATGCCCGGCTCGGTTGCCGCGCTATCGGAAGGCCCACGCTCGAATGTCACCTTTCAGGCGAGGCAAGTCGCATGACGCGCTCGCTCTCGGCCGAAAATCAGAACGCTAATGAACAGCGCGCGCTGATCTATCGCGACTTCATCTGGATCATCGCCAAGGATCGCTCCGACGGATCGCCGGTGCCCATGGGTGTCTGGTCCGACGTGTTCGACATCCTGGCCGAGGTCATTGATCCCGCGACCGGCGGGGCCGCCTCGCGTTCCTTCACCGGCGCCGGCGCGGTCATCTCGATCAGCGACATTCCCCTGGTGCAGGGCATCGCGGTCCAGGAAGTCGAGTTGCAGCTCTCGGCTCTCGAATCTTCCGTCAACGATTTCCTTCGCACCTACGATTGCAAGCAGGCGGATATTCAGATTTTTCGCGGCTGGTTCGACCCGGCGACGCAGTCGATGGTCGCACCGGCCGCGTGCCGTTTTTCCGGCTTTATCAATGAAGCGCCGGTCACGACGCCCGCCGAAGGTGCGGGCAACAGCGTCGTCAAGGTGGCCTGTACGTCCAACACCCAGGAGCTGACCCGTTCCAATTCCGACACCGCGTCCGACGCCTCGCAGCGGCTGCGCAGCGGGACGGACAACTTCCTGCAGGACGTCGCTGTCGTTGGCGACTGGCTTGCTCCATGGGGCGCGTCGGATGGCTCGCCGACGGGGATGGGGACCAAAGCATCATGATCCGCCGGGCGCACGAACTCGATACCGGTGCGGTGATGCCCTTGCTGCGCTCGGCGCATCAGGCGAAGGGCCTCGATCGGCTGTTCGCTTTTGATCCCCTTCTGATGGAGCGGCGCTGGCGCGCGCATCTCACGTCGCCGGATTCGCTCTGCCTCGTTCACGAAGTCGGCGTCCGCCCGCGAGGCGTCTTTGTCGGCATGGCCAGCAACTATCCCTATGGCGCCATCACCGGCGCGATTGAGGTGATCTCGTTCATTGAACCGGATTATCGCGGCGGCGCCTGGTTCAAGATGTGTCGCATCTTCGAGGATTGGGCGCGGGCGAGAGGCTGCCGCTTCGCCGCACAGACCGGCAAGGATGATCCGCGCTTCGCAAAAGCGCTCGACCGCCGTGGTTACCTGCCGTTCGAAACGCACTACTTGAAGGAGCTTTGAAGTGGCGTTTCTCGGCCTGGGCGCAGCACTGTTCGGAGCCGGCACGTTCCTCGCCGTCGCGGCCGACGTCGTCATCGGCCTTGGCGCGTCGATCGGTCTCAGCTACGCCGCGCAGGCGCTCGCCGGCAAGCCGCAGCAACCTTCATCGCCCGCCCAGCACTTCGCCGCGCAGATTCGGCTCCAGGCGGACGGCGCGCTGCCGCGCTCGTTCCCGATCGGCAAGACCTGCCTCGGCGGCCAGCTCGTCTACTTCAACACCTGGGGAAATGACGGCGAAACGCCCAACGCCTATTACACGCGCGTCACCAAGCTTTCCGACCTGCCGATCAAGTCGCTCGACGGCGTCTGGATCAACGGAGAGAAATGCACGCTCGGCAGCGATACCGGCACCGGCATGGGATTGCCGGTGCTCGAATATCGGAAGGACGGCGTCGATCATCTCTGGATCAAGTTCTATGACGGCACGCAGACGGTCGCCGACAGCTTCCTGACCTCGAAGGTCTCGTCGGCCGCTCGGCCGTATGAATCAACCCGCGTCGGCGTCGGCTGTGCCTACGTCATCGCGACCGCGCTGATCGACGACACGCTTTATGCCGGCCGTGTTCCCGAATTCAAATATGAGGTCTCGGGAATTCGGCTCTACGATCCGACCAGGGATTCGACGAACGGCGGCTCGGGGTCGCATCGCTATTCCGATCCGTCGACATGGGGCGGCGACGGCGACGATTATCCGATCGTGCAGGCCTACAACATCATGCGCGGCATCCGCTACGCCGGCACATGGGTTTACGGCCTTCAGCGGGCCACGCAGGCGACATTGCCGGCGACTAACTGGAACGCGCAGATCGCGAAATGCCGATCGACGATCCAGGGCGCGGGCGGAATGGAGCCGACCTATCGCGCAGGCGGCGTCGTCACGGTGAGCGTGCAGACGGCCGACACACTCGACATGCTGATGACCGCCTGCCAGGGCAAGATGTCGGAGGTCGGCGGATGGTACAAGGTGCATTGCGGCGCGCCGGATAGCGCCACCTTCGAATTCACCGACGGCGATGTTCTGTCGTCGGAAGACCAGACCGCGACGCCTTTCCTGACGCTTGACGCCAGCATCAACGGCATCACCGGCTCCTTTCCTAATCCCGAGCAGGGCTGGAATCCGGACAGCGCGCCGCCGCTCTATGCCACGCCGCTTGAATCGAGAGACGGCAATCGCAGGCTTCTGGCGACGCCCTCATTCGATCTCGTGCCTTATGCGGCGCAGGTCCAGCGTCTCATGAAATCAGCGCTGGAGGCCGCGCGGCGGGAGCGCTCGCACAGCCTGGTGTTGCCGCCGCCATTCTGGAGCGTCGAACCGGGCGACGTCTGCAGCTGGACATCGGCGCGGAACGGCTACGACGGCAAGCTCTTCACGGTCACGGCGAAGACCGACTGCGCGAACAACGACACCGGGCTTGTGATTCAGGAGGTTGATCCCGCCGACTATAGCTGGAATTACGAGACTGATTATCGGCCGGGCACGTCGGGCCCTACGGGCTTTCCGCGGCCGGAGCCGCAAGGCATCAGGATGTGGGCGGCCGAAGGCGTGTCCATCATCGACGCGGACGGATACAAACGCCGGCCCGGCATCCGGCTCTCCTGGGACGGCGACATGCCGGGCGTCACCGGCGTGCGCTACAAGGTACGCCGCAAGAACGACGCTAGCCCTGTCACCTCAGGCAACACGCTGGAGCTGTCGGCCGGCGCACTGATCATCACTCATTCGTTGCTGCCGGACAATCAATACGAGGTCGCCGGCCAGTACATCCCGAGCGCGCCGCGCGACATGCTGTGGTCGGACTGGATCGAGGTCGCGACGCCGGACGTGAAGTTCTCGGTGCTCGACTTCGACGCGGCGATCAAGGCGCAGATCACGACGATTCAACAGCAAGTGCAGGACTTCGTCCACGCAACAGAGGCGCTGATCGCATCAGTCGCGGCCAACCAGGACGCACGGAACTGGCTGGATAAGACTTCCGTTCGAACTCAGATGACGGCGCGAGCCGGAGTGTTGTCCGCAACGATAACAAACGTACAGACTGTTGCGGCCGATGCTACGGCTGCGCTCGCAAGCAGTGTCGAAAGCCTATCGGTTGCGGTGGGAAAGAACACGGGCGCAATTACTGTCACGCAGGAAGCGGTCGCATCGCTCACAGAAGGGATCGGTCTCTCCTACGGCGTAAAGCTCGACGTAAACGGGTATGCCGTGGGCTTCCAACTACTGAATGGCGGAGCCGATACGGGGTCGACCACTTTCACGACCGATTACTTCCAGATCGTCACGCCGGGGCAAAGCCCGAAAAAGCCTTTCATTGTTTCAGGAGATACGGTTGTGCTCGACGCTGACAACATCCTGCTCAACGGCTCCGTCAAGGCGACGAAACTGGATGTGGCTCAACTGAGCGCGATCAACGCCAATCTTGGCGACGTTAGGGCGGGTACATTGAAGAGTCCGAACGACAAGTGGGATCAGAATTTGAACAATGGCACCTTGATCATATCGGATTAGCCATGAGCACCCGGCGCGTCATTCTCGGAAATCTTGGTGGTGGTCAATACGGGCTGCGCGTCTCGCTGCCGGGGCACGATGTCGTTTCAGGCGGAGAGTTGTCTTTCGACAGCGGCTGGACCGATATCGTCAAAATGATTCAAGTCGGCTTGGCGAGTAAAACAGCGGACTTCAATTTCACCGATGTCATCTTTCCTTCGCCGGGCTATCAGCCCTTTGCTGAAGTGCGCTACCGATCCGGCCTACGCGTCTATGATGACTACAGCCCGCTCGCGACCAGTGTCGCGCCTCAAGGCCTCGGAGCCACCATTCTAACCGATCGACTGCGACTTTGGCCGGCTCCATCTAGCCCGGTTGTCGCCTATGACGTGATATACGCGGTCTTTCGCGTTCCGGTTCCTGCGCCATGACCCGCCGCGTCGTGATTGGAAAGCGGGCGAACGGCGACACGGGCGTGTTTGTGTCGCCGGCCGGCGTCGACGCCTATACAGCGGCCGACGCAAATTTGGTGCTCGGCATCTCGGCTCGCGTGTCGCAGCTTTTGATGCTGGGAAACGTTGCGTCGAGTCAGACGATCATATTGGGTTTCGGCGCGGTCCCTCATGTCCTGCTTACCTCCCAGCAGACTGTTAATTTGGGCTACATTTCATTCTCCGGCCCTGTCCGACCTTCGCCGATGATGACATCGACGCCGGACGGCAGTGGTGGATACACAATTACCCCAGCTGACCCATCGTTCGCCGACATTGCGAGCGACGGCTCGTCCATGTACGTCACTGCGCCGCGTAGAACGATCTACGCGGTCTACAACCGGGCGATCTCATGACGAACCGGATTAGAATTGCATCCGGCGTTTCATCACCGTTTCGCGTTTCGGTGGCGGGGGTAGACGTTAACGGCGCGACCTTCGATGGCCTTCTGTTCGACGGCAATCAGATGCCGCTTCGGGTTTATGCTGCCGGATATGTTTCGGCGGCCGTGGAGCCTGTCGCCGGGATAATGGGCACTCCTGGGCCTTTTGGTCCGACGACGCCGGCAGGAACCTATCCTCTCTTTGCAATCGCATGGCGGGCAATTCGAACGAACACGACATTGACTTTGAGAACGGTGGGGCCTGACGGCGGCGGCGCGTTTGACGCGAGCAATCGACTTCACGCTTTGACCTTCAGGCCGCCTGGAGGCGTTGTCGGTGATCTTCCAAACACGCTGATAAACTATCTTATCTTTCGGAACGCGGGGTAGTAGATGCTCTTTCTTCTTCCCAATGAAGAAGGCCGGATCATGCAGGCCAACAAGGTTTATGACCCTGATGGGTATGACCGAAGGCTGGATGAGGCTGGCGTCAGTTATATCAAGGTCAATCGTCCCGGCGTGCTGTCGCCGGGTGAATGGATGTGCTCGACGCGCAAGGGCTCGATCGTGCCGGTGCATCGCCGGCCGACGATGAAAGTCAGCGTTGATAAAATGGCCTTCAAAGCCGGTGACAACGACGCCGTCGTTCTGAAAGGCGCGCCCAAGGATGTCACTTTCTCGGTCACCGTGCAGGGTAGCGACGTCTGGACCGGCACATTGCCGGATGGCGAACTGGAGTTGAGCGTGCCGGTGCCTGGGCTTTATTGTGTCAGGTTGACGCGCTGGCCCTATCGCGATTTTGAAGTGACGATCGAGGCCATCGCATGAAGATCACGCTCGATCCCATGCCGGCGTTGCGCGCCGCGTCGAAAGCCAAGGTCAATCGGCACTTCGACAGTCTCGCACAACCGCATCGGGACGCCGCCTATACGGCGAAGCGAGCCATGGCGGCCGCGACGCTGGCGAGCGGTGCCGCTCCGACTGCATTGCAAGCCGAGGCGGACCTGCGCGGCGTCACGGCCCGTGCTCTCGCCTCACTCATCATGTCGAAGCCGGACGTCGTGACCGAGCGTGAGCTCCATCGGCAGAAGGTCATGGCCGCGCTCGATGGCGCGCGAACACCGGCCGAGCTCGACGGAATCTCGAAAGACCTGACGGGACGGAATCATGACTGATTTTCCCTCCTACGCCCATGGCACCGTCACCATTGAGGCTGGCGCTACCGTCGCGACGTTCGACAGCGCAATTATGGCCGGCGGCAATGCTCGCGGCGGAGACTTGCTGAAAACAGATGGTCACGTCGTCGATATCGTCGACGTGATCGACAACTTTCGCCTCAAGATCGACCCGTGGCCTTACGATGCCGTCGCTGCGGTTGAATACAAGATCGTCAAGTGTTCGCCCCTGCGTTTCGTCGGCGGTCAGGCGATGGCCGATGTTTCCTCCCTGGTCGCCCGGATCAACACGCAAGGGCTGGTCTGGACGCTCCCACCGGGTGTCCATAGCCCCGACGGCTATGTCGCCGAGGAAGGGCAATATATCGAGGACACGTCGACAAATGAACGGTGGCGGATGACGTCGGGCGCCTGGGTGTCGCAGGGCATTTCAGATCCCGTGTTCAGCCGATACGACTTCGCGGTGGACGTTCCCGCGCGCCCGGCCAGCAACTTCGTCGTCAAGAAGTGGGTTGTCCCTTCTCTCGTGACGTTCAGGGCCGACCTTGTCGAAAGCGCGGCGAATGCCGACGTCGCCGCAACGAACGACACAACGTTTTCGCTCACCAAGAACGAGGTCGAATTCGCGACTTTCACTTTTGCGAGCGGATCGCACATCGCCACATTCGCGTGCGCGGCCGATACCGAATTCGTAAAGGGCGACGTGCTGCGCTGTGTCTCACCGCCGCGCGATGAGTCGCTCTCCGACATCGCAATCACCATCGTCGCTTTCAGATAGAAGGAGCATCTCTCCAATGGCCGTCACAGCACACGTCTACAACCACTACGCAAAGGAGATCGCAGCCGGCGCGATCGACCAGGAAAACCGGAAGCTGATGTTTCTGGATGCGGACGCAGCTACCCTGTTCAACGCCACACACACCTCCGTCGACCAGGTCGCCGGCGCGCTCGCCGGCGAGCCGGAGGAACGGGAACATGAAGTCTATGGCAACGGCTGGCCGCAGGGCGGTCCGGCTGTCGCCGAGATCGCCGCGACGACAATCAACACCAACGGGGCCGCCGTGTCGGGCGCTCAGACGGTTGAGGATGCGACCGGCGGGTCGATCGGGCCGGGCCGCTCGATCCTCGACTATGACGCGACCAGCGGAAAGCCGTTCGTGTTCTATGACCTCGGCCAGGACGAATATGCTGGCGATTCCACGCCGTTCAAGCTGACGTTCGACCTCGACGGCACGCCGGGGCGGATGATCGAGTTATTGGTCGTGGAAGAATAGTCATGCTCGGCTACGGCATCCTCGGCGAGCTGATCCCCGGCGACATCGCGGCGCCGGCGGTCAAGTCGATCTCACTGCCGAAGGTGACGCTGCGGGTGACGGCCGCGATGCTCGGCATCCTCGCCGGCCGCAACATCAATCTGCCGAAGGTCGTGATCAGCTTCGCGCCTAAGAGCCCGACGGTGCTCGCCGGCCGGTCGATCTCGTTGCCGAAGGTGACGATAGCGCTCTCGCCGCGCCCGGTGGCGCCGGCCGCCGGCAAGCACATCGGCCTGCCGCCGATTCACATGACTATCCGCCATGGCACGGTCCTCATCCGCGCCGGCAAGATCATCAATCTGGCGAATACGTTTGACCGGACCTACGCGCTGGGCGTGCCCGGCGAAATCGTTCCGGGAGCCTTTGCGCTCGGCGACGGCGACCCAGTCACGGTCACCTATACACGGCCGGTGCAGCTACGCATGACCGCCGCGCAGCTTCGCCTTGCCGCGGGGAAAAATATCGGGCTGCCGCCGATCAGATTCACCCTCAGGAACGGACTGGTCGAAGCGGATGCTCGCGGCCGCCCCATCAGCGGCGACATCATCGCGTCGTAAAGGAGAAGCAAGCAGTGGTTAAACTGGTCGATAACGTCAAGTTCAACACCCCTTCAACGGGGTCAGGCGACCTCACTTTCGGGTCGGCGATCGCCGGCTTCATCGCACCGGGAGATTCCGCGCTCGAGGACGGCGACACGGTGCGCTATCGCATCGTCGAGGTCATCGAAGGGGTTCTGTGCTTCGAACAGGGAACTGGAACAATCGCGGATTCCGTCGCCAAGCTGGAGCGGACTTCAGTTGACCAGTCCTATAACGGCAGCGCGCTCGGAATGAGCAAGCTTGATCTCGGTGGCACGGCAATCGTCGGCTTCACAGTGTCGGCCGCGGATATCGTGAATCCGGCGGACCCCGCAGCCCTCGACAATCTCGGCGGCACGACCGTTGGCAAGGCGCTGTTTACGGCGGCGAATGCTGCGGATGCGCGCGCGGTGACGGGCGTTATCTATCCACCGCAAGGGCGCTTGACGCTACAAAGCGGCGTGCCGGTTATGACAACGGCGCAGAGCAGCAAGACGACGCTCTATTACACACCGTATGTCGGTAATCAAATTCCGATTTACGATGGCACAAAAGCGGTGCCTACCAATTTTTCAGAGCTTTCAACTACGACAACTGACACAACGCATAATCCTGCGGCGATCGGCGCAGGCGAGGTCCACGACTGGTTTGTATGGAACGATGGCGGGACGCTGCGGCTCTGCCACGGGCCTGCTTGGTCAAATAGCACGACGCGTAGTGCTGGAACCGCGTTGACGAGAGTTAGCGCAGGAATTTTGGTCAACGCTGTAGCGATTACCAGCGGTCCCGGTTCTTTACAGGGAACATACGTAGGCACGACTACTGTCAATAGTATTTCGCAATTTAATTTTCTGCCGGGTACTTCTGCTTCCGGAGGCGGCTTTGGATACATAGGCCTCTGGAATGCCTACAATCGTCGGCCGGCGCATTTTTTTGTGCGAGATTCGACAACAAACTGGTCTTACACGACCGCCGCGTGGCGCGCGGCAAACAACAGCACGGCAAACAGCATAGCTTTCGTCAGAGGGCTTGATGAAGACGGGGTTGAAGCACTCTATTCCCTTCTAGCTTTTGCGACATCCGGCGCGGCTCAAATAGGTATCGGCATCGGACTAGATGAGACGAATGCGATCGCAGCGAATGCGACGAGCTTCGTGTCGTATTACAGCCTTGGAGGAAACAATCAGGGGCCCGGTGTAGCTACTTATTCAGGGCATCCGGGGATAGGTTATCACTATCTTCAAGCCATTGAATACGGTGGAGCAAACGGAGCTTTTAATAGCAACACAACACTCCATAAAGGTGGGTTATCCGCGACACTTTGGTATTGATCTCAACGAGGATAATCCACTTTCTCGAAATGGAACTTCTTTGAGTTGGTAACTACATCGATATATCCGGTCGCGAACTTGTCGCGCCAACAAAGAAATCCGTCATGCTTGTCGTAAGAAGCGTCAACTTCGTCAGACGAGTAGTATTGAAGCGAACGCACATCAAGCACAGGCATTGTTCGTCTAATTCGGTTAGCCCAATGATTGGGGTCGGTGTATTGAATACAAAGAATAGCAGCGCTTCGGATTGCCTTCGCAATGAATTTATCTATGTCGGTCAGATAAGGGGTGACGCCCATTGCCAGAGCGACGTATGATTCAGGCAACGGTTTGTCATCCTGCAAATCTGCGTGAATATAGCTAACGTCTGCGTTAGGCGCGTTAGCTTCCACATTGCGACGCGTCGTGGCGAGGGACGACTCCGAAAAGTCGATAGCGTTGACGATCGCGCCTCTCTTTGCCGCTTCGACGACGAAAATGCCGGTCCCGCAACCTAAATCGGAGAACACAACGCCGGGTTCGATATTCTTGTCGAGGAACGCGATCGTCCGACGATATCGCTCCTTCATCAACCGACGTTCGATGCGACCGATCGTGGAGTTGTAAATGGAGGTAAACCAGGCCGGGCGATCGAATGCCTCGTGGCCGTGGGAGATGTCGAGGTACTTGTCACCCCAACGATCGATGTTCTTGTCCCAGTAGTCTTGGAATTGTGCTGGCATTTCCGCTCTCCGCCTCAAGGTTGCCGGTTGTGTAGCACACAACCCGGCAGTCCTTAAGGGGCTGGCGGAACTTCCGTTTCTAGGGCCGTTCAAGGCCGATTTAAGGGGGTGCCATTTGATCTTGCGCGCGGTGCCATTTGAATTTGCGCGCTACAACACGATGCTTTCCGGCTTGCCTGGTCATTCTCCGCGTCCCCGGGTGATTGATGCAAGCCATTGGCGGTGCATCTTTTGCGCGGAACCTGACGAAGGGGTCAGACGTTTCCCTCCTCAAATATGAGTGTGTTCGAAAGACGTGTGTTCGGGGCTCGACCCGAAAATGAACACCGGGCCGCGAGAAGGACGCGCGTTCCGATCGGAATAGTGGAGTCGCGGTTTCAGATTCGACGTTGCGTAAAAGCTCCAGTCGCGTGGATCGCAGAGGAGAACCGGCATGACGACGGAAGAACGCCGTCAAACCGCGAAGACATCCATGGAGATCGGACAGGGCGAAGTTGAGCTCTCCGCTCTTCTGCTGTTGACCATTAGCACCGGGCTGGCTTCGCTGATCATTTGCCTGGTGTGGCTCGTATTCGTCCACCAGTGAGTTCGACGTAAGACCTGTCTGACACGCGAGGGGCTCACCCACCTCGCTCGAAAACGCTATGGCGGCATCGGTTCCGCTTGAGGGGGTTCTGGATATTCATGTGTGCGACGCGAACCGGCAAACCGGCACGCAAGCCGGCGGCGGGGCGCGCTGCCTCGCGCGCAAAGCTGACGCCATCAAGCACAAAAATGTCCTCCGCATCGAAGAAAACGGCGGCGTCCCCGGTTCCAGACAAGCCGCTCGCGCCGATATCGCAACCCAGGACCAGGAAGGCGAAGACGGAAGCAGCGACGAAGCGGAGCGCGACCGGCACATCGCCAGCTGGCAAGACACGCGCCGCCGTTGCCGCGCGCAAGGCGACGATCGCCGCCACCACGCGATACGTGGATGACGCGCCCATTATTCTTGAGGAGCACGACGATGCGGCGAAGGCTGGATTGAGCCGGCAGCGCACGCGGGTGACAACCGTTCGGCGCAAGGATCAGCCGAGCCCGCGCATCAAGCGCACCGCGGTGGAGCGTGTCGACGATCCGCCGCCGGCGACGGGCGCGGTTCTGATCGAGCGGGTAACGCGCGCGATCGAGCGCGAATTGTCCCTGATCGAGGTGATCGTCGGCGGCAGTCATTTGAAACCTCAGCAGCGCACGGAAGCCGAACGCCGCGCCCGCACGCTGGCCAGTCTCGCGCGCACGCTGGGGGAGGTGACGCGGCTGCGCGCCGGTCAGGAGAAGGTGAAGCCCGCCGATGACGACGCCGTGCCCCGCGACCTTGACGAGTTCCGGCGCGCGCTTTCGCGCCGACTGGAGCAGATGGTCGTCCCGCCAGCGACGCCTCCTGCTGGAGAGCATGAGTGAAGCGGAACTCGGATATCTTGCCCGGCAGTGGGATGTTTTCGCGCATCCGCATCAACGGCCGCCCGAGTTCGCGCCGAACGGCGCGCCGTGGCTGATCTGGCTGATGATCGGTGGTCGCGGGGCCGGAAAGACCCGCGCGGGAGCCGAGTGGATTCGCGCGCAGGCATTGGGCCTGCCGCCGTTCGCCAGCGAGGCGGTATCGCGCATCGCGCTGGTCGGCGAAACCGAACATGATGCGCGCGAGGTGATGATCGAAGGCGTGTCCGGGTTGCTCGCGGTTCACGCCGCTCACGAGCGGCCGTCATGGTCGCCGTCGCGCAAGCGGCTGGAGTGGAGCAACGGCGCGGTGGCGCAGGCGTTTTCCGCCGACGACCCTGAAAGCCTGCGCGGGCCGCAATTCGGCTGCGCCTGGTCCGACGAGATGGCGAAGTGGCGCTACGCGGAAGCTGCGTTCGACATGCTGCAATTCGGCTTGCGGCTGGGGTCGCAGCCGCGCCAGCTCATCACCACCACGCCACGGCCGACCGCGCTTTTGAAACGGCTGATGGACGACCCCGCAAGCGTGGTGACGCGCGCGCCGACGCAGGCCAACGCTTTCAATCTGGCGCCGACCTTCCTGCAGGGCGTGATGGCGCGCTACGCTGGAACGCGGCTCGGACGTCAGGAACTTGACGGCGAGATCATCGAGGACCGGCCCGATGCGCTTTGGTCGCGTGCGCTGCTTGAGCGATGCCGCGTGAGCGAGGCGCCGCCGCTGCGACGCATCGTGGTCGCGGTCGATCCGCCGGCGAGCGCAACCAGGCGCGCGGACGCCTGCGGCATTGTCGCGGCGGGGCAGGCCGCCGACGGCGCTGTTTACGTGATTGCCGACGAGACCGTGGCGGGCGTGACGCCGGCGCAGTGGGCGGCGAAGGCGATCGCGCTGTGGCGGCGATGCGAAGCCGATGCGCTGGTGGCGGAAGTCAACCAGGGCGGCGACATGGTGAAAGCCGTGATCGCGGAGGTCGATGCTTCGGTGCCTGTGATCGCGGTGCGCGCCACTCGCGGCAAATGGCTGCGCGCCGAGCCGGTGGCGACACTTTATGAGCAAGGCCGCGTCAGGCACGCCGGCGGCTTCGCCGCGCTTGAAGACGAGATGTGCGACTTCGCCCTCACGGGCCTGTCGTCCGGCCGTTCGCCGGACCGGCTCGACGCCCTGGTGTGGGCGGTGACATCGCTGGCGCTGGTATCGCGCGCCCAGCCGCGGGTGAGGGGACTGTGAACGCTGCTCCTCTCCTCGGGTGCGGGGAGAGACAAATAAAGGATCGCCAATGCGCTTGCGCTTGAAAAACATGTTTGCTCCACCCGAGACAAAAGCCAGCCGCACGGCCAGGCTGCTCGCCTTCGAAAGTGGCGGCCGCGCGCGCTGGACGCCGCGCGACTATGCGGCGCTGGCGCGCGAAGGCTATCTGGCCAATCCCGTCGTGCACCGCGCGGTGCGGCTGATCGCGGAGAATGTGGCGTCCTGCAGCTACCTCGTGTTCGAGGGCGCGCAGGAACGCGAGGCGCATCCGCTGTCGCTGCTGCTCGCGCGCCCGAATACGCGGCAGGACGGCGGCGCGTTTCTCGAAACGCTGGTGTCGCATCTGCTGCTGGCGGGCAATGCTTATGTTGAAACGGTCACGCTCGACGGGGCGGTGCGTGAACTTCATACGCTGCGACCCGATCGCATGAAGGTGGTGCCCGGCGCCGAGGGTTGGGCGGAAGCGTATGAATACAGCGTCGGCGGGCGCAGCGTGCGCTTTGATCAGGCCTCATCCGCCGTGCCGCCGATCCTGCACCTGACGTTCTTTCATCCGCTTGACGATCATTATGGCCTTGCGCCGATCGAATCCGCCGCCGTCGCCATCGACACCCATAACGCCGGATCGAAATGGAATAAGGCGCTGCTCGACAACGCCGCCCGGCCGTCCGGCGCGCTGGTCTATTCCGGGCCCGAGGGCGCGGTGCTCTCGGACTCGCAGTTCGACCGGCTCAAGCGCGAGTTGACCGATACCTATCAGGGCGCGGTGAACGCGGGCCGGCCGTTGCTGCTCGAAGGCGGACTGGACTGGAAAGCGATGTCGCTGACCCCGAAGGACATGGATTTCCTGGAGGCCAAGCACACGGCCGCGCGCGAGATCGCGCTCGCTTTCGGCGTGCCGCCGATGATTCTCGGCATTCCCGGCGACAACACCTACGCCAATTTTCTGGAAGCCAATCGCTGCTTCTTTCGCCAGACCGTGCTGCCGCTGGCGTCGCGTATCGGCAATTCGTTCGCGCAGTGGCTGTCGCCGCAGTTCGGCGAGAGCATCCGTATCGTCGTCGACACCGACAAAATGGACGCGCTCGCCGCCGATCGTACGGCGTTGTGGGAACGGGTCAGCGATGCGGCCTTTCTTACGCTCAACGAAAAGCGCGAAGCGGTCGGCTATGCGCCGATCGAGGGCGGCGACCGCCTGGAGTGAACCGTCACTCTCCCGCAAAGGGAAAAAAGCAGGAAGATCGTCATGTCTGATCTCATCCGCATCTTCAGCGATCGCGGCGATCTCGCTCATCTCGCGCTGTTTCTCTGGGCCAGCGCCGCGAGCGCCGGTCTGCTATTTGCGCTTCGCGAACTGTCGGCGGCTTCGCGCCGCTTCGACGATTTCGTTCGCGAGTTGCAGCGCTTCAACCGCACGGCGCATCGCCGCGCCGAAAACATCAAAGAGGATCTGGACTGATGGATACCCTTCACCGCGTTCTCCGCTCGTTCGGCACCGAGACGAAATCCTCGCGCGATCATCTCACCGTGTTTCGCGAGTTTCTCGCGCATCTCGATCGCGCGCAGCGCAATCCTCCCGTGGCCCGCGCGCCTCGCGCGAAGTCGCAAACGCGACGTAAGCCGGTGAAGCGCGGCCGCAAGGGATGACGTTTATCCGGTAAGGTCCGGCGCGCCACGCGCCGTCTTCAAGTTCAAGAATTCCACTCCCTTGCCCGCTGCGAGGCCGATCATGCACGCTCCGTTGTCATCCGTGTCCCGCCTGTCGTTCTCCAGCGACGGCATGGTCGAAGGTTATGCCAGCCTGTTCGGCGAGATCGATCAGGCGCGCGACATGATGATGCCCGGTGCGTTCACGCAGACGCTGAAAACGCGGGGGCTGCGCAGGATCCCGATGCTGTTCCAGCATGATCCCGCCGAGCCGGTCGGCGTCTGGCTCGAACTGCACGAGGATTTTCGCGGCCTCTGGGCGCGGGGAAAGCTGATCCCCGACGTGACGCGCGCGCGCGAGTTGCTTTCTTTAGTCGAGGCCGGCGCGGTGGATGGACTGTCGATCGGCTATCGCACCGTGCGCGGCCGGATCGAGCCGCGCACGCGCGTGCGTCATCTCTATCAGGTCGATCTGTGGGAGATATCCATCGTCACCTTCCCGCTGCTGGCGGGAGCGCGTGTCCGCGCCGTGAAGCAGGCGACGCCCCCGTCGCCGCGCTCGCGTGCGCGGACACAGGCCGAGCGCGAATGGCGGAGCATGAGGCAGGCCGCGGATGAACCGGCGCCGTCGCTCCGCCCGCGCCCGGTGGTGACGTCGCTGCGTGGCAGGGAAGCACGGCGCGCCGCCCTGTATGGTGCGATGCGCGCGCCGTTGGCGGGAGCGCGCTGATGGCAAGTTATGCTGGCATATTCGAAGCGGCTCAGCGCGCGTGTTGGATGCGGCCTGACGCCTACAGATGGATCCGGCCGGACGCCGCGCGCTTTCTCGCTCCCGGCACCGATCCTCGTGACGTCCTTCCCGCGCTTCAACGCAAGTTCAATCCGGACCAGCCGCGCGTCCCCGCCGGCAATCCGGACGGCGGGCGGTGGACGGATGGCGGCGGCGGCCGTCTCGAGCAGATTCAGCATCGGCCGAACAAGCGACCCATTGACCTGCTGGAAGAGCGCAGCCTGGGTGGCCACGCCATCGAAAGGCATGTCGGCCTGAGCAACGCTTCTCTTTTGAAAGCGGTTAACGATGCGGCCAGTTACGCTCGCCGGAACGGCTCGGCGTTCGGTTTGAGGGAAGGTTCCTTTCCCTCGCTGGAGGCGGCGAACAAGCTGGTCAATTCGACGATTGCGCGAAATCCGGACAAGGTTGATAAAGTCGTCAGCGGGCTTTCAGGGAAGGAGAACCTTGACGCCATATTCGGTTCGCCGACCGGGAGCGAGGCCTATGCGGCGACCGAGCACTCGCAGCCTTATATCAGGGAAACTTACGGTGTCCGGGTCGTGATCGTGCGTGATCGCAGGAGTGAAAAAAGGTACAGGGTTGAGACCGCGTTTCCGCAGAATTTGGAACGTTAGCCTATGGCGAGATATAAAATCCAAGTTTGCATCGCGCCAACGGATATTCAGATGTATCTGCAGTGGCGTGACGAGCGCGAGTACTGGCTGGGACGGAAGTTCCTTGCCGAGATTGACGATTATCCGGAATCTCAGCGCCAACAGGATCCCAGTCATATCGAATGGTATTATCTGAACGAAGACCAGTTCGAGAAATTGACGAAGTTCCGCAAGGAACTACGCGCGAAACGCAGGGGCCGTTAGACAAGCGATCACCTCGCTGGTGTCGGTCTCGTCGGTGGGCGTATCGGATCACCGCTTGAACGCCAGCCCCAGCGCGAGACCTGCGATGGCTCCGATGCAGATCGCCGCGCCGCCGGCGGCCATGGTCCAGTTCAGAAGATAAAGCGCTATCGACAACATCGTTTTGTCGCCGTGGACGCTCGTCATCAAAAAGGATGACGCAAACGTTGCCAGCAAAACGACGCAGGCTGCGATCCCGATCCAGGCGGCGCCTCGCCTTGAGGGCCGCATCGCAAACCACGCGCTGGCGGTCGCGGCGACGGCCAGGGTTATCCAGACAAAGATCAGAAATCGCATGGTTCGCCTCGACGTGCTCCCGTTGCAGGCCGCCATTCTAACGCACACTCACGCGCAAGTCTTGTGCTCAAACAAGTCCAAACGTCGGACAGGACGGGGACGAAATCATTATCACCAAGGAGAGAATGAATGGACTTCGATATCACCGACATGGCGCCGGAGCATAAATCCGGCGGCGCCGTCCGCGGCGGCTATGACGACTTTCGCGTCACCTTCGAGGAGTTCAAGGCGGCCAACGACGAACGCCTGGCGCGGCTGGAGCAGAAACGCGGCGACGTGCTGCTGGAGGAGAAGGTCGATCGCATCAACGCCGCGCTCGACGCCCAGCACAGGCGCATGGACGAGCTGGCGCTCAAGCACGCCCGTCCGGCGCTCGAGGGCCGCTCCGGAATCGTCGGCGGCGCGGTCTCAGTCGAGCACAAAAGCGCTTTCGAGGCTTATGTGCGGGGCGGCGAGACCGGCGCCTTGCGCGCGCTGGAGACCAAGGCGATGTCGGCCGGCTCCAATCCGGACGGCGGCTATCTCGTCCCCGTCGAACTTGAGCACGAGATCGGGCAGCGGCTGGCGGCGATCTCGCCGATCCGCGCGCTGGCGTCGGTTCGCACCATCTCGGGCAATGTCTACAAGAAGCCGTTCATGACCGCGGGCCCCGCCACGGGGTGGGTCGGAGAGACGGACTCGCGGACGCAAACCACCTCGCCGACGCTGGATGCTTTGAGCTTTCCGGCGATGGAGCTTTACGCCATGCCGGCGGCGACCGCGACGCTGCTCGATGACTCCGCCGTCAACATCGACGAGTGGATCGCGCAGGAAGTCGAGCTGACATTCGCGGTTCAGGAAGGCGCCGCCTTCGTGAATGGCGACGGCACCAACAAGCCGAAGGGCTTTCTGCAATCCGACACCGTCGCGAATGGCTCCTGGGTGTGGGGCAAGCTGGGTTTCGTCGCCAGCGGCGGCGCGAGCGGCTTTGCGTCGTCCAACCCGTCCGATGCCCTGGTCGATCTGGTTTATGCGCTGAAGGCCGGCTATCGCCAGAACGCCGCGTTCATCATGAACCGCAAGACGCAAGCTGCGATCCGCAAGTTCAAGGACACCGGTGGGTCCTATCTGTGGCAGCCGCCGGCGCAGGCTGGCGGGCGCGCCTCGCTGATGACCTTCCCGCTGGTCGAGGCCGAGGACATGCCGGATGTCGCCGAGAATTCGCTGTCGATCGCGTTCGGCGATTTCCGTCGCGGCTATCTCGTGGTGGACCGCGCCGGCGTGCGCGTGCTGCGCGATCCGTATTCGGCCAAGCCCTACGTGCTGTTCTACACGACCAAGCGGGTCGGCGGCGGCGTGCAGGACTTCGATGCCATCAAGCTGATGAAGTTCGCGGCGAGCTGAGAAGGTCGCCGCTCCTGCATCATTGCGTCATGGCCGGACAAAAGCGCGAAGCGCGTCTTCGCGGCAGGTCCCGCGCATGACCTGAAAACTCAGCGGCGCGCTTCTCTGGCGCGCCGTTCTGCGTTTTGGACGCATTCATCAAGGACATTTTCGATGCCATCGCATCATGACGCCTGGCTGCGTCGTCAGCAATCGCGATGGCTGCAGCCGGACGGCGGCCGCTGGATTCGTCCCGACGCCGCGCGGTTTCTCCCGCCCGGCGCAGACGTCGAGAAAGCGTTTCCGGCGCTGGCCCCGAAATACAATCCGAACCAGCCGCGCGTGCCGGCGGGCAATTCCGACGGCGGCAATGGACGGATGGCGGCGCAGGAAGAGGTAGTCTCGGTCTCTTTCAGATTACGCCGCGCGACAACACGATCGACGGTGTGCAACTTTCCGGTGATTGGCCGCCGTTTGAAGAACCGCCGGAAGTTCCGCCTGCCGTCCGCAAGCCAACGGAACGACCGATCGATTTTATCCGCCGAGTAGTCAAATACCTTCGCGTGGTCGGTCCTATGTCGCCGGCCGCTGACTCAGTTTTCGAGGCGCTGCGGCAAGCCGAGGGCCTCAGAGGAGAGACAGCGGCGATCAAATCGGCAAATGATCCGCCGCGTACGCTGGAGGAGCTTCAGGCCCGCGCGCGGCTGCCCAGTGAGCCCGGCTACGAGGATCATCACATTGTCGGGCAGTTCGCACAAAACAGGCAGCAATTCGGGAGCCTGCGGATTGACAGCCCTGAAAATACGGTGCGGATTCTTGTCGTGAAGCATCTCGACATCAACGGTTATTATTCAAGGGCCAACGAGCAATATGATGGTCGGTCGCCCAGAGATTATCTTCGCGGCAAGAGTTGGGACGAGCAGACACGTGAAGGACTAAAAATCCTGCGCAAAAATGGGGTGCTCAAGTAATGATATCTGTTCAGCCGAATGCTCTTGTGAAGAATCTTGTTGCGCAATTCGTCGAGATCGGCGTCGCGCAATATGATGCGATTTATGTAATCGACAACGCTATGTATAACCGCTTGTACAAAAAGATGGAGCGTATAAGGGCAGAGCTAAAAAAGATGCCTGGCGATCAGAGGAGGGCTCTGTTGCCGCTACTCTCCCATCCGAACGTACAGGTTCGATTGAAAGCCGCTCACTCTCTTCTTGCGCTCTATCCCGATTTGGCTCGCAGTGCTCTTGAAAGTATCCGCGAGTCCGGCATAGAGCCACAAAATGGAGAGGCTGCAATGGCACTCAGCGGGCTCGATGAGGGCAGCTATATTCCAAGGTGAGGAGTGGCTCGTTTTCATATCTCCGCGCCCCAGCTTCGCGCCGTTCTCAAAATCCAGTCGCGGTAGAGCGCGAGCGGCGTGACGCCGGTGAGGCCGCCGCAGCCTGACGTGTTGTTCGCGCCCGTCGACCAGCTCACGACACCGACGATGACGCCGCCGCTGGAATCGAGAAGCGCGGGCGCGCCGGAATCGCCGGTGCAGGCGCCGAGGCCCGCGCGCGCATTGTTGGTGAGCGGATCGACCAGGCGAATCTGCAAGGTGCCGGGCTTCCCGGTTACAGCAAGACTCGCGGCCCGCGCCACGCCGCCGCTGCGGCCGTCGCCCGGCGTTGCCACGCCCATGCCGACGACGGTAAGGCGCTGACCAACGTTGATCGGCATCAACGCGCCGCCGATCCGAACCGGTTGCACGGCGAGCGGCGCGGTGAGTTGCAACAGACCGATGTCGGCGGTGGCGCGGTGGGCGAGCAGGCTCTGCGGATTGAACTGCGGATGCACGGCCGCTCGCTTGATATCGAGCAGGCGCGGCGGCTGGCTCCTGTAGTCCACCATCTTGGTGGCGACACCGGGCGCGATGCAATGCGCGGCGGTGAGGATGATATCGCGCGCGATCAGCGTGCCGGTGCAGGAGTTGCCCTGTGAACCGACGATGGTGACGACCGCGTTCGCCAGCGCAGGCGAGGGCGCACTCCCGCTGCCGACCATGGCAAGGGCAGGTTGCCCTGACGTCAGCACCGTCGCAGCGGTGAGCACGCGGATGAATTTCTGATTCATGCAGCGATGGGAGCCATCGCGCTGCCCGTCTGTCAACTCGATACGCGGCAGATTTCCTCTCTCCCAGCGGGAGAGGTGGAGCAAGTCAACCGGCGTACCCATCAATCGAGAGAAAGTACCAACATGCCATCGATACTTCTGACCGGTCCCGCGATCGAACCCTGGTCGGTCGAGGAGGCCAAGAGTTTCCTGCGCGCCGAGAACGATGACGATGACGCGGTGATCGCGTCGCTGATCGCGGCGGCGCGAAGCCATGTCGAGGCGATGACGCGCTGCGCCCTGATCGCGCAGACCTGGCGCTTCGTGCTGGATCAGTGGCCGAAAGACGGTCGCATCAGGCCGGGCCGGGGACCGTTGCAGACGCTCGCCGCGGCGCGCGTTTATAACTCCGCGGGGATCGCCACGCCGGTCGATGCCGGGACGTTCGTTCTCGACAAGGCGGCTGGCGTGATCGCTTCATCCGTCTGGGTGTTTCCGGGGCGCGCCAGCGCGGGCATCGAACTCGATATCGAGATCGGATTCGGCGACGCCGCTTCCGATGTGCCTGACGTGTTGCGCCATGCGGTGCGAACGCTGGTCGCGCACTGGTATGAGAACCGCGGCCTTATCGCCATTGGCCAGAGCGTCGCGATGATGCCGGCCAGCGTCAGCGCCATGATCGCGAGCTATCGCGTGCACGCGCTTTGATCGTTCTCGCTTTCTCGAAAAGGACATCACCATGACCAGCGCCAATGCAGCGCTCCGCGCCGCCGTTCACGATGCGCTTGCGGCCGACAGCGGCCTTCGTGCCCTGCTCGGCGGCAAGCGGGTCTATGACGAGCCGCCGCGCGGGGCGCTGTTGCCTTATGTCGCGATCGGTGAGGCGCGCGTGACCGACGTGTCGGTGGACGAGGGGCCGACGCAGGAGCATCAGATCACGCTTCATGCGCGATCCCGTCAGGGCGGCCAGAGCGAGGCTCACGCCATCGCGGGCGCGGTGTTGCAGGCTCTCGACGATGCGGCGCTGACGCTCGCCGCTCACCGGCTGGTCAATTTCCGCTTCGCGGTCGCCGACATCCGGCGCGAGTCCGACGGCCGCACCTATCACGCACAGGTGCGATTCCGCGCCGTGACCGAACCTACAACCTGATCGCAAAGGAGGCGTCATGGGCGCACAGAAGGGCAAGGACCTGCTTCTGAAGATGAGCGACGGCTCGAGCTTCGTCACGGTGGCGGGACTGCGCAGCCGCAGGATCGCGTTCAACGCGGAGATTGTCGATGTCACGGATGCGGAATCGACGGACCGCTGGCGCGAATTGCTCGCGGGCGCAGGGGTCAGGCGTGCGTCGCTGTCGGGACGCGGCCTGTTCAAGGACGCGGCGTCAGACGCTTTGGTGCGGCAGGCTTTCTTCGATGGCTCGATCAAGACGTGTCAGGTGATGGTGCCGGACTTCGGCACCATCGAGGGCATGTTCCAGATCGCGAGCCTTGAATTCGCGGGCGAACACAATGGCGAGGTGACGTTCGATCTCGCGCTCGAATCCGCCGGCGCGCTGACGTTTACGGCGCTGTGAAACGAAAGGATTCAAATGCCCAACAAACATCGCGGTGAGATCGGCGCAGAGCTTGGCGGACGGCAGCGGACGCTGGTGTTGACGCTGGGCGCGCTGGCCGAGCTTGAATCCGCGTTCGGCGCCGACGACCTGATGGCGCTCGCGGAGCGTTTCGGTTCGGGGCGGGTGTCGTCGCGCGATTTGATCCGCATCATCGGCGCGGGCCTGCGCGGCGCGGGAGAGGCTGTCAGTGACGACGATGTGGCCGTGATGACGGTCGAGGGCGGTGCGGCCGGCTTCGTCAGGATCGCGGCTGGTCTGATCAGCGCGACCTTCGACGAAAGCGTCGCTCCATGAAGCCGTTTCCGTGGGCGGCGGCGATGGGCTTCGGCTTTGGCGTGTTGCGCCTTGCGCCGGATGTTTTCTGGCGGATGACGCCGCGCGAACTGGCGCAGGCTGTCCAGGCGATCCGGGGACCCGCGACCACGCCGCTGGCGCGGGGAGAACTCGACGATCTGCTGGCGCGTTTTCCTGATGCGCCGCGCAAGGGAGAATCCGATGACTGACGACACGGGTCTGCATGAGACCTCGCGCACGCTTGATGATCTCACGGTCAGGACACAGGCGCTGACCACCAGCGCAGGCGGCTTCGCGCGAGCGATGACGCAGGCGTTTTCGTCTTCGGTCAGCGGCGGCAGGCAGTTCGACGATGTGCTGAAGACGCTGGCGCTGCGGGTCTCGAGTCTCGCCGTGACGGCGGCATTCAAGCCGCTGACGGCAAGCCTGACCAGCGGCATCTCCAGCCTGTTTTCCGGACTCGCCGGCAGCATCGGCTCGTTCGGCGGCGTGCAGGCCCATGCTCTCGGCGGCATCAAGCCGTTCGCGAGCGGCGGCGTGATCGGCGCGCCGAGCTATTTTCCAATGATGGATGGCGGCGTCGGCCTCGCCGGCGAGGCGGGCCCGGAAGCGATCATGCCGCTGGCACGCGGGCCGGACGGCCGGCTCGGCGTTTCCGGCAAGGGCGGTGGCAACAGCATCACGGTGCAGATCGCGACGCCTGACCTCGACAGGTTCCGCCGTTCCGAGAGTTACATCGCGGGCCAGATCGCGCGGGCGGTCGCGCGGGGGCAACGGAGCTTGTGAAGACGCCGACTACGACGCCGCACCGTCGCTCCACGTCATGCCCGGCCTTGTGCCGGGCATCCACGTCTTAAGCGCGACCGATAAAGAAGACGTAGATGGCCGGGACCAGCCCGGCCATGACGTAGAGGGTTTGTCATGACCAGCTTTCACGAAGTGCTGTTTCCGCTCGATGTCGCGCTGAAGAGCGCGGGCGGGCCGGAGCGGCGCACCGACATCGTGAGCTTCGGCTCGGGCCGCGAGGCGCGCAACGCGCGCTGGGCGCAGTCGCGGCGGCGCTTCGACGCCGGTTACGGCGTCAAGACGCTGGAGGCGTTGCAGGCCGTTGTCGCCTTCTTCGAGGAGCGGCGCGGCAGGCTCTACGGCTTTCGCTGGCGCGACCGGCTGGATAGCTGCTCCGCTGCGACCGGCAGCGTTATCTCGCCGCTCGATCAGGTGATCGGGATAGGCGACGGAACGACATCGACGTTTCAGTTGATCAAGACATATGGCGGTGCTTTCGCGCCTTATGCGCGCGCGATCGGAAAGCCCGTGAACGACAGCGTGCGCGTCGCGGTCGCCGAGAGCGAGGCGGCGGCGGGATCGGCCTTCACCTGCGACGCCACCACCGGCCTTGTGACGTTTCTCCCCGAGCACACGCCGCCGCCGGGAGCGGCGGTCACCGCGGGATTCAAGTTCGACGTGCCGGTGCGGTTCGACACTGACTATCTCGAAGTCGATCTCGCAACCTTCGCCGCCGGGGCTATTCCGAAAATTCCGCTGGTGGAGATCCTGCCGTGAGAAGCATTCCATCCGCGCTTCAGGCAAAACTCGACTCCGGCGCGACCACGCTGGCGCGCTGCTGGATCGTGACGCGGCGCGACGGCGTCGTGCTCGGCTTTACCGATCACGACCGCGATCTGATGATCGGCGATGTCGTGTGCCGCGCCGCCACCGGCTTCACCGCCTCAGAAGCCACCAGCCGCTTCGATCTCGCTGTCGATGGCGCCGAGATATCGGGCGCGTTCTCGGACGATTCTCTGAGCGAGGCCGATCTTGCCGCCGGCCGCTACGATGCCGCCGGGGTCGCGACCTGGCTGGTCGACTGGAGCGATGTCTCGCTGAGGATTCTGATCGCGCGCGGCACGATAGGAGAGGTCCGGCGCGAGGGGGCAGCGTTCACCGCGGAACTGCGCGGGCTCGCGGATGCGCTGGCGCAGGACAGCGGACGCCTGTTCACGGCGCGGTGCGGTGTGGATCTCGGCGACGGGAAATGCCGTGTCGATCTGGCCAGTTCGACCTTTCGCCGCAGCGGGACGGTCACGGCCGTCGAGGGAACGTCGATCCTTGCCGTTTCCGGCCTTTCCGGCCTTGCCGCCGGCTGGTTCACGGCGGGGCGGTTGAACTGGACCGGCGGAGCCAACGCCGGCCTCGCGATCGAGGTCAAGCAGCACCGCGTGGTCGCGGGCGTGGTGCGCCTGTCATTGTGGCGGGCGATGCCGGAGCCGATTGCCGTCAGCGACAGCTTCGTGGTCACCGCAGGTTGCGACAAGAGTTTCGCGACCTGCCGCGACCGCTTCGCCAACACCAATAATTTTCGGGGCTTCCCGCAAATTCCCGGCAACGATTTCGTCGTCAGCTATCCGCTGCCGGGTTCGCCCGATAACGGCAACGGCAGCAAGGCGCTGTGAAGGAGCCGCCTCGTGACCTTCCCACATACATCCCGCGCGGCCATCGTCGCGGAGGCCCGCGGCTGGATCGGCACGCCCTATCGGCATCAGGCCTCGCTCAAGGGCGTTGGCTGCGATTGCCTCGGCCTGGTGCGCGGCGTTTGGCGCGACTGCATCGGCGATGAGCCGGAAACGCCGCCGCCCTATGCGCCGGACTGGGCCGAGGCAAAAGGCGACGAGACACTGGCCGCGGCGGCGCTGCGCCATCTCGTTCCGGTCGCGCGCGACGGCTTCGGGGCCGGCGATGTGCTGCTGTTCCGATGGCGTGACGGATTCGTCGCCAAGCATGTCGCGATCGCATCGAGCGAGCACGCCATGGTCCATGCGCATGACGGCGCGGCCGTCTGCGAAATCGCGATCGCGCCGTGGTGGCGGCGGCGGCTGGCTTACGCATTTCGTTTTCCCGGAGTTTCGGACTGATGGCAGCGCTGGTTCTTTCCGTCGCAGGCGGCGCCGCGGGCGCGTTGTTCGGGCCGGCCGGCGCGATCGCCGGGCGTCTCGCCGGCGCGCTGATCGGCAACGCCGTCGATCGCAAGCTGTTCGGGCCCGGCAACCGGACGATCGTCGGTCCGCGTCTCGCCGATCTCGATGTGATGGCCTCCACGGAGGGTGCGCCGATTCCGCGCGTCTATGGTCGCGCGCGGCTGTCGGGCCAGGTGATCTGGGCGACGCGGCTGGAAGAGGTCGTCAACAGCGAAACCTCGTCTTCCGGCGGCAAGGGCGGCGGCCTGTTCAGCGGACCGAGCACCACGACCACCACTTACAGCTATTTCGCCAACTTCGCGGTCGGCCTTTGCGAGGGCGTGATCGGCCGTGTCGGGCGGATCTGGGCCGACGGCAGTCCGCTTGATGTTTCCGGGCTCACCTTCCGTGTCCATCGCGGCACCGAGGATCAGGCTCCGGATGATCTGATCGTCGCAAAGGAAGGAGCGGGCCGCGCGCCGGCCTATCGCGGGCTCGCTTATGTCGTGTTCGAGCGGATGCCGCTGGCGAAATTCGGCAACCGTATTCCGCAGCTCTCGTTCGAGATCATCCGTCCCATCGGCCAGCTCGAACGGATGGTCCGCGCCATGACGTTGATCCCCGGCACCACCGAGTTCGGCTACGAGCCGTCCGCCATGACGCGCTCGACCGGTCCGGGTCAGTCGGTGCCGGAAAACCGGCATGTGGCGAACGCTGAATCCGACGTGATCGCCGCGCTCGACGATCTGCAGGGTGCATGTCCGAATCTCGAAAGCGTGGCCGTGGTGGTGGCGTGGTTCGGATCGGACCTCCGTGCCGGAAGCTGCGTCGTGCGTCCCGGCGTCGACAGCGCGGGCAAGATCACGCGCGGCGGCGACTGGTCGGTGGCCGGGGTGACGCGGGGAAGCGCTTATGTGGTGTCGCAGGTCGACGGTCGTCCGGCATTCGGCGGCACGCCCTCGGACGCCAGCGTGAGGCATCTGATCGCGGAGTTGAAGGCGCGCGGCCTCAAGGTGACGTTCTATCCTTTCGTCATGATGGATCTTCCGGCCGGTAACGGCCTGACCGATCCCTGGAGCGGAGCCTCGTCGCAGCCGGCCTATCCCTGGCGCGGCCGCATCACCTGCGATCCCGCGCCGGGGCAGCCGGGTTCGCCGCAAGGCACGGCGACGGCGGCGGCGCAGGTCGCCAGTTTCTTCACCGGTGGTAGCTGGAACTATCGCAAGATGATCCTGCATTACGCGAACCTCGTCGTATCCGCCGGCTCCGTCGATGCGTTCCTGATCGGCTCGGAATTGCGGTCGCTGACGCGCGTGCGCTCGGGGGCCGGCGTCTATCCTGCCGTCGATGTGCTGGTGACGCTTGCGGCGGAGGTGAAATCCATCGTCGGCTCATCGACGGTCGTAACCTACGGCGCGGACTGGACCGAGTATGGCGCGGATGTCGTTGACGCCGGCGCGTCCGAGGTCCGCTTTCCGCTCGATCCGCTGTGGGCGTCCAGCGCGATCGACGCCGTGGCGATCGACTACTACATGCCGCTCGCGGACTGGCGCGACGAGGCCGGGCATCTCGACTTCGACATCGCGGCCTCGACCTACGATCTCGGCTACCTCGCGGGCAACGTCTATGGCGGCGAGGGGTTCGACTGGTATTACACTGATAGTGTAGCGCGCGCCGCGCAGACCCGCACGCCGATCACCGACGGGCTCGGCAAGCCGTGGACGTTCCGCGTCAAGGACATCAAATCGTGGTGGTCGTCGGCGCATCATGAGCGGGTCGGTGGTGTCGAGCTTTCAGGCCCGACCGCGTGGGTACCGCAAAGCAAGCCGGTCTGGCTGACCGAAGTCGGCTGCCCGGCGGTGGACAAGGGCGCCAATCAGCCGAACGTGTTTCCCGATCCCAAATCCTCGGAAAACTACCTGCCGTACTTCTCGAGCGGCAGCCGTGACGATCTGATGCAGCGCCGCTATCTGCAAGCGCTGCTCGGCAAGCTGGATCCCTCATTCGGCGCGGCGGATGCCGATAATCCCGTCTCTTCGATTTACGGGCGGCGCATGATCGAGCCGTCCGCGATCTACCTTTGGACCTGGGACGCGCGACCCTATCCGGCGTTTCCCGCCGCCACCGAGGTCTGGAGCGACGGGCCGAACTGGCAGACCGGGCACTGGCTCACCGGCCGTCTCGGCGCAGCGCCGATGGATGCGCTGGTGCAGGCGCTGCTCACCGATAGCGGCGTCACCGGCGCCGACACCTCGGCGCTGCGCGAAGCTTGCGACGGCTACGTGGTCGACCGGCCGATGTCGCCGCGGGCCATGATCGAACCGCTTGCCGGGGCTTACGCTTTCGATGCGTCCACGGCGGACGGAACGCTGCGCTTCGTTTCGCGGGGCGGCGCGCCGGTCGCGGAATTCGCGGAAGGCGACCTGGTGCTGACGAATGGCGGCGGGCTGGCGCAGCTCACGCGCGCGCAGGAAACCGAACTGCCGCGCGAAGCGCGCTTCAGTTTTACCGACGGGACGGTGGATTACAGGCGATCCGCGGTGACGTCACGGCGTCTGGCCGGCGGCTCGAACCGAAGCGTTCACTCCGATCTTGCCGTCGTCGGCGATGACGCGGCGATGGCGCGCCGGGCCGAGATCTGGCTTCAGGATTTGTGGGCGGGCCGTGAAAGCGCCGCGTTCTCGCTCGGCCCGCAATGCCTGTCGCTGACGCCGGGCGATGTGATCGCGGTGACGGTCAACGGGCGACGGCGGCTGTTCGAAATCAGCGCGCTGCTCGATGCCGAAGCACGGCAGGTCTCTGCCCGCAGCATCGATCCCGAAGTCTTCTCCGTGCCGCTGTCTGTTCCGCGGCCGACGCGACCCGCGATTCCGGCGGCGCTCGGGCCGGTTCAGGTTTCGGTGCTCGATCTGCCGATGATCGAACCATCGGAGCCGCCGATCCTGACCCGGCTCGCGGTCTTCGCAAAGCCCTGGCCGACGGCGGTGACGGCCTGGACCTCATTCGACGGCGCAGGTTTTCAGCCGGCCGCGATCATTCCGGCGCCCTCGACATCGGGCGAAACGCTCGACCCGCTGCCGGCGGGGCCGTCGGGGAGGTGGGATCGCGGCAACGCCGTGCGCGTGCGCCTCTACGGCGGAGCGCTCTCGTCGGTGTCGGATGGCCACGTGTTGGCCGGGGCCAACGCGGCGGCTGTGCAGAACACTAACGGCGATTGGGAGGTTTTGCAGTTTGCCCATGCGGAGCTGGTGGACGGCGGCACCTATAGACTGTCGCGCCTGTTGCGCGGGCAGGCCGGAAGCGACCATGCTATCGCCGATGTGTTGCCGGCGGGAACTCCCTTCGTTCTGCTCGACAGGCGTCTTGCACCGCTGGCGAGAGGATTGAGCGCGCTGGATCGTCCGATCATGGTGCGGCTTGCCGCCGCCGGACGAAACCATGATGATCCCATGGCCGTCGCGCTGACGGTCACGCCGCGCGCGACGGCCCTGTTGCCGCTGTCGCCGGTGCATGTGAAAGCATCTCGCGTGAGCGGCGGTGTTCACATCTCGTGGATTCGCCGGACGCGCATCGACGGCGATGGCTGGGGCGTCGAAGTGCCGCTGGGCGAGGATGTCGAAGCGTACACGCTCGACATTCTGTCAGGCGGCGCGATCGTACGCAGCATCGCGTGCAGCACGCCCGGAGCGTTTTACTCCGATGCCGATGAACTGGCGGATTTCGGCGCGCCTCAGGCAAGCCTGCATCTTCGCGTCGCGCAGCTATCCGCGACCGTCGGCGCCGGTCATCCCGCTGAACTCACTCTCACCCTCTGAGTTGCCATGACAGACACACCGAATCTCGGGTTGCCGTATATCGACGGCAGCCAGGCCCAGAAGCACGTCACTCACAATGAAGCGTTGCGCATACTCGACGCGGCGATTCAGATCGGGGTGCTCGATCTGACGCTCGCCACGCCGCCTTTGAGCCCGGCGGACGGTGGACGGTATGTCGTCGCAGGCGGGGCGACCGGCGCCTGGGCCGGAAAGGACGATGCGATCGCGACCTGGCAGGACGGCGCCTGGGCGTTCCTTACCCCGAAGGCGGGATGGTGCATCTGGTCGGCGGCGGATGAGAGCCTGTTCGTGTTCGACGGCTCTGCCTGGCAGGGCGCGGGTGGCGCGGCGTCGCTCGATAGCGTCGCGCAGCTCGGCGTGAACGCCGCCGCCAGCGCTCCAAATCTGCTGACGGTCAGATCCAACGACGCGTTGTTTACCGCTATCGAAACTGTCGATGGCGGTACCGGCGATGTGCGGATTCAGGTCTCGAAGGAGGGTTCGGCCAACACCGCGTCAGTGTTTTTCTCGAACGGCTTTTCGGGGCGGGCTGAATTCGGTCTGGTCGGCGCGGACACCTTCAAGCTTAAGGTGTCGGCGGACGGCTCAGGCTGGATCGAGGCCCTCGATATCGATCAGGACACCGGCAACGTCACGCTGCCACGCGGGTTGTCGCTCACTGGTGTGATCTCGCCGGCGCAAATCACCGCCGATCAGGACGATTATGCTCCGGCGGGACTCGCGGCCGCTTCGGTTCTGCAGATCAGCGCGGACGCACCGCGCGGCATTTCGGGTCTGGCAGGCGGGGGCGAAGGGCGTTGTCTCACCGTCATCAACGTGGGCAGCCAGCCGGTTACGCTATTGAACGAAAGCGCATCGTCGTCCGCATCAAATCGCTTTTCGCTCAACGACAGCCTTGTGATGTCGGCGAAGCAGGCCGTGATACTGCGTTACGACGGCACCGCCGCGCGCTGGCAGGCGATCGCGGGCGGGATGGCCGGGGCGGGGACTTCCGTGGGCGGCTTCGTCTCTCCGCCGCAGGGTCGCCTGACGCTTGCGAGCGGCGTGCCGGTGATGACGACGACGCAGAGCGCGAAGACCACGCTTTATTATACGCCTTACAAAGGCAACCGGATTCCGGTCTATAACGGCACTGAGATGGTGCCGACGGCATTTGCCGAACTGTCCGTCGCGACGACGGACACGGCGAAGAACCCGGCCGCGATCGGCGCCGGCCAGGTCAATGACTGGTTTGTCTGGAACGACGACGGAACGCTGCGGCTCAGCCATGGTCCGGACTGGACCGATGATACGACGCGCAGCGCCGGCACCGCGTTGACCATGGTCGACGGTGTCCTGTTGAACAATGCCAGCATCACCAACGGCCCCTCCGCCTCGCGCGGCACGTATGTCGGCACGACCCGGAGCAATGGTTCGTCACAACTTGAGTTCATCCCGGGTGCGTCGGCATCGGGTGGCGGTGCGGCGGTCGTTGGTCTGTGGAATATGTACAACCGGCGGCCGGCGCAGCTTTTCGTGCAGGATTCGACAGCGGGCTGGGCTCATACGAGTGCGGCGTGGCGCGCGGCGAACAACAGTGCCGGCAACCGGATCGCCTTGGTATGTGGCCTGGTGGAGGATGGAGTCCGGGCGAGTTATGCAAGCCTGGCTTTTTCGACGTCGAGCGCCGTTCAGGTTGGCATCAGCATCGCACTGGACGCGACGAATGCGATCGCAGCGAATGCGACGAGCTTCACGACTTATTTCGGGGCGGGCAGCAACAATCAGATTTCATGCGTAGCGAACTATTCCGGGTATCCGGGTCTTGGTTTCCATTACCTGCAGGCGATCGAGTACGGCGGGACGAACGCCTTGTTCACCAGCGCCAGCGGTCCGACCCGTGCCGGTCTGAGCGCGACGATCTGGTATTAGAGCATGATCCCGAAAGGTGGAAACCGGTTTTCGGATCGGATCATGCTCGATCAAAAAGTTAAGGCTGGAGTCTGAATTCAACGCAGTTTGATCAGACTCTGGCGCGAACGGTCGATCGCTAATCGCTTGTAAACCACCGACAAACAATCCCGATCAGGTCTAGGTACCGAAGCGCATGAAATGGGACCGTCGCTTTGGTCATCTCACCGTTAATAAACCAGATGCACTCGGCTTCATCTCCCATCACGGTCAAGATTGTCATCCGTGGCCCCCCTGATCGGAGAGTAACGATATCTCCGGGTGCGAAACCGGCCAGTGTCTTGCTGACAGCAATATAGTCCGAGCTCATCTCAACCCCAAATAAGCGACCTATAACACCCGCAACCTGCTCGGGAAAGCCCCTCAATAGCCAAAAGGATCCTGTTCAATGCCCAACGCAGCCTTGGCCGCGAACGCTCCCGCTATGTCCGAGTTCGGAGCAGCGCTCCGCAAGCTCTGACCGCGCGGCAATAGCAGAATCGCCGGGCTGGTCGAGAGCATCACGACAACGGCGCCGGCTATATTCGATGAATACGAGATCGCCACGCCGCTGTTGATTGCGCATGTCATGGCTCAGATCAGCCATGAATGCGGGGCCGGGACCGTTGTGACCGAGAACCTGAACTATTCGGCACGCCGAATGACCCAGGTGTGGCCCTCGCGGTTTCCGAACGTGTCCAGCGCCGCGCCTTACGCGCAGAATCCGCGCGCGCTCGCCAATAAAGTCTACAACGGCCGCATGGGCAATCGCGCCGGCTCCGACGACGGCTGGAATTTCCGAGGCCGCGGCGCCGTGCAGACGACCGGACGCGAAGGCTATGTACGACTGGCGGCTTCGACCGGCCTCGATGTCGTGACGCATCCCGACCTGGTGAACGATCCGGCGCATTTTCTCCGATGCGGCGTCGCGGATTTCGTCAACTGCGGATGTCTTCCGTTCGCTCGAAGGGACGACGTGCGCGGTGTCACAAGGCGGCTGAACGGTGGGTTCATCGGGCTGCCGGATCGCATGGCATGGCTCGCGCGATGGAAGCGCAGCCTTGGAGCTCACTAGAGTCTGTTCAACTGCGTTGAATCAGACTCGCCGCTTATCTTTTGCTTGAGCATGATCTTTTCCGGAAACCGGTTTCCGCTCTTCGGGACCATGCTCCGGAACGACCGCCGCGCGACGGTCTCGCGCAATTCTCAGGACATCATTGGAGACAAGACATGACATCGGATTCGGTGTGGCAGATCGTGCGCTATTTGCTGATCGCGGCCGGAAGCTTCGCGACCGGCAAGGGATGGGTCACGGCAGATCAGGTGACCAGCATCATCGGGGCGATCGGCACGCTCTTTACGGTCGCATGGGGGCTTTACGTCAAGGCCGACACCAAGGCGGTTCGCTCTGCCACCGCCGCGCGCCCCGACGTGCCCACCGTCAGCGCCGCGACGGGCGCCGTCAAGTAATCCGGACAACAGGAGCCACCATCCATGCGAAAACCTGTCGCCGCGATAGCGGTCGTCTGCGGACTGACACTGGCGGGCTGCCAGACCGTCGCGCTGCCCTCGCTGAATCTTAACAGCCCTGCTGCTCTCAATACGGTGTATGGCATTCAGAACGCCTTCGGCGTCGCGGTGAATTCCGCGAACGCCTACAGGGCGCTGCCGCTTTGCCGGACCGGAACCGGGCCGGGGGTGGCCAACATCTGCGCCAAACGGTCGGTGATCGAAAGACTGCAAGCGGCCATGCGCAAGGCGCGCCTCGCCGTGAACAATCTGGTTGCATTGCAGAAGGCCTATCCGTCCGTCGACATCACCAACGCGCTCGCGGCGGCACGGTCGGCGCTGATCGTCGTTCAGCACATCCTCGCCTCAGGAGCATAGCGCATGGTCACCGCAGCAGACGTGTCAGCCGGCCTCACAGCCGCTGAAACCATCGTCAACGCCATCATCAAGGTCGCGCCCGCGATCGAACGGGGTGTGGTGTCATCGATCCCTTATATTCAGGCCATCGCCGGCCTGATCGGCGGCAAGAACGCCACCGCAGAAGAGATCGATGCGGTGTTGGCCCGGATCAACGCCGAGGTGGACCTGTTTCTGAGTCCGCTGCCGCCCGACGACGGCTCGACCACGACGTAACGGCGGTTCGGTGTCCGGTGCAGGCGGGCCTGCTTCGGGCGGAAACAAGGCGCAAGCGGGTTCTTGGTGTGGTGGTTCGGAAGTTCGCTTCATTGCCGGGACACTCGCGTTCATTTGCCATTCACGCGGCGACGGTTCATCTTAACGGGAGGAATCAGGAGCCCGCTTTGCGCCTTCTCGTCGTCGAAGATGATCCCGATCTCAATCGTCAGCTCACGACCGCGCTGACCGACGCCGGCTACGTGGTCGATCGCGCGTTTGACGGCGAGGAGGCCCATTTCCTCGGGGACAGCGAACCTTATGACGCGGTGGTGCTGGATATCGGCCTGCCGAAGATGGACGGCATCTCCGTGCTGGAAGCCTGGCGGCGCGGGGGGCGCACCATGCCGGTCCTGATCCTCACCGCGCGGGATCGCTGGAGCGACAAGGTGCAGGGGTTCGACGCAGGCGCTGACGACTATGTCGCGAAACCCTTCCATCTGGAGGAAATCCTGGCGCGGATGCGCGCGCTGCTGCGACGGAGCACGGGACACGCCCACTCCGAACTGACGTGCGGGCCGGTGACGCTGGATACCCGCACGGGCCGCGTCAGCGTCGGCGGCAATCCGATCAAGATGACGTCGCATGAATACCGGCTGCTCGCCTACCTCATGCACCATATCGGCCGGGTCGTGTCGCGCACCGAACTGGTCGAACATCTTTACGATCAGGATTTCGATCGCGACTCCAACACAATCGAAGTCTTTGTCGGCCGTATTCGCAAGAAGCTGGATGTCGATATCATCCAGACGGTGCGCGGGCTCGGCTATCTGCTCACGCCGCCGGCAGATGCGCGTTAGGGAATTTCTAGGCTTCCGTTCCAATTCGCTGGCGACGCGGCTGTTCCTGTCGGCGACCGCGTGGGTCGTGGTCGTGCTCCTCGTGACCGGCGTGGTGCTGTCTTCGGTCTATCGCTCGGCGTCCGAGCGTGCCTTCGACCGCCGCCTCAATCTCTATCTCCGCACCCTGATCGCCGAAGTGACGGCGCCCGACGAGCCGGATGACCGTCAGTTCCAGTCGCTCGGTGAGCCGCTGTTCGATCTGCCCTTGTCAGGCTGGTATTGGGAGGTCGACCGTACCGATCCGGGCAAAGCGGAAACCCGCGCATCACGCTCGCTATGGGACAAGAAGCTCCCGAAGCTCGTGGATCAGGGCATTGCGCTGTCCTCGTCCGGAGTCCGCGCCGGATATGTCGACGGGCCCGAAGGGCAAATCCTCCGCATGGCGGAGCGGCCGGTCGATCTCGGCGCCGACGGCAAGTTCCGTGTCGCCGTGGCCGGAGACGCCTCGGAAATTTTCGATGAAACGAGAGCCTTTGACTATTACCTTGGCGGCACCTTCGCCGCGCTCACGATCGGATTGCTTCTCACCACGATCTTTCAGGTGCGGTTCGGCCTTGCGCCGCTGAAACGGATCTCGGACGCGATCGCCGACATCCGGTCCGGCCGCGCGGAGCGACTGGAAGGCGAATTCCCCGTGGAGATTGCCCCCCTTGCCTGGGAGACCAATGCGCTGATCGATGCCAACCGGGAGATCGTCGAGCGTGCCCGCACCCACGTCGGCAACCTCGCGCACGCGGTCAAGACGCCGCTTTCGGTTATCATCAACGAAGCCAGCGCGCACGAGCGCGATCCCTTCGCCGCCAAAATGCTCGAACAGGCCGGGATGATGCGTAACCAGGTCGCTCATCATCTGGAGCGCGCCCGCCTGGCTGCACGGCTCACCGTCATTGGAACGGTGACGGATGTCGCGCCTGTCGTCGAGGCGCTGCGCAGGACCATGGAGAAAATTCACCGCGATCGCGATATCACGATCGACGTCGACGTTAGTCCGGGGACGAAATTCCGTGGCGAACGCCAGGATCTTGAGGAGATGGTCGGCAATCTTGTAGACAATGCCTGCAAGTGGGCGCACTCGCGGGTGTTCATCAGCACGTCCGTCCGTCCGCCTTCCGGAGTTGAGCCTGCGATGCTGCACATTATCGTTGATGATAACGGTCAGGGATTGTCGGATGCCGAACGGATGCAGGCATCGCAACGCGGCCGCCGCATTGACGAGACCAAGCCGGGATCCGGACTGGGGTTGTCGATCGTCACCGATCTTGCAGCCCTCTATGGCGGTCGCCTGACGCTGGATACCGCGCCGGTCGGCGGATTGCGCGCCGAACTGTTGCTGCCGTCAGCTTGAGCCCCGGTTTGCCGGTCGTCCCATGTCGCAGTCCCGCCCGCATCACCCACTCCCGTGCAATCGAATGCGGAATCCGTCCGGCGAAAGGCGCCGGGGGAGCGTGAGCAAGACGAGCGTGCTGCTGGTTGCCGTAGCGGTGACGCTCGCTCTCGGCGGTTGCGACACGACGGGTTCCAGCGGCCCTGACGCTCCCGGCCTGACGGCTTTCGCCGGCTTCTGGGAAGAGGCCACCGGTCCCGCGACGGCCGCGGCGCTGAGTGGATTGATCGGACCGAAACTCGGTTCTGCCCTGGATGGCAACGACCGTCGGCTGGCCTATCAGGCGCAGATCGATGCGCTTGAGCGTGGTGCGCCGGGCGCGCCGATTACCTGGCGCAATCCCGATAGCGGCCGTCACGGCAATATCGTCGCCGGACCGGAATATGAGGTGGAGGGTGCGACATGCCGCGGCTACTCCCACACCGTCACGATTGCCGGTCAACTCCAGACCGTGCGCAGAACCGCTTGCCGGAACGCTGACGGGCGCTGGGCCGCGACCGGCTGATTGTTAATGCGGCAAAATTTGAATCAAATCAAAGCCTCACTGATCAGTATTCAGGCATGGAATGAGTCCTCTCCGCTCCTGGTGAAATCCGAAGCGGGATTGCGATCTGATTTGACCTGTTTTCTTGGCGCGAGCCGGTATCCTGTTGTCTTGAAACTCCTCCGGCGTGGCGCAACGCATCCTTAAGGCGGCCTCTGATATGAGGCGCTACGGGCTTTCCGGTGTCCGCGCGATCGTTCGCGTGAAGATGTGCGTGCATGGACCAGACCTCGATCGAACGGCTGAAGGACTATCTTGCGCAGCTTCCGCCGAAATCGCAGGCGTTGTTGATGCGGGAGTTCGAGCGCGCGGTGGAGCGCGGCGAAGACGCTACGGTCGCGAACCTCGTTCTCGGGGAGCTGCGCCGGATTGGCCCCCGGTCGGGTGACAGCGGGCAGCGGGGTGAAGACCCGGCCCGATATCTGTTCCGTCCTCTCGACCCGTTTCTCGTGGAAGACAGTGTCGTGCCGCGCTCGGGCCAGATCCGGCGCAGCTCGCTCATGCCGGTCTGGCTGTGGCTGAAGCGCGAGGGCGCGCCGGATGCCGCGCGCGCGTTCGAGGCCGTGCTGGCGGCTGAGACCGGATCGGAATCCGGGATCGAGGCGGCGGCGCGGGCTTTCCAGCCGGTGGCGGCAGCCGCCATCCAGCGAATCCTCACGGATGGTTCCGATATCAACCGCCAGCGGACGCTTGGCCGCATCGGCGCTCCCGGCGTCGTTGAAGATCTGCCCGCGATCGCAGCGGTTCTGCAAGCGGGCGAAGCCCTCGACACCCTGAATATCCGGCTGCCGGGTTTTCTGTCCGTCTTCGGCGAGCCGCAGATTGCCTCCCTGATGACGGCGCTCAATGTTCCTTCCCTGCAAACGCCGGCGGCCTTGCCGTTTGCGTTGTCGCTGGTGATGCAGCGCCTGTCGGCGCCGTGGCAGATCATCCGCCTCGCGGTTCAGGTCGCGGGTTCGGACGATGAGATACGCGTGGCGGCGACGCCTTATGGCGTGGCCGTCAAGATGGCGCTCGACGATCTGTCGCAGACGTCGGCCGTTCTGCGAGCCGATATCCGGCGCGGCCGGTTCGAGAATGTCTCCCAGTATTTGAAGACCTTGCACGACGGTGTTCGCGGGCTAAGGACCGAGCTTGATATCCGAACCGATTCCGGCTGGGGGCGTCAGCTCGCGGCGATCAGGGTCGATATTTCCGAGGTTCTGCAATCGGAGATCGAGGGCGTCGCCGGCCGTGTGCGGCGTCTTTTGCGTCAGCGGCCCGACAAGGACATTCCAGCCGGTGCAAAACTCGATCCGATCGAGGTCGAGGAAACCGCCGCATTGATCGATTTCGTCGCCGTATGCCGGACCTACGCCAGTGAACTCGCCATCAATGAAGTCACAACGCGCACCTATTCGGACTTGCAGCATTACGTCGAGCGGACCGCCGAAACCCTGGTCGAAGCGCTTCGCAACGGTGATGAGCGCGTGCGGGCGTTCCGGCAGCAGCAGGTCAAGGCGGTGATCCGGTTTTGCGAGGTGCTATTCGGCCAGGATTACTCGTCGCTGATGAGCCGGGCGGCGGACCACGCGCTCACGGCCGAACGCAAATCGTCGCGGGCAGGGTGAGCGGGCAGGCGCATTTCCGATAAACGTCATTAAATCATGCGGTTGTGGATGTTTACCGTCAATTGTGCCGCAATTGTCAATTGCGTACGTATTCCAGTCGTGATGTAACCCGGCCGTTGAATGGCCGCTCCCGGCGCCGCTACCAGATGGAACCCTGATGAGATGACGTTGTGGTTTGTGTTCGCGCTGATGACCGCCGGTGCGGCTTTCGCGGTGCTGTGGCCGCTCGGTCGGTCAGGCAGTCGGCGAACCTCGGGCGGCAGCGAGACCACGGTTTACCGCGACCAACTGGCCGAGGTCGGGCGCGATGCGGCCGCCGGCCTGATTGGCGAGGCGGAGGCGGCCGCGGCGCGGGTCGAGATCGGGCGGCGGCTCCTGGAGGCAGCTGACGCGGAACGCCATCAGCCCCCGGATTCGAAACTCTGGCTGCGCCGTGCGGTGGCGGTGGTCGCGCTGGCGGGGATCCCGTTGCTGGCGTTCGCGACCTACCTCCCTCTGGGATCGCCCCAACTGCCTGATTTCCCCCTCGCGGCGCGCATTCAAACCGCCGATGCATCGCAATCCCTCGACAGCCTCGTGGCGCGTGTCGAATCGCACCTGGAGAAGAATCCCGCCGACGGCCGGGGCTGGACCGTCCTGGCGCCGGTACTCGCGAAACTCGGCCGTTTCGATGGCGCGGCGCGCGCCTACCGCAACGTCATCACGTATGAAGGCGAGACAGCGCCGCGCCGCGCCGATCTCGGGGCGGCGATCGCGGGGGCTGCCAACGGCATCGTGACCGCAGAGGCGAAGAAGGAGTTCGAGCGGGCGCTCGCCCTGGACCCACAGGAGGCGAAGGCGCGTTTTTTCCTTGGAATGGCCGCGCAGCAGGATGGCCGCGGCGCCGACGCCGTGAAGATCTGGAAAGCCCTGCTGGTGGACGCGCCTGCGGATGCGGAATGGCGTGTGACCGTGCAGGAGGCGCTGGCGCAGCTCGGGGACGGCGCGCCTCGCCCGACGGAAGAAGCGGTGGCCGCGGCGAGCGATATGAACGAATCCGATCGCTCCGCGATGATCCACACGATGGTCGACCGGCTGGCGGCGCGCCTGAAGCAGGACGGCAACGATGTCGAGGGATGGCTGCGCCTCGCCCGCGCCTATATGGTGCTCAATCAGCCGGAGAAGTCGCGCGCCGTGCGCGATGACGCGCGCCGCGCGCTCGGGCAGAATGAAGCAGGGTTGCGCCAGCTCAACGAAGGGTTCAAGGCGCTCGGGATAGACGGATGATCGAGGTATTTGCTTTGCGCGCAGGTGGTGAAACATGACTCGCAAGCAGCGGCGCTTGACGATGATCGGCGGAGCGCTCGTGGTGCTCGGCATCGCGGCCGCGCTGGTGCTGAACGCACTGCGCGACTCCATCGTGTTTTTCTCGACGCCGATGATGGTGTCGGAGAAGCATATTCAGCCGGGGCAACGCTTCCGGCTAGGCGGGCTGGTGCAGACCGGCTCGCTGGTTCGCGGTGACAATCTCGCCGTTGCATTCAAGGTGTCTGACGGAAGCGCGACTCTCCCGGTCGCCTACACGGGTATCCTGCCCGATCTGTTCCGCGAGGGGCAGGGGGTGGTCGCCGAGGGCGCGCTCGATGGTTCGGGTGTGTTCCAGGCCGATACCGTGCTGGCCAAGCACGACGAGACCTACATGCCGAAGGAGGTCGCGGATGCCTTGAAGAAGCAGGGGCACTGGAAGGACGATTATGGCGCGCAGGCCGGAGCTGCTGAAGCTTCTGGCAAGCAGGAGGTGTCGCAATGATCGCCGAGGCCGGGCATTTCGCGCTGGTGCTGGCGCTCGGGCTCGCGCTGATCCAATCCGTGGTTCCGATCATCGGCGCAAGATGGAATGACGGCGCGCTGATGAACGTCGCGCGCTCGACCGCGCTGGTGCAATTGCTGTTCGTCGGCGCCTCGTTCTTCGCGCTTGCGACGCTGTACGTTGTTTCCGATTTCTCGGTCCTCAACGTCTTCCAGAATTCTCATTCGCTGAAGCCGATGATCTACAAGATCACTGGCGTCTGGGGCAATCACGAAGGCTCCATGCTGCTGTGGGTGACGATCCTCGCGCTGTTCGGCGGGCTGGTCGCCGCGTTCGGCAATAATCTTCCGCTGACGCTGCGCGCCCATGTGCTGGCGGTGCAGGGCTGGATCGCGACCGCGTTCTACCTGTTCATCCTGCTGACATCGAATCCGTTCACGCGGATCGCCAGCCCGCCGATGGAGGGGCGCGATCTCAATCCGGTGCTGCAGGATATCGGGCTCGCGGTGCATCCGCCGATGCTTTATCTCGGCTATGTCGGTTTCTCCATCGCATTCTCCTTCGCCGTCGCCGCCCTGATCGAAGGCCGCATCGATGCCGCCTGGGCGCGCTGGGTGCGGCCGTGGACGCTGGTGGCGTGGATTTTCCTCACCCTCGGGATCGCGATGGGGTCGTACTGGGCCTACTACGAACTCGGCTGGGGCGGCTGGTGGTTCTGGGATCCGGTCGAGAACGCCTCGCTGATGCCATGGCTGGCGGGAACGGCGCTGCTGCATTCCTCGGTGGTGATGGAAAAGCGCAATGCGCTTAAAGTATGGACCATCCTGCTCGCGATCCTGACGTTCTCGCTGTCGCTGCTCGGCACCTTTTTGGTGCGTTCGGGCGTGCTGACGTCGGTTCATGCCTTCGCTACCGACCCGACGCGCGGCATCTTCATCCTGCTGATCCTCTGCACCTTCATCGGCGGCAGCCTGACCTTGTTTGTCTGGCGTGCGTCCGCTCTGAAGCAGGGCGGGTTGTTCGCGCCGGTCTCGCGCGAGGGTGCGCTCGTGCTCAACAACCTGTTCCTGACCACGGCCTGCGCCACCGTGTTCGTCGGCACGCTGTATCCGCTGGCGCTTGAGGTCATCACCGGCAACAGGATTTCGGTCGGAGCGCCGTTCTTCAATCTGACGTTCGCGCCCTTGTTCGTCCCGTTGCTGATCGCGGTGCCGTTCGGTCCGCTGCTGGCGTGGAAGCGGGGCGATCTGCTCGGCGCCTCGCAACGACTGGTCGCCGCCGGCGTCGGCAGCGTGATCGCTGTGGCCGTGCTTTGGGCGTGGGCGTGGGGCGGCAGCACCTTCGCGCCGCTGGCGATCGGACTGGCGGTGTTCGTGATTCTCGGGGCCCTCAGCGACCTCGCCGAGCGCATCAGCCTGTTTCGGGCGTCGCTGCCGGTGTCCCTGCGCCGCGCGAAAGGATTGCCTCGCTCGGCCTGGGGCACGGTTTTCGCCCATGCCGGCCTCGGAGTGGCTCTGATAGGCATCGTCTGCGAAACCACCTGGAACACCGAATACATCGCCTCGATGAAGACGAACGACGTGGCTCGGGTCGGTGGTTACAGTCTGACATTCGAGGGCACGACGCAGCAGCAGCGATCCAACTATCGCGAAGATATCGCGCGTTTCACCGTCAGTCGGAACGGGCAGCCGATCGCGGTCATGACACCCTCGAAGCGTAACTTCACGACGCGCGCGGCTTCGACCACGGAAGCGGCGCTGCTGACGCGTGGCGCGAGCCAGCTCTACATCTCGCTCGGCGACGCCTCCGCCGATGGATCGATCGCCGTGCGCATCTATCACAAGCCGATGGTGCTGCTGATCTGGTTCGGTCCGGTCCTGATGGCCTTCGGCGGCGTGCTGTCGCTGTCAGACCGTCGTTTGCGGGTCGGTGCGCCGAAACCGGCGAAGGCCGCCCGCCGCGCGCTCCAGCCTGCGGAGTAAGGCTGCCATGCGTGGACTCGTGCAAGCCCTATCGTCGTTGCGCAAACGGCTCACGGCGCGGAGCAGGTTGCTGCCTGTTCTCGGCGCGGTCCTTTGTTTTGGGCTCGTAGCGGTGTATTCCGCTCATGCGGTGCAGCCTGACGAGGTCATGACCGATCCCGCTCAGGAAGCGCGCGCGCGCGACCTGTCGCGCGGGTTGCGCTGCATGGTGTGCCAGAACCAGTCGATCGACGATTCCTCGGCGCCGCTCGCGCGGGATCTCCGTCTGCTGGTGCGTGAGCGGATCGCCGCCGGTGACAGCAATCAGCAGGTGCTGGACTTTCTGGTGGCCCGTTATGGCGACTACGTCCTGCTGAAGCCGCCTTTCGAAACGAGCACGCTGCCGCTCTGGCTTCTGACGCCGCTGCTTCTGGCCGGCGGCGGACTGGCGCTTTGGGGATACAGCCGGCGGCGATCAAAGGCGGTGAAGGCCGCTCAGGATGCGCCGCCGCGATTGAGCGAGGAAGAAGAAGCCCGGCTCGCGAAACTGGTGGCGATGGAGCGGCCTGCCGGAGAGAGGTCGAAGACCTGAGCCGATAGCCGGTTTTCGATTCGCGGGCTCGCGATGTGTGCGCCAAACCGCCGCATGAGGCGCTTGCCGTTGTTACGAAACATTAATTTCTTGGTCAGCGCGCCGTAAGGTGCAAATACCCATCTTCAGGGACATGAAGTGCTGATTTTCGGCACTATATCAAACCTGTCTTTTGGAGATCCGCATGACCGACTTGCCGTCCTCCCACTTTAAGCCCGTTCGTTCTGGGGTCACCGCGCGGAGGTTCGCGTTGATGGCGTCTGTCGTCGCGGGCGTCGGCGTAGCCGTCTACGGGTTCAGCCCTTCCGCTGACAAGGCCGACTTCTTCACAAGTCCCGCCTACGCGCAGGTCAACGCCGACGTGAGCAAGGTCGCGCAGCCGATCGGATTTGCGGACATCGTCGAGCGGGTGAAGCCGTCGGTGATTTCGGTCAAGATCCGCATGAAGGACAGGGCGGTGGCTGGCGGGGACGATTCGCCGTTCCAGCCGGGCTCGCCCATGGAAAGGTTTTTCCGCCGCTTTGGCGGACCGGATGGTATGCCGCCAGGAATGCGCGGCCGGCGCGGCCCTGGCCTTGTGACAGGGCAGGGCTCCGGCTTCTTCATTTCGGCCGATGGGTATGCAGTGACCAACAACCATGTCGTTGACGGCGCTGAAAAGGTCGAAGTCACGACCGACGACGGCAAGACCTACACCGCCAAGGTGATCGGGGCTGATCCGCGTACGGACATTGCCCTGATCAAGGTCGAGGGCGGTTCTGGTTTCCCGTTTGCGAAACTGTCAGACGACAAGGTGCGGATCGGCGATTGGGTTCTCGCGGTCGGCAATCCGTTCGGTCTTGGCGGTTCGGTGACCGCCGGCATCGTGTCGGCCAGCGGCCGAGACATCGGCACCGGTCCCTATGACGACTTCATCCAGATCGACGCCCCGGTCAACAAGGGTAACTCCGGCGGCCCGGCTTTCAACATGAAGGGCGATGTCATCGGCGTGAATACCGCGATCTACTCGCCGTCCGGCGGCAGCGTTGGCATTGCTTTCTCGATTCCCGCGAATACGGTGAAGAGTGTTGTCGCTCAGCTCAAGGACAAAGGGTCGGTGAGCCGCGGATGGATTGGCGTCCAGATCCAGCCGGTGACGTCCGACATCGCCGATAGCCTTGGTCTCAAGAAAGCCGAAGGCGCGCTGGTGGCTGAACCGCAGGCCAACAGCCCGGCGGCTAAAGCGGGTATACAGTCCGGCGATGTGATCACGACCGTCAACGGTGATCCGGTCAAGGACGCGCGCGAACTGGCGCGAACCATCGGCAGCCTGGCGCCGGGAACGTCGATCAAGCTGAACATCCTGCACAAGGGCAAGGACAAGGTCGTCAACCTGACGCTTGGTACCCTCCCCGACACCGTCGAGGCGCGAGCTGATCACTATGGCGATCGTGGCTCATCGCACGACAACGATATTCCCAGGCTCGGCTTGACCGTTGCGCCGGCAGGGTCGGTTGCGGGTGCTGGCGCGGAAGGCGTCGTCGTGGTTGACGTGGATCCTAAAAGTCCCGCGGCCGATCGCGGGTTCAGGGAAGGCGACGTGATTTTGGAGGTCGCTGGAAAGAGTGTGTCCAGCTCCGCCGACATACGCGAGGCGATCAAGGCGGCGCGCGCGGAGGACAAGAACAGTGTTTTGATGCGTGTTCGCACCGGCAGCACGGCGCGTTTCGTCGCAATGCCAGTTGCGAAAGGTTAAGGCATGATGCCGAACAAAGGAAGTCGATTCCCGGGTTGGATCATGCAGGTCAGCGACAAGGCTCGGTCGGGTTCAACGCGGTTTGATCAGACTTGAGGTGCGAGCCTTGCAAGAGATGGGAAGCGTCGCCGGCAACAGTCGCCCCCGCCGACGGCACTTTCCGGGGACGGGTCAAAAGCCCGTTCCCTTGATTGCCTTCCGATGGGAATAGCCCCCCTCCGTCGGAAGGACTAGGGCGGTGGAGTTGCCCCAAGCTTCACCGCCCGCTTTTCGCAGGACGCCGGGGTGTGGTCTTTGCGGTCTTGCGTGCGCGGGATGAGCGCGCCATGGTGATGGGAAGACATACCTGTTGGACAATTCCAGTAACCAGATGCGCCTGCTGATCATTGAGGACGATCGCGAGTCCGCAGACTACCTCGTGAAGGCGTTTCGCGAGGTCGGACATATCGCGGAACTCGCCAGAGACGGCGAGGAGGGACTCTTCTTTGCCGACAGCGGCGACTACGACGTACTTGTGATCGATCGGATGCTGCCCAAGCGTGACGGGCTTTCCGTGATCGGTTGCCTGCGCGAGAAGGGCATCCTCACTCCGGTGCTCATTCTCTCCGCGCTCGGCCAGGTTGACGATCGCATCAAGGGTTTGCGTGCCGGCGGCGACGACTACCTGCCTAAACCGTACTCATTTGCCGAGTTGCTCGCGCGTGTGGAGGTTCTGTCGCGGCGTCATGGCGGCCGCGCAGAAGAAACGGTCTATCGCGTTGGTGATCTCGAACTCGACCGGCTGTCACGCCGCGTCGCGCGGAGTGGAGAGGAACTGACGCTTCAACCGCGTGAGTTTCGCCTGTTAGAGTATCTCATGAAGCATGCGGGTCAGGTCGTGACCCGAACCATGCTGCTCGAGAATGTCTGGGATTATCATTTTGATCCGCAGACTAACGTTATCGACGTGCATATTTCGCGGCTGCGTTCCAAGATCGATAAAGGTTTCGAGCAGCCTCTGCTGCACACGATCCGGGGCGCCGGATATATGGTGCGGGACGGAGTTAAACAGGGACACCCGCGATCATTAAATACTTAACGTACGCGTACTTTCAGTATTCACTTTTCTTGAGCTGGATTCTTGAGCGGACGAGTTAAAGTCAGCTTCCGACGTCTGTCCTCCCAACACGCAGGTCGATGCCCTACCGAGAAGCGCCTGGAAACCCGTAGCGGTTTCCTGTGAGGCATGTCCTTTGGTCTGACCGGATGAATACGAGCGGCGTGAAGAAAACGTATCAGAACAAGTTCATAGAGCACTATCGCTTCTGACTGAATCAGAAGCGAAGCTATAGATTATTGTTTTGACGCATTTTCTTCACGCGAACCGGTTTCCACTTCGCTCGAAAACGCTATAGAACCTCGCTTCTGAATTTATCAGAAGTGAAAAGGCTCCAGTCAACTTCCATCCGAGTAATGCAGGCCACTGCTCGAACATTCAGGCAAGGTTTGGTTTTCAGGCGGTTTCAGCAGCAGGTGTTCCTCTATGCGACCGCCAGTCCTAAGATTTATGATGGACGCGCGAGCAACGCCTGCATACTTGGCCAGATCGATTCCGCGACTCGTGAGTAGCCGCGGGTAAGCGCCTGTTGGCTTGGACGCATTCACCAACACCCAGGCGCGCGCGAGGTTGTCGCAAGCCGTCGTGCTTAGCGCTGCCTCATTGTATTTTTCGGCGTTAGGGTATCCGTAAACAAGCCAGCCCGTGCCGGGAGCGGCTCCGCCGACAGCGAAAACGGTCCCTGGATACTCTCCTGTCATGTCGAGAATGGGCGTGTAATCGAGGAATCCTGCGCGTCTCGCTCCGTCGCGCATGGAGTTGATGTAGGTGGCTATCTCTTGGTCCACTTTGAGAGACGTCGGACTGCTGCCGCCGATTGTGACTGACGTCGCTTGCTGCAGGATAGCAGTGGATTGTCGGTAAGGAGTGGATGCCGAATCGTAGATGAGAACTGCTGACATCAGCAAGGTTGCAATCGCAATTATACTGTATGAAAACTCCAGCGACACTCGGGTTTGCGAGGTCAAGGGCAACGCTACCGCGACCCAGAAGACCGGGGCCAGTGAAACGATGGTCCATAAGTTGTTGGCTGTTCCCAGCGCATACACGAACGGCATGAGCGCGAGATAGATAGCGATCCCAATGGCGTTCGGAGGCAGTTCTGATCTGCGTACGAACAATAGAATGGCGGCGCCCAGAAGTGCGGGTACCGCAGCGAGAAACCCAGCCGTTGAGGCGTCGACTGGAATAGCGCCGACGCGGATGAGGCGTTTGAAATCGTGATCGTCGGAAAGTGTGTGAAGGAGCTCGATCCCTACCTGATTTCGTTGCGCGAACTGAGCGATCGACCCATCGATTGCGATGGCGGAAAGCAAGAGGCACGCTATTGCAACGATTCCAGCGACGGCCAATGGACGGAGCAGCGGCCTCAGGGTGAACGCCAGATAGATGGCGACGACCGGAGCAAGGGTCGCGGCCGATGACATTTTTGCCATGAAGCAAAGCCAGCCTCCCACGCCGATGACTGAAGCTGACACATAGCGTGTCGCCGGCCGCTCGCTGTCGATGGTGACAATGCCGCAGGCTGTCAACAGCAGCGCGCACATGGCAAGCGAGTTGTAGCTCGGAGTTGGAAACCAAAGCCTCAGAAGAACGAGCGCGGATGTTGCAAGAGCGGCTGATAGGATAAGGGCTGCTATCCGGCTGATGGGCTGATGAAATTTGGCGAACAGCAGCGCGAACAGTGTTGTCGCGAGAAGCCATATCGATAGCAGGTTCGCTTGGCGCAGCGCGGCGACGCTTCCATTCAACGCGATATACAGCGGATGATAAATCCAGCCGAAGTGCAAGTGAGTATACGTCTGAGTCCACGGTTGCGAAATTGTATTGAGGTAGAAACCCTCGTCGGTGAAATCGAACCCTGCCTCGCAGACATAAAGTATGCAGGCCACGATTGTTATTGTTGCGCCGACGATAAGCGCCCTAAGAAGTATCGCCGTCACGGGGCGAAACCAAAGCGACAATAATAGACGGGAATTCGCATAGCCTGAGGGTCTTGCCGTTGTGAGAAGGTGATCGGAGAACAGGAGCCGTGACGGCGTTCCGTGTGCTCTCTGAGGGCTGGATCTTCGATTATCTATTGGATTCTCGACTATCTAAAGGAGTCCGCTCTCCCTGTCCATCTTTGCTGGTCGATCTTGATTGCCGATGCACCCTGGCAAGCCGACATGCCTACGGCGGCGCCGTGATTTCGGTAAGCCGGTCAAGTCGGCTTTCCCTTCTGAATTCATTATCATGAACTCATTGTCACTTTGGGTCGCCCGTTGCGGGTGCTAAGTGAGTCCATAATGGGTAGATTTGAGACATGCGAAACACCCTAGACGGATTTGATCCGTGACGGCGTTCGGCAAGCTGTTCCGTACCACGGCATTTCGGCTGACGTTGGTCTATTTGCTGTTGTTCGCGCTGTTCGCGGCTTCTCTTCTGGGATACTTTGCCTGGAATACCCGCCGCCTGATCACCGATCAGATCGCGGCGACAGTGGGCGAGGAAATCGGGCTGCTTACCGGCGTCTTCAACCGCCGTGGCTTGCGCGGGTTGGTCGGCGCCATCGAGAATCGCGCGTTGCGGCCGGGCTCCAACCTTTATCTGGTGACGACGCCGGCGGGACTTGGGGTCGCGGGCAATGTCGGGTCGCTTCAGCCCGGTGTGATGGAGACCGCCGGCTGGGCCGAAACTGCCTACCGCAGGCTCGACGAGCAGGATCAGGCTCATCACCACGCGCTGGTGCGCGTCACTGAACTGTCGAACGGCTTCCGGTTGCTGATTGGTCGCGATCTGGAGGAGCGTCATCGCATTATCGGCGTGGTCGCTTCGGCCGCGCAATGGTCGCTGCTGATCGTCGTGGTCCTGGGCCTTGGCGGGGGCATCTTCGTGGCGCGGCGCGTACTGCACCGGATCGATGCAATGACCGGGACCACGAAGCGTATTATGGCTGGCGATCTCAGCGGTCGGCTTCCCGTCGGCCGCAGCGGCGACGAACTGGACCGGCTGGCGGAAAATCTCAATGCGATGCTCGAACGCATCGAAGCGCTGATGAACGGTTTGAGGGAAGTGTCGGATAATATCGCCCACGACCTCAAAACGCCGTTGACGAGGCTACGCAATCGCGCCGAGGAAGCGCTCGCCAGGTCCGGCAATGAGAGCGATTATCGCGCGGCCTTGGAACAGACGATCGAGGAATCCGATGGCCTGATCCGCACCTTCAACGCACTCTTGATGATCGCTCGGGCGGAATCTGGACATGCACGCGACAACATGGCCGATTTCGACGCGGCGGACGTCGCGCAGGGCATTCACGAACTCTATGAGCCGCTGGCCGAAGACAACGGAATGAAGCTCCGGGTTCAGACGGGGTTCGCACCGCTGCATGGCAATCGCGAGCTGATAAGCCAGGCGCTTGCAAACCTCGTCGAGAATGCGATCAAATACGGACAGCCGAAGCCGGCCTCGCCGCCGCTCGGGGCGGATGCCGTCGCGACCGACGCCACGATCCTCATCGAGGCTCGCCGTGATGGCGATCGGATCCTTCTCGCCGTGACCGATCATGGCGACGGGATTCCCGAAGCCGACCGCAAGCGCGCGGTCGAACGGTTCGTGCGGCTCGAGACCAGCCGGACCTTGGCCGGATCCGGACTTGGTCTCAGTCTTGCGTCGGCGGTGGCCAGGTTGCACAGCGGTGATCTCACGCTCGATGATGCTCAGCCGGGTCTGCGCGCCGCTTTATCGATACCCGCGCGAAGCGCTTCAGGGCTTGCGGCCCCGACGGTGGACGTGCAACAGAATGATGCATGATTTCATCCGTTAAGGACGACGCGGACCCGGCCTGCCTGGCGGCGCGTCTTGCGGACGGACCGAAGCTGTTCGAGCCTTTCGAAGCCGAACGCCGGCTTGAGGATTGGCTGTCCGATCTTACGCCGCAGCAATCGGACGAGATCAGGACGCTGGCCGGCACATTTCCGCACGTCAAGGCCATCCTGCTCGGCATCGCGGAATCCTCGCCTTATCTTTTTGATCTGATGCGCTCCGATCCCGGGCGGATGCTTCGCCTGCTCCGGGGCGATCCCGGAAGCCATCTCGGGCGGCTGATCGCCGACATATGGGAGGCTGCGGAGGCTGCCGATGAAGCCGAAGCCATGAGGCGGCTCCGGACGGTCAAGATGGAGGCCGCGCTGTTGATCGCGCTGTGCGACATCGGGGGAGTTTGGCCGGTGATGCAGATCACGGCCGGATTGACCAACATTGCCGTTGCGGCGGTCCAGAGCGCGTTGCGATTCCTGTTGCGGCAGGAGACAGGGCGTGGCCGCCTGAACCCTCCTGACATCGACCATCCGGAAGACGCCAGCGGCCTTGTGGTGCTCGCAATGGGCAAGATGGGCGCCGGCGAGCTCAACTATTCCAGCGATATCGATCTGATCGTATTCTTCGATCTTGCGGCTCCGACGCTCGCGAGCGGGATCGAGGCGCAGCCTTTTTTCGTGCGCCTCACGCAGGGACTTGCGCGCCTGTTGCAGCAAAGAACCGGCGACGGTTACGTTTTCCGGGTCGATCTACGTTTGCGGCCGGATCCCGCGTCAACGCAGGTGGCCGTCTCGACCGTCGCCGCGCTCGACTACTACGAGCGGGAAGGACGGACCTGGGAGCGCGCCGCCATGATCAAGGCGCGGCCCTGCGCTGGCGACCGGAAGGCCGGCGAGACCATGATCGCGGAGATATCGCCATTCGTCTGGCGCAAGCATCTCGATTTTGCGGCCCTGGCCGAAGTTCACGACATGAAGCGGCAGATGCAGACCTTTCGCGGGCAAAGCGAGATCGCGGTCGAAGGCCACAACGTCAAGATCGGACGCGGCGGTATCCGCGAGATCGAGTTCTTCGCGCAGACCCAGCAGTTGGTGGCTGGCGGGCGGCATCCAGAATTACGCGTGCGCCCGACGCTCGAGGCGCTGAATATCCTCGCTTCAAGCGATTGGATCACCCATCAGGCACGGGACGAACTAACCGCTGCCTATCTGTTTCTGCGAAGGGTTGAGCATCGCATTCAGATGGTCGCCGACGAGCAGACCCACGTTCTGCCCGCGGATGGCGAGGCGATGGAGCGGTTCGCCCGCTTCCTGGGTTTTGAGGATCGGGCGCGTTTCGCCGCCGAACTGCTGGCGCATCTGAATTGCGTGCAGGGGCATTACAGTCGGTTGTTCGAGGGCGACCCCGTCGGTTCGGTAAACAATCCTGTCGCGGATTACAGGGCCGGGCCCGACGACGCGCAACTTCTCGATCATCTGGCGAAGCTCGGCTTCAAGCAACCGAGAATGGTGGCCGACACCATCCGGCAATGGATGGCAGGCGGATACCGCGCCCTCAAGGCCGAGGCGCCGCGCGCCGCGTTTGAAGCGTTCGTGCCGACGCTGATCGACGGCCTGGCGCGTGCTGAGGAGCCGGACAGCGCCGTGATGGCGTTCGATCGCTTCCTGCAGGCGCTGCAGCGCGGCGGCCGGTTGATATCGCTGCTGAGCCAGAACAGGGATCTCGTCGCGCTGGTTGCGCTTGTGCTTGGTGCGGCACCACGGCTTGCCGACATGCTGGCTCGACGGCCCCAGATCATGGACGGGCTGATTGATCCTCGCTTTTTCGGCGCCATGCCGGACCGGCTGGAGTTGTCGGCGCGGCTCTCGGCCACTCTCCAGGACGCGGGCTCTTACGAGGAGTTTCTCGACCGGATACGGCTGTTCGGCCAGGAAAGCCTTTTCCTGATCGGCACCCGCATCCTGTCCGGCACCGTATCGGCGCGGCAGGCGGGGCATGTGTTCGCCGACGTCGCCGAAGGTATCGTAGATACCGTGCATGGACTGGTGAGGCACCAGTTCGCAGGTCAGTACGGCCAGATCTCCGGGCAGGAGACGGCGATTGTGGCCATGGGCAAGCTTGGCGGCCGCGAAATGACCGCATCGTCCGATCTCGACCTGATCCTGCTGTATGATTTTGATTCCGATCATCCGGATTCCGATGGCGCGCGGCCGCTGCACGGCGCGCAGTATTTCGCGCGCTTCACCCAGCGTCTCATCAGTGCATTCACGACGCGAACAAACTACGGCGTTCTCTATGAGGTCGATATGCGGCTGCGCCCGTCCGGGCGCTCCGGTCCCGTTGCCTCGCATATTGGTTCATTTGCCGAATACCAGGAGCATGAAGCATGGACCTGGGAACACATGGCGCTTACGCGGGCGCGAGTGATTTCGTCGTCGCTCGAATTTCGTGCGCGGATCGAGCGAGTCATTCGCGATGTTTTGACACGACCACGCGACGCCCGCCTTATCGCGAGCGATGTCGCGGAGATGCGCCGCGCGATCGCGCTGGAAAAAGGCGAAGACGATATATGGGACCTGAAAAGCGCCGCTGGAGGCATGGTCGATATTGATTTCATCGCGCAGTATCTTCAACTCGTCCACGCTGCGGACATGCCGGACATTCTCAACATCGATACCCAGCAGGCGCTCGATAACGCGCAGCGGCTCGGCGTCCTGTCGCTGCCGGATGCGGAAATCCTGCGGCCGGCGGCGCGCCTCTATCACGATCTGACCCAGATCCTGCGGCTCTGCGTCAGCGACAAGTTCAAGCCGGAAACGGCAGGTGACGATCTGCTGCCGGTGCTGGCGCGAGCGGGGGACGCTCCCGATTTTTCGTCGCTCGAGGCGCGCGTTCGCGAAACTCAGGCGGATGTCCGTGCCGTATTTCTCAGATTGCTGGAAGGCAAGACGTGAGTTGCGGCACGGGTCGCCGTCGCGCCTGGCGGTGACGGGGCAGGGTGACGCGGACCACGGTTCCCGCACCGGGTTTTGAGCGAATCCGCATGGAGCCGCTGTGAAGGTTGACCAGCGACTTGGCGATAGCCAGGCCAAGGCCGGATCCCGCGTGGGTTTTGGTCAACTGGCTTTCGACCTGCTCGAACGGTTTACCCAGCCTGCGAAGCGCGTGTGACGCGATGCCGATTCCGGTGTCGGCAATCGTCAGGGTTACGGAATTCTCGAATACTTTGCTGCGCGCGATGACGCGTCCGCCGTTGGGCGTGAACTTAACTGCGTTGGAAAGTAGATTGACCATGATCTGCTTGACCGCGCGACGATCGGCGATGATGGAGATGCCATCATCGCTTCTGACGTCGAAGGTCAGGCCCTTGTCGCTGGTGCGGCCCGAGACGACCCGCAACGACTCGTCGAGTACTCCGGTGAGATCAAGCGTCTCCATGTCGAGGTTCGTCCGGCCGGCTTCGATCTTGGACATATCCAGTACATCATTGATGACCTCGAGCAGATACTGGCCGCTGGTTAGAATATCGCGGCAGTATCCGCTGTATTTTGTCGAACCGAGGGTTCCGAACATGCCGTTGCTCATGATTTCGGAGAACCCGATAATGGCATTAAGCGGCGTTCGCAGTTCGTGGCTCATGTTGGCGAGGAATTTTGATTTCGCCCGATTGGCGTCTTCGGCACGGTTTTTCTCGTCCGCGTATTTTTGCGCGAGGTCCGCGAGCTTGATGGCCTGCTGCTCGAGTGTTGCCTGCGTTCGTTTCAGATCGATAACGGTTGCCCGCAGTCGAAGATCATTTTCGATGAGCTTCTGCTCATGCTCCTTGATTCGGGTGATGTCGGTGCCAACCGACACGTAGCCGCCATCCTTGGTACGACGTTCGCTGATATGAAGCCAATTGCCGTCAGCGAGCTGCACGTCAAAGGTGTGCGCCTTCAATGTCATCGTCCCGGTTTCAGAATGCCGCGCCCGGATTTCAGGCATGCGGCCGACCTCGACCACGGTCTCATAGGGAGTGCCGACCACAACCGCGCTGTCCGGGAGTTTGTGCAGCCGCTGGAAGTGAGAGTTACAGAGAACAAGGCGGTCGTCTGCATCCCACAGCACGAACGCCTCGGGAATTGATTCAATCGCGTCCCGCAGCCGGAGGTCGGCTTCTACCGATTTTTCCGCGAGGCTCTTCTGTTCCGTGACATCGACGGCAATCCCGATCAGATGAGCGCCGCCCCTCGCATTTTGGCTGAGTTCGCAGCGGACGCGCAACCAGATCCAGTGTCCGCTGCTGTGCTGCATTCGAAAACTCTGATCGATATGACCGATCTTTCCCGAAATAAGCTGGTCCGCGACTTCGAACAGGTCAATGTCGTCGGAATTGACCAGGGAACTCACCTCACCGAAGGTGAGAAGGTCGCTGCGGCTTTCCAAGCCGAGCATGGTGAACATTGATTGCGACCAGAAGATTCGGCCACGCGACAGATCCCAGTCCCAGAGTCCGCATCGGCCGCGATTGAGCGCGGTATCGATGCGGCTACGGACCGCATCATTGATCAGATCACCCTCGCGCGCCCTGGTGGATTGCCAGTGAAACGCAAAGCCTAGAATCAGGACCACGAATCCGGTGGTGGCCGACAGGGTGATCGACAGTGCGGTGTCCGGGCGCCACACGGCGTTGGCTTCCTGGATGACGGTGACCTGGCCCAGCAATGATCTGACGACACGCTGGACCGCAAGCACGCTGCCGCCATCCAGCAGGACGATATCGGCGACGCTCGCAGGCGACGCGCCGCGCAAGGCCGGCGACTGTGTGATGCTGATGAGTTCAAGCATCCGGCTGCTTTCGCCAGATGCTACCCGGACCGGTGCCCGCGCAAGCACGCGCTGATCGACGCCGGTGACGATGATATGACGACCGGTCGCGATGCTCCACGATGGGATGAGTTTCGGCAACAGGTTCTGGAGGCGTTCGATGGAGGCGGGGTGATCCTGATCGATGACGCCAGCATGCTCAAGCCGTTCTGCCAAGAGATCGGCAAGCGCCAGCAGATCGTGTTTCGTCATCGCCTGCTTTTGCCGTGTCTGGTCGATGACCTGCACCAGAGCGCCGATGCATATCGTCACCAGGAAAGCGATGATCAGGGTTGGGACGGCGCGTCGGAGTACGAGCTCCGCGATTAGCAGCCTGCGATAGGCAGGTTTCGCGATCGATTGCGCCAATCCCTTGATCGAATCGGATTGAGCGCACACGCTCGCCGCCTGAGCGCGCGCCATGCCTTGGCCCCCATGTGAATTTTCCGCGCACTTGATTCGGAGCGACTTCTGATCTTTCCGAATCAGTTTGATTTGAATCGAATTTTTTGAATCTGTCGAGAGTCAACGATTCGTTAACGCAAAGAATTTTGCCCAACAGAAAAGTTTAGCAACCGTCGCCGATTGAGTCCGAAACGGGAACGTTGGCGCGTCGACGAGTTTCAGCTTTCGCGCGGCGGCTCCGCGTGGCTGATGACGCGCTTAACGCTTGGGAACGCACGGCGCAAAGCCCGTTCGATCTCATCGACACTCTCGTGCACCCTGGCGACGCTCATCGACGGCGCGGCCCGGCAATGGAAGTTGACGATCTCGCCGGCCTCCGTGTCTCTGACGCGTACGTTGTGAATGTCATGAATCGCTCCGCCGGCGGCGAAATCGGAAAGGGCTGTCCGGATGGCGTGGATGCGCCCGGGGGCAGCATCGGTCCCGAGCGGAAGCTCAGGTTCCAAGGGCTCGATGTGAGTATCCACTTCGACGTCTGCACCGAATTCGTGACGGATATCGTGCTCCAGCCGATGCGCGATGGCATGGGCATCCACCAGCGCCATTTCGCCGTCGACCTCGAGGTCGATGCTGACCGTCAGCTTTGCTCCAAGGTCGTGCACCGTGACGTGATGAATGGCGAGGCCCAAATTGCGGGCTATCACCATGATGCGTTCGCGGACGCTTTCGTTGTCGCGGGCGACAGGTATCGCTGTGAATGTCAGATCAGCATCGCCGAGAGCCGCGGACACTGCATCCTGGGCCTGCTGCTTGATGGCGTCGATGCGGTCGATCGGATAGGTTCGGGGAACTTCGACGATGACGTCGACGAAATGCCGGGGACCGACCATTCGTACCCTCAGCCTCTTGAGATCGACGACATCCGGCAACGCCCTGATCGCGGCTCCGGCCTTTTCCGCGGCACCTTCCGGCGCTCGGTCCAGGAGGGTTTCGACGGTGGCGCGTCCCAGCCGCAAACCCAACAGGGAAATCAGGATGGCGACGCCTATTGCAGCCGCCGCGTCACCCCACGCATAGCCTAGTCCGGATAGGGTCAGCCCGATGATGACGGCGACCGATCCAAGGACATCGGAGGCAAAGTGCAGGGCGTCGGCCTCCAGCGCCTGACTGCGGGTGTCGAGCGCGGCCCGGTGCAGCGCCCGGGCGCGCCAGGCATTAACGACAATGTCGACGAACAGGACGATGAACGGGATGGCGGAAAGTGTCGGCGGCGTCGCGCCTTCGCGGAGGTGGGTATATGCCTGCACCACGATGCCGCCGGCCAGGACATACAGCATGGCAATGACGCCGAGGGCAGAAAGGCTTTCGATTTTGCCATGGCCATAGTGGTGTTCGGCGTCGGCGGGACGGTCGGAAATCCGCACCACGACCCAGGTGACGATGGTGGCGACCAGATCGATCGAACTATGCAGGGCTTCGGAAATCAGCGCCAGACTGCCGATCGCAACACCGACCATGAGTTTGATCGCCGCCATGCTGGCGCTGGCGATTATGGAGATGGCGGCGACTCTCGTTTTCGATCTGGCGGCGAGGCGTGACATTTTGCGGGATTTATAGCGTTTTCGAGCGAAGTGGAAACGGGTTCGCGTGAAGAAAGCGCGTCAAAACAATAATCTAGAGCTCTGCTTCTGATTCAACCAGAAGCGAACATGCTCTAGCAGCCTGCCACCCCGGATAAAAGCGCGTGCGATGGTGCAAGCGCCGTTCATTTGCAGACTCTGTTTGCTGTAAATCGTTCTGATTTAGATGCGGTCGGCGACGCTCTCGTAAAGATTACCGGGATCTTGATCCATGCAATCGTGCGGCAAGCCAACCGATCGCGGCGGCACCGACAAGGCCGAGACATGCCGCCGCGGCATCGACCAGAAAATCCTCCAGCCGCGCATGGCGGCCGGGGGCCCATCGCTGCATGATCTCGAGAATACCTATCAGGACGATGGCTATCGCTGCCACGCGCAATCGTCGTTGGGGAAATGAAAGGCCCACCGCGAGACCAACCAGCACGAAAGCCAGGGCGTGCTCACCATCTTGTCCTAGCTGAGAATGCGGACGATAGCGCGCCGGTCCGAGCGTCGCGAATATGACCGCCGCAATCAGGGCGGCCGTGCCGAGGCGGAAGAGGATCTTCATGGCTGGCGCATAGCACAATTTGCTGCCAGGAGAAGGGGTGCGCGAAACGGGGGGAGACAACCGCCGGCAAGCCGCTCCGAATAGAAAGAAGCATTGCTGACGGCGCCTACGGGCGGATTCCTGCTTTTTACCGGTAAATCACGGGGATCGAACGGCCCTCCGTGCGAAGTAAGCTGTTATAAATCCCACAAGGCGTGTTTTTTTAGCTGGATTTGGAAATATTGTTTTTCGGGCCGAATCAACAGACAGGATCGATGATGGCAACCCAGATGACGAAATCGCAGCTCGTTGAGAAGATCTCGACTCAGGTCGGATTGTCCAAAAAGGACGTAAAGGGCGTTCTCGAGGCGCTTGCGACGACAGGTTACAAAGAGCTTAAAAAGACCGGGGCCTTTCTGCTTCCGGGTTTCGCGAAGTTCGTGGTGATCAAGAAGCCGGCGACCAAGGCGCGCAAGGGGACCAACCCTTTCACCGGCGAGCCAATGACATTCAAGGCGAAACCCGCCCGAAAGATCGTCAGGGCGCGGCCGGTCAAGGCTGCGAAGGACGCGGTGTGATGCAGGGGCCCTTCGGGGCCCTTGTTCTTTCGGACGCTGGTTGCCCACGGCTCTTCCGAAGGTGCCGGTTTAGCTCGAGGTTTTTGTCGGCATCAGACCACGGGTATGCCCCAGATGTCTTCAGCGTACTCCCGAATCGTCCGGTCCGAAGAGAACCATGCCATGCGGGCGACGTTGAGTATGCTGGAGTGGATCCATTCCGGGCTGGCCCACTTTGTGTCGACGGCGCGCTGCGTACGATAGTAATCGTCGAAATCGGCGGATACGAGATAGTGGTCGAGAAACCGCAGCGCATGTGCAATGGGAATGAAACGAGAAGCATCGTCCGGTGAAAATACTCCGCTCTCGATGGCTTCGATCACGCGGGCCAGTTTCGGCGACGATGTGATGATATCGGTTGCATCCAGCCCCATGGAGCGGCGCTGCACGACCTCGTCCGCTCTCATGCCGAAGATATGGATATTCTCTTCACCGACATGTTCGGCAATCTCAATATTGGCGCCGTCGAACGTCCCGATGGTGATCGCCCCATTCAGCGCGAGCTTCATGTTACCGGTGCCAGAAGCTTCCATGCCGGCAGTGGAAATCTGTTCGGACAGATCGCTCGCTGGAACGATCACTTCAGCAGCGCTCACATTGTAATTGGGAATGAAGACCACCTTGAGAAGATCCCTGATCCGGGCGTCATTATTGATGATATTCCCGATGTCATTGATGAACTTGATGATGAGCTTGGCCTGCCGGTAGCTCGCGGCGGCCTTCCCGGCGAAAATCTTGACGCGTGGTGTCCAGTTGTCCTGCGGGTTGTCCAGGATCGCCTGATAGAGTGCGATGGTCTCGATCGCGTTGAGAAGCTGGCGCTTGTATTCATGGATGCGCTTGATCTGAACGTCGAACAGCGCCGATGGATCAACGACTATCCCGAATTGTCTGGCTATGATCTGGGAGAGCGCGACCTTGTTCGCTCGTTTCACGGCCTGAAACTGCTGCTGGAACGCAGGGGCGTCCGATAGTCGCTCCAGTATCCGTAACCGCTCGGGTTCATCGAGTACTGCTGCCCCACATGCATCCTGTAGCAAGGAGGTAAGTTGCGGATTGCATTGATGCAGCCAGCGGCGAAAGGTAATTCCGTTGGTCTTGTTCGTGATACGATCCGGATAGAGGCTATTCAAATCGGCGAATACGGTCTCCCGCATGAGTTCGCTATGCATGGCTGAAACACCGTTGATGCGATGAGAGCCAACGAACGCAAGATGACCCATGCGGACACGGCGGCCGCCGGTTTCGTCAATCAGCGACACCGACGCCTGAGAGCGTGCGTCCGCTCCGAAATGCTTTTCCGCGGCCGCAAGATGATCTGCGTTGATCCGATAAATAATATCGAGATGTCGCGGTAGCATCCGTTCGAACAGTTCGACCGGCCATGTCTCGAGCGCCTCGGGCAACAGTGTGTGGTTTGTGTAAGAGATCGTCTTCGTGGTTATGTCCAGGGCATCGTTCCAGCCAATATGATATCTATCCGTTAACAGCCGCATCAGTTCGGGAACGGCGAGGCTGGGATGGGTATCATTGAGCTGGATCGCCGCATGGGACGGCAGCGACCGGATATCTCCATCGGTATGGAGATGGCGATTGAGAATATCCTGCAAAGAGGCGGAGACAAAAAAGTACTCCTGACGGAGGCGCAATTCGCGTCCGGCTGGGGTTTCATCGCTTGGATATAGAAACTTCGATATCGCTTGCGCTCGCGCCATCTCGGACATCGCGCCGAGGTGATCGCCGCTGTTGAAGGTATCGAGGCGCATCGGATCGACGGCGCGTGCAGACCACAGCCGTAGCGCATTGACGTGGCGGCCGCGCCAGCCGACGATTGGCGTATCGTAGGCGATCGCCTGGATGGTCTCGTCAGGTATCCAAAGGGTCCGGCCTTCTTTGCCGTCCTCCTCGACATGATCGAGGCGCCCGCCGTACTGGATGTCGAACACCACATCGCGGCGTTCGAATTCCCATGGGTTTCCTGAGAGTAACCACCGTTCGGGAAATTCTTCCTGCCATCCGTTTGAGATGATCTGACGAAAGAGCCCGTGTTCATAGCGGATGCCGTAGCCTCGTGCTGGAATCGCGAGCGACGCCATGCTTTCCATGAAACATGCGGCAAGTCGGCCGAGTCCCCCATTGCCGAGTGCTGCATCCGGCTCGACACTACGTAGTTCATCGAAGTCGAGGCCGAGGTCCTCGATCGCCATTCGGAATGGCTCCATCAGTGACATGTTCGTCAGCGCGTCGGTCAGCAACCGTCCGATCAGGAACTCGAGCGACAGATAATAGGCATGCTTGGCTCCATGATTCTGAGTGGCCCGATCGGATTGGAGCCATTGATAGACGATACGATCCCGCAGCGTTAGCGCCGCCGCGATGTACCAGTCGTGGATGTCGGCGTGTTTGACGTCTTTTCCTGCCACCAGAACGATCTTTGACAGTATCGTACTCTTGATCTCTGCGACGATGTCATCGTCTTCAGGTTCGGGCCATGCCGGTGTGTCCTCAACGAGGGCGCGAAGTCGTTTGGGCGAAACGTCAAAAGCCATCCAATATCCCGATCTCATTCTGCCAAGAACACTTCGTTTCTGATTGAATCGGACGCGAAGCTTCAACTGTTATTCTGAGGCGATTTCTTCGCACGAACCTGGATCCATCCGGGCAAGCTCTAGGACATGCTTCGTTCGAAAAAAACACTCGTGAACCCAACTGGCGCCACTTGGACCATGATCCCGAGAAGTGGAAACGGCTTTCGGAAAAGATCATGCTCCAACAAAAAAGATAAGCGACGAGTTTGATCCAACACAGTTGAAACAGACTCCAGCGTGAGTGATGCCTTTTGTAGTTCGGTATCGATTTAGCTTCTCTGAGGAGTTCACTTGAGGTTTGATTATATCGATTTGTTCCGTGTTTGGAACCGTTGTCGCCGCTGCCGCCGGGTTGGGCGGTGAGCCGATAGAGCATTATGAAACGACATCGGGCATGAGTTGCACGCGATAAGTTTACGCGGAATGCCGCTCTTCTTCAGGCCGTTTCAGTGACCAGAATACCGACCATGCTCGCAGGCGCACCGGTAACTCGCCACCCCAGATCGGTCGCCCCGGCATCGGGGAGGTGTCATTCGTTACGTTATGATCCGAAATATTGGCGCGAAGGTGTAACTGGACGTCGTTGCCTAGCGTCCAGCACGCGATCAGTAGACGATCGTCCTGGTGAAGATCGGCGGAATCAAACTTTGCGTTGCCGAGATGGGGCATGAGTTCATCCCTACGAGTTCGCAACAGCCGTTTGACCAGTACATGACGCGGCAGGCGCTGGCCTTGGTCGGGCCAGTCAAGAATCGCCGCCTCGAATGTGGACAGCGCAAGAGGATCAGGCACGTCGTCGCCGAACATGTCGTAGGCTTCCGCGAATTCTCTCCGGCGTCCGGCTCGCACAGCGTCGGCGAGGTCGCCTTTGAAGTCGCAGAAGAACGGGAAGGGCGTGGTTGCTCCCCATTCCTCGCCCATGAACATCAGCGGTGGCATCGGCGCGAGCAACGTGATCGCAAGCGCTGCTTCGATGGCACGGGCGTCAGCCGACCATTCGAGGCGGTCACCCAGCGCGCGGTTGCCGATCTGATCGTGGTTTTGAAGGAAGTTCACGAAAGCGGTTGGGGGCAGTCCGCCGATGCGTTCCCCACGAGCCCGTCCGCTGCGATGAGCGGAGGGCTCGCCCTGGTAAGCGAAGCCAGCACGCAGTGTTCGTGCGAGAAGATGGCGTGGATTGGCAGCGTAATCTTCATAATAGCCGTGGCCTTCCTGAGTGAGGATGACATGCCAGGCGTGATGGTAGTCGTCATTCCACTGGGCGCGATACTTTCCCTCCGGTACACCTGAGGAAGGATCGAGCAGGCCCGCGCGGTTATCGTCGTTCTCAAGCACGAGGTGAATGTGGCGTCTGTCCTGCCGCGCCAGAATCCCGATAGCGCGGCTGATATCTTTCAAGATTGGTGGTTCGCCCGTCTCGGGGATGGCGTGCACCGCGTCGAGGCGAAGACCGTCAAATCGATAATTGCCGAGCCAGTGAAGTGCATTATTGACAGCGAAGGCGCGGACTTGGGGAACGCGATAATCGATCGCCGCTCCCCAAGGTGTCTTCGCATCACAGAAGAACTGCGGTGCGTAGCGCTCCAGATAATTTCCTTCTGGCCCGAAGTGGTTGTAGACGACGTCGAGAAAAACCATCAGGCCACGCAGATGGGCTTGATCGATGAGTTCTCTCAGATCGTCTGGCGTGCCGTAAACATGATCGGGTGCATACCACAGCGCGCCATCGTAACCCCAATTTCGCGTTCCCGCGAAGTCGGCAAGCGGCATTAATTCGATGGCGGTGATCCCTGTCGATACCAGATGATCGAGTTTGTCGATCATGGCACGATAAGTGCCCTCAGGCGTGAAGGTTCCGACATGGCATTCTAGGATGACCGTCTCATGCCAGGGCCGTCCGCGCCAGTCGATTGCTTTCCAGCGGAAACGGTGGTGGTCGACAAGCTCGCTCCGGCCGGACACATCATCGGGTTGATAAGACGACGCAGGATCCGGCACGTCCAGCTCATCATCAATCCGGTAGTGATAACGGGTCCCTGCCTTCGCGGCCGCTACATCCGCGACGAACCAACCGCTATCGTCCTTTTCCATCCGATGCGCGTTATCGGTAACAACGGATACTGTATCGGCCGCAGGCGCCCAGAGCCGGAACGTTGCGCCCTCCGTTGTGAGAGCAGGGCCGAATCGGCCGACGCTCATGGGTGACCTGCGAACGCAATGACGCTGCGAGGCGGGGCCTGCATCGTCGTGTCAGGGTGGTGCGGGGCGTCATCGGCGTTATGGTCCGCTGTGTGAAGTACGATCGACCACGTCTTGTATTCTTCCAGGTTCGGAATCCTGAACTCGATGGAATCCGGTGCGGCGTTGAGAACGACGTAAAGCGCCTTCTCGTGGCGCTCCATGGGTCCGAGCACGTAGGAAAGAAACCTGCCTTCTGGGAAATTCCAGTCGGACTCAGTCATTTCGTTTCCCTCCGGCGTGAGCCATAGCACCCCGTACGAACTATCTGTCCTTTTCGCCGTCACCCATTGTCGTGATCTGATCTGCTCAAATCGCTTTCTGATCGCGATAAGGCGTCCGACGAAGTCGGTCATGTCGTTGTCCTTATCGCCAAGACCGCTCCAATCGATCCATCCGATCTCGTTGTCCTGGCAATAAGCGTTATTGTTCCCGCTCTGGCTGTTGCCGACCTCGTCGCCTGCGAGAAGAAGCGGCACCCCTTGGGCCAGCAGCAGGCAAGCGAGCTGGTTCTTGCGAAGCTGACAGCGGAGCGCGAGAATTACAGGATCGTTAGTCGATCCTTCGTGGCCGCAATTGTTGCTGAGATTATCATTGGAGCCATCGCGATTGTCCTCGCCGTTGGCTTCGTTGTGCTTCTCGTTATAAGAAAACAGATCCGCCAGGGTGAAGCCGTCATGAACGGTAACGTGATTGACGCCGGCGCGCGGTGCGCGGTCGTCATGGTTGAAAAGGTCCGACGATCCCGTCATGCGACGGCTGACATCGCCGATCAGGTTTCCTTCACCGGCCCAGTAACGTCGCATCGTGCTGCGATACCGGTCATTCCACTCCGACCATTGCGAAGGAAAGCCACCGACCTGATAGCCGCCGGGGCCGACATCCCATGGTTCTGCGACCAGCTTGACGTTAGCGAGAACGGGATCTTGCCTGATTGCATTAAGAAAAGCGCTGTTACGATCGAATCCGTGGGCTCCTCGCGCCAGTGTGCTTGCGAGATCAAAGCGGAAGCCATCGATGTGACAGACCTCGACCCAATAGCGCAGCGAATCCATTACCATCTGCAGCACGCGCGGATGGGTCAGGTTTAGCGAGTTTCCGGTCCCTGTGAAGTCGTCGTAGTAGCGGGGATTGTCCGGCATCAGCCAATAGTAGGAGGCGTTGTCGATACCGCGGAATGATAGTGTGGGGCCGAGGTGATTTCCCTCCGCGGTATGATTGTAGACGACGTCGAGCATGATCTCGAAGCCGGCGTCGTGAAGGCGAGCCACGGTCATGCGGAACTCGTCCAGCGCCGCGCCCTTCGCGTATCGTTGCTCCGGCGCGAAGAACGAGAGGGAGTTGTATCCCCAGTAGTTGCTCAGCTTCTGCTCGACAAGATGGCGATCGTCGACGAAGCCGTGAACCGGAAGAAGTTCAATCGTTGTGACGCCGAGGCGCCGCAGGTGATCGATCATGGCCGGCGCGGCCAATGCGCCGTAAGTGCCACGGAGCTCCGGCGCAATATCCATGCGTGTCTTGGTCAGGCCTTTGACGTGAGCTTCGTAGATGATCGTGTCTTCCCAGGTGGCGCTGGGCCGTGGTTCACGCCTTCCCCAATTGTATGTTTCGTCGATGACGGTGGCTTTTGGCATGGCGCGGGCGTTGTCGCGCCTGTCGAAGGACAAATCCTCACGCGGACTTCCGGCGCGGTAGGCGAAATGTGCGTCGCTCCAAACCAATCGCCCGCTGATCTTCTTTGCGTAGGGATCGAGCAGGAGTTTGTGAGGATTGAACCGATGCCCGTGTTGAGGATCGTAGGGACCATAGACGCGATAGCCATAGAGCTGTCCCGGCGCGACATCGTTCAGATAGCAGTGCCAGACGTTCTCGGTGTGCTCGGGCAGGGTGATGCGCTCGATCTCCCGACGCCCCTTGCTGTCGAACAGGCATAGCTCAACCTTCTCCGCATGTGCGGAAAAGAGCGCGAAGTTCGTTCCGCGACCGTCCCAAGTCGAACCAAGCTGGACATATGTGCCCTCCGAAACTCTCATCATGCCATTTCCGGAACCAGAAAGATCACCCCAAGCGGCGGCAATGTCAGGACGAGCTCGGGAATGATCTCCCCGGATGTCTCGACCGCGCCGTCATTCCCGACATTGCTTCCACCATAATGAGCAGAGTCGGTATTGAGCGCTTCGCGCCACCGGCCGGTGAAAGGAACGCGCACGCGATAGTCGCGATGGATGGTCGGTGTGAGATTTGCGATTACGAGGCAGCGCGCCCGTCCGCCTGCGCCTTTCCGTATCCAGGCGAAGACGCTGTGATCTGCATCGTTGGCTACGATCCATTCGAATCCGGCCGGGTCGCAATCGAGTTCGTGCAATGCAGGCACCTCGCGATAGAGTTTGTTGAGATCTCGGACCACAGCGTGGACTCCTTGGTGACGGGCTTGATCAAGAAGATGCCAGTCAAGTGCGTGATCGTGGTTCCATTCGCGTTCCTGACCAAACTCAGCCCCCATAAACATCAACTTCTTGCCGGGGTGACCGAACATGAAAGCGTAGTAGGCACGCAAGTTCGCGAACCGCTGCCAGTCGTCGCCCGGCATGCGGCCGAGAATCGAGCGTTTGCCGTGTACTACTTCGTCGTGAGATAGCGGGAGAATGAAATTCTCCGAGAAGGCATAGTGTAGTCCGAACAAGATCTGATCATGGTGGTGCTTGCGGTGAATCGGGTCCTTTCCAAAATAGCCCAACGTGTCATGCATCCAGCCCATGTTCCATTTGTAGCCGAACCCTAAACCGCCGAATTCGATCGGTCGCGACACCTGGGGCCAGGCTGTCGATTCCTCCGCCACCGTTGTGGCGCTCGGAAAGCTGCCAAATACTTCCCTGTTGAACCGCCGCAGAAATTCGACAGCTTCGAGATTCTCTCGGCCGCCATGCTTGTTCGGGATCCACCCGCCTTCGGGACGGCTGTAATCCAGATAGAGCATCGACGCGACAGCATCGACGCGAAGGCCATCGATGCCGTAGCGCTCGAGCCAGAACAGTGCATTGGCGACGAGAAAATTGACAACTTCGGTGCGGCCATAGTTGTAGATCAGGGTATCCCAATCGAGGTGGCGGCCTTGCAATGGATTAGCGTGCTCGTACAGCGACGTTCCGTCAAACCGGCCGAGCCCGTGCGGGTCATCGGGAAAATGGCCAGGCACCCAGTCAAGCAAGAGGCCAAGACCCTCGCGATGGCAGGCATCGACCAGATGCGCGAAATCTTCGGGCGATCCGAAGCGGCTGGTCGGGGCGTAAAGGCCGGTCGGCTGGTATCCCCAGGACCCGTCGAACGGATGCTCGTTTACCGGCATTAGTTCGATATGAGTGAATCCCAGGCCGCGTGCATAGCCCGGTAGGGTTTCGGCCAGCTCGCGATAGGATAGCCAGCGATTGTCGTCGCTCCGGCGCCATGATCCGAGATGAACTTCATAGATCGAGATCGGCGCGTTGTATGCATTGATTGGGACGGCCAGTGGAGTTGGGCGCGGCAGCCTCGCTTGGTCAAGTACGATCGAGGCGGTGTTGGGTCGAACCTCGGCCGCGAACGCCATCGGATCGGATTTCAGCGGGAGTAGGGAGCCATCCTGAGCCGTGATCGCGAACTTGTAGCGATCGCCCGCCTGCGCACCGGGGATGAACAGTTCCCAGTATCCGTTACCACGCACGCGCATCGGGTGCCGGCGTCGATTCCAAAAGTTGAAATCGCCGACAACCGCCACGGCCCGTGCGTTCGGCGCGAGCACGACGAACCCTGTTCCTTCCACGCCTTCCATCGCCATGGGATGAGCGCCAAGCTTGTCGTAGAGCCGCTGATGCGTGCCTTCGCCAAGCAGATAGAGGTCGAAATCGTCTAAGATTGGAGGAAAACGATAAGGATCCTCCAGTTCAACCAGGTCGGCGCCATATCTAGCGCGGAGACGATAGCGTTCCGTCCCGTCCGGCAAGTCCCCAAGGAAAAGTCCGGCGTCATGAATGCGCGTCAAGGTGACCTCTTCGCCGGTCTCATCAATCAGGCGAACTTCCGATGCCTCGGGAAGATAGACGCGAACCACGTTGCGATCAGTCTCACGATGACAGCCGAGATAGTGAAAGGGATCGGAATGCCGCCCTTCAACGATGGCGCGCGCTTCCGAGGACAGTTCTGTCATGCGCGATCTCGCTTTTCGTTGCGCAGCACCCGCAACGCACCATCCAGCGCGACCCGCAGCCAATCCGGCCGATGCGCCAGCTCGTAGTCGATCTCATAAAGAGCTTTCTCGAGCAGAAAAAATCGTAATATCCCGTCGTTCTCGCCGTTATCCTGCGGCCATAGTCGAGAATCGGACATTGCTTCGCGGTAGGCGATCAGAAAGGTCTCTGTTGCCTCGTCGCGCCATGCTGATAAGGCCTCCGCCATTCGTCCATCGTCGTCCGCCTCGGTCTTCAGAACGCGTTCTTGCGCCGAGGTCACGGAATAATCGATGGATCTGATCAGCCCCGCGACGTCACGAGCTGCCGGCGCCTTCATGCGCCGCTCAGAAAGACTTCGTCGCGGTTCGCCTTCGAAGTCGATGATAAAAACGTCGTCACGAACGACGAGAACCTGTCCGAGATGAAAGTCGCCGTGATGCCGAATACTGTGCATCTGAATCGACGACGGCAGGAGCTCGGCGAGCAAATCATGCAGGGCCGGGCGGAGACTCTGGATCTCTTCGACGAGGATCCGATCCGATTCCGAAAGCTTGGCTTGAGCCAGGCGGTCAAGCGTCATTTCCGCGCGTTTCGTCAGGCGATCGATAAAATGCGCGACATCCGAAGCGGTCACTGGCTCGGGACGGAAATCCTCGATGTCATCACGGCTGGCCAGCGCTACGTGCATCTCCGCGACACGCTTGCCAATCTGCATCATGTAGCGCTGGTAGGCTGCTTTCTCTTCAAGCGCTGGAGCTGCATCGACCGCGCCGACGAGCCGTTGCTCGTCGATGAAGCGATCCAGTGCGGCGCTGCTGATGGTCCATGCATCCCCCTGGTTACCGACGAAGGTATGGACAATAGCGACGGCGGCTTGGACGTCAGGTCCCGTCAGCTCGACGTTGCCGAGCAGGGCGGGCGTATTGGCAAATCCGGCTACATCAGTCAGAAAACGCCCCACCTCCACTTCTGGATTGATGCCATTCTCTAGCTTTCGGTAAAGCTTGACCACAAATTTCTGATCCACCAGCGCCGTGCTGTTCGACTGTTCAGTCTGAACCGGTCTCACGTTCTCGATCGACTCTTCCGCAATCGAGGCCAACCGCTCCGTAGGAATACAAGCGACCTGTAATTTACCTCCATCGAAGGTCGCACGTTGGCGCAGACCTTCGATGATGCCCGTGATCAGGCCTCTCTCATAGGCGGCATCTATCAGCGTGCCCTCGCGCGAGCCTTGTCGCACAGCGGCAATGTTTCTAGCATCATAGTTTCTGCGGTCGAGCCGATCCCACCTGATTTGAATCGGCATCGCATATCGCCCGGTCTGTCCGTGATGGGTGACGTCGAAGATCGACAGCCATGGCCTGGAATCCTGGTCTTTCGTGAGCGGTATCGCCGCCGGCACTCGCGCCGTGATGGCGCTGGCCGATCGCTCGGGGAACCAGCGCGAGCGGGCGAGATGAGATGGCAGAACGTCACGCTCGAAGATCGAGCGTGTCCGCGCCAGCGACATCCAGGTCGCGCCCTGCGGCACGACGAGCGTCTCATAATCCGGAACGATCACAGCAGCAACATTCGGAGACGGTGGCTTTTCATTCAGGCGGAACCAGTAGAATCCATAGGGTGCGAGCGTGATCAGGTACGGCAATTCGCCAATATCAGGAAAGGTCGTCCGTCCCAGCATTTCAAGAGGCGAACGACCTTTCCAATGCGATAGATCAAGTTCGGAGGCCTGCGCTGATCGCGACAGATTGGCGACGCAAAGGACGACCTCGTCGCCATGCTGCCTCAGATAAGCGAGAACGCTGCGATTCGAGGAACGAACGAAAGCCATCGTTCCCCGGCCAAAAACGTGACTGGATTTGCGCACTGAAATCAGCTTCTTCATCCAGCTCAGTAATGAAGACAGACTTCGCGACTGGGATTCGACATTCACGGACTCATAGCCATAGACGGCATCCATGACGGGAGGTGCATAGAGCCGCGCTGGATCGCATCGAGAAAATCCACCATTGCGATCCGAAGTCCATTGCATCGGAGTGCGTACGCCGTTGCGGTCGCCCAGGTAGATATTGTCGCCCATCCCGATCTCGTCGCCGTAGTAGATGATCGGTGTTCCCGGAAACGACATCAACAATGAATTCATCAGCTCGATCTTGCGGCGATCGTTGTCCATCAAGGGCGCGAGACGGCGGCGAATGCCGAGGTTGATGCGCGCGCGAGGATCCGCCGCATAGGTCGACCAGAGATAGTCGCGCTCGATGTCGGTTACCATTTCTAGTGTCAGTTCGTCATGGTTTCGTAGAAACATCGCCCACTGACAGTTGTCGGGAATGTCGGGCGTCTGCCGCAGAATGTCAGTGATCGGAAAACGGTCTTCCTGGGCGATCGCCATGTAGATGCGCGGCATCAAGGGGAAATGATAGGCCATGTGGCACTCATCGCCGTCCCCGAAATAGAACTGGACATCTTCCGGCCATTGGTTGGCCTCGGCGAGAAGAACCTTTCCGTTGGCGTAGGAATCAAGCGCTGCGCGGATATGTTTGATTACCGCATGGGTTTCGGGAAGATTCTCGTTGTTGGTGCCCTCGCGTTCGCAAAGATACGGAATTGCATCTAGTCGAAACCCGTCGACGCCAGTATCGAGCCACCTTTTCATCACCTGAATAACTGCTCTGACGACGCGCGGGTTGTCGAAGTTGAGATCTGGTTGATGACTGAAGAAGCGATGCCAATAGTAGGCGTTGGCTTCTGAATCCCAAGCCCAGTTTGATTTCTCGGTGTCGGTGAATATGATCCGGGTTCCCTGATACTTCTTGTCTGTGTTGCTCCAGACATACCAGTTGCGCGCGCTTGATCCGGGGGGACTGCGCTGGGCACGCTTGAACCATCTGTGCTGATCGGATGTATGATTTATAACGAGCTCGGTAATCACGCGCAGGCCGCGTCGTTTTGCTTCCGAGATGAATCGACGGAAATCCTTCATGGTGCCGAAGTCGGGATTGACCGAGCCGTAATCCGCAATGTCATATCCGTCGTCGCGCCCTGGCGATGGATAGAACGGTAGCAGCCACAGCGCGGTGACACCGAGCTCCTGAAGGTAGTCGAGCCTGCTGGTCAGGCCTGCGAAGTCGCCAATGCCGTCATTGTTGCTGTCGGCGAATGCCTTGACGTGAAGTTGATAGATAATAGCGTCCTTGTACCAGAGATCGTCGGTCTGGACGTATCTGTCAGCATCGATCTGCGACATCTCATTCATGAGGGACCTCCCGCCAGACATCGAAACAACAGTGCGGGATCACGTAACGGATCGAGCCTCAGGCGTACGCCGCCCCATTCTATGGCGTGACGTTCGCAGGTCATGAGGTTCTCGAGTGCGACGGGGGGGGCTGATCCTGTCGCGGTCTTCACCTGAATCGAATCAAGCGGAAGCCAGAATTCACGACTCTCATGCGAAAGCGCGATGGCGCCGACGATCGTGTTGAGACCATCAGCGGATTGCTTGGTGAAAGAGATGATCTGATTGTTTTCGATCGGGAGAAATCTTAGATTGCGAGTTTGCAGAAGCGCTGGATTTCTGCGTCGTACCCGGTTAAGCGCAGCGATGTAGGATTTGATGTTTCCAGGCGCGTCCCAGTCGCGAACCTTGATCTCGTACTTTTCGGAGTTCAAGTATTCTTCCCGTCCTGGAATCGCCTCATGCTCCAGAAGCTCGAATCCGTTATAGATTCCGTAGTTGCTCGACAGCGCTGCCGCTAGGGCGACCCTAGACTTGAACATCCAAGGCTCGCCACTCTGCAGGTGATAGGGCAGGATATCCGGCGTGCTGACGAAGAAATTTGGCCGGTAATAGTCTCGCTCGGGATAACGCGTGAGTTCGTCAAGATAGGATTCGATTTCCCATTTCCGGGTTCGCCAGGTGAAGTAAGTATACGATTGCGTGAAGCCGAGCTTGGCGAGACCCTTCATGACTTTGGGACGGGTAAATGCTTCGGCGAGGAAGATGACGCCTGGGTCTTTCGTTTGAATTTCATGGATCAGCCATTCCCAGAAGTTGAGTGGTTTGGTGTGCGGATTGTCGATCCGGAAGATGCGTACGCCCTGATTGACCCAGAACAGGATGACGTCGCGAAGTGCGTTCCACAGTGAGCCAGCGTCCTCACAACCGAAATCGGGATTGACAATATCCTCGTACTTTTTGGGAGGGTTTTCTGCATAACGCATCGAGCCATCCGGACGCCGCTTGAACCAGTCAGGATGCTGGGTGAGCCAGGGATGGTCAGGCGAGCATTGCACCGCAATGTCGAGCGCGACCTCCATGCCATGAATCTTGCAGGCGGCGATTAGTTCCCGGAAGTCGTCGAAGGTGCCGAGGTCGGGGTGAATCGCATCGTGCCCGCCTTCCCGGGAGCCAATGGCGTAGGGGCTTCCTGGATCACCTTCGGCGGCCGTCAACGCATTGTTGCGGCCTTTCCGATTGGTCCTGCCAATGGGATGAATCGGCGTGAAGTACAGGACATCAAATCCCATGGCCGCGATATCTGGCAGCCGGGCCATGCAATCCCGGAAGGTGCCGTGCTGACCGGGAACGGTGCTCTGGCTCCGGGGCACCATCTCGTACCAGGCGCCTGCGACCGCGAGGGCGCGGTCGATCGTCAGCGGGTAGAGCCGGGAGCGCGTGAGATCGGACCGGGCGCAGCCTTCGGCCATGGCGCTCGTCAGTTCCGGCACGAGCAGGCTTGAGGGATCCCCCCTATGAAGAAAGTCTTCGCATTGACGGAGGATGATCGCGGTCGCCTCCTTACTGCCATACTGCGCCCGCGTCAGCAGCGCAGCGCCTTCGAGCGCATCAAGGGAAACATCCTGACCTGCCTTACGCTTAAGTTCGAAATAACGCTTCCATGTGGCGAATTCGTCGGTCCAGGCTTCGATGGCATAAACATAACGTCCGGGCTCCGGCGGCGTGAATCTACCGAACCAGCGATCATTATCGTGCAGAGTCATCGCCGACCGTTTCCAGTCACGATCCTGCTCATGCCGCCAGATCAATTGCGCGACGATGACGTCGTGTCCGCTCCGGAATATGTCGGCCCAGACATCCACAATGTCGCCAGCAAGGCGTTTGACGGGAAAGCGTCCGGCTTCCACGCAGGGGTAAACATCCTCGATATGAAATGCGCCGGCGGTTGCGCCTTCTTCGCCTGCACGCAAAGGCATGATCTTCTGCATCGATACGGACACCGCTGCGCTAACCTGTTGGATGGAATGAAGGACCCGGGAAACTAACCTCGGCGTCGCCGGAAAGTTCCCTGCGGAACCGCAAGTTTGCTTCAGAGTTTGATTCTATGTGAGGAGCTTGGCACCAACGCTCCCGGACACGGGATCGGGGATGAATATCCATTCAAAGGCGCAGGATCTGGGTATCAACCTGGACTTTGTTGACGGACTAGGACGTCGTCATCTCCTGGATCCTGATCGACTGCGTCCGATTGTCGATGGTTTGCCATCGCCTCCGTGCCATCGTTTTCTGAAACAGCCTGTGGTGATCGTTTCCAGCGGGGAGGATTTTTGCGTGCCGGTCGGAGTTGAGGCGAACGGAACTTGCTGGCGGCTGGCGAGGCGTCATACCGTTCTCGCCCAAGGATGTACTTCTTCAGCAACGATCGATCTCCCGCGGTGGATAGCGGTCGGCACTTATCGACTGGAGCTCGAGAGTGAGAAGGGTGTCATCATCGATTCAGTTCCGGTACTGGTCACGCCCGAAAAGGCCTACCAGGGCCCATTCGAGCGCATCTGGGTTCTGTCTGTTCAACTGTACGCGCTGACATCGTCGCGCAACTGGGGAATTGGTGATTTCACCGATCTGGCATCGCTGATCGAACTCACCTCGGATTGGGGCTGCCATGGCATCGGTCTCAATCCGCTTCATGCCCTGTTCGATGACCGCCCACGCGAATGCAGTCCTTATGCGCCGAACAGCCGCCTGTTTCTCAATCCGCTTTATGTCGATCCCGAGCGGATACCGAATTTTTCGCGCGCGTGGCTACAACGACAGCGTGAACAACTCGATCGGGTCCGGGAGAGCGAACTCGTCGATTACGCTGCCGTCGCCGAATTGAAATTCGCAGCGTTCCGGCATGCGTTCTCGAGATTTCGACGAGATCAGGCAGCACAGGCCGAGTTTGACATTTTCAGGAAGGAGAGGGGTCAACTGTTGAAACGATACGCCTGCTTCGAGGTGTTGCGGCGACAGTTTGGTCCATCGCCCTGGTGGTTGTGGCCGGACGAGTGGCGTCGTCCGAATGATGCCGGAATTCAAGCCATATCCAGCGGCTCACAACGCGAAGAAGTGAAGTTCGTCGAGTTCATGCAATGGTGCGCGGCGTCCCAGCTACAGTCATGCGCCGATCTTGCCGCCGAACGCGGAATGGCGGTCGGGCTTTATCTGGATGTCGCCGTCGGTGTGCAGGCCAGCGGATTCGACGCCTGGAATGAGCAGGACGCCATTTCGCGCACGCTCTCGGTCGGGGCGCCGCCCGATCAACTCAATACGGCGGGGCAGGATTGGGGATTGGCGGGATTCAATGCCGCCGGCCTCGAGGCGAGTGACTTCGCGCCGTTTCGAGAGATGCTGCGCGCTTCCATGCGCTTCGCCGGAGCCATACGGTTGGATCATGTGCTCGGTCTCAGCCGCCTCTACCTGATACCGGCTGGGGCATCGCCTTTGCAGGGAGCATATGTAGAGATGCCGTTGCAGGCCCTGCTCGGCGTTATCGCGCAAGAGAGCGTCAGCCAGCGCTGCGTCATTATCGGCGAAGATCTTGGAACGGTACCGGATGGCTTTCGGGAGAAACTCGCTGATTGGGGTGTGTGGTCTTACAAAGTGATGATGTTTGAACGTGGCAACGATGGTGCTTTTATCGAAGCGTCAAAATATGCCCAGAACGCGCTCGCTACGTTTACGACGCATGACCTTGCATCCTTCGCCGGTTGGCAAACGCATTCTGATCTCAGGGTGAAGCGGGAGCTTGGGATCGATCCCGGTGAAACCGATGCGGAGCGGACGGATGCGCGCCATGCGTTCGAGTGGAAGCTCGGCGAAGAGCATATCGCAACGAAGAACTTTCTCGGAGCTGTGGAATTTCTCGCGCGGACGCCGTCTCGCATTCTCGCGATCGCGCTCGATGATCTGATTGAACTGCAGGATCAGCCGAATATTCCAGGTACGTTGAATGAGCATCCTAACTGGCGGAGGCGGACTCCGATCAGGTTGGAAGATCTGGGCCGATGCATCGACCTCGACGCGCTTCGACACGCGCTCCGTGGCCGGTGCGACAGCGCTCACGATGATTCTTGATTCTTCAACAACGCGGCTTTGGTTCGGAATGATGAGCATGGTGAGGTGGGGACGATAACGCAGCCGGGGCGGCTCAGGGATAGCCGTGCAGCATCAGCCGGTCTGCGCGAACCTCCCAACTCTCGAGTCGGTTGAGAAAGCTCATTCCCAGAAGGTTGGCTTTCATCTGGCCGCGCGGGACCACGAGCGCAGGCACGGAGCGCTCGACAAGCTTCCCGACTGCGAGTCTGTCGAGCGTCAGGCGCGCAGCGCGCGCCCGCCCGCCGGCGGTCTCGACATCCACATCGTATTTCAGCAATTCCAGCGGTAAGCCGGCGGCCTTCGCCGTTTCATAGGTGAGGACAACGGACGTTGCGCCGGTGTCAATGATCATCGGCGTCTTCACGCCGTTGACCTTTGCATGCAGCATAAAATCGCCACTCTGTGTCCGAGGAATCTGAACGCTCCGTGGTGGGTCCGCGGCGACCTCGTGCAGCATCGTCGAGACCATGTTTCGCGCAGCCGATATTCGGGCGGGATCTCCATAGGCAACCACCACTCCGGCGGTCGCGGCCAGCATTCCAATCACAAGGAGGATGCGGATCACGACGCACCTGCGACGTTGTCGGTTGAGCGCGGAGGCGAGCAGCTTTGCGAACTGCTGCGCGCGGCGCTTTCATACTCATTCGTGGCCATGAGAACCATCTCGTTTGCGTTCGTACGCCTCGCAGTCCTTCGAGTCGGCGTCATACTCTAAGACCCGTGCCGGCATTCATGATCGGTTTGTTCCTCAGGCGGCGTCTCTCCTCGGCTGTGTGATCGCCAGCTTGGGCGGGTTGAAGCGGCGGACCTTCCTCAGCCATGGGCGCCAGAGCAGACATCACGCGTTCCGGCGGAAAGGTGACGATCACCTCGGTGCCAACGCGAAGCTTTGATCTCAGCGTGAACGTACCGCCGTGCATGTCGATCAGGCTCTTTGCGATCGGCAAACCGAGGCCTGCGCCTTGCTCCGCGGATTTGATCGAGTTCGACCCCTGTCCGAATGACGCGAGCACGATCGGGATCTCGTCTTCCGCGATTCCCGAGCCGTTGTCCTTCACACTGAGGTATTGCCCGCCTGAAGCCGTCCATCCGGCTTTCAGCCAGATCTCGCCGCCTTGTGGCGTGAATTTGATCGCATTCGACAACAGATTGAGCACGATCTGGCGCGTGGCGCGTTCGTCACCCCAGATTCGAGGCATGCCTTGCTCGAATACCTCGTGAATTGTGATGCCGCGGTTGGAGGCCCGCAGTTTCAGCAGATGGTGACATTCGGTCACGACATGGACCAGAGATACGGCTTCTTCGTTGAGTTCGTAGCGGCCGGCCTCTATCCGCGATAGATCGAGAATCTCGTTGATCAAATTCAGGAGATGAACGCCGGAGTTATGAATGTCCGCCGAATAGCTCTTGTAAACCGCAACCGCGTGCTCGCCGAAGATCTCGCTCTTCATGACTTCGGAAAACCCGAGAATGGCATTCAGCGGCGTCCGCAGTTCGTGACTCATTTGAGCCAGAAACCGCGACTTTGCGACGTTAGCTGATTCCGCGCGGTGTCGCGCTTCGTCCGAGATCGCCTTGGCCTGCTCGAGTTCGCCGATCAGGGCGTCCTTTTCCGCCCGCGCCTCGAGCGTCGCCAGCGTCGTGGAATGCAGGCGATGCGCGAGCAATGCGAAGAAGCCTTCCGCAGTCAACGTCAGGATGGCAAGGATATAGTTGTTGAAGCTGCCGCCCATCGCGAACTTGAATGCGATGGCGGAGGTCACGGGGGCGGTTGCGGCAAGGGCGGCAATCGGCAGACTGGCTGAGAGCATGCTCGATACCGCCACGACGAGCAGCATCAGAAACATCATCAGGGTGTTCGTGACCGGATCCGAGCCGGCGGGATGTACCAGAATCGTCGTCCAGCACAGGCCGTACAGAAGATCGAACAAAATGAAACGTGCGCGCCATTTGCGCGTGCTGGTGGCCGACGACGGTTCCTTGAGATAACCCTTGCAGTTGTAGATGATGACGGCGTGAATGCAGAGCATTCCGAACGTCCATGCCGCCGCGGCGGCGGGCGCCATCCAGAAACCGAAGAGCACGCCTGTTGCAACCAAAAGCAGCATCACGACAAAGGACGCCGACAGTCGTGTTTGCGCATATTGCCGGAGCAGTTCGTGATCGAACGCCGGCCGGGTTCCGCTGGTGGAAGTCAGGCGGTCGCGCGCCTCCCGGACCCGCTGCGTGGTGGCGCGACGATGACGTGCGGACGGTACAATCGCGGGAGCGACCGGAAGCTCGACGACTTCAGGTTTATCGGCGGGGGTACTCATCAACCAGACACAAATCCTGCTCGCGGCCGCACGAGTCGTTACTGGTTCATTTCTCGCGCCAAATCCTTAAGGGCTGCCTTAAAAAGCAGGATTATTCGGTTAACGGAGCGTTAATTCCTTATCGACGTCACGGCGATCGACCGGGCAGGGACCGCAGATTTACCAGACGTTAACGTTCGAGACGCGCCAGAAGGCTCGACGTATCCCAGCGGGGTCCGCCCATCTTCTCGACTTCCGCATAAAAAGCATCCACGAGGCTTGTGACCGGCAGGCTTGCGCCATTGCGATAAGCCTCGGAGATGCAGATCGAAAGGTCCTTGCGCATCCATTCGACGGCGAAGCCGAAATCGAACCTGCCTTCGCTCATCGTCTTGGAGCGGTTCTCCATCTGCCACGATTGCGCAGCACCCTTCGAGATCACTTCGACGACAGCATTGACGTCGAGCCCCGCCTTTTTGGCGAAGTGAATGCCTTCCGACAATCCCTCGATGAGACCGGCAATACAGATCTGATTGACCATCTTGGTCAATTGACCGGCACCCGCGGGGCCGAGCCGTTTGCACATCCTGGCATAGGCCGCGATGATCGGTTCGGCGCGGGTATAGGCGTCATCAGCTCCGCCGCACATCACTGTCAAAAAGCCGTTCTCGGCGCCAGCCTGGCCCCCGGAGACCGGGGCGTCCACAAAGCCGAAACCGCGCCGGGTCGCTTCGGCGTCAAGCTCGCGTGCGACCTGAGCGGAAGCGGTCGTATGATCGACGAAGACGGCCCCTGGCTTCATCCCGGCAAAGGCGCCACCTGCGCCAATTGTGACCGCACGCAGGTCGTCGTCGTTGCCGACGCAGGCCATCACGAAATCCTGGCCTTCGGCAGCCGACTCCGGCGTCGCCGCGGTTCGTCCGCCGAATTTCTCGGCCCATGCGTCGGCCTTGGCCGGCGTTCGATTGAACACGGTCACTTCGTGGCCACCCTTTGCCACGAGGTGTCCTGCCATGGGGAATCCCATGACGCCGAGACCGAGAAATGCGACTTTAGCCATGACCGAGCCTTGTCCGAGATCCTGAGGAATCGCTGAATTAAAAGCGGATGAGCGCGTCATGATGACTATAGCGTTTTAGCGCGAAGTGGATACCGCGTTCGCGTGAAGAAAACGCGTTAAATCAAGATCTGAGAGCTCGGCCTGTGATTCCATCAGAAGCGAAGAGGATCTAGAATGGGGTGAGACAAATTTCTGGGGCGTGGACAAGGGAGCGCGCAACATGAGCGTTGGAATGCTCGATCATTTCAATATCCGTACCCGCAAACTTGCCGAGACGGTCCGGTTTTACGAGGAGGTTCTCGGTCTGACGAAGGGGGATCGGCCCGACTTCGCCTTTCCGGGCGCCTGGCTCTATAGCGAGGGGAAGCCGGTGGTTCACCTCGTCGACATCGCCCCGACATCCGAGCCGCAAAAGCCGGATTCCGGTGTCGTTCATCACATCGCCTTTGCAAGCCGCGACTACAGGGGCATGAAACAGCGGCTTGAGGCTAAAGGATTCGCTTTCAAGGCACGCGAGGTCCCCGGTGGCCGCATCTGGCAGATTTTCGTCAGCGACCCGAATGGGGTTTTGATAGAGCTCAACTACGACGCTGTCGCCGAGGGGGGTTGACTTCCAGGTCTCGACTGGATTGCTACCGTCTTGGACTCCAGCGCCCAAGGTTCGCCATCGGGATTGTCTACGGACAGCGGACCGGTCGCGGGATCTGCCATGTCCAACCTGTTTTGGGATAAAGTGCGCGTATCCGGAGAAGCGACTTGAACGTAACACCGCAGCAAGTTCTCGACCGGCTGGCCGGTGTGCTCTCTCCCAGCGGCGTGGCGCTGACCGCCGCCGGGGTACTCTCGGAAATCGCCATCAACGGTGACAAGGTATTTTTCTCCATCAGTGTCGAGGCAGAGGAAATCAAGGCCTGGGAGGAGGTTCGCGTCAACGCCCAGGCGGCCGTGCGCGCGATTCCGGGAGTGTCGGCCGTGATGGTCGCTCTGACGGCTGAACGCATGCCTGGCAGCGTCGCGGCGGGTTTGCCGCCGCGGTCTGAGCAAGGGATTCCGAACGTGTCGACACGCCGGTCGCCACAACATCCAGCCTCGGGTTCGCCGATGGCGCGGCAGGCGGATATTCCCGGAGTTGCCGCCGTTGTTGCCGTCGCGTCGGGCAAGGGTGGTGTCGGCAAGTCGACCACCGCGCTCAATCTCGCGCTGGGGCTGCGGGATTCCGGTTTGCGTGTCGGTCTGCTCGATGCGGATATCTATGGACCCTCAATTCCGCGACTGACCGGTATTCGCGAAAAGCCGCAATTGACGGACGACAAGAAGATAGTGCCGATCGAGCGGTTTGGCCTTGCCATCATGTCGGTCGGCTTTCTCATCGAAGAAGAAAGTGCGGTGATTTGGCGCGGTCCGATGGTGACATCGGCCATCCGGCAAATGCTGCGTGATGTGGCCTGGGGCAGGCTCGACGTTCTGATCGTGGACATGCCGCCGGGGACCGGCGATGCTCAACTGACGCTGGCCCAGAATGTGCCGCTCAAGGGCGCCGTCATCGTTTCGACGCCACAGGATCTGTCGTTGATCGACGCAAGGCGCGGACTGGCCATGTTCAGAAAAGTCAGCGTGCCGGTTCTCGGCATCATCGAGAATATGAGTTTCTTTCAGTGTCCACATTGTGGAGCGCGAAGCGATATCTTTGGCCACGGGGGTGCGCGACACGAGGCGGAGAGGCTGGGAGTTCCGTTTCTGGGCGAAGTCCCGCTTCATATGTCGATCCGCGAGACCTCCGATTCCGGTCATCCTGTGGTCGAGAGCGAACCTGACGGGCCGCATGCTGCGATCTATCGCGTGATGGCCGCAAGCATTCGTGACCGGCTCCAGGACGCGACGCCTGAGGTTCGATGATCTCCATTTCCGTGATTTGCATTGCGTCACGGCAGGAGGCCTTGCGAATCTTAGAATCAAGTCTCACTACAGCATGATCCCGAAAAGTGGATATCGGTTTTCGGAGAAGATCATGCTCAAACAGAAAGATAAGCGCCGAGTCTGATTCAACACAGTTGAAACAGACTCTAGAGCGGC
>NZ_BJNF01000003.1 GCF_006539545.1 Nitrobacter winogradskyi
GCTCTAGTAGAAGTTTCAGTCTGGGGCTTGACCTTCACCTGTGGAGTTCGTGTGCAAGACAAGCAGCGAAGGTCAAGCTCTATCCGCTATGGCCTTCGCGGGAAGCTCAAGAAGGATCGTCATAAGGGGTGACTCATGAAGCGTCGTGATTTTTTGAAAGGTTCGGCCGCCGGGGCCGCTGTCTCGGCCATAGCCTCGCCGGCGATCGCGCAATCGGCGCCCGAGATCAAATGGCGCATGACGTCAAGCTTCCCAAAATCGCTCGACACGATCTACGGTACGGCCGCGGTCTTTGCAAAGCAGGTCGCGGAAATGACCGACAACAAATTCCAGATTCAGCTCTTCGCGGCCGGAGAGGTGGTTCCCGCGTTGCAGGCGCTCGACGCGACGGCCAACAATACGGTCGAGATGAGTCACACCGCTTCGTACTATTATGTCGGAAAGGATCCCACCTTCGCTATCTTCGCGTCAGTTCCGTTCGGGCTCAATGCGCGTCAGCAGAATTCCTGGCTGTTTCAGGGTGGCGGCAATGAGCTTGCAAACGAGTTCTTCAAAAAATTCGGCGTCATCGGGCTTCCTTGCGGCAACACCGGCACACAGATGGGCGGTTGGTTCCGCAAGGAGATCAAGACCGTGGCTGATCTGTCGGGCTTGAAGATGCGGATCGGCGGCATTGCCGGTCAGGTCTTGCAAAAGGTAGGCGTGATACCGCAGCAGCTCGCCGGGGGCGACGTTTATCCCTCGCTTGAGAAAGGCACAATCGACGCGGCCGAATGGGTTGGTCCCTACGACGATGAGAAGCTGGGTCTCCAGAAGGTCGCCAAGTATTATTATTATCCAGGTTTTTGGGAGGGTGGGCCGACGCTTCACGCGTTCTGCAATCTCGAGAAGTGGAACACCTTGCCAAAGACCTATCAGGCGATACTGGTGAACGCGGCGAACACGGCCAACACCTGGATGACGGCTCGCTATGACATGCAGAATCCGACAGCCCTGAAGCGGCTCGTCGCAGGTGGCACGCAACTCAGGCCGTTCAGTCACGACGTTCTCGACGCTTGCCTGAAAGCCACGAACGAGTTGTGGAGCGAGATTTCGGCAAATAATGCCGACTTCAAGAAAGTGATCGATGCGATGCAGGCCTATCGGTCGGACGAATATTTGTGGTGGCAGGTGGCGGAATATACCTACGACACCTTCATGATTCGATCGCGGACGCGGGGCTGATTGCCTTTCGGCGCTGCGTGATTTTTGACGCAGCTATTGCCGGTTGGTCGGTACCGGACCGAAATCCAGCGGCGCGACATCGATCATCGGCACCTCGATCTTGATATTGTCGAGATCGACGGCTGCTGATTTGCCAAGCAGGCCTGTCACGGTCGCGGGGAACGCGATCACAAGAACGACCATGATGATCTGCAATCCAATCCATGGCACCGCGCCCCAGTAGATGTCTGAGCTTTTGACCTCTCGCGGCGCGACGCCGCGCAGGTAGAACAGCGCAAAGCCGAATGGAGGGTGGAGAAACGAAGTCTGCATGTTGACGCAGATCATGACGCCGAACCAGATCAGCGCCGCGTCTGCACCGACGACGGGAGCGAGAACCTTCTGGGCCACCGGGGCGAGCATCGGCAGAATGATGAAGGCGATCTCGAAGAAGTCGAGGAAAAACGCCAGGAAGAAGATGAAGGCGTTTATGAAGATGAGAAAGCCCCATACGCCGCCCGGCAGCGATGTCAGCAGATGCTCCAGCCATTCACCGCCGGAGACTCCGAGAAACACCACCGAGAAGCAGGTCGAACCGATCAGAATGAAGGTCACCATGGTGGTGAGGCGCATTGTCGATTGATAGCCCTGCCTGATGAGGTCGCGGAGTCCGGGGATGCGGACCGCTTCCAGACAAATCCACACCACCGCGAGATAGGTGACGGCGAACGCGATCTTGAAGACCAATCCTTCGGCCACGAAAATTCCCACGAGCGTTCCGATGCCGCCGGTGATCGCGCCGATGATCAGGAGTTTTCGGCCGGTGCTGCTGAAATCCTTGTGGTGAATGGTCGCCAGCACGATCGCGCCGACGGCGCCCATTGCACCTGCTTCCGTCGGTGTCGCAAGCCCCAACATCATGGTGCCGAGCACGACAAAGATCAGGACGGCGGAGGGGATGATGCCCATCAGGCACTTGCGCCAAAGCGGCCAGCCGGTGAGCGTGCGAAATTCCTTTGGCACCGGGGGGACGTGATCGGGTTTGAAGAGACCGAGCAGGAAAGTGTAGCCGGCGAACAGCATGATCTGGAAGAGCGACGGCCCCCAGGCGCCCAGATACATGTCGCCGACCGATTTCCCGAGCTGATCGGCCAGAACGATCAGCACCAGGGAAGGCGGAACAAGTTGAGTGATGGTGCCGGATGCCGCCAGCACGCCTGTGATGTAGCGAATGTTGTAGCCGTAGCGCATCATCACGGGCATCGAGATCAGCGCCATGGCGATCACCTGCGCCGCGACCGTGCCGGTGATGGCGCCGAGGATGAATCCGACAAGGATGACCGAATATCCGAGGCCGCCGCGGATGGGTCCAAACAGTTGCCCCATTGAGTCGAGCATGTCCTCCGCAAGGCCACAGCGCTCGAGCACCGATCCCATGAACGTGAAAAAGGGGATCGCCAGCAGCAGCTCGTTGGACAGTACGCCTCCGAACACGCGCCCCGGTATGGCTTGAAGAAAATTCAGATCGAAAAAGCCAAGATGGATCGCAAGGAATCCGAACGAGAGCCCCACCGCGGCCAGCGTGAAGGCGACCGGAAAACCGATCAACATCGCCAGAACCAGGCCGCCGAACATCATTGGCGGCATCATTTCCAGCGTAATCATTGAGTCGGTCTCTCGTAGGTCGCCTGGATCGTGACAAGGCCCTGTAGCGCCGCTATCCGCTTGATCACTTCCGAGATCCCTTGAATCGCGAGCATGACGAATCCGAGCGGGATGACGAGCTTGATCGGCCAGCGAACGAGACCGCCTGCATTTCCGGATACTTCACCGATTGCATAAGACTGCATGAAGAAAGGCCAGGACAGGTAGCTGAGCAAAAGGCAGGCCGGAATGAGAAAGAAGAGGGTCCCGATGAGATCGAGCCAGAGCCTGCCGCGATCGGACAGGATCAGATAGAAAATCTCGACCCGGACGTGTTCGTTGCGTTTGAAGGTGTAGGATGCGCCGAACATCACGAGGATGGCGAACATGTACCATTGCAGTTCGAGCCAGCTGTTCGAACTATAGCCGAACGCATATCGGATCATTGCATTGCCGGCGCTCACCAGCACGGCAAGCAGCACAAGGATATTGCAGACGTACCCCACCTTTTCATTGAGCCGGTCGATGGCTGTGCTGAGGGCCAGTAACACACGCATCAGTTCCTCCTGGCGGCAGCCGATCGCGATCACTGACGCCGGATTCAAAACCCCGGCGTCTTTCCGAAGTCGCAACAGCGGTTGTTTGTCCCAGATTGTGGAACGCAGCTTCCTGTCGGATGCTGGCTACATGAAAGGCGTTGCACCATTCCAATGCCAGGTTGCCGCCGTCAACCGGGCAGTTGATAGTTTTGGGGTGTGGCGGACGCAGAGCGGTTATAGCGTTTTCGAGCGAAGTGGATACCGGTTCGCGGGAAGAAAACGCGTCAGATCAAAAATGATGGAGCCTGCTTCTGATTTCGTCAGAAGCGGAAGGCTCCAGGAAATCATGACTTGGATAGAGGCCTTTGAAATGTCATTGCGGGCATGGGGTATCGGATTAAGGCCCACGCATAATGGATCATCAACGCCGTCAGGGCAGGTCCGCTAACCTCCGCCCTCGAGATACGGCCAGACCGGCGGGTGTCTAAATTGTTACCCGCCGGTTACGCTCATGTGGCGGCTTACGCTCGGGCGGTTATGACGGTCGATGATAAAATCGTGGCCTTTCGGCTTGAGGCCGATGGCGCGATCGATCGTCTCATATAGCAACTCGTCGGTGGACGATGCGCGGAGCGGCCGGCGCAGATCGGAAGCGTCTTCGTGTCCGAGGCAGGTATGCAGGGTGCCCGTGCAGGTGATGCGGACGCGGTTGCAGGATTCGCAGAAATTGTGGGTCATCGGTGTGATAAAGCCCAGCTTGCCGCCGGTCTCGCTGACCCGAACGTAGCGGGCGGGGCCGCCTGTACTGTCGTCGAGATCGGTGAGGGTGTATTGGCCTTCGAGCCGCGCGCGCAGCATGGAGAGCGGCAGATACTGATCGGCGCGGGATGCGCCGATATCGCCCATCGGCATGACCTCGATGAGGGTCAGCGCCATATCTCGACTGTGCGCCCATTCCATCAGGGATGGAATTTCGTCCTCGTTCAGGTTTTTGAGCGCGACCGCATTGATCTTGACGGCGAGACCCGCGGCTTGCGCGGCGTCAATGCCTGCCATGACCTTCTGGATGTCGCCCCAGCGCGTGATCTCGCGAAACCTGGCAGGGTCGAGCGTATCGAGCGACACGTTGATCCGTTTTACGCCGCAATCCTTAAGCTCGTTGGCGAAGCGAACCAGTTGCGATCCGTTTGTCGTGAGCGTCAGCTCTTTCAGAGCTCCCGACTCGAGATGGCGAGACAAGGAGCGGATCAGCGACATCACGTTGCGGCGGACCAGCGGTTCGCCACCTGTCAGCCGAAGCTTGCGCACGCCCTTGGCGATGAATGCCGAGCACAGACGATCAAGCTCCTCCAGCGTGAGCAGATCCGCCTTCGGCAAGAAAGTCATGTCTTCGGACATGCAGTAAAAGCAGCGAAGGTCGCAACGATCCGTCACGGATACGCGCAAATAGCTGATGCTTCGGCCGAACGGGTCGACCATTTTCCGGGAGCCCGAAGTCTCGGCGGGGGCAGAACAACCGGTCATTTAACTAGCCTTGTTGCAACGGCGTATGAGGTATTTGTTTCTTTTCTAATGTAAGCGTGTTCTGGCCGGGGCACAATGTGCCGGCTCTGCTGCGGTGCGCAAGAAATCCATGAAGATTAACGCGCGCGAGAAGGGCCAGGAACGGCGCGGGATCGTGGAAGCGTGGCGAACCGCCGCACCCGTCGCTTCGCCGGGGTAGGAACAGGAGAAGGTCCTCCCTTGGCATTCTCGGCCCGCGCCTGATTCCGGGCCAATAAATCAGCCGGCCGCGTTCAGCGTGGCGGCTTGCAGTACGGCGATGGCCTCCGGCAATTCCCTCATGTGGCTGATCACGCGATCGGGTTTGAGTTCTGCGACCGGGACTTCGGTATAACCGAACGTGACCCCGATAACGGGGATGCCGGCCCGGCGCGCAACCCCTATGTCGGGACCTGCATCGCCGACCATGATGGCGGTCTGCGGGCTTCCGCCCGCGCGGGCGATGGTTTGCCGCAAGATCGCGGGATCCGGTTTAGCCACGCCAAAGGTATCACCGCCGCAGATTGCGGAAAACCGCGGACTCAACCCCAGCTGGTCGAGCAGCAGCTTGGCAAGCGCTTCCAGCTTATTGGTGCAGACCGCGAAACGGAATCCCCGCGCCGATAGCTCGTCGAGCGCCTCGATAAGTCCTTCAAACGGCCGGGATTCGTCGGCGATATGGGCCGTATAGTAGTCCACGAAGTCGCCCATCATCCGCGTGACCTCATCGGGCGTCGCGGAGCGATCCTCATGCTCCAGGCCGCGTTCGATCATGCGGCGAACCCCCGCACCGATCATCGAGCGGGCTGTCGGCAATGACACCTTGCGCAGGCCTTCGCGATCCAGGACGAAGTTGAGTGCGGCGGCGAGATCGGGCGCGGTATCGACCAGCGTCCCGTCGAGGTCGAACACGACCATGGGGGGAGGGGAGGATATCATGATGCTGGATCGGTATCCGCCTCCCGCCGGACATGCAAGGGTGAAGTGCGGATATGGTCGTGCGCCCTCATGGAGAGGCCCGGAACGCTCGAGAGCCCTGTTTCTTGCGTCTGAGCCTTTCCGCTTCGCGTTTTCTTCATGCGAACCGCGTATGCCACCCCGAAACATCCCAAGGACGTGCCCGGCTCGAAACCGTTGGTCATCCAAAAAATTGTGGTGCGGAGCGGGGAGTTGGCTTGACCGGGCCCGCATCGGCTGCAAAGCGAACGTCTCAACCACATCAGCTATGCCTCGCCAGCCGGAGCGGGGTCGCAAATCGAGGTCCTCATGACGATGGATGCATTGAAAAGACAGGCTGCGGCGCGTGCCCTTGAATATGTCGAGGACGGCATGAGGCTGGGTCTCGGAACGGGATCCACCGCCAGGCACTTTGTCGAGCTTTTGGGAGAGCGCGTGCGTGACGGGTTGAAGGTTGTCGGCGTGCCGACATCAGAAGCCACGCGGGCCGATGCGGAGCGGTGCGGCGTTCCCCTGACCACCCTGGACGACCTCGACAGGCTCGATCTGACGGTCGATGGCGCCGACGAAATCGATCCTGATCTCAATCTGACCAAGGGTGGCGGCGGGGCGCTTCTGCGCGAGAAGATTGTGGCGGCCGCGTCGGACCGCATGATCGTGATCGCGGATGAGACGAAGTGGGTGGCGGGGCTAGGCCGCTTTCCCCTGCCGATCGAAGTCATTCCGTTCGGACTCGCCGCGACGCGGCGCGCGATTACGGAGGTATTTGCAAAAGCCGGCGTTTCCGGTGAACTGGCCGTCAGAAAGCAACCGGATGGCCATGCTTTCGTCACCGATGGCGGCCACTGGATTTTCGATGCCCATCTTGGGCAGATACCTGATGCAAGCTATCTGGCCGGACTGTTGAATCCGATACCTGGCGTCGTCGAGCACGGCCTATTCATCGGCCTAGCACGCGTGGCGATGCTGGCCGGCGCCGAGGGAATTCGTATTGTCGAGCGGCCGTAAGCGCCGCGATGAGGAGATATTGAGATGATGAGGGGTCTTTCAAAGTTTCTGCCTGCGGCTTTTCTTGCGATGGCGCTGGCGCTTCCAGCCGTTGCGCAGGCTCAGCAAGTCGGCCAGCCGTCACCTGCCGCCGTCGCTTCGGCCAAGGAACTTCTGACGTTGAAGAACGCCAGTGGGATGTTCGCAAATGCCGTTCCCAGCATCGTCGAGCGGACCAAGAACACGCTTCTTCAATCCAACCTGAACTATCAGAAGGATCTCAATGAGGTTGCGCTGGTCGTGGCCAAGTCGCTCGCCGGCCGTGAAAAAGAAATAGGTGACGGCATGGCGAAGATCTATGCCGGCCATTTCACGGAGCAGGAGTTGAAGGACCTTGTCACGTTCTACAAGTCGCCGCTCGGGAAAAAGCTGATCGCGCAGGAGCCCAAGGCGATCGAAGCGAGCATGGGATATATGAACCAGTGGGCGCAGCAGTTCGCGAGCGTCGTCAATGGCGAGTTTCGCGCGGAGATGCGCAAGCGCGGCAAGGAAATCTGATCTCGATCGAGTTGGGGCATGGCTGATTTCGATGTCGACCTGTTCGTCATAGGCGGCGGTTCCGGCGGTGTGCGCGCCGCGCGCATCGCCGCCGGATACGGCGCGTGCGTCATGGTCGCCGAAGAATACCGGATGGGCGGGACTTGCGTGATCCGGGGGTGCGTGCCGAAGAAGCTGTTGGTCTACGGCTCTCATATCCGCCACGACATCGAAGATGCCGCCGGTTTTGGCTGGTCGATTCCGTCCGCGACGTTCGACTGGCCGGCGCTGATCGCCAACAAGGACAGGGAGATCGCCCGCCTTGAGGCGGCCTATACGTCGACCCTCGAAAAGGCCGGTGTTCAAACGGTCAAGTCGCGGGCGGTATTTGAGGATGCGCACACGCTCCGGCTCACGACCGGCGAGACCATCCGTTCGAAGCAGGTACTGATCGCGACGGGTGGCCGGCCCAATCACGGGCCTGCCATTCCCGGCATCGAGCACGTAATCTCTTCCAACGAGGCGTTTCATCTTCAGGAGCAGCCGAAGCGAATTGCGATTCAGGGTGGCGGATATATCGCGCTCGAATTCGCCTGCATCTTTGCCGGGTTCGGAAGTGATGTGACCCTGATCTATCGCGGGGACAATATCCTGCGCGGCTTCGACGATGACGTCCGCGCCCATGTTCGCGCGGAAATGGAGAAGAGCGGCATCACGATCCTGACGGGCTGCACTGTCGAGAGGGTCGATCGGCACGGCGATGATTTCACGTCTCATCTATCGAACGGGTCGAGTGTTGCTTCCGATCAGGTACTGTTTGCGATCGGCCGGCATCCGAACGTTGCCAATCTGGGACTTGAGAAGGCGGGCGTCGCCATCAACCCGGAGAACGGCGGCATAGCCGTCGACGGCTTCTCGCGGACGAACCTGCCGCACATCTATGCGGTCGGCGATGTCACGCATCGCTTCAACCTGACGCCGGTCGCGATCCGCGAGGGGCACGCGTTCGCGGATTCGGTGTTCGGAAACAAGCCGACGCGCGTGGATCATGCGGACATCCCCACCGCCGTGTTTTCGCAGCCTGAAGTCGGAACGGTCGGCCTCACAGAAGCGCAGGCGAGGGCGGAGTACGCGGTCGATATCTACAAGACGACGTTCCGCCCGCTGAAGGCGACGTTATCGGGCCGTGATACCCGCATGCTGATGAAGCTGGTGGTGGACGCCACGACGGATCGCGTGCTCGGTTGTCATATCGTCGGCGACGGCGCGGCCGAGATGACGCAGGTGGTCGGCATCGCGATCAGAATGAAGGCCACCAAGGCCGATTTCGATGCGACCATGGCGCTGCATCCGACCGCGGCTGAAGAACTTGTGACGATGCGGACGCGAACCGCTCACCATGCGCGTGGAGCGGCCGAGTGAAACGGCCCTGAGATAGAGGGTGGCCGGTCTCGGCGGATGATCCGGAATAAATCAGGGTTCTAGAGCATCGGACCCGAAAATGGGAACCGGTTTCGGGATAAATCCGATGCTCAATCAATTAACTGGAGCGGCGGCGCTGATTCCATTTGACCGGCGGCCGCTCTAAACGACCCCAAAATTGGCGAATCTGGACGATGCCAGTACCCTTGATGCGTCCGGAAAAAGGCCGAAGCAGAATTTGCCTCGTATTTCAATATCTTGATCGGCAAAACCTTCTGCCAACTGGCGCGACGGGGTTCGCCCATGTATATAGCGTGAACCGTCGCCATCCGTTTATGAGTGGCGGTTTTCCTCAGGAGTTAATCTCATGTCCGAGCGGTGGACACCCGATAGCTGGCGCACCAAGCCCGTGCAGCAGGTTCCGGTCTATCCGGATCCGAAGGCGTTGGGTGACGTCGAGGCGCAGCTTGCGACGTTTCCGCCGCTGGTGTTTGCGGGTGAGGCGCGCAACCTGAAAAAGGCGCTCGCCCGAGTCGCCAACGGTGAGGCGTTTCTGCTGCAGGGCGGCGACTGCGCCGAGAGCTTCGCCGAGCATGGCGCCAACAACATCCGCGACTTCTTCCGCGTGCTGCTGCAAATGGCGGTGGTCCTGACCTATGCCGGCGCATTGCCGGTTGTGAAGGTCGGCCGCATTGCCGGCCAGTTCGCCAAGCCGCGCTCGTCTCCGATGGAGAAGGTCGACGGTGTCGAATTGCCGAGCTATCGCGGCGATATCGTCAACGACATCGCCTTCACCGAGCAGTCGCGGGTTCCGGATCCGCATCGCCAGATCATGGCCTACCGGCAATCGGCGGCGACGCTTAACCTGCTGCGCGCCTTCGCGACCGGCGGGTTCGCCAATCTCGGCAGCGTGCATCAGTGGATGCTCGGCTTCCTGAAGGACTCTCAGCAGTCGCGGCGCTACAAGGAACTCGCCGATCGCATCTCTGACGCGCTCAATTTCATGCGCGCCTGCGGGCTCAACCTTGAAAGCCACCCCGAACTGCGGTCGACCGACATTTATACCAGTCACGAGGCGCTGCTGCTCGGTTACGAGCAGGCTTTGACGCGGGTCGATTCGACGACTGGCGACTGGTACGCGACCTCAGGCCATTTCATCTGGGTCGGCGATCGCACCCGACAGCTTGATCATGGCCACGTTGAATATCTCCGCGGCATCAAGAATCCGATCGGCCTGAAGTGCGGCCCATCGCTCAAGCCTGATGAACTCATGAAGCTGATCGATGCGCTGAATCCCGACAATGAACCGGGACGACTGACGCTCATCGGCCGCTTCGGCTCGGACAAGGTGGGCGATTATCTGCCGCAATTGATCCGCACGGTGAAGCGCGAGGGCCGCGTTGTCGTGTGGTCGTGCGATCCGATGCATGGCAACACCATCACGTCGACGAGCGGCTACAAGACCCGCCCGTTCGATCGCATCCTGTCGGAGGTCAAGTCGTTCTTCAGCATTCATGCCGCCGAGGGCACGCACGCCGGCGGCATTCATCTGGAGATGACCGGGCAGAACGTCACCGAGTGCATAGGCGGCGCGCGTGCGATCAAGGACGAGGACCTCAACGGTCGCTATCACACCGTCTGCGATCCGCGCCTGAACGCCGAGCAGTCGATCGACATGGCGTTCCTGATCGCCGAATTGCTGAGTGACGATCGTGAAGGAAAGGTCAAACCGATCCCGGCGGTCTCCGGTTTTTGAGGGTAATCGGGTTTCTAAGGTGGTTTTGTTGTTGGTGCCCGTAATCAGTGGCTATAGCGGGATTGAATCGTCATGCCCGGCTTTATGCCGGCCATGACGGGCATGTTTTCTTGACCCGCCGCTGTCCACGCCGCCCGAAACCGTTATAACTGCGCCATATTGCAGCAAGGCAAGGCCGGCGGGTAACAAGCGTCCATGACCGAAACAACCTTCAAGATCACGCTCGGCCAATTGAATCCGACAGTCGGAGACATCGCCGGCAATGCGGCAAAGGCCCGCGCCGCGCGCGCGCAGGCGAAGGCCGACGGCGCCGCACTGGTGGCGTTTCCCGAACTGTTCATCGCCGGCTATCCGCCTGAGGATCTGGTTCTGAGGCCGGCATTTCAGGCTGCCTGCCGCGAGGCGATCGAAGCTCTCGCGCGTGAGACCAGCGATGGCGGCCCGGCCATGCTGATCGGCACTCCATGGGTCGATGACGGCAAGCTCTACAATGCCTATGCGTTGCTGGACGAGGGGCGGGTCGCGGCGCTCCGCTTCAAGGTCAATCTGCCGAACTACGGCGTGTTCGACGAAAAGCGCGTGTTCGCGCGGGGGCCTGTCGGAGGGCCGTTGAAGATTCGGGGCGTGCGGATCGGCGTGCCGATCTGCGAAGACACCTGGGTCGAGGAATCCGCCGAGTATGAGAACGTCGTCGAATGCCTCGCTGAAACCGGCGCGGAAATTCTCGTCGTTCCCAATGGGTCGCCCTATGCAAAGGGCAAGAGCGACATCAGGCTGTCGATCTCGGTCGCGCGCGTGACCGAGAGCGATCTCCCGCTGGTCTATCTCAATCAGGTCGGCGGCCAGGATGAGCTGGTATTCGACGGCGCTTCTTTCGTGCTGAACGCCGATCGCTCGCTGGCAGCGCAGCTTCCCTGTTTCGAGGAAAGCGTCGTCACGCTGCAATGGACCAGGTCTGCCGAGGGGTGGCACTGCACCGGACCGGTCGCGCCGCAGATCGACGGCGACAAGGCCGACTATGCCGCCTGCGTGCTGGGGTTGCGCGACTATGTCCGGAAGAACGGGTTTCCCGGCGTTCTGCTCGGCGTGTCCGGCGGAATCGACTCAGCCTTGTGCGCGGCCATCGCCGTCGACGCCCTCGGGGCCGAGAACGTCCGCGGCGTCATGCTGCCGTTCCGTTTTACGGCGCAGGTCTCGCTCGACGATGCGGCAAGGCTCGCGACGGCGCTCGGCATTCGCTACGACGTGCTGCCGATCGCGCCGGCGGTGACTGGCTTCGAGGAGATTCTCTCCGGCGTGTTCGCGGGGTCGCCCAGCGATATTACCGAGGAGAATCTGCAATCCCGCGCTCGCGGCACGCTTCTGATGGCGATGTCCAACAAGCTCGGTGCGATGGTCGTGACCACCGGTAACAAGTCGGAAATGTCGGTGGGTTACGCCACGCTGTACGGCGACATGAACGGCGGCTTCAATCCGATCAAGGATATCTACAAGACCGAGGTGTTCCGGATGGCAAGCCTGCGCAACGCGTGGAAACCGGAAGGCGCGCTTGGTCCATCGGGCGAGGTGATCCCGCCCTGCGTCATCGCGCGGCCGCCGACGGCCGAGTTGCGCGAAGGCCAGCTGGATCAGGATTCGCTGCCGCCTTACGATCTGCTCGATGCGATTCTTGAGCGGCTGGTCGAGAGGGAGGAACCGCTGGCGGCGATCGTCGCGGAAGGGTTCGACCACGACGTGGTCGTGCGCGTCGATCGCCTGCTGAACGCCGCCGAGTACAAGCGCCGGCAGGCGGCGCCGGGCGTCAAGGTCACGCGCCGGAATTTCGGCCGAGACCGTCGCTATCCGATCACCAACCGGTTTCGCGATTCCGGCAAATCATTGCCGGCGCCGGATGAGACCCTCGTCTCCCGCGCCAGCCGGAGTTCCGCCGAAGCCTTTCAGGAATGAAGGGCGAGGGATGACGCGGATGAATCGGAGGCTCTCCGCTTCTGATGTAATCAGAAGTGAGGCTATAATCTTGATTTAACGCGTTTTTTCACGCGAACCGGTATCCATCCTCGGGGTCAAGCCTGAGGACATGCTTCGCTCGAAAACGCTATAGCCGGAACTCCAGCCCGTTCTACTGCGTGGGTATGAACGTGGGCCCCACCGAACGGATCGGTTTGTTCGACGGTGTCGAGGCGGTCGGGGTCGCATCTGCGGGAGGACTCTGGCGCGCATCGGTTGTCGCAGCCGTATCCTTCTTCTGCGAATCTCTGTCGCGGGTCGGCTGTGACATCTTCCGGGCGCCGTCTTCCGTGACGATGATGTCACCCTGCTGGGCGGCTGTAGCCTTGTCGTCGAGTCCCTTCAACGCCTCGGCCCATGTCTGGCCTGCCGCCTTGCAAGAGCATGACGGATTGAATTCCTGACGGTACCGAAATGCGTTCGGCGACGAGGAATAAGGCTGTCCGCTGGTCGAGACCGCCTGATTCATGTCCTCGCCGGGATTGCGATACACGTAGAGCGCGGCTTCTGTCGCGGGGCAAAGGTTCTTGCAGGTCCGCTCGTCGTCAGGAAACCGGCTCGGAACGGTCGCGAACGAGATCGGAAAGTAAAAACCGTCGCAAGAACGGACGCAGACGGTCCGATAGGTTCCGGATTGCGCGCCCGAATCAACCGGCGGCAGGATCGTCGGATTCTCGGAATGGTTGCCGAACAGATCGTCGAAGAAGGAGCCCTGATTCCGCGCCGCAGCCGCATATTGCGGGCCGCAGTTATTCTGTGCCAGCGCGATCAGCACGGAGCGGCGCTGACTGTCGCGGTCGGGGCCGGCGCCGCCGGCTCTAAGCCGCTCCAGGCTGGTGGTGATCTGCTCAAGGTTGGTCCGCATGCGCTGGATCTGGTGGGTGATCGGTCCGCATTGGGCCGATTGCGCGTTGAACAGCTGGAAGAAACCTGAGCTGTCGCAGCCCATGCGGTTTGCCTGCGCGATGACCCGTTCGAGTTCGGCCTGTTGCCGGCCCGCCGCTTCCTCGTAGCGCCGGAGCTGTCCGGCGCGCGCCGGATCGCCGCCGCCGCGGTCGATGCTTGCGAGTTGCGCCTCGAGCCGAGGGCAAATCGGATTGGTCCCTGGCGGGCCGCCCTGCGCTCGAGCATCGGCGGCCGCGCCCGCAATGCCGATGGCGCAAGCCAAAATTCGCATCGTGCGGGCAAACAACGAGTCAGGCATGATCCGCCATCAAAGCGATCCCTGAGCGATTCGGCAAATTGACTTTACGAAGAGGGATCGTTCCGAACACAGATGCGTCCATCGCAGTGATTTTAGACGCAATCCAGGAAGGCGTGATTGCGCCGTGAGACGCTGATGGTGCGGGCCGATTGCGTTATGCTCATGGCCATCGTCAGCGTGGCCGTGTCATATCCGCTTCTCGCGGCAGCGTCACGTCGTTTCGAAGGCGCGAGTGTGGCAGCCCTCACTGCAACTCCGGTCTCCCGTTGCGAAGGATTCAGCGCTGACAGGTTATCGCGACGTATTCGTTGCAGCCGCTGTGCCGACATGAGTTCGTGGATCCCGGAATCGAGTCCGTCATCTCGTCAGGCCGGACGCGTTTGTAAGCGACGGCCTGTGCAAAATCGCGGGATCGGCAGTAGGAATGCGCGGCGTGAGCGCCGCAGCTTTCACCCTGGGCAAGGCATTGATCGATGCCGTATCCGTCAGCCTGGTTGGCAACGATGAAAACGCGGCTGTCCGCCCACGCGGCGGCCGCGAACAGAGCCGTGCCTGCCAGAATGCCGGGAAAAACCCGAGCTGCGGGAAAAATATGCATTGACGTGCCGGAAAGGAAAAGGAGCGTGGCAGAGTTACCACGACGAATGCGGGCGATCTCACGGCAAAATAAGGCGTTTATGGGGCGGGGCTTGACGCTATATTCCGGCTGCTCCATGGTGACCAGAATGAACGGTCTCCTCGCCATTTGCGGCATTTGCCGCGAGATTACGGCCTAGCGATTCGCTGGCTGAGGCCGTCTTTATCTCACAACGAGATCACCGGGCGTCCGGCCAGCGAGCGGAACGGATTTGCATCCCGCTGTCCAGCGGCAGCGACCTCGGAACGGATTCCATGGAACTGCGCCTTTACGACACCCTGACCAGGCGGAAGCGTGTCTTCACGCCGATCGATCCGTCGAACGTGCGGATGTATGTCTGCGGTCCGACGGTCTATGACTTCGCCCATATCGGCAATGCGCGGCCGGTCATCGTATTCGACGTGCTGTTCCGGCTGCTGCGGCATCTTTACGGCGACGACCACGTCACCTACGTCCGCAACATCACCGACGTCGATGACAAGATCAACGACCGCGCGGCGCGTGATTTCCCCGATCTTCCGCTGAACGAGGCGATCCGCAAGGTTACCGAAAAGACCGCCGCGCAGTTTCAGGCCGATGTCGCCGCGCTCGGCTGCCTGCCGCCGACGCACCAGCCGCGCGCCACCGAGTTCGTGTTGCCGCGCGCCGACGGCAAGACCGACATGGTGACATTTATCAGCCAATTGATCGCGCGCGGCCATGCCTATGAGGCGGGCGGTGAGGTGCTGTTCGACGTGCGGTCGATGCCGGACTACGGCGCGCTGTCGGGCCGCAGGCTGGAGGAGCAGAAGGCCGGCGCGCGGGTCGCGGTGGATGCGCATAAAAGAAATCCGGCTGACTTCGTGCTGTGGAAGTTATCATCTGAGAACGAACCGGGCTGGGACAGTCCGTGGGGCAGGGGGCGGCCGGGCTGGCACATCGAATGTTCGGCGATGAGCACGGCCTATCTCGGCGAGGTCTTCGACATCCACGGCGGCGGCCTCGACCTGATCTTCCCGCATCATGAGAACGAGATCGCGCAATCGCGTTGCGCCCACGGCTCGCACGCGATGGCGAACTATTGGATGCACAACGGCTTCCTGCAGGTCGAAGGCGAGAAGATGTCGAAGTCACTCGGCAACTTCGTGACGATCAATGAGCTTTTAGATAAATGGCGAGGTTACGCTTGGTCGGGCGAAACGCTCCGCTTCAGTATGCTCCAAACTCATTATCGGCAGCCGATCGACTGGACGGCGGAACGCCTGACTGAATCTTTTAGGATCCTCGATGGGTGGTATCGGGACGTTGAGCATGTGCCACCCTCGAATCCTGTACCGGACGAGGTGTTGGAACCGCTTTGTGATGATTTGAACGGTGCGAAATTATTTGCTGCGCTCCATACATTCCGAAAGCAAGAACGTTTAGACTGCTTACGATCCGGACTGCTTTTTTTAGGGTTTAGTTGCGATCGAAATAGCCCACTTCGTATTCCGAAGGGCGTGCAAATCAATGCACCAACCGTACTCATGAATCTTGCTGTTCCTGCACCTAGCATCGTCGCTGTTCCCTTAAGTGAGGTAGAAATTCGGAAGCGAGTCGTTGCTCGCGCCGAAGCCCGTGCGCGAAAAGACTTCAAGGAGTCCGATCGCATCCGGGACGAACTCGCCGCCATGGGCGTTGTGCTGAAGGACGGCAAGGACGTCGACGGCACGCCGGTGACGACATGGGAGATCGCGCGATGACCAAGCCGGAGACGCCTTTTCCGAATCACTGGCGCTATTACATTTTGATCAAATGGGCGGTGATCGTCGCGGCAGTGGCGCTGGTTGCCCGTTTGTTCGGAGTGTTCTGACGCGATGGGACAGGCGCTTCCCAAGCCGGCGCTGCGGCCGATGCTGCCCACTGATGTTCCCGTGCTGGCCGCGATCTTTGTCGCCAGCATCGAGGAACTGACCGGTGACGATTACAGTGAGGCGCAGCAGATCGCGTGGGCGTCCGCCGCTGACGACGAGGATAAGTTCGGCGCGCGGCTCGCAGGCCAGTTGACGCTGGTGGCGACGCTTCAGCGTTCGCCGGTCGGCTTTGCTTCGCTCAAAGGCACCGATCACATCGACATGCTTTATGTGCATCCGGGCGCGGTGGACCACGGGGTTGCGACGGCGCTGTGCGATGCGCTTGAAAAGCTTGCCGGCGCGCGGGGCGCCGCGGCCCTGACCGTTGAGGCCAGCGATACGGCGGAGCGATTTTTCGCCAGGCGTGGCTACGTCGCGATGCAACGCAATTCGGTGACGATCGGCGATGAATGGCTGGCCAACACCACGATGAAGAAGACGCTGGCCGCGGGTAGCGCGGCATGAGCCGCGAACGCCTCTATCTGTTCGACACTACGCTGCGGGACGGTGCCCAAACCAACGGCGTCGATTTCACCTTGCAGGACAAGCAGGCGATCGCGAAAATGCTGGACGATCTCGGCGTCGACTATGTCGAGGGCGGCTATCCCGGCGCCAATCCGACCGATACCGGGTTTTTTTCGCGGAAGCCCGTGTTTCGCCACGCGCGCTTCACTGCCTTCGGTATGACGCGGCGTCCCGGACGATCGGCTTCCAATGATCCTGGACTGGCCGCGCTGATCGAGGCCGACGCGGATGCGATCTGCTTTGTCGCCAAATCGTCCGCCTATCAGGTCAGGATCGCGCTCGGAACCACGAACGACGAAAACCTTGCGTCGATCCGCGACAGCGTGAAGGCGGCCGCAGCAGTTGGCCGCGAGGTCATGGTGGATTGCGAGCATTTTTTCGACGGCTATAGGGAAGACCCGGCATTCGCGCTGGCCTGTGCAAAGGCGGCGTACGAGTCCGGCGCGCGGTGGGTTGTGCTGTGCGACACCAACGGCGGCACCATGCCGAACGAGATCGAGGCGACGGTTCGCGTGGCCGCGAAACACGTCCCCGGCGACCATCTGGGCATTCATGCCCATAACGACACCGAGCAGGCGGTCGCTAATTCTTTAGCTGCGGTGCGCGCGGGTGTACGGCAAATCCAGGGCACCCTGAACGGCCTCGGCGAACGCTGCGGCAATGCCAATCTCTGTTCCCTGATCCCGACGCTGAAACTGAAGAAGGAATTTGCCGACATCTTCGAGATCGGCGTGACCGAGGATCGGCTTGCGGACCTGACGCAGGTGTCGCGCACGCTCGACAACATGCTCAACCGCGCGCCGAACCGGCACGCGCCCTATGTCGGCGAAAGCGCGTTCGTCACCAAGACCGGCATCCATGCCTCCGCGATCCTCAAGGATCCCGCGACCTACGAGCATGTTCCGCCGGAATCGGTCGGCAACCGCCGCAAGGTGCTGGTGTCGGATCAGGCCGGCCGCTCAAATGTGCTTGCCGAACTCGAACGCGCCAACATCGCGTTCGACAGGAACGATCTGAAGCTCGGGCGGCTGGTTCAGGAGATGAAGGAACGCGAGGCGGCGGGTTACGCCTACGAATCCGCGAACGCGTCGTTCGATCTGCTGGCGCGGCGCACGCTCGGCCGCGTGCCGGAGTATTTCGACGTCGAGCAGTATGACGTCAATGTCGAGCAACGCTACAATTCCCACGGCCGACGTGTCACCGTCGCGATGGCGGTGGTGAAGGTCAGGGTCGATGGCCAGCCGCTGATTTCCGCCGCCGAAGGCAACGGTCCGGTCAACGCGCTCGATCTTGCCTTGCGCAAGGATCTCGGCAAGTACCAGAAATACATCGACGGGCTGAAGCTGATCGACTACCGCGTGCGTATCCTCAACGGAGGCACCGGCGCGGTGACGCGGGTATTGCTCGAAAGCGAGGACGAGGAAGGCGAGCGCTGGACCACGATCGGCGTGTCGCCCAATATCATCGATGCGTCGTTCCAGGCCCTGATGGATTCGGTATTCTACAAGCTGGTGAAGTCCGGCGCACCGGCGTGAAGGGTCGGTCCCATAGCCGTCATGATCACAGCCGGTCGGCGACGTCGGCCGGCATCTGTTTGGATGAGTCCGGCACGCCGGTCGCCGCCGCGCGAAGTTTCGGCAGGATATCCTCCACGCGGTTGGCCTGCAGGACATTCACCGCAAGCGTTGGCCGGATGAAGGCGGTGCTCCGCATGTGAGCAAGCAAAGCAAGCAAGGGCTCCCAGAAGCCGTCGATGTTTGCCAGCATGATCGGCTTGCTGTGCCGCCCGAGTTGCTGCCAGGTGAGCTGCTCGACCAGTTCCTCCAGCGTGCCGACCCCGCCCGGCAGGGCGACGAACGCGTCCGACCGTTCGAACATCAGGCGCTTGCGCTCGTGCATGTCGCGGGTGACGATCATCTCCTGAACGCGCGACAGCGCATGTTCGCGCGCGGTCAGGAAATCCGGGATGATGCCGGTGACGGTGCCGCCGTGATCGAGGGTCGAGGTCGCGATGGCGCCCATCAGACCGACCGAGCCGCCGCCATAGACCAGCCCGACGTTGTTCCGGGCAAGAGCTTTCCCGAAATCAACGGCGGCTTCGACGAATTGGGGATTTGTACCGGGGCCTGAGCCGCAATAGACGCAGACCGTTCTGATGGTGTTCATGAGAATCGATGTGGCACCGTAAAATCACAGCGTCAAGACTCGGTCGTTACGACAGGGTTAATTTCCCTTTCGGCGGTCCGCGCCGTGACTGCGATAAGGAATCGCCGGCTTGGGGTGTACGCGGCACTTAAACGCTCTATATAGAGCCGATCCATGACCTTTATCAGACGACATACGCGGCCGACCCCGCCGCTTTTCGGTTCGGGCGCGCTCGATGGCTGACGCGGCTTTTCCTCAGGCAACCGCGCCGGCAAAGCCCCCAGATGACCCCACCCGGAACGCGACCCTCGGCAAGGCGCTCCTGCATCTGTGGCCCTATATGTGGCCCGGAGACCGCGCCGACCTGAAGATGCGCGTGGCATGGTCGCTGGTGCTGTTGCTTGCGGCAAAGGTCGCGACCCTGGTCGTTCCCTTCACGTTCAAATGGGCGGTCGATGCGCTGGGCGGCACGGGAAGCGCGCCCGTGCAGCCCGACAACTGGGCGATGTGGCTGATCGTATCGCCGCTCGCGATGACGCTCGCCTACGGCTCCGCCCGCGTGTTGATGGCGCTGCTGACCCAATGGCGCGACGGCACCTTCGCCAAGGTCGCGATGCACGCGGTGCGCAGGCTGGCTTACCGGACATTCGTCCACATGCACGAGCTGTCGCTGCGTTTTCATCTCGAACGCAAGACCGGCGGGTTGACGCGCGTGCTCGAGCGCGGCCGCAACGGCATCGAAGAGATGGTGCGGCTGGTCATCCTTCAGCTCATTCCGACGGCAGTCGAGGTCGGGCTGCTCACCGCCGTGCTGCTTTGGCAATTCGACTGGCGCTACGTTCTGGTGACGCTGTTGACCGTCATGGTCTACATGGCCTTCACCTACAAGGCGACGCAGTGGCGTATCGAGATCCGCCGCCGGATGAACGACTCCGATTCCGACGCCAACACCAAGGCGATCGATTCGCTTCTGAACTACGAGACGGTCAAGTATTTCAGCGCCGAAACGCGTGAAGCGGATCGCTATGACCGCTCGATGGAGCGCTTCGAGACCGCAAGCGTGCAGACCTATACCTCGCTGGCGGTGCTGAATGCGGGGCAGGCCGTGATCTACACCGCCGGCCTGACCACGGTCATGATCATGTGCGCGGTCGGGGTCCGGAACGGGACGCATACCGTCGGCGATTTCGTCATGGTCAACGCCATGATGATCCAGCTCTACCAGCCGCTCAATCTCATGGGCATGGTCTACCGCGAGATCAAGCAGGCGATCATCGACATCGAAAAGATGTTCTCCGTACTGACCCGCCGCGCGGAGGTGCAGGATCGCGCCGGTGCGCAGCCGCTGCGCGTTGAGAGCGGGTCGGTGAAGTTTGAGGATGTGCGGTTTGCCTACGATCCGGATCGCCCGATCCTCAAGGGCCTGACGTTCGATGTGCCGGCGGGAAGGACGGTGGCCATCGTCGGACCTTCGGGAGCCGGAAAATCGACGCTGTCGCGGCTGCTGTTCCGCCTTTATGACGTCTCCAGCGGCCGCATCCTGATCGACGGTCAGGATATCCGGGATGTGACGCAGGAGTCGTTGCGAGCGGCGATCGGGATGGTGCCGCAGGACACCGTGCTGTTCAACGATACCATCCGCTACAACATCCGTTACGGCCGTTGGGATGCCACCGACGAGGAGGTCGAGGCGGCCGCCCGGACGGCGCAGATCGACGACTTCATCAGGATGTCGCCTAAAGGTTATGAGACGGAGGTCGGCGAGCGCGGATTGAAATTGTCCGGCGGCGAGAAGCAGCGCGTGGCGATCGCGCGCACCGTGCTGAAGGCGCCCCCCATCCTCGTACTGGACGAGGCGACGTCGGCGCTCGACAGTCACACCGAGCATGAAATTCAGGAGGCTCTCGAACGGGTCTCGCGCAACCGGACGTCGCTGGTGATCGCGCACCGGCTCTCGACCATTGTCGGTGCCGACGAAATCATCGTGCTCGATCAGGGCGGGATCGCCGAACGGGGCACACATGCCGGGCTGCTGGCGGCGGGCGGCCTCTACGCGAGCATGTGGAACAGGCAACGAGAGGCCGAGGAGGCGCGGGAGAGACTTGCGCTGATCGGCGATGAAGAGGGCGCCCCGAATCGCACCCCTCCGCCTGTGGACGATCCCCTGGTGGCGCCAACCGGCGCGGCGGGGTAGAATAGGTCCAAAGTGACCCTCCCGAATCAGGCATTGAGTTCATACGGTGCTGATCGAGGGTCGTGTCGTGTTTTCATAAGTCACCTTCACCTCAGGCTCATACGCATATCATCAGGTGCTCATGCCCATAGATCGACAGACTCTCCTCTCCATCGCGAAATCCGTTCGCTCCGGCGCAAGATCCGTGCGAGCGCAGATTTCGCCGATTCATCCGAAGGGGTATCCCTTCGTCGGTGGCTTCGCATTGGCCACCATCATCCTGTTCTGGATCTGGAGCCCGCTGGGCTGGATCGGAACGCTGCTGACAATCTGGTGCGCGCTGTTCTTCCGCAATCCCGCCCGTGTGACGCCAATCCGGGAGGGGCTTGTCGTCGCGCCTGCAGACGGACGGATCTCGATGATCGCACCGGTTGTGCCGCCCGCCGAACTCGAGCTTGGCGAGCTGCCGATGGTGCGTATTTCGATTTTCATGAGCGTGTTCAATTGTCACGTCAATCGCAGTCCGGTCGCTGGGCGGATCGAACGGATCGTCTATCGCCCCGGCAAGTTCATCAATGCCGAACTCGACAAGGCGAGCGAGGACAACGAGCGTAACGCGCTCGTCATATCGACGCCAAACAATGGCCTGGTTGGCGTGGTTCAGATCGCCGGACTGATCGCGCGCCGTATCGTGACCTTCGTGCATGACGGGCAGACGGTCGAGGCCGGCGAACGCTTCGGGCTGATCCGGTTCGGCTCGCGGCTCGACGTCTTCCTTCCGGAGGGGACACAGGTGCTGGTGTCCGAGGGACAGACCGCGATCGCCGGCGAGACGGTGCTGGCTGATTTTCAGCAGACAGACGGGCGGACTTTTCGTAGTAGTTAAACGCTCCGGTTTGTCGGGGACGCCGAGATGATGGTGGCCCCGGCAAGCCCAATGTAGGAGACGCGCCGACGCCATACGATCCCAAAACGCCCGAGTTGCGCCGCCGCCGGTTTCGTCCGATTCCGGTGCGGATGCTGGTGCCGAATTTCATCACGCTGCTTGCGATCTGCGCGGGACTGACGGCGATACGCCTCTCCACCGAGGGGCGGATGGAGCTTGCGGTGGCGGCCATCGTATTCGCGGCCGTGCTCGACGGCCTCGACGGGCGGGTCGCCCGGATGATCAAGGGCCAGTCAAAGTTCGGCGCCGAACTCGACAGTCTCGCGGACTTCGTCAATTTCGGCGTTGCGCCCGGCCTCATCCTTTATTTCTGGCAGTTGCACGACCTCAGCAATGTGGGCTGGATCGCGGCGATGATATTCGCGATCAGCGGCGGCCTCCGTCTCGCCCGCTTCAATGCGACCATGAACGACGAGAACAAGCCGGCTTTCGCCGCGAATTTCTTCACCGGCGTTCCCGCGCCGGCGGGTGCGATCGCGGTGCTGTTGCCGATCTATCTTTCGTTTCTGGGCATACCGCAGCCCCCTGCGGTACTGACGGCGTTCTATACGCTGTTGATCGCCATCCTCATGGTTTCGCGGCTGCCGGTCTTCTCCGGCAAGACGGTTGGGATGCGTGTGCAGCCCGAACTCGTGCTGCCGGTCTTCGTGTCGGTGGTCTTCGTCATCGCGCTCCTGATCAGCTACCCTTGGGTCGTCCTCTCCTTCGGCTCGATCATTTTTCTGTTGAGCCTTCCGGTCGGCTGGAAATCCTATCATGATCAGGAGCTTAAGGCCGCCGTGCAGGAGACATTCCCCGATGCGACGGCATCGGCGGAAGCCGCCGCGCCGGCCTCGCCGCGATCTCCCGATGCCGGGTCGCCGACCGTTCCGATCCGGCAGCGCAAGCAGGACAACCGGCCCTCCCGTCCGCATTAAGCCGTGCGGAAGCAGCATGTGACGTTCCGGGCAAGGTACGTCTTCGCGCATGACCTGCCACGGCATTTCGGTTCGCCTAAAGAAAACGTGTTAAATCAGGATCATAGAGCCTGAAGTCCTTTACCGATTCGATCAGAAGCGGAATGCTATGGCGCGTTGGCAGCGGTTACCCTTCCCGGTAACCGGTCTTTAATGGCGCGAAAGCTAGGGTGACGATGCGTGACTCAGAACGGTCGCGCCGCCGTCCAGGATGGCCGGTCGAGTATGCGTGGAGTTCATCATGGATATCATGACCGGTGCCGGGCTTACTTTCGGCATGATCGTAATTGCCATGATGGTCTTTATGGGCGGCGATCTGCACATGTTCGTCAGCGAACATGCCATGATCATCATTTTCGGCGGCTCGATCGCCGCGACCATGATCCGCTTTCCGCTCGGCGCGATTTTGCACGGCCTGCCGCTTGGCGCCAAATACGCCTTCACCATGAGCCGGCTGTCAGCGCGCGATCTTGTCGATGAACTGGCGCGGATCGCCGAGATCTCCCGCAAGCAGGGACCGGTCGGCCTGGAGAAAGTCGAAACCAGCGAGCCGTTCCTCGCCAAGGGAATTCGGTTCGTCGCGGACGGCTACGATCTCGAATTCATTCGCGATAATCTCGAGCGCGATCGCGACAACTTTCTCATGCACCTCGACGAGGGAAGCAAGATCTACCGCGCCATCGGCGATTGCGCGCCGGCGTTCGGCATGATCGGCACCCTGATCGGCATGGTGCAGATGTTCGCCAACATGACCGATCCTTCCAAGCTCGGACCGTTCATGGCGACGGCGCTGCTCGCGACGCTTTACGGCGCGCTCGTCGCCAACCTGTTCTGCCTGCCGATCGCGGACAAGCTCCACGGCAAGCTGCTGGACGAGGAGACCAATCGCACCCTGATCATTGACGGCATCCTGATGATCCGGGATTCGAAGAGTCCGGCGCTGGTGCGGGAAATGCTGTTGGCCTATCTGCCGGAAAAGCACCGCCACGAAGAAGGCGAGCCGGTTCCGGCGTGACCTGACGTCGATTCGGGAAACCAGCGATGGCCAAGAAGAAGCGAGGCGATGCGCACGGCGGAGGTCACGGCTGGTTTGTCACGTTCGCGGATCTGATGGGCCTGATGATGAGCTTCTTTGTGATGCTCGTCGCGTTCTCCACGATGGATAATCAGAAGCTCAAGATCGTTGCGGGCTCGATGCGCGATGCCTTCGGCTCCCAGACCGAGGTGCGATATTCCGGTATCGTCGAATCGGACGGCCTGCCGACGCGGCCCAAGCTGAAAAACGCCGCGCACGTCCCGCCGGATGAAACTTCCACGACCCCGACCCCCGATGAACAGGAGCGTTTCAAGATCGCGGGCGCTCGCCTCAAGACCGATCGCGAGTTTGCGCTTGCGTCCGCGTCGCTGCGGCAGGCGCTGCAGGACATGCCGGAACTGACAGAGCTTTCCAAGCACATCATGTTCGAGGAAACCAGGGAGGGCCTCAACCTGGAAATCGTCGACCAGGACGGCCGCTCCATGTTCGCGGAGGGGTCAAAAGAACCGTATGAGCGGACGCGGATGTTGATCAGGCGGCTTGCGGCTCCGCTCAAGGCGACGCCGTTCCGGATCTCGATCACCGGCCATACCGCTTCGAACTTCATTGCGATGCGCAGCGACTATGACGGTTTCGACCTGTCGGCGGACCGCGCCAACGTCGTTCGCCAGATCCTTGAGCGGGAGGGGGTGCCCGCTGGTCATATCTTCGCGGTCTCGGGCAAGTCGGACAGCATGCCTTTGTTTCCCGACGATCCGTCACTGGCGGCGAACCGGCGCGTGACCATCACCTTGATGCGAGAGGCGCCTCCGCTGCCGCCGAATTTGAAGCCGTAACCGTCTACTGTACTCTTATACCGGAGTTGGATGGCCAGCCGGGCAGGCCGGGTGCGGGCTGTCAATAGTATTCGATGATTGACGGGCAGGAGCTTGTGCGCGATAGCCCCGGATCAAATTTATCATCAGAGCGTTGGCACGACACCATGGCCGTCAGCGATCCCACCGCCGAAGGCAAAGACGAATCTTCGGCAAAGACGAGCGGCTTTTTGGCGTTGACGCTCGGAAGCGTCGGCGTGGTTTTTGGCGATATCGGAACCTCGCCCTTGTATGCGTTCCGGGAGGCGGTCGATCACGCCGCGCAGGAGGGGGCGGTGACGCCCGCGATCGTGCTCGGCGTGTTGTCGCTGATCCTTTGGTCGCTCTTTATCGTCGTGACGGCGAAATACGTTCTCCTGCTGCTACGGGCCGACAATAACGGGGAGGGCGGAACGCTGTCGCTGATGGCGCTCGGGCAGCGGGCGCTGGGGCGGCGAAGCCTGCTTCTGCTGGCGCTCGGCGTGGTCGGCGCCTCGATGTTCATCGGCGATTCCATGATTACGCCAGCGATCTCGGTGTTGTCGGCCGTCGAAGGATTGAAACTCGCGGCGCCGGGGCTTCAGGATTATGTCGTTCCACTGACGCTGGTGATCCTGATCATGCTGTTCGCGGTGCAGAGCAGGGGCACCGCGCGGGTCGCTTCGGCGTTTGCTCCGGTGATGGCGCTGTGGTTCGTGACGATCGCGGTCCTCGGGGTTCTGCATATTCACGAGGATCCGCAGGTGCTGTTGGCGGTGAATCCCTGGTACGCCATTCACTTCCTGCTCAATCACGGGTTGCTCGGCCTCGTCATCATGGGCCTGGTGTTTCTGTCGGTCACGGGCGGTGAGGCGCTGTACGCCGATCTCGGCCACTTTGGCCGCAAGCCGATTCAGGTGGCCTGGTTCTGTCTTGTGTTGCCGTCGCTGCTGCTGAACTATTTCGGACAGGGGGCGCTGATCCTCGCCCACCCTGAAGCCATCGAGAACACCTTTTACCGTCTGGCGCCCGCGCCGCTGATCCTGCCGCTGGTCATTCTGGCGACCGCAGCCACCGTGATCGCCAGCCAGGCGGTCATCACGGGGGCCTATTCGCTGATCCGGCAGGCAGTGCAGCTTGGCCTGCTGCCGCGTTTCGAGGTGCGCTACACATCCGAGACCCATGCCGGTCAGATCTACCTGCCGCGCGTCAATCTGCTGTTGCTGATCGGCGTGCTGCTGCTGGTGCTGTTGTTCCGCACCTCCAGCGGCCTCGCTTCCGCCTACGGAATCGCCGTCTCCACCACGATGGTCGCTGACGGCATCATGGGCTTTGTCGTTGTCTGGAAGCTGTGGAACTGGCACCCGGCGGCTGCGGCCGCCTTGGTCGTTCCGCTTGTCGTTGTGGACATGATGTTTTTCAGCGCCAATCTGCTCAAGCTGTTTGACGGGGCCTGGGTGCCGCTTCTGTTCGGCATCGCGATGGTGGTGCTGATATGGACATGGCGTCGCGGCGTGGCGATCCTCATCAAGAAAACCAGGCGCACCGAGGTGCCGCTTCTGGATCTCATTCAGAGCCTTGAGAAGCGGCCGCCGCATATCGTCAAGGGCACGGCGGTGTTCCTGACCAGCGATCCCAATTTCGTGCCCACGGCGCTTCTGCACAATCTGAAGCACAACAAGGTTCTTCACGAACACAACGTCATCCTGACCATCGAAACCGCGCAAACGCCTCGGGTCGGTCCCGCTGAGCGCGTGCGTATGGAAAACATCAGCGAAAAATTTTCGACCGTCAGCCTCCGCTTCGGATTCATGGAATCGCCGAATGTTCCGAAGGCGCTGGCCATCGCGCGCAAGCTGGGCTGGCAGTTCGATATTATGTCGACTTCGTTTTTTGTTTCCCGCCGGTCGTTGAAGGCGTCCGCTCAGTCGGGAATGCCTGCGTGGCAGGACAAGCTGTTCATCGCGCTGAGCCGGTCGGCCAACGATGCGATCGACTATTTTCAGATTCCGACCGGGCGCGTTGTCGAGGTCGGGACGCAGGTCATCATCTAGAGCGTTTTCGAGCGAAGTGGATGACCTGTTCGCGTGAAGAAAACGCGTCAAAACAAAATCATAGAGCCCCGCTTCTGATTCAATCAGAAGCGGAAAGGCTCTAGACAAGCCGTCATAGAACCGTGACGGTGCTTGATTTTATCGTCGCAAGGGGTGACCTTGCGCGGGAAGCGGCGAGACGGGCATCGCGCCGGGTGCGAGCGTCCGAAGGCAAAAGCGCGAGGAGGTCACGTTGGCGAATCTGAATTTTGTCGTTCACGATTTGACGCCGGAGGATGTCTCGAAAGGCATCACCGACGGACGCTATCTGCTGGTTGACGTTCGCGAGCCGAACGAGATTGCGGCGGAGGCCTTTCCGGACGCGGTGGCTGTCGCCCTGTCGACGTTCGACCTCACGGCGATTCCCGATCCGCAGGGCAAACAGGTGGTGTTTGCGTGCCGCTCGGGCAAGCGCTCGGTGAGCGCGTCGCTGGCGGCGCAGGCCTCCGGCCTGCCTTACGACAAGCATCTCGACGGCGGAATTCTGGGATGGAAGGCGGCAGGGTTGCCGACACGATCCGGCGGCTGAGAGTTGACGCTCTCGATGAACAAGGTCTTCGCTGATCTGCCGGTGACCATCTTCGAGACCATGTCGCAGCTTGCGCGCGACCACGACGCCATCAATCTTGGGCAGGGCTTTCCCGATGATCCGGGCCCGGAGGATATCCGGCGCGCGGCCGCGGACGCCGTTCTCAACGGTTACAATCAATACCCATCGATGATGGGCATTCCGGAGTTGCGGCAGGCGATCGCCGCTCACTACCGCCACTGGCACGGTCTTTCGGTCGATCCGGCGAGCGAGGTGATGGTTACCTCCGGCGGTACGGAAGCGCTGACCAGCGCTATTCTCGCCACGGTCGAGCCGGGCGACGAGGTCATCGTCTTCCAGCCGTTCTACGACTCCTATCTTCCGATCATCAGGCAGGCCGGCGGCGTTCCGCGTCTGGTTCGGCTGGAGCCGCCGCACTGGCGGCTGGCGGAAGATGCGTTGCGCGACGCCTTCACCGCCAAGACCAAGGCCGTGCTTTTCAACAATCCGCTGAATCCGGCCGCGGTGGTCTATGCGCGCGATGAACTGGAATTGCTGGCGCGGTTCTGCCAGGAGTTCGATGCGGTCGCGATCTGCGACGAGGTCTGGGAGCATGTGGTTTTCGACGGCCGCGAGCATATTCCGCTGATCACCGTTCCCGGTATGCGTGACCGCACCATCAAGATCGGATCGGCGGGAAAGATATTCTCCCTGACGGGCTGGAAGGTCGGCTTTGTCTGCGCCGCGCCGCCGCTATTGCGGGTCACCGCCAAGGTGCATCAGTTTCTTACTTTCACCACACCTCCCAATCTTCAGGCCGCGGTCGCCTGTGGCCTTGCAAAGCCGGACGATTATTTTTTCGAGATGCGTCGCGATCTGGCGCGACGCCGCGACCGCCTGACCCGCGGCCTCGAAGACATTGGGTTTCCGGTGCTGCCATCGCAAGGAACCTATTTCCTGACCGTCGATCTCGCGCCGCTCGGGCTTAATGAAACCGATCATGCGTTCTGCAGGCGCATCGTCGTGGACCACAAGGTCGCGGCGATCCCGGTCTCAGCATTCTACGAAAAGGACGCGGTCACCTCGGTCGTGCGCTTCTGCTTCGCGAAGAAGGATGCCACGCTCGACACCGCGCTGGAACGTCTATCCGACGCCGTGCGGAGGTGCGGGCGATGATTCCGAACCAGTCCTTGTGGCTCTGGGTACCCGTTGCGCTGGCGCTTGGTTCGGGCGCGGTCTTGTCGCCGCGTGCCGATGCCGCCGAGCGGGTGGTCAATTTTTTCAACTGGTCGAGCTATATCGCGCCGGGCGTGCTCGAGGCCTTTACCGAGGAAACCGGAATCAAGGTGGTCTACGCACTTTCGACGCCAACGAGACGCTCGAAACGCGGCTGCTTGCCGGCAAGTCCGGTTACGATGTCGTGGTGCCGACGGCGTATTTTCTGCAGCGTCAGATCGGCGCGAACATCTTTCGGAAACTCGACAAGTCGAAGTTGCCGAATTTGGCCAACGCATGGCCCATGGTGACAGAGAGGCTCGCAACCTATGATCCCGGCAATCAGTATGCCGTGAACTATATGTGGGGTACGACCGGCATCGGCTATAATGTCAAAGCGGTGCAGCGCATTCTCGGATCCGACGGCAGGATCGATAGTTGGGATGTCATCTTCGATCCGGACAAGCTCGCGAAGTTCAAGGACTGCGGCGTTCAGATGCTTGATTCCGCGGATGATATCCTGCCTGCCGCGCTCAACTTTCTCGGCCTCGATCCGAACTCGACAGAAAAGAACGATCTCGAACAGGCAGCGGCTCTTGTCGGCAAGATCAGGCCATATGTCCGAAAGTTTCATTCCTCGGAGTATCTGAACAGCCTTGCCACCGGCGAGATCTGCCTTGTCGTCGGCTGGTCCGGCGATATCAAGCAGGCCCAAAGCCGCGCGGCGGAGAGCCATAACGGTGTCGAGATCGGTTATGCGATTCCGAAAGAGGGCGCCCAGATGTTCTTCGACAATCTGGCCATTCTGCTGGATGCCAGGAATGTCGATGAGGCCTACGAGTTGATCAATTATCTCTATCGGCCAGATGTTGCGGCGAAGAATTCGGACTTCCTGTCCTATGCCAGCGGTAATCTGGCCAGCCAGAAGCTGATCGATCCGAAAGCCTTCAATGACAAGACGATCTATCCGGATGAAGCCGTGATGAAGCGGCTGTTCATCATCACTGCGCGCGATCTCGCGACGCAACGTTCGATCAACCGGCTCTGGACGCGCATAAAGACGGGACGGTGACGGGACGGAGAACTTTCTTTACGCGAACCGGATCCCGCTTCGCTCGAAAACGCCTTAACGCCAGCGGCGGTGCAGCCACAGCCATTGATCGGGGTATTCGCGGATCCAGCCTTCGATCACCGAGGTGATGATCTGCATCGTTCCCTGCACGTCGATCTCGCCGTTTGCATCCCGCGCCGGCGTGATCTCTTCCGACAGCTCGGCACGGAAGCGATGGCCCGGCAGGCGGATGATCCGCACGCCATGGATCGGACATTCGATCTGCCGCAAAAGACGCGCCAGCGTCGGATTAGCCTTGGTCTTGCGTCCGAAGAATGTGACGTCGACGCCGTTGGTGAAATACTGGTCCACCAGCATGGCGACATGCTGGCCATTCTGCAGCGCTTGCGCCAACCGGAGCGGTGCATCGCGACCAGCGGGGATCAGCGTGCCCATATTGACGGAGCGCAACTGTTTGATTGCGCGGTCGGCCGATGCGATGTTCGGCCGGCGATACAGAATCGCCGCATCGAGCCCGTGCGCGACAGCGGCGACCGCAGGCAGCTCCCAGTTGCCGATATGGCTTGCGAAGATCAGCGCCGGCTTGCCATCCAGCCGCAGCTTGTGAAACAGCTCGCGCGTGCGTTCCCCGATTTCGATGCGACCGTCTTCGGGATGATTCGGATCATGGTTCCAGACGTGATCGAGATGGGCGAACTCCGCGCCGATACACCCCAGATTGTCCCATACCCCGGCCAGAATCTTCTCGATTTCAGCCGGCGGCTTTTCGGGAAACGCGGCCGTGAGGTTCGCGCGACCGATCTTCTGTTCACGCAGCATCGGTCCGATCTTTCGCGTGATGCGGCCGAACAGATCCGCGGTCTTGACCGGATCGAAACAGCGCGTCGCGCGCAACAGGGCGATCGTCAATGCGCCGATGGCGGCTGCGCCGACGGGTTTGACCGCATCGCGCAGTCCGGCTCTGGTTCGAAGCAGGAGGCGGCGCATCAGGGGACGACGATCCCGCCGAAGGCAGGCTTGTATCCTGCAAGGGCCAGCGGGTCAGCACACCGTGCGAGCATCGGCTGCACCGGCCGCTATACCGGTTCGCGCGTCAGGATCAGTGACGCGTTCTGGCCGCCGAAACCGAACGAGTTCGACATCACCGTGGTGACGCGCGCATCGCGGGCTGTGTTGGGAACGACATCGAACGGGATCGCCGGATCCGGGACATCATAGTTGATGGTCGGCGGAATGCGCTGATGCTCGAGCGTCAATAGCGAGAACACCGCTTCGACGGCTCCAGCCGCCGAGAGGGTATGTCCGACCATCGATTTATTGGACGAGACCGGGATCTGTCTGGCGCGCTCGCCGAACACGCTGGAGATGCCGAGATACTCCATCTTGTCGTTTTCCGGAGTGCCGGTGCCGTGCGCGTTGATGTAGTCGATCTGCTCGGTGGTTACACCCGCGTCCGCCAGCGCGTTGCGGACGCATCCGATGATCGGTTTGCCGTCGGGGCTTGAACGCGTGCGGTGGAAGGAATCGGCAAGCTCGCCGCACCCCGCCACGATGCCGAGGATGTTCGCGCCTCGCGCTGCCGCCGCCTCATAGCTTTCGAGCACCAGCGCACCCGCGCCTTCGGCCATCACGAAGCCGTCGCGGTTCTTGGAGAAAGGTCGCGCCGCGGCGTGGGGAGGGTTGTTCTGGGTTGAAAGCGCCGACAGCAGCGAGAACCTGATCAGCGCTTCGGGATTCACCGAGCCGTCGGTCGCGACGCACAGCGCCGCATCGGCCTCGCCGCGGCGGATCGCTTCGACGCCGAGCTGGATTGCGGTTGTCCCCGATGCGCACGCCGTCGAGAGCGAGATGGGTGAACCCTTGGTGCCGAAGGTTTCGGCGAGATGGTCCGCAACCGAGCCGAACAGGAAACGGCGATGATATTGCTTGTATCTGCCGCCGCCGCTGACCCGCAGCATCTGGTCGTAGTCGACGTCGGCATCGGGGCCGATGTCGCGGCCGAGTTCCTGCCGCTGCGGCCATTCAAGCTCGACCGGGGCGACCGCGAGAAACAAGGGGCCTGGAAAATCACCGACGCGCCCGATCCCCGCCTGCGCGACGGCTTCCTCGGTCGCGATATCGGCCAGGCGCTCCGAAAGATCGGTCGACGAGAACGGCTCGACCGGGATGAAATTGACGGTGCCGGCCACCGTGGTTCTCAGGCCTTCGGTTGGAAACCGCGTGATCGTCCTGATGCCGGATTCTCCCGCGCAAAGCCTGGCCCAGTTATCCGTCTTGCCGGAGCCGAGCGAGGTCACGACGCCCATGCCGGTCACCACGACGACGGGCCGGCCGGATTTGTCGCGCATTGCGGTCATGGTGCCCCCGTCGAGTCCCTAGGTCCGGTTAGTTGATTGCTTCGACCAGCGCCATGCCTTCGCCGCGCCAGTGTCCGGCGCCGATCACGACAATCCGGGCTGGAGGCGTCGTCATATCAATCGCCTGTTCCGATGTATCGGCGGACGCGAACAGCGCGCCTCGCGACAGCGATAGCGCGGCAACGGCCAAACCAAGCGGAAACTGCGCCTCCATGGTGTGACCGAACATCGTTCCCGTCGCGCGGACCGGGATGTCCGGATGGGCGCGAAGGAATGCGCGTTCTTCCGAGGTGGCGGGCTCTGCGCCGGTGGCGCCCGTGACGATGGCGGTTCTCTCCGCGCTGTTGCCGAGCCTGGACCACAATGATTCCAGCGTCGATGTGATATCGCCGGAACGTTTTCGCCGCGCATGGTCCGCGACTACGTTGGTCAGGCGCGCGAACGGCTTCGCGCCACGAGCCTCCGCATGGGCGCGAGACTCAATCACCAGAAAGGCGCCGCCGGATCCGAGCGCGAAGCCGCTGTTGTGCTCGCGTGCCCAGACCGGCGCGTACGTCTCTTTCAGGTTGAAGTCCCCGAATTCGTATAGCAGGAGCAAATCCTTGCGTTCGCCATTATGGGCGGCGCCGACCAAAGCGATGTCGCTTTGACCGGCGGCGATGCGCGCGAGCGCGATGCGCACCGCGTCGACGCCGGAAGCCTCCTCGCCCATGAATGTGCGCGAAGAACCCGTCACGCCGTGAACGATGGCGATGTTGCCTGCGAGCAGGTTGGACAACTGCGCCAGGAAGAGTGTCGGCCGCAGGTCGCTCATCAGCCGCTCGTTGAGATAGCCCGGCGCGGCGTTGCCCTTTGTCTCCGCGTTCAGAATCCCGGCATCGACGACGAGGTCGCGCTCGCCGCCGCCGGCGGCGACGATCATGTCCATCCGCGACAGGATATCCGTATTGCCTTTGACCCCGGCGGAATCGAGCGCCAGTCCCGCCGCATATGTTCCGATCCGCTGCCAGGCTTCCATCTGGCGCTGGTCGCCCCTTTTTGGAATCTGGGCGTCGAAGTTGATCGGAGCCAGCGGGTGAACGACGTAGGGTGCGAAGCTCTTTTCGTCGGCGTTGACGCGCCGATGACTGAGCGCTTCCCAATGAGCATCCAGGCCTTCACCGAGCGAGGTGGCAAGTCCGATCCCGGTGATCCAGGCTTCGATCGGCGCTGAGGGTGATGCTGTCTCAGCCATGAGCAAACATCTGTTGTGGAAACCCGATGCGCTTGGCCATGGTCTCCATGTGGCCGCGCAGGTCGTCGTTGGGGAAAGGCACCTGACGGAACGTCAGCGTCGCATTGCATTTCGTCTTTCCGCCGACGCTGACTTTCGCTTCGGTGATGGTGAAACCGGAGCCTTCGTGAACGACGGCGGCTTCGATCGTCAGCAATTCGCCGGGTGTAACGAAAGTCCTCATTTTGGCTTCCTTGACGGCTGCCAGAAAGGGCATCCGCTCGAACCTGGTCAAGGCGATCAACAGCCAGCCGGAGGCTTGCGCCATCGACTCAATGAGAAGCACGCCGGGCATCAGAGGATGTCCCGGAAAATGTCCCTCGAAGATCGTGCTTTCCTGGGGGACCTGCGCTTCGACGGTGATTGATCGCTGTTCCGTTCTGAGGTCGGCGATGCGGTCGATCAAATGGAAATATTCGAGATGCATGGCCGCGTGATTACGCGTCCTTGGCGGCGACCAACTCGTCGATGCGCGCGCTGAGGTTTTTCAGGACGAAGTATTGTTCGGTGGTGGCCTTGCCGTCGTTGACTTCCTGGGTCCACTTCTCCAGCGGGAGCTTGATTCCGAAGGCCTTGTCGATCGCAAAAGCAATATCGAGGAAATCCAGACTGTCGATTCCCAAATCATCAATGGCATGGCTCTCGGGCGTAATCGTATCGCGCGGGATGTCGCAGGTTTCCGCAATAATGGTGGCGACCCGATCGAATGTGGAAGACATCACTAAGCCTTTGATACATTGAAGAGTAGGTGCCGCATAGGCGTACGACGCTGGCGGCGTCCCCGCAAGGTCCGGTCCCGTTATGCCGAGCCCATATATCCGAGCGCTGTCCGGAGTTCAATGGCGGCGGGCACCCGGTGAAGCCATATTCCGTAGCCGAATCAGTATCTTTCCTCGTTCTGCCGTGTCTAGGGTGGGGGTGTTGAGATATGTGTACAACCCCGAAGGCCCATCAGGGCGCAGTCCTGAATCTCGCGCAGATCGATGATGTTCCTGGCCAGCCACAGCCCGATGGCGATCAATGCGATCGTGAAGGCAATCGCGGCCGCGTTTGTCAGCATCCGGTGGCGGAAGTCGTCGGATTCCGCGCGAGGTGATGGCGGAGAAGCGGGATCGGCGTCGCTGTCCGGCGAGGGGTTGTCTGCGGCATTTTCCGAGGAGGGGTGCTTCGGCGATTCTGCACGCTCACGCGGCCGGAACTGGAGCACAATGTGCTCTTCCTCCGTCTCCTTCGGCCGCTGTTTTCTCATCGGCGCTCGGTCCCAAGCCCTGTCTATACTCTATCACGTCGCGCCCGATCCTCAACCTGATGCGGTATTCGCCCCGGAGTTTCGCCTCTGATTTGATCAGGAGCGGATCTATCGCAACGGTCTTTTCAATAGGGTGAAGCGGTCGGGATCGAGACCAAGAGACGGTTGCAGCATCGGAGCGTCCAGCACGCTGAGCGTCGGTCTTTCCATGGGCGCCTGAGTGTGGGGCGCATCGCGATGTGAGGTCGCGCCACGCCAGCGCTCCAGAACGGCATCGACGAACACCATGTCCTGTCCGTGGCTGGAGGACGGCACCGTGGACATTTTGGCCTCGCTACGCGGCAGCTGGTGCGCCGGAACTTCCTTGAAGCGTAACCGGGTGGGAAGCGCGACGCCCTCGCCGAAGGCCAGCACCTCTCGGGTTCCGAGCGACGGCACGAAGGAGAGCAGGTTGGCGGCCGCATCCGAGACCGCCGAACGCAGCAGCGACTGGTCGCGGTCGTTGGCAAGGCGCATCGTGAACAGCGTATTGCACTGGGAAATGATGGTGGCGTCGAGTTCGGCCGGGCGCTGCGTGACGAGGCCGAGATAAACGCCGTACTTGCGGCCTTCCTTGGCGATGCGGGAGATCGCCTTGCGCGTCGGGCCGAAGCCGATGCTTCGGTCGGCGGACGCATAGCGGTGCGCTTCCTCGCAAACGAACAGCAGGGGAGAGACGCCGTCGCTCCACAGACCGAAGTCGAACGCCATGCGGCAGAGGACCGACACCACGGAGTCGACCACCTCGGCGGGAAAGCCGGCAAGCTGCATGATCGTCATCGGCCTGCCGTTGGCGGGCAGGCGGAACAACAGGCTGACAACCTCTGCCATGGTATCGCCGCCGACGTTGGCGTTGTCGAACATGAAGGCGTAGCGGGGATCGTTGCGCACGGTTTCGATACGTGAGATCAGCTTGTGGTAGACGATGCGCGACGAGCGGTTTTCAAGCCTGCCCATGCGCTCGTCGATCAGCGAGATCATATCGACCAGCCGGTAGGGCACCGGCGTATCGGACGTGAAGCCGACGCTCTTGGGGTCCGTACGTTTGAGGCTGACTCGGTCGGCGTGCTGATACTGCGTGTAGATTCCTTTCGCGATCGGGATCACCTCCGCAAGAATATCGAGTTCCTCCGGCACGCCGGGACGGCCTCCGAACAGAACGTCAACGATTTCCTCGAAGTTGAACAGCCAGAACGGCAATTTCAGATTGCGCGGATTCAGCACGAGGGCGCGATCACCGAAACAGCGGCCGTACTCATTGTGCACGTCGAGCAGGAAAATGCGCAGATCAGGGCGCGATTGCAGGATTTCGTTGATGAGCAGCGAAACGCCGCTCGACTTGCCGACGCCGGTCGAACCGAGCACGGCGAAGTGCTTGCTGAGCATTTCCTCGATATCGATAAACGCTGTGACGGAGGGATCCTGCTGCAGCGTGCCGACGTCGATCTGATCCGCTCCTTTGGGCGCGTAAATGGTCCGCAGCTCTTGATTTGTGACCAGGTCCGCAAGGTCATCGATCGCCGGATAGTTGGTGACGCCGCGCTGGAAACGAGGGCGGGAACCGGAGCTGTCCAGGATTTCGCCGAGCAGATCGACCGAGGCGCTTGCCATGAATTCATCCGAGGATGGCAGGTGCTCGCAGGAGACCTCCGTGATCATCGCGACGATGGTGGATGTCATGCTGCGCAGGCTGACGAACCGGCCCACGGTTGCGCGCGCCGCCGCCATCGACATGCGGCCGGCCCTCAGAATACCCACGCGCGCCTGCGACCCGCGTACGGAAATGACACGTCCGAAGGAGTTTTGGGAGATCGAATGAAGCATTGGTCTGACCACATTTCTTGTGTCGAGTGCGCTGCTGCAGTGCCAATGCTTGCATGGTTGTTGCAAGAAACGGTTAAGCCGGCCTCGTAGCGGAGGCATGCCGACAGGCTCTCCATGCGCGATGCGTGGATGCGGCCGCTGATCCTGGACCCTTTCGCTTCTGAAAGAAGGAGCGCGGCTCTATGGTCTTGATTGAACGCATTTTCTTCACGCGAGCCGGTTTCGCTTCGCTTGAAAACGCTATGGGCTCATGCTGGAATCAGCACGCAGGCACAGGTCTGTTGTGATGGCGACGTTAACCGCTTGTGAACTATGCGCGCAAACCCGGCAGCCAGAGCGGCAGACACGTTTTCTTCACGCGAACCGGTATTCAGTTTGCCGGAAAATTTTCTAGAGTCTGTTTCAACTGCGTTGAATCAGACTCGTCGCTTATGATCCTTTCCGAAAACCGGCTTCCACTTTTCGGGATCGTGACCTAGAGATCCAAAAAGATCGTGATCAACTGGCTGCCGGATGGTGAGGAACGCTGGCCGGACAGTTACCAGGCGTATCTGAGCGTTCCCCTGCCGATGAAGCTCGCGACGTTGCTGGAAAATTCGCCCTCGAATGATGATGCGAGCGAGAGGCCGTTGCTCCAGGCCAGTTCGGCGCCGGCGGTGACGAGCGCGGCGTCGGAGGCGATCCTTGCGCCGTTGACGACGAAGCCGGTGCCGGGCAGCGACTGGAATGTCGCCGCGACATTGCGGGCGGTGTCGAAATAGTGCGCCCACGCCGCGCGGCCCCGGAACGTCAACAGCGCCTCGTTCACCGCCGTGGAGCGATCGAACCGCAGGCCGAATTCGCTGCGCGTTGCGAGGATGTTGCGGGCCGCATAGCCGAGTGCGAAGCTCGCCGGGCTGCCGTCGCCCTGCTCAAAGTAGGATGGCATCCGGTAGCTGACGGCTTGGGCGGCCGCATACGGGATCACTCCGGCGAGTTGGGTATCGATGCGCCAGCCCGCCTCGATCCGCCCCGCGAGCACGCCGGCCCTGTAGTTGGCGCGCAATCGCTCGCCGGTGATCGGCGCCGTGCGATTGGTGGTGACATCGTGCCAGCCGTAGGAGAGGGCGGTGTTGAGGTAGCCGCTGCGCGCGATGGCCTGCTGCGCGAACGCGCCGGCCTGGAACAGGTCGCTGCGGCCGGAACCCAACCCGTTGGCAAGGCCGAACGCCGTGCCGCCGCCGTTCAGCGCGAAACCGACGTTGGTGGACGGCGACAGCGCATAGGTGGCTCCGCCCGTGCCGCCATAGACCTGACTGTTCACATCATGGCTGCCCACCACGCTATTGCCGGAAATGTGCGTCGAGCCGCCATAGGCCGCGCCGAAGACGCGCCAGCGCTGCTCGAAGCCCGAAGCAGGGGGCGGCTCAAGCGATGCGAAAGCGTCACGCGCGTCCCCACGGCGGCGAGGGGCTTCGGCATAGCCCAGCGCTTGCGATGATTGTGAGTACGGGGTTTGCGCTCCCGCCACGAACGGGTCCGTCATCGTATTGAGAAACTGGTTCTGCGCATCGAACGCCCCCTGCGCGGCGGCAGTCGCCACC
>NZ_BJNF01000004.1 GCF_006539545.1 Nitrobacter winogradskyi
AGGGCAGGCACGACGTTGACTGTCACCGACAGGAACTGGAACCAGTTTCCGGGCCCGGTGCTGCTGTCCTGAACCACGATCTGGAACGAATAGCTGCCCAGCGTGGTGGGCGTGCCGCTGAGCGTGAACCCGCTGAGGTTGAGGCCGGGCGGCAAGGTATCGCCGGGCGCAAGCGAGGCGGTATAGGGGGTGACGCCGCCACCGGGCGTGTAGGTGACGGAGAACAGCGAGCCGAGTGGGGCCGATGAGGTGGTCGGCGCCAGAGTCAGGCTCGGATTGGCGGTACTGCCCGAGTAGGATTGAAGGCCGCTTGCGGAGGTGGAGTCTGTAGCCCTGACGGTGAAACTATAGTTGCCGCGCTGTGTCGGCGTGCCCGAAACCAGTCCACCGGCAGACAGGGACAGTCCGGGAGGCAGCGAGCCCGCATCGAGCGAGAATGTATAGGATCCCGCGCCGCCGCTTGCCGTGAGTTGCTGGCTGAAAGGCGCGCCGGCCTGCAACGACAAGGTGCCCGGCGTGATGGTGATCGACGAGGTCGGCGGGGTAATTGTGATATTGACGTCGATGGGGGCGTTATCGGAGTCTCTTATCCGGAAGAAATCGGTTGTCGCGGCGTCCCCGTTGTGCGTGTAGGTGAAGGTATCGGCCAAGGTGTCGATCGTTAACGTGCCATGCTGCGGCAACTCTCCCGGTGGTATCGAACTGACAGGATTGAAGCCCTGAAACGGGGCGGCGCTGCAATGATTCGTTATCACCGATCCGCCGTGAGCGACCGTGATGTTGAAGCCGGGGCATTGCTGGGCGGAAGCGGGGTTTGACCAGAACAGACCGATGAGGAACAGCGCGGCCAACGCCAGAACATAGGTGACGCCATCACCCGTCGTGCGAGACGAGCGCAGGTGTTGAAATCGGTCGTCAATCATTGGCCACCGCCCTTCCTGCGCTGCGCTGGAAGGCCCTAAGCAAAAAATGCCTGCCGCTATAGCTGGTCGATAACCTGGCAAATGACTGGATCGCGCTGCGCGGTCCGCCAGGACAACTCGTCTCTTAAAGATCGCATAACGGTTGTACTCAAACCGATATTCGATTCAAAGAGGAAATTCTCGCGTATCCAGAGCAATATCCAGAGGGATAAACGTTGTGCTTGCAAGGTTCCCGCTTTTGCGCAAAGTTGGCGGTGCGTCGACGCGGTGGGCTGATCGCTGATGCAGGGGGTTGGGCATGTCCGAGTTTTTTGTTGGCCAGGTGTTGACGGTTGGCTTCGGGTTCGCGCCAAAAGGGCTCGCCCAGTGCGACGGCCAGATTTTGCCGATCTCGCAGAATCAGGCGTTGTTCAGCCTCCTGGGCGTGGCGTATGGCGGCAACGGGACGACGATGTTCGCATTGCCGGACCTGCGCGGACGAGTCCCTGTGGGCTTCGGTCCGTCGGTCGATCCGAACTGGCCGGTGTCGCCCTATGCGCTTGGCGAAAGGGCCGGGGCAGAGGCCGTCACGTTGACCACGGCGCAATTACCGTCGCACGTCCATCAATGCGCCGGCACCAACGCCGCTGGCGACAAGGGCAATCCGACGAACGCGCTCTATGGAACCAGCGGCGAGGCAATCTATGGCAACGCCGGAGCGGGCGAAGTCGTGCTGGCCGCGGGAAGCATTGCGCGCACGGGCGGAGGTCAGGCGCACAGTAACATGCAGCCGTACACCGCCATCAATTTCTGCGTCGCGCTGACGGGAATATACCCCTCCCGAAACTGACGGGCGGATGTTCAACCGATCGGAGGTCGGACCATGAGTGAACCCTATGTCGGAGAAATCCGGCTGTTCGGCTTCTCCCGCGTGCCGCAGGGCTGGTTGCCCTGCGATGGTTCGCTTCTTTCCATATCTCAGTATGACGTGCTTTTCTCGTTGATCGGAACGACCTATGGCGGCGACGGCGTGACCACCTTCGCTGCCCCCAATCTCTGCGGTCGCGCTCCCGTCCATTACGGCGCCGGTCCCGGCCTGTCGCCTCGCGCTCTCGGCGAGATGAGCGGCACCGAAACAGTGACCCTGCTGTCGACCCAGATGCCGCAACATGACCATCCGATGATCGTGACGACCGGGGCTGCCAACACCAAGGCGATCACGCCGAACGTCGAGTTCGGGGCGGTCGTGGGCGACACCATGTACACTAATGACGTGACCGGAGCGGCTGCCGTAGCCACGGCGCCGACGTCAACCTCCGTGGCGGGCCGAAATGTGCCGCACGACAATCTCATGCCGACACTGACGGTGCAGTTCTGCATCGCTTTCAACGGGATCTACCCGAGCCGGGGCTGATCGGCCTCCTCTCATGCAGTCAAACTTTCGAAGGCATCACCGCCATGGAACCGTTCATCGGTCAGATTCAGATTTTCGGATTCAATTATGCGCCTCGCGACTGGGCTCTCTGCAACGGGGCTACTTTGGCCATCCGGCAGAATACCGCGCTGTTTTCCCTCCTCGGCACGATGTATGGCGGGGACGGCAAGACCACCTTCATGCTGCCGAATTTCGCCGGCCGCACCGGCTGCAACCAGGGCCAGGCTGCGGGCCTGACACCGCGCAACATCGGGGATACCTTCGGCGAAAACAGTGTGATGTTGACGGCGGACCAGATGCCGGCGCATTCGCATCCGTTCACGATCTATGACCAATCCGATGCCGCCAAGCGCACAGGCGTGCCAGCCAACGGCTCATCGCTCGTCGTTCCGCAAAACAGCACGCCCTTCAGTACGATCGGCACGGCGAATACCCAGTTTTCATCGCGCATGGGTGGCGTGGCGGGCGGAAGCCAGCCGCATGAGAACCGTCAGCCCTACCTCGCCATGAATTTCTGCATTGCACTGTCGGGCGTCTTTCCAGCGTTTGGCGATCCCGTTGCCTGATCCGCCGGGCCTGCCGGACTTTCCGGCGCGCCATGGCGACCTTCCTGTCTGCGCCCGGTCTGTCGCTTTTCGGCGCACCACACGCAATGACCTGCCTTTCCTGCGCGAACTGTATCACTCGCTCCGCATCGGCGAGTTCGCGTCTCTCGGCTGGCCTGCCGAACAATTGCGCGCGTTGCTGGACCAGCAGTTCGATCTCCAGCATCGCGGCTATCTGGCGATGTTTCCGCAAGCCGACTTTTTGCTGATCCTGCGCGAGAACGCACCAGCCGGTCGGCTCTATCTTGACGCCAGCCAAGCGCGCTGGCGCATCATCGACATCGCTCTCGCGGCAGAGCGGCGCGGCGCTGGTCTTGGATCCGCGGTCATGCAGGCGGTCAAGCGGCACGCGCAAACCGCTGCCGCCACCGCCGTCGTGCTCCACGTCGCCTGTGAGAATCACGGGGCGCAACGATTCTATCGCCGGCTTGGCTTTCGCGAGGTGTCGCGCCAGGACCAGACTTGCGCGCGCATGGAATGGATCCCCGGACCTGATGCCGAGGGAGCATGATTCGATACCGCTTTGTCGCGGGTTTCCAGTCCGCTTCTGACTCCGTCAGGAGCGGAAAGGCTCCAGCCTGTCGTCAGTTGAAGATCGCCTGATAGACGATGCCGTCGCGGTCGCGCGCCACCGGCACGATGAATATTTCGATCGCCCCGACGGTTGCGTTCGTCATTCGATAGATCTTCTGCGGAAGCACAACCGGCGATCCGCTGCGGAACAGCAGAGAGAAGGGTTCCCGCATCGCCGCGGCGAAGCCTTGTGGCGGTAAGCGGCGCGCCTCGGACAGCGTCAAAGCGATCGATGCCGTTCCAAGGTCGACGTCGAACCCTTCCCCCAGGCAGCCTGCGAAGCGCTCCAGCGTTATCAATTGCATCCGGTAAAGGCCCCCTCTGCCTTGCTCGGCCATCGACATAAACCGTCTCCGCTCCGCAGGCTACAGCATTTCGCGCGAAGCGGGATGAGGGTCGGGGAAAGAAAACGCGTCAAAAACAATATCATAGAGCCCTTCCTCTTCTGATTCAGAAGCGGAAAGGCTCCAGATGAGGAACATTCGCCATCGTGACCTACCGATGTAATGAGGCGATGTGATCAGGAGGTGAGCGGGTTGTTGATGCCCGTTTCTGAAATCGATAGACGCCAAGCCAGCCAGGAGTTACTATGTAAATAAGTTATCATAGATGCGCCAGCGGTCACTCATTTTGGTGTCGCCCGGGATGTTGGCGTTGCGTCGGCGATACAAAGTCATAACGAGGAGCCACCGTGGAAAATCAAAGTGTCGGGACCAGCGCGACGGCAGAGCCGCCGGGTAACCCAAGGGTCTTGTGGATATCGACTGTGGCATTCTCCCTCGGTTTTGCAATCTGGGGAATGTTTTCCGCGCTCGCTCCCTTCATGATCGAGCGGTACAACTTTACAAGCACGCAGGTGCTGGTTCTCGCTGCGATGGAGCCGCTTTTTGCGGCGGGCATCAGCATCCCGCTCGGCATCTGGGCGGACAAGTACGGCGGGCGCACGGTCTTCACGCTTTTGCTGGTGGTTCTCTCCGTCGTCCTGCTTTTGGGAACTTTCGCTGAGAGCTATTACGGCTTCCTGATTCTGGGAACGATGCTTGGACTTGGCGGCGCGAGTTTCGTGGTCGGCAACGCTCATGTCTCGTCCTGGTATCCCAAATCGAAACAGGGGACCGCACTCGGTCTTTTCGCGCTTGGCAATGTCGGAATTACAGTGGGCATGATGGCGGTTTCGTATCTGCTCACCAATGTTTTTGACCAGAATGATCCGGACGGATGGCGGCTGATATTTCCGATCTTCGCGGTTCCCACGTTGTTGATGGCGGCGATCTACATGTTCTTTACGTCGGATCCGCCGAACCGGGCGCTCAAGAATACCTCGATGAAGGAAATCTTCGCCGTCTATCGCTCGGGCGTCGTGGTGTGGCTGGTTCCCGGTCTTTACTGGGTCGCGTTTGGCACGCTGGTTTTCTTCGCATCAACGCTGCCGACCTATCTGGTCGATCATTGGCATGTGGAAGCGTCGACCGCGGTTGCGGTCTATACGCCGATTTTCGTGGTCTGCGTGGCGATCACCCGGCCATTGGGCGGCTGGCTCGCTGACCGTTACGATGTGCTGAGCCTCTTGAGCGTCATGTTCGGACTGATGTCAGTGCTGGCGGTGCTCCTGGCCTTGCAAATCTCGCTGACCATCGAATTGGCCGTTATTTACGCGCTTGCGGCGCTATCCGGCGCCGCCGCAGCGGCCGTCGTCAAGCTGATCCCCATGTACTTCGTGCATGTCGGTGCAGTGAGCGGGTTAGCCAAGGCTGCCGGTGCTGCATGCGGGTTCACCATGACGGCGATCCTGGCCGGCAGCAAATATCTGATGGGCGGTTACACTCTGGGTTTCTTCATCTGGGCACTCATGAATATCGCCGCGTTCTATGTGTCGTTCTCGCGCGTGGGCTTCAGGAGCGCTAAACCGATTCATCCGATTGGAAAGTCCATTCCTGCTCACTGAGCCAGGAAGCACGCGTCGTTCGGCCCGGCTCGGTCCTGTTGGACCCGCCGGGCCTTTTATTTCAAATAAGGGCAGAATCGTTTGACGTAAGAGAGAAAGCGTTCGGCCATCGTTGATCCGGGTTTGCTTACCAATCTGGAACTGCGGTCATAATGGCGATCGGGGTGGCGTGCGTCAGCCATTGGTTCCTCCGAATGATGAATGGCAGAGAAACGTCACCAGCAAGCGTCTGTTCCCAAGGTTTACATACCTTCCAAACCTCAGTAGCGGTCTTTTCCGGCGCTCGCGCTCACCGGACTTCGACCACAGACCGGTGGAACAGCGCCGCCACCTCGCGCTCCATGATACCGCTACATATCGACCTGATACATGCCGGCCTGATGAGGGTGTGCCAGAAGGTATCCACATTCGGGTTATTAAGGCCGGAGCGATGGGATGGACCTGTTCGCGTGAAGAAAACGCATCCCATCAAGATCCGAGAGCCTCGCTCCTGATTTTATCAGAAGCAAGAAGGCTCTCACCAGATTCGACCCGCCTTCGTGACGTGCCCCGCGCCGATGTGCGTGAACCAGGCCGGGGACGTCAAGGCCTCGTCGTGAACGGGCCATATTCGATCGATGGACGTCTCCGGGCACGCTGTTCCGGCGGTCGACAGGCCAACCCACGATCTCGCGAGGCTTTTGGAAATAATCCTTCAGTCGCGTCTTAATGATGATCGACCATCACCGCATGAAGGTTTGCAGTTGGAAGAGTTTCGCCATGAGCAGGAAAAATGACATCAACCGGGTCTGGGACATCGTTGAGAAAGTTGGCGTTTGCATGCTGACGACGCAATTTGCGGGTGGATTGCGCGCGCGGCCCCTCGAAGCAAGGCCGGATCGCGACGCCGGTCTGATTTTTTTCGTGACCGATATTCACAGCCCGAAGGAGGAGGAGATCCAGGCAAGACCGGACATCGGCCTTGTCTTTATCGATTCGAGCGATAAAGCCTATCTGTCGATCACCGGGCGCGCCTGCGTTATTCGCGATGCCGAAATGACCAAGGCGGCGTGGCGCAAGACAGATGAAGTATGGTGGCCGGGGGGCCCCGACGATCCCAGCGTATGCCTGTTGCAGATTGAACCCGCTACCGCGGAACTGTGGGATGGCCCGGCAAGCAGCGTCGCGACTGCATTCGAGTTCGCCAAGGCAAAGTTGACCGGCAAGAAACCGAACCTTGGCGAGAACCGGAAGGTGACGGTCAAGATGTAGCTTTTCTATTCAACGTTTGATCCGTTCGAGGCTGGTCGCTGCACTGTGTTTCGGATGAGTGTGCTCACAAGCAGGTTGAATACGGAGCGTCGGGATCAAAGTGTCAGACTTGCGAGGCTAGAGCGCTTTCGGGCGAAGCGGATGACCTGTTCGCGTGAAGAAAACGCGTCGAAACAAAATCATAGAGCTCCGCTTCTGATTCAATCAGAAGCGGAAAGGCTCCAGGACTTGCGAGGCCAGGAAAAGGGAGTGACGCGCACGATGGTCGATATTTCGTCCACAACGGACGAGGCGGCGATGCACATTCCGCAAGCCGCGATGCTGGCTATCCAGAGCCTGACCAAGACCTATTGTTCGGCGCAGGAACAGATCGCTGTCCTTCGAGGGGTCTGCGTGCATGTCAGCGCCGGTGAAAGCGTTGCGCTGACCGGTGAATCGGGAAGCGGAAAAAGCACTCTGCTGCATCTGATCGCGGGCCTCGACGAGGCGGACGGCGGCTCGATCCGGATCGATGACACGGAGGTGATCGCATTGGCGGACCGGGATCGTGCGGCGATCCGGCGCGACCGGATCGGGCTTGTTTTTCAACAGTTCAATCTGATCCCCTCGTTAACAGTCGCCGATAATCTGGCTTTCCAGTCGCGTATCGCCGGCCGTCATGACAGTCACTGGCAAAATGAACTTGTCGATCGGCTGGGCCTCGGCAATCTGTTGAAGCGATATCCCGAACAACTCTCGGGCGGCCAGCAACAGCGGGTCGCGATCGGGCGCGCGCTTGCGGTCAGGCCGTCTCTGCTCCTCGCTGACGAGCCGACCGGCAACCTCGATGAGGCGACGGCCGACGATGTGACGGATATCGCGCTTGATCTCGTCAAGCGGACCGGATGCGCATTCCTTATGGCGACGCATAGCACACGGCTGGCCGCGAAGCTGGACAGGAAAGTTCGACTGAGCGCCGGACGGATTGCGTGAAGCAGGGATATTGGATCCTTGCGGTTCTGCTCAGCCATTGGCGCCGGCATCCGCTGCAATTGATGACGCTGATGGTAGGCCTGATCTCCGCGACTGCGTTGTGGAGTGGCGTGGAGGCGTTGAACCAGCAGGCTCGCGCCAGCTACGATCGGGCCGCGGCGGTGTTCGGCGGCTCCCGAACCGCGATGCTGGTCGGGCAGCGTAGCTCCTCGTTTTCTCAGCAGCTTTTCGTCGATCTCCGGCGCGCGGGGTGGCGGGTCTCGCCCGTCGTCGAGGGACGGGTTCGTGTTCAGGGAAGGCCATTGCGCCTGTTGGGAATCGAGCCGGTGACGTTTCCCGCGCAGGCGGGATCGATTCCGGCGGTCGGCGCGCCGGATCTGAAATCGTTCATCACGCCTCCGGGCGAGGCTCTGGTCGCGCCGGAGACGTTGACCGCGCTGGCCGGGACGGAAGGCGCGGCCTTGCGCACGGACGACGGCGAATCCTTGCCGCCTCTCAAGGTGCACGCGCGCCTCGCGCCTGATGTCGTGGTCGTCGATATCGGATTGGCGCAAAGCATTCTTCACCTGCAGGGCCGGCTTTCGCGCTTGCTGGTTGGCAACACGCGCAGCCGGCTACCGCCGCTTGAAACTGTTGCTGGCGACATGCTCCGGTATGTCGAGGCGGACGCCGGAACCGATCTTGAACATCTGACCGACAGCTTTCATCTCAATCTGTCGGCCTTCGGGCTGCTGTCGTTTCTTGTCGGACTCTTCATCGTCTATTCGGCGATAGGTCTGGCCTTCGAGCAGCGCATGCCGATGTTCCGGACCCTGCGCGCTTGCGGCGTATCATCGAGGCAGCTGAATGGTGTGCTGCTGATCGAATTGCTGGTCCTCGCCATCGCCGGCGGCCTGATCGGACTGGCGTGCGGATATCTGATCGCCGCGGGGTTGCTGCCCGATGTCGCCGCGAGCCTGCAGGGGCTGTATGGCGCGCAGGTTTCCGGAGCGTTGGCTCTCAGACCCGAATGGTGGGGCGCGGGTCTGGCGATGAGCGCCATCGGTACATTGGCGGCGTCGGCGACGAGCCTCCTGAAAGTCATCCGGCTTCCGGTGCTCGCCGCGGCGCAGCCTTATGCATGGCGTCAATCGCAGCGGCGATGGCTGGGCTGGCAAGGCGTCACGGCCGCAGCGATGCTCCTCGCGGCCATCATTGTCCTGACCCTTGGCGACTCGCTGATCTCGGGATTTGCGGTGCTGGCGTTGTTGCTTCTGGGCGCCGCGCTTGCGCTTCCCGTGCTGCTCGCACTCGTGCTGCGCATCGGCGAGCGAAGCTCGCGGCGGCCGCTTGTGGTGTGGTTCTGGGCGGACAGCCGCCAGCAGCTTCCCGCACTGTCGCTGGCGCTGATGGCGTTGCTGCTCGCGCTCGCGGTTAACGTCGGTGTCGGGACCATGGTGGAGAGTTTCAGCAAGACTTTCACCGCATGGCTGGATGGCCGGCTGGCCGCGGATGTCTATGTGAACGCGATGAGTGAGGCCGAGGCGCGCGATATCGAAGCGAGCCTGCGCGCCCGGCAAGAGGTCACGGCCATCCTGCCGAGCGGCCGCGCCGAGATCGAGATCGGCGGTCGGCCGGTGGAGATTCTTGGTCTCGCCGACCACGCCACCTATCGGGACCGCTGGCCGTTGCTGGAGTCGCGGCCGAATGCGTGGGGCGACCTTAAGTCGGGCGAGGCCGCATTCGTGAGCGAGCAACTCGCGAGAAGGCTGAAACGACGACCTGGCGACCGACTGGATGTCGGCACACCCACTGGCGACTGGTCTCTGCGCATCGCGGCGATCTATGCCGATTACGGTAATCCTAAAGGGCAGATCGCGGTCAACATCGACGCCTTCACGACTCGATTTCCAGATCTGCCGCGGACCCGGCTCGGCCTGCGCGTCTCGCCTGGCAAGATCGCGCCGCTGATCGATGACATGCGCAAGGCATTTCATCTCGATGAAAGTCGCCTCTCCAATCAATCGACGTTGAAGATGGAATCGAAAGTGATTTTCAACCGCACCTTCGCCGTGACCGCTGCACTGAACACGTTTACGCTCGGTGTCGCCGGAGTGGCGCTGCTCACCAGCCTGTTGACGCTCAGTCATTCCCGTCTTCCACAACTGGCGCCGCTGTGGGCGCTCGGGGTGACAAGGCGACAGCTTGCCGGCATCGAGTTTCTCAAGACGATATTCATCGCGTTCATCACGGCGATGCTGGCGCTACCGCTCGGCTTGCTGGTGGCCTGGTGCCTGATCGCTGTTGTCAACGTCAGAGCATTCGGCTGGCGTCTGCCGTTCCATGTCTTTCCGCTGCATCTCGCCGAACTTGTCGTTGTGGCGATGCTTGCGTCGCTTCTGGCGATGTTGATTCCGCTCCTTCGGCTGATGCGCATGCCTCCGGCGGCGCTGATCAGGATCTTTTCCAATGAGCGCTAGTCCAAAAATCTCGCGCCGCGCATTTGCGACGGGACTTGCCTTTTTCGGCTTCGGGCGTAGCGCGTCACTGGCGCAGAACTTCGCCGGACTTGGTGGTGATGCGTCCGGATTCGCTTCCGTCATGCCCGGCAAGAGTTTTGAATTTCCCCGGGATCACGGCCCGCATCCGGATTACCGGGTCGAGTGGTGGTATCTCACAGCCAACCTTAGAGATAGTACCGGCAACGCGCTCGGCGTGCAGTGGACGTTATTTCGCCAGGCGATCCAGCCGGGACCGCAACGCGAAGGTTGGGCGAACCAGCACGTCTGGATGGGTCATGCCGCCGTCACGCGCGCCGATACGCATCGCTATGGCGAAACGTTTGCGCGCGGCGGCGTGGGCCAATCCGGCGTGGACGCGCATCCCTTTCATGCCTGGATCGATTCCTGGCAAATGCGCGGGCTTGATCGCATGTCGGCGATGAATGTTGCGCCGCTTGAGGTCAATGCATCGCATGAAGAGTTCAGTTATGCGCTGAGGCTTGAGGCCGACAAGGCTCTCGTGCTCCAGGGTGAGGCCGGCTACAGCGTGAAATCCGAACGTGGACAGGCATCTTACTATTACAGCCAGCCGCACTTCACGGCGGCTGGGATCGTCACGATCGACGGCAGGTCCGCCAATGTTACCGGACAGGCCTGGATGGACCGCGAATGGAGCAGTCAGCCGCTTGCCCCCGATCAGACGGGATGGGACTGGTTCTCGCTGCACCTTGAAACCGGCGAGAAGCTGATGCTGTATCGGCTACGGCGAACACGCGGCGAACCTTACCTGACGGGCAACTGGATCGGTTCGGATGGACAGTCGGTTGCGCTCTCTCCCAAGACCGCTGAAATGATCCCGACAGCCACGACGGACGTTGCTGGTCGCAGGTTGCCGACAGGCTGGCGTATCATCATTCAAGATCGGGGGATGACGATCGACACCGTCCCGCTGAATCCGGAAAGCTGGATGGGGACGCGCGTTTCCTATTGGGAAGGTCCGGTCAGTTTCACCGGTACCCACCGAGGTGTCGGTTACCTCGAAATGACGGGCTATTGATCGAGACCACTCGCCATTCGTTCACCGCAAAAGGTGTCAGCGTAGGAACTTGCCGCGTGGAACAGTTTCAATCGCGGGCCATTGACAGTGCGCGACAACGTCTTCAAGCGGCCGGAGAGAAAAATGTCTCAATGCGAAACCTGCGGAAACGAGTACGACAAGGCATTTCAGGTCACGATGGATGGCAAAACCCATACATATGACAGCTTCGAATGCGCGATCCATGCGCTCGCCCCTGTCTGCGAGCACTGCGGGATTCGAATCGTTGGTCATGGGCTTGAATCGAAAGGTAAGTTCTATTGCTGCGACCATTGCGCAGAGAACAGTGGCGTCAAGGGATTGCGTGACCGTAATAATTAGACCTTAATATTCAGGATGTGGCGGATAACGCCCGAGAGCCATTTCGCTTCTGATGAAAATCGGGAGCGAAATTCTCAGCGTTCTCAGAATGCTCGCTCTGACAGTTAATCCTCACGCGAATAGCTTTCACGCGAACCATCCCCGGGTCAAGCCCGAGGACAGTTTCCTGACGACGTGCTTCCAAGCTCAAGTGATCCACTCGTTCGGTTTATCTATCTTCGAAACGAACTCTGTTTCCTCCGTTCGATCACGCCCTGATCTTGTCCGAGAATCCATCTGCTACTTGCGGTGGTCTTCCTTCGGGAGGACGACGCTTAGAAGTAGAGCAGGTAGACCGCCGCGAATCCGATCACTACAAGCCCGGTGCTCCAGACCAGGACGTTGCGCACGGTAGGCCCACGTTCGGCGCCGCGCGCCTCCATCGTAGTTTCGACGATACGTCCATCTTCCTTCTTCATTTGTCCCTCCTGCGAGATTGATTTCGTGCCGATGAGGCATCGGGTCAACTTGAGGAGTCAGCTTTCGTTCCGATCTGAAGGTGGGACGATTCCAAACTCGACGACTCCAAACTTGGCAACTCCAGCTTGGCTATTCCGGCATGGAACGCTCACGCGTGAGTGCGGATGGCAACTACTCTGCTCGAGGCGCGGGATTGTTCTGAGTTGAATCAGAACTCCCGAAAGAGAAAGCCATTGCCGGAAAGGCAATGGCTTTTAGAGCAGCCGTGGTGGGCGGCAAAATTCTATGCCGCTTCCGCTTCGATATTGACGACGTTTTCAGCAAGCGTCACCAAAGCTTCATCGGTCTTCTTCTCCTCCACCAGCGTCTGCTTGAGGAGCTTGACCGAGTTGCTGAATCCAAGCTGGTTGGCCCACGCGATCAGCGTGCCGTAGCGCGAGATTTCGTAGTGCTCCACCGCTTGAGCCGCCGCGAGCAATCCTGCATCCAGCGCCGGCGATCCCTTGTACTCGGACATGATATCCTTTCCCTCTTCGATAATGCCGAGGATGGCGTCGCAGGTTTTTCCCTGAGGTCTCGCCTCGATTTCCTCGAATACCTGTTCGAGCCGCTCGATCTGGCCTTCGGTCTCATCGACGTGTTTTTCGAAGGCGGCGCGGAGTTCGTCACTGTGCGCGGCCTTCGCCATCTTCGGCAGCGCACTCAGGATTTTCTTCTCCGCGAAATAGATGTCCTTCAGGGTATCGTGAAAAAGGTCTTGAAGCCGTTTCTGCTTGCTCATCGGAAGCTCCCTTGCATGAGGTCTTCCGATAATCGCGGGATCTGGGCGAGGTTCCTGTCGCGGTCTACAGATCCGGCCGCCAGCTTTCGATCAGTTCCGCGGCGTCGGTCAACTCCACCTGGACGTTGAAGCGTTGGGCGTAGAGACGCAGCGACGCGTCATGCGTCGTGTCATCGTCCGGCGGAGTTTATGCGAACGATGCAGAGAGGCTTCCGGATACGCTATCCCGAACTTTCCAATGATCCGGGTCGCAGCGCGGTGATGCGTTGACATTGGAACGGCCCGTGCTCTGGCGTGTTGGCAGAGGCCAAGCCTGCAAGTGAGATGTTTCAGCAATTCATTCCTTCGTTCCCGTTCGCGGACGCCTTGCGGCGCGATGGCATTGGAGGAATTTGTCAGGCTCGGCTGCCATTGGTGATGGGATCGCCGCGCAAACAGGAGACCGCTCATGTCGTCAGACCGCCCCGCGCCACCGTTCGCCGCCCAGAAGCAGCCCATGCCAGGCACGACGGCACGGATGGAGCCACGACCGGACCATGGCGAGAGCAGTTACAGGGGCTCGGGCAGGCTGCGGGGGTTGAGGGCGATCATTACGGGCGGCGATAGCGGTATCGGTCGGGCCGTCGCCATCGCTTTCGCGCGCGAGGGTGCGGATATTCTCATCGCCTACCTGAACGAGAGCGAGGATGCGCAGGAGGTGAGATCATTGATCGAGAAAGAGGGGCGCAAGGCTGCTCTGGTGGCCGGCGATGTCAGCGATCCCGACCATTGCCAGGCGATCGTCCGGCGCGCGGTGGACGAGCTTGGAGGTCTCGATATCGTTGTCAACAACGCGGCGCATCAGGCGACGTTCAAGGAGATCGGGGATATCAGTGACGATGAATGGCGAATGACCTTCGAGGTCAATATTCACGCGATGTTCTATCTGACAAAGGCAGCCGTGCCCCACCTGAAACCAGGCAGCGCGATCATCAACACCACGTCCATCAATTCGGATATGCCCAATCCGATCCTGCTCGCCTATGCCACGACGAAAGGCGCTATCCAGAATTTTACCGGTGGACTGGCGCAGATGCTCGCCGGAAAATCCATCCGGGTGAATGCCGTTGCGCCCGGCCCCATCTGGACCCCGTTGATTCCCTCCACCATGCCTGAGGAGGTCGTGACCGACTTCGGCAAGCAGGTTCCGATGAAGCGTCCCGGGCAGCCCGCCGAACTGGCGACCGCCTATGTCATGCTGGCTGATCCGCTCTCGAGCTATACGTCCGGCACCACCGTGGCGGTGACCGGGGGCAGACCCTTCATCTGAAGCGCAAACCCTTCATCTGAAAGTGCAACGCTTCATCTGAAAGTGAATGAGCAGGCGGCGTTGCGAGGGGACGATTTGCCTTCCGCCACGTTAAAGGTTGCGCCACGTTAAAGGTTGATATGAGAGGAAGAAGGAACAATGGCATACGCTTTATTCTACCAGGATCAATGCATCGGTGCGGCTGCCCCGACCGAGCTTGAGGCATGGAGACGGGCGCTGCTTTCAGGTCTGATTACCAACATTCCCGCCTCGGATTATCGGGACGTTCATGCCTCGCGGCGGGGTCTTTATGTCAAGCAGGTGAACGAGGAGGTCGAGTTGCAGTTCGACGGTAAGCTCCCGACCGACGTCTCCTGAAAGTACGTTCGCTTCTGATCGAGTGAGAAGCGAGCATGAGATTCTTGGTCTGACGCGGTCTCTTCACGCGAAGCTGTATCCTCGGGTCAAGCTTGGGGGACGCACTTGGCTGGCGGGAGCGGGAGGTTGCCAAAATCCCTCTCAATCCAACCGCAAGGGCGCGGTCGGTCCGTTCGAATAATGAGAAAGTCGGCGCAAATAAGTAAATAAACTTATTTATATTGTAATAACATAGTATATCTCGCCATACGCCGCATCAAAAGCTCGACACGGCCTTATATGTGGCGCATTATACTTGCGGAAGGCGGGGAGCTTTTTCAAGCCGGAGCAATTTGAGGGGGTCGCATGTCGCGTGGCGGAACGGTAGCGCGCGCCGGATATCTGGCGGGTTTTTTTGTCGGTGGCGTAGCACTTGCCGGGGCCATTCCGGCGGCGGCCGAGATCAACAATCCCCCTGTGCTGCAGGACGAGCGGGCGCCGATCGCCAAGCCGGCCTTCAAGAAGCTGGCTCCCGCCGCGCCAATCCCCGGAAGCACGGAGCCTGTCCGCGGCGACCGTCAGCTCGATCTCAAGATCGAATATATCGACAGTCAGATCTATAATCCGTCAAAGGATGGATACGACAAGGTTCGTTTGCGTGGTTACACCGGAAAGGGTGTCAACCCGAACGATCCCTTTGTTTCGCCGACGATCGAGGCAATTCCCGGCGATACGGTGCGCATCACCCTCGACAACACGTTGCCCGCGGGCCCGCAACCCGGTGATCCCGGCTGCATGCCGGGGGCGCAGATGCCTGATATTCCGCATTGCTTCAACGGCACCAATCTCCACACCCACGGGCTGTGGGTAAGCCCGACCGGCAATAGCGACAACGTCTTGCTGTCGATCAATCCGCAAACGCGGTTCACCTACGAATACAACATCCCCTCTGATCATCCGTCCGGCACCTTCTGGTACCACACTCACCGTCATGGCTCGACCGCGCTGCAGGTCTCCAGCGGCATGGCGGGCGCCCTGATCATTCGCGGCGATCGCCCGCCGTCGCCAACCGCGCATGGTGACCTCGACACGCTGATCCCGAGGTCGGCCATTCCGGAGCGGGTGCTGGTGATGCAGCAGATCCAGTATGCCTGCCGCGGGCCCGCGCCCAAGCCGGGCGAACTCGGCCCGATCAAGCAGGACGCCGATGGCCGGTACATCTGCGATCCGGGCGATGTCGGCGGCATCGAGGGCTACGATCAGTTCGGTCCGGGGACCTGGCCCGCGTCAGGCCGCTATACCTCGCTCAACGGACTGGTCTTCAATCCCGACAATCCGCTCAAGGCGAAGCAGGGCGAGATCGAGCGCTGGCGCATGATCCATGCCGGCGTGCGCGACACCATCAGTCTGCAGTTTTTCAAGGTGCGTGACGGCAAGCTGAAGCCGGGTACGAAAACCCTGTTGAAGGCAGGCGCCGCCGCCGATTTCATCAAGGATACATGCGGCTCCACGCCGGTCCCCTACATGCTGGTCGCGGCGGACGGTTTGACGATGAGTGCGGGACAGATGACCGAACTCGCGACCTTTCAGCCGGGCTATCGGTTCGATGCGCTTGTCGCGTTCCCTGACGCCGGACGATACTGCGTGATCGACGCGTCGGCGCCGAAATCGGGCGTGGTCAACGGACTCGATGTCGGTCCGCGGCTGCTGGCGGTGGTGGACGTGGCCGCGGGAACGCCGGTCAAGGACATTCAATCCCATATCAACGGCAAGCTGCTGGCGCTGGCTGACGCCAACATGCCGGATGATGTCAAGCAGACGGTGATCGCGGACCTCAAGAACGGTACGAAACTCTCCAGCTTCACGCCGCATCCCGACATCGCCGACGAAGAGGTGAGGGGCAATGGGACGCAGGAGCTGACCTTCTTCATCGACACGTCCGGCCCCGACGTGAAGTTCGAAGTCGGCAACACGCTGAACACGGCTGACGTGAAGCCTTATGACCCGGCTCGCATCGACCGCTCATTGCCGCTCGGCAAGGCGCAGGAATGGGTGCTGCAGTCGCATTTCGTCAGCCATCCTTTCCACATTCACGTCAACCCGTTCCAGATCGTTTCGATCCTTGATCCCAACGGCAAGGATGTCAGCGCCGCGGGCGCGATCGACAATGCCGGCGGCACGCCTCCCGATCCGCAATATCCCGGGCTCAAGGGGATCTGGAAGGACACGCTGTGGATCAAGAGCCTGATCCCTCCGTCGTCGGCTCCCGGCGGCATCTATACGATCAAGTTCCGCACCCGCTACCAGCGCTACATCGGCGAATACGTTCTGCATTGCCATATCCTCGATCACGAAGATCAAGGCATGATGCAGAACGTCTCCGTCGTTCTTCCCGACCAGGTGGATAGCCCCGCGCCGGGCGACGCGGCGCGCTCGGGAGATCACGCGCGGGTGGGAGGGCACAAGGGTCACAAGTGAGGAGCCGTCCACGCGGGAAGATTCGGAGAACGATGATGACCAATCCCTTTGTCGGAAACTGGAGCTATCGCAGCTTCCTCAACGATCCCAACCTCAACAAGCCAGCCAACGACCTGCTTTTCGGCGCGGGGACGCTGACCATTGTGGAGCGGTCCGAAACCGAGCTTTCAGGGACCATTGGCGGACCCGGGTGGTCGCTCGATCTGCGCGGCAGTTTTGGTTACGGTTCGCCCATGCAGGTGCGCTTCCAGGGCAAGGGTACGGTCGGAGGCGAGCCATGGATCTATGATTACATCGGCTGGCTGGTGCCGGTTTGGCCGAATAGCGCCGATCAGCTGGAAGCGCCGGCGATCGTGGGTTCAGTCGTGCGCACCATCCCGCATGGCGCCAGCCCGGCGGGGGTGGTGGCATCGTTTTATGCGGTTCGTGCAAACTGATTCCAACGGCGGGCCGCGGTGGAGCGGCTAACGACACTGCGTTTCCTCAAGCGATGCCGGGTCTATAGCGTTCCTCACGCAAAGCCGCGCTTCGCTCGAAAGCTCTGCCATGAGGAAATCATCAAACCACGGCATCAGGGGTGCTCGTCTTTTGCCTTTCGCTGGGGCGCTCCGTCGCTTTCGGATTTATCCCGAACGAGGGCGGCATTGACCAGAATCATCAGGCCGATCGGGGTCGTCGTGATGATGAGAACAATGATGAGCAGCTCATGCAGCACCGGACGCGTTCCCAGCGCGGAGAAGTAGATCATCGACGCGATGGCGATGCAGGCCGTTCCCAGGGTGGTTCCCAAAGTGGGTGCGTGGACCCGTTCGTAAAAGCTTCGGAGCGTGAGCAGGCCTAACGAGCCGATCAGCGTGATCGCCGCTCCGCCGACCAGGAAAACCGCCGTCAGGACGGCGGGCAGCGCGGAAAGTTCATCTGCCGCATTCACTCGATGACCTCCCCGCGAAGCAGGAATTTGGCGAGGGCCACTGTGCTGACGAAGCCGAGCAGCGCAATCATCAGGGCCGCCTCAAAGTAAAGTGTCGTGCCGGTGCGGATGCCCAGGGTGAGGACCAGCAGCATCGCGTTCACATAAAGACTGTCGAATCCAACGACGCGATCCTGCGCCCGTGGCCCACGAAGGATGCGGAAGGCGGCGCACGCCATCGCGCAGCCCAGCAGGATCTGTGCCGTGGTGATCGACCAGGCAAGCATCATGCTCATGTGAAAATCTCCAACAGCCGCCGCTCGTAACGTCCCTTGATGATGTCCACCCATTCGGCCTTGTCGACCAGATCAAGCACATGGATGGTCAGAATGCCGCTCGCCTCGTTGAAGTCCACCCACAGGGTGCCCGGCGTCGACGTGATGATGCAGGCCAGCGCCGCCAGCCCATAGGGGTTGCGGAGTTCAAGCGGGATCTCCACGAAGCCCACGGTCCGTTCCCTTCGTTCGGGTCCGAAAATGATGCGGGCGACGGCTGCGTTGGATCGCACGATGTCCACGACAACGAGAAAGGCCAGGCGGAAGATCGCACCCAGCCGCCGTGGCCGCGCCTTCGGCGGCTGCAAGGCTGCAAGGCCCCATCCGCCGATCAGGGCCACCACGCTGCCCAGAAGAATGTGGCCCGGCGAAAGTGTTTCATTGAGCAGCAGCCAGAACCCGAGGAGACTGAGACTGACCAGGGGAAACGGCACGAGGCGCGTCATGTCGGCCCCCGTGAATCATTGAGCTTGGCCGGAGAATCCAGAACGCCACGGACATAGTGGTGAGGGGCATGCAGCGATTGCGCTGTCGCCTGCATGAATCGCATGATGGGGCCTGCCTCGACTGTCTGAATGGCGCAAAGCAGCAGGAGGACCGCAACGGGCGCCATCTCGATCAGACGGACGCGGGGAATGGTGCGGTCCGGCGAAGCCCAGAATGAACGGATGCCGGCGCGCGTCATGGCGATCAGCGCCGCCAGTCCTGAAACGATCAACAGGGAAAGAAAGATCCATATCGCGAGAGGGAGTTCGTTCGCCGGAGCGCCGAGAGCGGTCGTCAGGATCGCGAATTTGGCGACAAATCCGGAAAGCGGGGGCATGCCCGAGATGACGAGGGCGCAACTGATGAAAGCCACGCCGAGGATGCCGATCGTCGCCGGGATCGCGATTCCGGTTTCCTGCGAATTTTCCGAGTCGTCCTCGTCGCCGTAGAGTTCCCGGGTCACCGCGAGCACGTCGGCGCCGGGCTCGCGGTCGCGCTCGACCAATTCGATCAGGAGGAAGAACGCGCCCAGGCCGAGCGTCGAACTGATCAGGTAGAAGAGGGCGGCTCCGGTCACGCCGACCTGTCCCAGACCGATCGTGGCGAGTATCGTGCCTGACGATACCAGCACTGAAAAGGAAGCGAGCCGCGCCATGTCCTGCGACGCGAGGCTTCCGATCGCGCCGAACGCCACGGTCGCCATGCCGCCCATGAGCAGCAACTGATCTCCGAATTGAGCCGACGCTCCGGTGCCATCACCGAACAGCAGCAGCGACAGCCGGATGATGATGTAGGCGCCGACCTTCGTCAGCACCGCGAAAATCGCCGCCACCGGCGGCGGCGCGGCCGCATAGGTGCCGGGGAGCCAGAAGCATAGTGGCCACATCCCGGCCTTGACGAGAAACGCGATGCCCAGGATGCCGGCTCCGGCCTCCAGCAGCCCACGATCCTGCGCGCCGATCGCAGGAATGCGCGTGGCCAGATCCGCCATGTTGAGCGTGCCGGTTACGCCGTAGATCAAGCTGACGCCGATCAGAAACAGCAGCGACGCCACCAGGTTGACGGCGATGTAGTGTAACCCGGCCTTGACCCGTGCCGATCCCGAGCCATGCAGAGCCAGGCCATAGGAAGCCGCGAGCAGGACCTCGATGAAAACAAACAGGTTGAAGAGATCGCCGGTGAGGAAAGCGCCGTTGATTCCCATCAGCATGAACTGAAACAGCGGATGGAACAGCACTCCCGCGCGGTGCCAGCGCGCCAGGGAGAATACGGCCGCCGCGGCGGCGAGCAGGCTGGTCAGCAGCAGCATGAGCGTCGCCAGCCGGTCCACCACGAGCACGATTGCGAAGGGCGCGGGCCAGTCGCCCAGGCGATAGACGCCGGCGACGCCTGTCGGAGCGACATCGGCCGCGCGCAGCAGGATGATGGAGATCGCCACCAGCGCGAAAGACGTGATGATATTGAGCGCGGCGCTGATGTTGCGTCGCTGCTCTCCTCCGAGAGCCAACATGATCGCGCCTGCAAACAGCGGCAGCACGACCGGCGCGATCATCAGATTATTCACGATTACGGCTCCCGTCCGTCGACGTGGTCGGTCCCCGTCAGGCCGCGGGATGCGATCAGAACGACCAGAAACAGCGCGGTGGTCGCGAAACTGATGACGATGGCCGTCAGGACGAGCGCCTGTGGCAACGGATCCGGAAGGCCGTTGATGTTGTCAGCCGCATGCGACCCCAGAATCGGGGCGGCGTCGATCTTGAGCCGCCCCATCGCGACGATAAAAAGATTGACCGCATAAGACAGCAATGACAGGCCGATGATGACCTGAAACGTGCGCGGTCGAAGCAGCAGCCACACGCCCGAACCCGCGAGCACGCCGATGCCAATAGCGAGTACGATTTCCACTATCGCACCTCGGCCGTTGCGGATGCGGCTGCGGCGCTGGATGCGCGGCTGGAAGGCGTCCGATGACTGCGCACGGTCTGGTGGGCGATCGCGATCAGCATCAGGACGGTGGCGCCGACGACCAGTGCAAAGACTCCGAGATCAAACAGGAGCGCGCTCGCCACCGGCACGGAGCCGATCCAGGGAATCTCGCGATATGAGAATGACGAACTCAGGAAGGGCCGCTCGAACCACCAGGCGCCCACGCCGACGCCGGCGGTCATGAGCAGGCCCGCGCCCATCCAGTGCACGGGCAGAATGCGCAGATGGTCCTCCGTCCAGGTGGTTCCGCGAGCGATGTACTGGAGGATGAACGCGACGGCCATCGTGATGCCGGCGACGAATCCGCCCCCGGGCAGGTCGTGGCCCCGCAGCAGGAGAAAAACCGCTGTCGTGCAGATCACCGGGAAAACCAGTGCCATCATGAGCTGGGGGACGGCCATCGCGCTCCTGAGCGTGTCGCCCTTCTCGCGACTGGGTTGAGCCTCATCGTAGAGATCCTGACAGGACTGCTGCTCGGGCACCGGAATGCTTTCGGCAGCGGGCCGGAATCGCCGCAGCAAGGCATAGACGGTCAGCGCGACGATGCCGAGCACCGTGATCTCGCCGAAAGTGTCGAACGCACGAAAGTCGACGAGGATGACATTTACAATGTTGGTCCCGCCGCCCAGCGTGTAGGCGTTCTCGACAAAGAACCGCGCGATGCTGTCGGGCGCCGCTCGCGTCATGACCGCGTAGGACAGCACGGCGAGCCCGCCTCCGGATGCGACCGCGATGCCGAGGTCGCGGTAGCGGCGCGAGGAGAGATCGCGTTCCGGCACGTCGGCTGCGGGAAATTTCTCGATGCGCTTCGGCAGCCAACGCAGCCCGAGAAGGAGCAGTACGGTCGTGACGGTCTCGACCGCCAGTTGGGTCAGGGCGAGATCAGGCGCGGCGAGCCAGACGAAGCTGACGCACGTCACCAGACCCGCGCCACCCACGAAAATGAGGGCTGCGAAGCGATGGAATTTGCCCTGATAGGCCGCGGCCAGCGCGCAGGCGCCTCCTACGGCCCAGATCAGCGCGAATGTGACATCGAAAGACGTTCGCGCCGTTCCCCAGATATCGATTCCGTGAGCGAACATCGGAGCGATCCCGGCCAGCAAAGCCGCGCAGAACACCAGCCGCAACTGTGGTTGCAGGCGGCGCGTGCCGAGCAATTCCTCCAGCCGCCTTGCGAGCTGCCATGAGATGGCGACGAGCACGCGGTCGAAAATGCGCTGACCCTGGATATGCCGCAACAGCGGCGGCCCTTCCGCGATCAGCAGATACGACCGGAGCATCAGATAGATGGCTACGCCGCCGGTGATCGCGACCAGGCTCATCACGAACTCGGGCGTGAAGCCGTGCCAGATCGCAAGGCTGTAAATGGGAATGATGTCGCCGAGGACGGCATGGAGCGCGGTGAGGAGCAGGGGACCGATCGTGAGGCTGGGAACAATGCCGACAAGGAGACAGGCAAGAACGAGGAGCCCGACGGGAAAACGCATCAGGAACGGCGGTTCATGCGGTATGCGTGTCAACTCTTTCGGCGGGGGGCCGAAAAACACTTCGGCTATGAACCGCAGCGAGTAAGCGACCGTGAACATGCTGGCCGCTGTCACGATATAGGGCAGCGACTGGTCCAGCAGTGAGTTGGTGTGAGTTTCGATTGTCTCGGCGAAGAACATCTCCTTCGACAGGAAGCCGTTCAACAACGGAACGCCGGCCATGGCGGCGGCGGCGACCATCGCCAGCGTCGCCGTGACCGGCATGAACCGCCGCAGGCCGCTCAGGCGGCGCAGGTCGCGGGTGCCGGTTTCATGGTCGATGATCCCGGCCGCCATGAACAGCGATGCCTTGAACGTTGCATGGTTCATCAGGTGAAAGATGGCGGCGACCTGTGCGAGCGGTGAGTCGAGACCGATAAGCAGCGTAATGAGCCCGAGGTGGCTGATAGTCGAGTAGGCGAGCAGCCCTTTCATGTCCTGCTGGAAAAGAGCGATGAACGCTCCGAGCATGAAGCTGATCAACCCCGCCGAACCCACGAGCCACACCCACTCGTCCGTTCCGCCCAGCGCCGGCCAGAGCCGCACCAGAAGAAAGACCCCACCCTTCACCATGGTGGCGGAGTGGAGATAGGCCGACACCGGCGTCGGCGCCGCCATCGCCTGAGGCAGCCAGAAATGGAACGGGAACTGCGCGCTTTTTGTCAGGGCCCCGAGCAGAATGAGGACGAGCGTCGGAGTGTAGAGCGAATGCGCGCGGATCTTGTCCCCGGACGCGAGAACCTGATCGAGGTCATAGCTGCCGACGATATTTCCCAGGATCAGTATGCCGGCGAACATGCAGAATCCGCCGACCGACGTCACGATCAGAGCCATGCGCGCGCCGTCCCGCGCCTGCGCCGTCTGGTGCCAGTAGCCGATCAGCAGAAAGGAAAAGAGGCTGGTCAGTTCCCAGAAGAAAACCAGCTGGATCAGGTTGCCGGAGAGCACGATGCCGAGCATCGCTCCCATGAAGGCGAGCAGAAAGGAAAAAAACCTCGGTACGGGATCCTGGGGGGACATGTAATAGCGGGCATAGAGCACCACCAGGAACCCGATGGCGACGATCAGTGCGGCCAGCACCCAGGCGAAGCCGTCCATCCTCAGGTAGAAGTCGAGGCCGAGTTCAGGCATCCATTGGACGGTATGCCGGATCACCCCTCCGTCGTCGATCTGAGGGTAGCTGACGGCCAGAAGCACCACGCAGGCGAGCGAAACCGCGCCGGCCAGCCAGGCTTCCGCGTTGCGCGCGTTGCTCGGAAGGACCGCGGCAACACAGCTCCCGGCGAAGGGGAGCGCGAGAACGACGATGAGGATCGTTTCATAAGGCATCGTCATTCGTGACCTTTTCGGGACGAGAACTCCAGACGGTTATGTCGGCCGGGAACCATGGTATGGTCGATTTGTAGGCGGGAAGGCAAGCTGGCGTCGAGTCGCGGGCAGCCAGAGTTGATGTCCGGCCTGGCTCCGTGAAACTGCTGCGCGTTGCGGCCAGGGCTGATGCGACATCAAGGCTGATGCGACGTCGAGGCTGATGCAGCGTCAAGGCTGATGCTACGTATCGACACTTGCGAAAGGCGTCGGACCGGTTCATCTTTTTCCCCTGATCACGCGACGTGCCGCCGGCGGAACCCCGATGCGACTGACGAGCTTCTTCGACTACACTCTGCGCCTGCTGATGTATGCGGCCACCCATGGCGATCGGCTGATCACGATTGAAGAGACCGCCAGCGTTTACGGCATTTCGCGTACTCATCTGATGAAAGTGGCAAATCAGCTCACGCGCGCGGGTTATCTCAAGGCCGTCCGTGGCAGGTCCGGCGGGCTGATGCTTGCCAAACGGCCAAACCGGATCAAGCTCGGCGACGTCTTGTGCGCCACCGAGCCGGATTTTGCGCTGGTGGAATGTTTTTCCTCGAACAACCGCTGTCCGATCACGTCGAGTTGCCGGTTGCGGGCGCCGTTGCGGGAAGCGCTGAATGCGTTCACCACGACGCTCGATCGCTATACGCTCGCCGATCTCATTCTCAGTCCGAAAGATTTCGGGATCCCGCCGGCTGCTTGAACGGCGCGCCGTCCGTTATTGCCGCGGGATATCGGCAGATAGCGCCGCATCGCGTGCATCGGCCTGCTACCGTTTGCCGCTCTGGCCCCTGAATCTGTGTTTTTGTCGATTTCAGACTGTACAAACATATATCCTCAGTACATGTTTACGCCACGTCGCACGAGAGTGAGACGATCTGATCCATCCGCGGCGTGAGGCATGAGGAAAGCACCCGTCAATCAAACGCAGAAGTCCAGAGGCTGGTTGAAGCTGTACCTTGGCTCCTCGTTTGCCGGAGCCGCGGTCGGCATGGCTGTCGCGGTCTGGTTCACGTATCAATCGCCTCTCGCCACGCATCACGTCACCATTCCCTTGAACAGCGCGGCGACCAATCCGCCCGTGCCGCTTGAGGGCCTGTTCGACCTGCCGAAGCTCCTGGCCGCGGAGCACGCGAGCCAGCCCTGGGCAATCATGGGTGGCGCATTACTGCAACTGAGCCTTCCTCGCTTGAGCATTCCGCTGCTCGAGCGCGCGATCGAGCGTGATCCTGAAAACAGCTTGCTTCATGTCGCATTGGGGGAAGCGCTCGCGCTGGCGGATGGCGGCGTGATCTCGGATCGGGCCAAGGCGGAATTCGAACGCGTGCTCAAAGGCGATCCGAACGACCTGATCGCGCGTTTCTATATGGGGAAGTGGCTGCTGCAAAACGGCAAGGCGAAGCCGGCGCTGGTGAAATGGGTCGGCTTGATGCGGACGGTGGGAAACGATCAGACCTGGAATGATCGGCTTTGGACGGTGATGCCAAGGGCGGCGGAGGAGGTCGGCATCAGCCAGCTGACGCTGCAGGCTCTCTGCACCTCGGGGATGTAGTCATGCCGCAATATAACGTGCTGCGATGTAACCGGCGCCGTCGCGCAAAGGATTCGACACGCAACGCGCGCGCGACCGATCGTCAGGCGCATCCTCAATGCGACGCGAAGTGTGTAAAAGATGAATTTTAAATATTGCTTTATGGCTCTGAAGATGGCACGGTTTGCATGAAGTCGGTTCGAGGTTGAATTCACGCGTCATGATCACGACAACTGTTCAGTATCGGCGACTCCAGCGGGAGCAGGCGCCTGACGGATGAACGCTCAGGATCGCCTGTGCCTGGTAGCGGTTTATCTAAAAACATCAATCGAGAATGCATGTTATGCCCATGATCGTGCAATGCCGTGCGCTGCGCGCACGTCTCGCAAAAGTCATCTTCGCAGCAAGCGCCGCATTGTGCGCCGTGAGTCCGGGAGCGGCGCTTGCCGAGACGAGGCAGTTCTCGATGATCATCGAGGATACGATCCTCAAGCTCGTCGACAAGCAGACCTTTCACGTCTTCTCGTTCAACGGCCAGAGTCCCGGCCCGCTCTTCCACGTGAAGGAAGGCGATGATGTTGAGATCGAGGTCGAAAACCAGACGACATTGCCGCATACGATTCACTGGCACGGCCTGTATCAGCGCGGCACCTGGAAGCACGATGGCGTGCCGGATGTCACGCAGCCGGCGATTCCTCCGGGCGAGACCTTCACCTACCGCTTCAAGGCCGAACCGTCCGGCACCATGTGGTATCACTGTCACGTCAACGTCAACGAGCACGTTGCGATGCGCGGCATGTGGGGTCCTTTCATCATCGACCCGAAGGATCCGCCGCCGGTCGAGAAGGAAGTCACCAAAGATTACATCATGATGTTCTCAAGCTGGGCGTCGGCTTGGGCGAAGAAGCCGGGCTATGGCGGCGTCCCTGGCGACGTGCCGGATTTCTTCACCATCAACGGCAAGGCCTATCCGGACACCCAGCCGTTGCGGATCAAGGAGGGCGATGTCGTCCGCATCCGCCTGATCGGCGCCGGCGACGAGATGCATTCCATCCATATCCACGGCCACCTCTTCGAGGTTTACGCAAAGGATGGCCGGCCCCTCGCCAATCCCTACCTCGCCGACACGATCCTGTTCGGGCCGGGTGAGCGCTATGACCTGATCCTGCGCGCCGATAATCCCGGCATCTGGATGGTGCACGATCACATCGACAAGCACACCACGAACGGCAGTTCTCCGATGGGCGGCATGATGACCACCATCGAATACGAGGAAATTCCGGTGAAGGAGCAGTCTTTCTACAAATGGAAGAACAAGGAGTTCGTGCCTGATTTCTATTACGAGGAATCGATGAAGAAGCCGCTCGACATGCACGAGAGCCCTGCCTTCAAGGGCGATCCCGCGCCCTGAACCCGATCGAAAGGAGAGTGGACATGAAAGGGCTTTTGCTCGCCGTCGCGGGCCTGACCGCGGCATTACTGGGCAGCGCAAGCGCCGCCGACAAACTTGATCCGAGCTGTTCCGGCTGTCATGCGCTGGCCAAGCCGGCCGACACATCGCTGGACAGGCTGCTGACCCGCAAGGGTCCCGACCTCTGGTACGCGGGCAGCAAGTTCAAGAAGGAATGGCTGGTTGCCTGGCTGCAGGACCCCAAGCCGATCCGTCCCGCCGGTTATCCGTATTTCAAGACGGTGAAGAAGGGCGACAAGAACGACGTGCCCGATCCGTCCAAGATCGCCGCTCATCCGAAACTCAAGAAAGCCGATGCCGAGGCCGCCGCTGAGGCGCTGATGGCTTTGAAGGCTCCCGCCGATCTCGTTCCGGCGGGCATTTTCAAGGGTGATATGAAAGGCGCGCGGATGGGGTCGCTGGCCTTCGTCAAGTTTCGCGGCTGCGTTGCCTGCCATCAGGGCGATAAAGGCGAGGGGGGGCTTTCCGGACCGCGGCTGACCGATGCCGGCGTGCGGCTGCAGGCGGACTTCATCGCCGCCTATACCGCCGATCCGCAGCGTTTCGATCCGCACATCTGGATGCCGACGTCGAACCTGAAGGATCAGGATATCCAGCGGCTGACCGCGTTTCTGGTTCAGTTGAGCCAAGGAGACAAGTGATGAAAACGCAAATGTCGGCGGTTCTCGCTGGTCTGGCCCTGCTGCTCGCGCCATCGACAAGCCAGGCCGATCAGTCGATCGAGCAGGTCTATGAGGTCTACTGCGTGCAGTGTCACGGCCTTCAGCGCAACGGCACCGGCGTCAACGTGCCCGCCCTTTCCGTGAAGCCGCGCGATCACACCGATGCGAAAAGCATGAGCGACACGCCGGATGACGAACTGTTCAAGGCCATCAAGGAAGGCGGGCTTGCCGTCAACAAGTCGGTGCTGATGCCGACCTGGGGTCACGTCCTGTCTGAAGACCAGATCAAGGGCCTCGTCAAATATCTGCGGCAGGTCTGCAAATGCGGCAAGTGAATTCAACGAGGAATCATACCAGGCCATGAAGGGGAGAGCGATTTCAATGACCACTGCACGTTTGAGGAATGGCGTCATCGCGGGGAGCGTGGCGGCCGTCATGGTGCTTGCCGGCGCCGCGATCACCGCGGCCCAGGCCAAGACTGTCAAGATCGAACTGGTCGCCAAGGAAGTGACGGTCCCGCTCGATAATCAGGGCAATACCGTCGCCGCCTGGACCTTCAACGGTCAGGTCCCCGGTCCGATAATCCGGGCGACGGAAGGAGATACCATCGAGTTCACCTTGAAGAACGACGCCACGAACAAGAAATCGCATTCGATCGACATGCACTCCGCGCGCTCGGATGTTCTGACGGATTTTGCGTCGATCAAGCCCGGCGAGACCAAGACCTTCTCCTACGTTCCGGAACACCCTGGCGTGTTCTTCTATCATTGCGGATCCGATCCGATGATCCAGCACATCGCCCGGGGCATGTTCGGCGTGGTCATCATCGATCCCAAAGACCCCAATGCGATGCCCAAGGCGGACCGTGAGTACGTCCTGATCGAGCATCAGATCTTCGAGAATCCCGAAGACGTCGACGCGATGATGGCGAACAAGTGGAAGCGTAACGCCTTCAACGCAGTGCCATTCCAGTATGACCCCGTGCATGATGAACATGCCACGCAGACACTCGAGGCCAAGCCGGGCGAGCGCGTGCGCATCTATATGGTCAATGCCGGTCCCAACGAGTTTTCCGGATTTCATCCGATCGCGGGCATCTGGGACAGGATCTATCCGTCGGGCAACCCGAAGAACGTGATGGTCGGGATGCAGAACTATACCCTGGCGCCGGGCGATGCCGCGACCTTCGACCTCATCTCACCGAAGGAAGGCGCCTATGCGCTGGTGAATCACTCCATGCGCGCCGCGCTAACCGGCGGCATCGCGATTCTCATGATCAGCGACAAGGCTGATCCCTCGATGGGGCGTGGTGACAAAATCCTCGTCCGCTGACGTCAGACCGTGACGTGGGGCGTCCCTGGCGTTCCACGTCACAATTTTTAGAGCCCGTTTCTGATAGAATCAGAAGCGGGCTCTATGATTTAGTTTGTCGCGTTTTCTTC
>NZ_BJNF01000005.1 GCF_006539545.1 Nitrobacter winogradskyi
CTTCGCTTGAAAACGCTCTACGACGCGAGATCGGGCAGAACATGGATCAGGCATCCGCTCCAGGCGGCTGGATATGTTCAACGGCCCGGTAATCTCCAGCCTGTGGTACTCTGATATTCCGCTCGTCTGGTCATTGCCGCGGCGAGTCCATGATCCGTTCATGTACTGGTAACAATAATCCGGACTGATTTGAGCGACTTCGCGTTTGATGTGGAAAGTGCGGCCCTGTTTACGCGTCGGATTTAACTAAACCTACAACGTGCCCGGTTATCTCTTGGGAAGGCAGAAGGTGGCGCTGTATGGGACCGCGATCGCCGTTGCTGCCCGCAAGAGCCTGAAAGCCCGGAAGTTTCCCCTTTCAGACGCGATGAAGGTTGGGGAAGTCCATGTCCGGCGCGCCCGAGCGAAGTGAGTTTTCTGTTGGCGCTGGCAGAAGCGGACCGACACCTCCTGATGAGCCCGGAGCCGGCCTGAATGACTGTGGTGTCGAAGCCGGCGGTACCTCGCAGCTGAATTTCCTGAACGAAGTCGTCAGATTGCTTCCGACAGCCGTGACGGTTCAGGACGAGCAGGGAAATTTCGTGTTCGTGAATGCGGCCGCCGCGGCCCAGTTCAACGTGCCCGCGTGCGATATCGTCGCAACTGCATCAGGTGCGCTGCTCCCCTCGAAAGAGTTGAACGATCGCATCAATCTCGCGCGCGGGGTGCTGCAATCGGGCCGGATCAGAATATCCGAAGAACTCATTCGAACGGATCATACGACAAAGACCTATCTGACCACGCATGAGCCTGTCCAGATTTCGGACAGGAAGCTCATGCTGTCGAGCTCGGTCGATATCAGCGGTCAAAAGGCTGTCGAGGAGGAGCTTTTTCGTTGTGCATACTTTGACGACCTGACGGGTCTGCCGACCCGGCGCGTCATTGAGCAGCATGCCAACAGCCTCATCCGTGAGGGAGAACAACCCGTCAGGTTTGCGGTTGCTTTTCTCGATATCGACAATTTCAAGCACATCAACGACTATTACGGCCATGCATCCGGCGATGAACTTCTGATCGAGGTTGCCAGGCGCCTGAGCTTCGGCCTTCGCGCCACCGATATGCTGTCCCGGATCAGCGGCGACGAGTTTCTGCTCCTGCTCAATCCGGTGCAAAACGACGCTGAACTCGCTGACTACATCGAATATCTGCTGCAGCGTCTCAAGGCGCCGTTCTTTATCGAGGGATCGGAGCTGTTTGCCTCCGCATCGATCGGGGTGAGCATCTATCCGGATCACGGCGACAGCTACGAGGTTCTGCGCCAGAACGCCGATACCGCGATGTATCACATCAAGAACGAGAAAAAGGGTGGCGCCGTCATCTTCGATTCCGGAATGCAGCGCGAGGCGCTGACGCGGATGGAGATCGAGCAGTCGCTGCGGCTCGCTATTCTCGACAAGCGATTCTATTGCGCGTTCCAGCCTAAGGTCGACATCAGAACCCAGCAGGTCAGAGGCATCGAGGCGCTGGTTCGATTGCGCAATGATGACGGCGTCATCCAGGCGCCCGGAACGTTCGTCGATCTCGCGATCGAGCTCGGCCTGATCGACGAGTTGACGCATCTGGTTCTGGCCGAGATCATGAGGTCCATCGATCTCATCGACGACAGGTTCGGCACAGGCGTCAGCATCAGCATCAACGTCGCCGCCAAGCAGGCCGGGAACGCGGCCTTCATGACATCCTTCGCACGCGCGCTGGAGAAAACCGGCTGCCCGGCGCGATTCATCGTCGAGGTGACGGAAGATGCGTTCGTGGCGAAAACCCGTTTCCAGACCGAAGTTCTGCCCGTTCTGCGAAGCCTGGGCGTCGGGATCTCCATCGATGATTTCGGCATCGGATATTCATCGCTCTCGGCTCTCGCCGATATCACCGCCGATGAAATCAAGATCGACCGGTCGTTCATCGTCGATATCCACAAGCGCCCGCGCAGTCAGGGTATTCTGAAGGCCATTGAATCTCTCGGTGACGCACTGGGAATGACGGTGATCGCGGAGGGCGTCGAGAAGTTCGAGGAACTCGCTTATTTGCAGGCAGCGACGCGGATCAAGTATGCGCAGGGTTTCTATTTCTCAGAGCCCGTCTTCCTCGAAGATCTCGAATCGGACAGGCGCGCGGTGAGCAAACGAAGCACGGGTTCGATCAACCGTCCGCTGCAGGAAAACCGGCTGACTTATTCCCGCGTCAACGGCTACAGCCCATAGAACTTCGTTCTCCCCTCGCACGAGGTTGCTCTTCCGGAAAACTCACCAGGCGGTATGGCCAACCGCTCGCCGATGAATAAAACTGACTGTTTCGTCATCCTGTTTCGGCTCGCGTCCTGTTTCCAGCTTACCCGCCGGGATCTGCCAAATTGCCAAGCAGAATTGAAGACTACGGAATCATCGGCGATGGCGAGACCGTCGCGCTCGTCGACCGGACAGGGTCGATCGACTGGCTTTGCTGGCCGTGCTTCGATTCCGATGCCTGTTTTTCCGCCCTCCTGGGCGATGAGCGTAACGGCCATTGGCGGATCTCTCCTTCGGAAAAGATCGAGCGTTCGAGTCATGGCTATCGCGGAGATGGCCTTATCCTCGAAACCCGCTTTGAGACCGCCGGCGGTGCGGTCACTTTGATCGACTTCATGCCGCCACGCGACACGGCGACCGATATCGTCCGCCTCGTCCGGGGGGACCGCGGTCGCGTGAAGATGCACATGGATCTGGTGATCCGGTTCGGTTTTGGAAAAGACGTGCCATGGGTCCGCCGTACCGAGGATCGGGCGCTGCTCGCCATTTGCGGGCCGGACATGCTGGTGCTGCGCACGCCGGTCGAGACGCGCGGCGAGACCATGACCACCGTCGCCGACTTCGAGGTCAGCGCAGGGCAGACGATCCCGTTCGTGATGGCCTACAGCGCATCGCATCTGGCCGTTCCAGCCCCGATCGATCCCGCGGCGGCGCTGCGAGATACAGAGGCGTTCTGGCGCGACTGGTGCGGAAAGTTCGATTATGACGGTCCGTATCGTGATCTTGCGATGCGCTCCCTGGTTGCCCTGAAAGCCATGATCTATGCGCCCTCCGGCGGCATCGTCGCGGCGCCGACGACCTCGCTTCCCGAAAAGCTCGGCGGCGCGCGCAACTGGGATTACCGGTTCTGCTGGCTGCGCGACGCGACCTTCACGCTGCTCGCGCTGATGAACAGCGGCTATCACGACGAAGCTTCGGACTGGCACGACTGGCTGCTGCGATCGGTCGCCGGCTCGCCCGCCGACATGCAGATCATGTACGGCATCCTTGGGCAACGTCGCCTGACGGAGTGGGAAGCCGACTGGCTGCCTGGCTATGAGGGCGCACGGCCGGTCAGGATCGGAAACGCGGCCTATGCCCAGTTGCAGCTTGATGTCTTCGGCGAGTTGATGGACGCGTTCCACCAGTCGAGAGAGGCGAACCTCAAATTGCGCGAGCCGACCTGGGACCTGGAATGCGAATTGCTCGAGCATCTCGGCCGGATCTGGAATGAAACGGATTCCGGCATCTGGGAGCTGAGGGGACCTGGCAAGCACTACGTCTCGTCGAAGGTGCTGGCCTGGGTGGCGTTCGACCGCGGTGTCAAGAGCGTGGAGCATTTCGGTTTCCACGGGCCGGTCGAGCGCTGGCGTGAACTGCGCGAGATGATTCATCGCGACGTCTGCGAAAAGGGTTTTGATCCCGAACAAAACACTTTCGTCGAATCCTACGGCTCGAAGCTGCTCGATGCCAGCACGCTTCTCATTCCGTCGGTCGGATTCCTGCCGGCTTCCGATCCCCGTGTTGCGGGAATGCTGGCGGCGGTGGAGCAGCATCTGATGCCGGACGGCTTCGTGCTCAGGCACGATCCGCGCGCGGTGACGGACGAGCAGCCGCCGATCGAGGGAGCCTTTCTGGCCTGTACGCTCTGGCTCGCCGACGCTTATGTGCTGCGCGGCGATATCGAGCGCGCCGAGATGCTGCTGAAGCGGGTTGCGGGGGTGGCGAACGATCTTGGCTTGCTATCGGAAGAATACGATACGGTCGCTCGCCGCCTGACCGGAAATTTCCCGCAGGCGCTGACCCACATTGCGCTGGTCAACACCATCCACAATCTCAACGCGGCCCGCAAACCGGCGATGCAGCGGGCGAAGGCTTAGAGCGGCC
>NZ_BJNF01000006.1 GCF_006539545.1 Nitrobacter winogradskyi
GCTCTAATCGAGCGCGCTGACGATGCGATCGGTGATATCTTTTATGGTCGCGTCGATGTCGACAACAATAGGCCGCTCATCCTCGGTCGGCTCCTCCAGTATTGCGAACTGGCTCGCGAGCAGTCCCTGCGGCATGAAATGTTCGCCTCTCGCCTTGAGACGGCTCCCGATCAGGTCCTTGTCGCCACGCAGGTAGACGATGCGAGTGTCGCTGTGGCCCTGTACGAGAATATTACGATAGGCGCGCTTGAGCGCGGAGCAGGCCATGATCACGCTCGTGCCGTCTGCGCGCCTGCGGCCGATCTCCGCGGCGACGGCGCGCAGCCACGGCCGCCTGTCGTCATCGGTCAACGCAATGCCGGCGCGCATTTTATCGATGCTGCTCTTGGCATGGAAACGGTCGCCATCCTCGACGATCCATCCCAGCCGCCGGCCCAGCGCGCCCGCGATGATGCTTTTACCAGATCCCGACACACCCATGACGATCAGCGCGCAAAAGGCGGCGCTTCCGCCGGCATTCATGCCGTCGATCCTGCGGCCGCGGTATCGGTCAACCAGGTGGTGACGCCGTTGGAACGCGCGCGCGCGCCGGGCAGATCGGCGCCGGCCCTGATCTTCGAGAGGACGCCGTGCTTGGTTTCACCGCTGACGAGAAACAGCATCTCGCGTGAGGAAGCCAGCGCCGGAAGCGTCAGGGTGACACGGGGCACGAGAGGCTCGACGGGCGCGCGGTCTACGCCGACAACCCATCGATCGGTTTCGTCGAGCGCTCGATCTCCGGGAAACAACGAGGCGGTATGCCCGTCCGGTCCAAGCCCCATCAGAACAAGATCGAAAAGCGGTTTGGCTGGATCAAGTCGATCCGCTCCGTAAAACGCTTGCAGTTCGTGCTCGTAAAGCCGTGCCGCCGCATCCGGATCGGATGCGTCCGTTGGCATCGGATGGATATTGCCCGGTGGTGCGCAACGGTTCAGAAAAATCTCTCTGGCCATCGTCATATTGTTGCGTTCGTCGCTTGCGCTCACGAAACGCTCGTCTCCGATGAACCAGTGAACGCGATCCCAGGCGATGCGCGAACGATAGTCCGGGCTGCCCAGCAGCGCATAAAGCGCTTTCGGGCCGGAGCCGCCGGTCAGGCATATCGCAGGCCGCGTCGCATTTTCCGCAATCCGAAGGATGATACGTTCAGCGGCTTCGGTTGCGATCGTCTCGGCGTCCGGCAGCACGTGAAAGCCGCGGTCGGATGCAGCGGAGGTCATGTCAGCTCGCGCCATTGGTTGCCGTCCCGCGCCAGCAGGTCGTCGGCCTCACTTGGGCCTTCGCTGCCCGCCTCGTAGCCGACCAGCCCGTCGGCGCCGGCCTTCTTCCAGGCATCCAGGAAAGGCTGCACCGCCTGCCAGCCGGCCTCCACGCCATCCGCGCGCTGAAACAGGATGTTGTCTCCGGTCATGCAATCGTAGATCAGGGTTTCGTAGCCGGTGCTCGGCGCGGCGTGGAAGTAATCCTTGTAGCGGAACTTCATCTCGACGCCGTCGATCGAGATCGAGGGACCGGGCACCTTGGTGTTGAACTGCATGGTGATGCCCTCGGCCGGCTCGATGCCGATGACCAGATAGTTGTGCGACAACTGGTCCACCGGCGTGCAGCGAAACATCGCGAACGGCGCCTGCTTGAACTTGATGGCCACCTCGGTGCGCTTGAGGCCGAGCGCCTTGCCGGTCCGCAGGTAGAACGGAACGCCGGCCCATCGCCAGTTGTCGATGGTCAGCTTCAGCGCCGCATAGGTCTCGGTGGTGCTGTCGGGCTTGACGTTGGGGGCGCTGCGATAATCGACGACCGCCTCGCCGCCGACCTGCCCGGCGTGATATTGTCCGCGTACCGAATTTCTCAGCGCCTCCGCCGGAGTCTGCGTCTGGATGGCGGCCAGCACTTCCGCTTTCTGTGAACGCACCGAGTGGGCTTCGAATCGCGTCGGCGGCTCCATCGTCACCAGCGACAGCAGCTGGAACAGATGGTTCGGCACCATGTCTCTCAGGGCTCCGGTGGCGTCGTAGAAACTGCCGCGATGCCCGACCGACAGCTTTTCCTCGACGGTGATCTGGATGTGATCGATGTGGTTGCGATTCCAGATCGGCTCGAACATGCCGTTGGCGAAACGAAGAACGAGGATGTTCTGGACGGTCTCCTTGCCGAGATAGTGGTCGATCCGATAGATCTGATGTTCGTTGGCGAACTTGAGTAGCCTGGCGTTGAGGGATCTGGCGGATGCGAGATCGGTCCCGAACGGCTTTTCGACCACCAGGCGGCGCCATATGCCGTTCGTCTCTCGCAGCAGCCCGACGCGGGCGAGTTGCTCCGCGATCGGGGCAAAAGCCGTCGGCGGGACGGCAAGATAGAACAGGCGGTTGCCGCACGTCCCCGTCTTCGTCGCAAGCCCTTCACACACCCCGTTCAGCGCATCGAACGAGGACGGATCGGACGGGTCGGCTTCGATGCACGTCAGGCAGTTGAGCACCTTTTCGGCGATGTCGGTTTTGACAGGCCGCGTGGCGTGCCTCTTCAGACCCTCCATCAGGCTTTGCCGGAGATCCTGGTCCGACATCTGCTTGCGGACGACGCCGACAATGCAAAACGGCTCCGGCAGCAAGCCGGATTCGGCAAGATTGTAAAGCGCCGGAATGATCAGGCGATGGGTGAGATCGCCGGTGGCGCCGAAGATGACGAAGCAGCATGGCTCCGGTTTGCGCGGTATGTTGCTTGCGACCGTCATCAATTCGCGGTCCTTTCCTTTGTGGGGGGATCGGTTTCTCCGGGCTCCCTGTGTCCTCCGAATCCTTCCCGCATTGCCGAAAGGATTTTTTCCGCGAACGTATGTTGTTGACGCGAGCGAAATCGCGCGAACAACGCCGCTGTCAGAACTTCGGCGGGAACGGCTTCATCAATGGCGGCGTTGACGGTCCAGCGGCCCTCGCCGGAGTCCGCGACAAATCCCGAGTAAGCTTCGAGTGTGTCGCTGCGGGCCAGCGCGGAAGCGGTGAGATCGAGTAGCCACGACGAAATGACGCTGCCGCGGCGCCAGACCTCGGCAATATCCGCGAGGTCAAGGTTGAACCGATGATGCTCCGGCAGCGCAGGGATGTTTGCGTTCTTGAGTATGTCGAAACCTTCGGCATAGGCCTGCATCAGGCCGTATTCGATGCCGTTATGCACCATCTTGACGAAATGGCCGGAACCAACAGGCCCCGTATGGAGGTAGCCTTGCTCGACGCGCGGATCGCGGCCATCCCTGCTCGGCGTTCTCGGAATTTCGCCGTGGCCGGGCGCCAGCGCCGCGAAAATCGGATCGAGACGATCAACCACCGCTCTCTCGCCGCCGATCATCATGCAATAGCCGCGTTCGATGCCCCACACTCCGCCGCTGGTGCCGACATCGACATAATGGATGCCCTTCTCGCGCAACGTTCCGGCGCGCCGGATATCGTCCTGCCAGAAGGTGTTGCCGCCATCGATGATGACATCGTCGCCATCAAGCAGTCCGGCGATCGTCGCGATGGTGGCTTCCGTCACCGCTCCGGCGGGCAGCATGATCCAGACGGCGCGCGGCTTTTCGAGCTTGCGTACGAAGTCTTCAAGATCGGTCGCGGCTGTTGCTCCCTCGGCGGCAATCGCGGCGACGGCCTGCTCGCTGATGTCGTAGACGACGGCGTGATGGCCTCCCTTCTTCATCAGACGGCGAACGATGTTGGCCCCCATCCGTCCCAGCCCAATCATGCCTATCTGCATTCGTCCGATTCCTTCTTCGGGCGCAGGCTCGTGGTCTGGACATTCCGCCCGCGGTCCCATGGTCCAATGACGCGTAGGGAAGCATGATGCGTGAGGATCAAGGCGTGGCGCAACACCTCGTATGTTTCATGGAGGTTGGCGAACGGGAATCGTCAGATAAATGAACGGTGAGGGCAGGGTCCGGTTTGACGCAACTGGCGGAACCTCGATCCCCTGGTGATGATCGAAGCAGCGTCACAACTCGACTCGTCATGGCTACGGTCACATCAGAGCCCGGCTGATGGCATCGTCGAGCCGCGACAAGCCTGATTTCAGATTTCCCTTAAGGTGAACGCGAAGCGCTCGTCGTCCCCGCCGCGTGAGCACATCGAAATCGCCGCGCGCCTGCGCCGCCTTGATGATGCTGAAACTCATTTTCCGGCCGGGGATCTTCAAATCGCGTGGATCGTCGGCAGTGATCTGAAGGAAAACGCCGCTGTCCGGGCCGCCCTTGTAGGCTTGCCCGGTCGAATGCAGGAAGCGCGGGCCGAACTCGGCGCAGGTGGCGACTTTCTTCCGATTGCGAACGGCGAGGCGCATCCGCTGCAGTTCGCCGATGTGATCGTCATTGCGCGCGACATAGGCCAGGAAGGCGACATAATCGCCGGCCTCGGCGCGCGAAAGATGCGCCTTGAGCCACGAGGACAGCTCGCCGTCGGCGCCCTTCTCGCGTAACGCGCGCGCATTGTCGGCGTCGGTGTAGAGATCGAAGCCGTCGGCGGATATCGCCGGCTCTTCATCCGGAAGCCTGCCTGTCTTTTCGAAGGCCGACGTCAACTCGCGAGTCCTGACCTTGGCCGCTTCGACATCAGGCTGATCGAACGGATTGATGCCGAGAACCGCGCCGGCGACCGCGGCCGCGATCTCGAACCGGAAGAACTCCTGACCGATCTGGTCGATCGAGTTCATCACGATGCGAACCACGGGATGTCCGGCGTTTTCGAGCGCGCGCAACTTTTCATCATGGGCGGCATCCTCTTCGTCCGCCGTGCGGATATCGATGAAGAAGCGGTCATCGCCGTAGAGGTTCGCATCGCCGAGCGGTTCGCCGTCGATCGGAATCAGGCCCTTGCCCTCCTTGCCGGTCGATTCAGCGATCAGCTGCTCGGCCCATGCGCCGAAATCAGCGATCTTCGGAGACGCCAGGATGGTGATCTTGTCGCGGCCTTCGCGTCCGGCAAGACCCATCGCCAGCCCGAGCTGGACGCCGGGGTTGTCATGCGGCGGGATCTCTGCGCCACAGGATCGCACCATGACGAGTGCGCTCTCAAGCAATCCCGTCACATCGATTCCGGCCGTCGCCGCCGGGACCAGGCCGAAGGGAGACAGGATCGAGTAGCGGCCGCCGATCTCGGGATCGCCGTGGAAGGTGCGCGCATAGCCGAGCCTTGCCGCCTCCGCGTCAAGCGAGGAGCCCGGATCGGTGATCGCGATGAAGCGATGGCCAGCCTTGTCAGCGCCGATCGCCTTGGCCACCCGCGCGTGAAAATAGTCCTTCAGCGCGTTAGGCTCTGTCGTCCCGCCGGATTTGCTGGACACGATGAAGACGGTCCTCGCGATGTCGATCGCGGTTTCAAGCGAACGAATCTCGGCCGGATCGGTCGAGTCCAGCACATGGAGCTTCGGGAAACCCGCCGCCTTCGGAAAAGTCTTCGCCAGCACCTCCGGACCGAGGCTTGATCCTCCCATCCCGAGCACGACGGCGTCGGTGAACTTCTGCTTCTTCACGCGCCGCGCATAGTCCTCGTAGTCGGCCGCCCGATCAAACTCGGCGGCGGGACTCGTCAGCCAGCCCAGCCACTTGTCCTCGTCCGTGTTGGTCCACACGGACTTATCCTTTTGCCATAGCTTGCGGACGGCGCCGGCGGCTCGCCAGTCATCCGCCTTCGCTTCGACGGATTTCGCGGTCGATGAATCGAGCGACAGGGTCTGCTGGTTCGCGGCAGAACCAAGGATCTTTTCCCGCTTCCGGGCGACGGCGCCGAGCAGTTTGTCGGCCGCGTCCTCGAACAGCCTCACGCCCTCTGTCACGAGGTCGCGGGTGATCGCGTCGAGTGAAATTCCGGCGTCCGCGAGCGCTGCGAGCACTTGCCGCGCGTCATCGAGGTTTTCCTCCAGGCTGTCCCGCAGCTCGCCGTGATCGCGAAAACCGTCAAGGGTCGCCGGCGGCACGGTATTGACCGTATCCGGACCGATCAACTCCTCAATGTAGAGAACGTCACGGTAGTCCTTGTTCTTGGTACCGGTCGAAGCCCATAGCAGCCGCTGCGGTCTGGCGCCTTCGGCCTCGAGCTTTTGCCAGTCTTCGCCTGCGAACAACTGCTTGTACTCCTGATAGGCGAGCCTGGCATTGGCGATCGCGACCTTGCCCTTGAGCGCGGCAAGACGCGCTTTCTCCGCGGGATCGTTGGCCTGCGCGATCTTTTCGTCGAGTTGCTTGTCGGCGGCGCTGTCGATCCGGCTGACGAAGAAGCTGGCGACGCTTGCGACATGCGCGGGATCGCCGCCATTTCGGATATAGTCCCGAAGTCCGGCCTGATACGCTTCAGCCACCTCGATGTAGACCTTTTGCGAGAACAGCAGCGTGATGTTGATGCTGATTCCTTCCGAAATCAGTTGCCGGATCGCGGGCAGGCCGTTCGGCGTCGCGGGTACCTTGATCATCAGGTTTTTGCGATTGACCGACTTCCACAGCCTCCTGGCCTCGGCGATTGTCCCCTCGGTATCGTTCGCAAGGTAAGGCGAGACCTCAAGGCTGACGAAACCGTCCGCGCCGTCGAGCCGGTCGTAGGCCGGCCGCAACACGTCGGCGGCGTGCTGGATGTCCTCTATCGCAAGTTGCTCGTAAATATCGGCGACCGACCGGTCATCCTTCTTCATCAGGCTGACGATAGCACTGTCATATTCGTCCGAACTCCCGATCGCCTTCTCGAAAATCGAGGGATTGGAGGTGACCCCGCGCAATCCATCTGTGTCGACAAGCTGTTTCAAATCGCCGTTGATGATGAAACCGCGTGCAAGGAAATCGAGCCAGATGGCCTGGCCGTGGTTCTGGAGTTCTCTGACTGGATTCATGACGTTATTCTCGGTTCGAGGACGCGCCGTTTGGAGAAATTCCATACCTGTCGCAAGCCGCGCTGTGTCAACATGACGAGGAAAAGATGGCCTGATCAAGAGCAGGCCCCGTTGCTAACGTTTGAAGTGGAATATTGATCCGCTAAAGGAATGACCGGCAGATTGAAGCAGGACGGACGCAATTTTGCGACAAATAAAGCCTATTGCAGGGCGGGCCTGTCGTTCGATAAAGAACTTGTGAGAGCGGCTGGCTGGAAAGTCCGAACTAGGCCGTTATGGGTTCGTTCATGCCCCGATATTTCTTCAATACCCGCATCGGAAACGACCTGATACTCGATCCGGAGGGCGAGGAGTTGCGCGATCCCGATCATGCCTGGCGCGCCGCCCGGAAAACGATTCGCGAGATCCTCAAGTCTGACGGCGAACAGCGGGCGATTCTCAATGCGGTGCTGGAAGTTACCGACGCTACCGGTGAGATCGTGCTCGAATTTCCGTTCACCGAGGCGATCCTCAATCCCGTCGCCCGGTCTTCCACGCGGCATTGACCGGCATCGAGTGATCGCTCGGTCGCTGACTGATCGAAAGGTTGTTGAATGGGCAGCGTCTTTGATTTTTCCGCGAACACGCTGGATGGCGAGCCCTGCGAGTTGAAGCAGTTCGAAGGTCGTGTCCTTCTGATCGTGAACACCGCGAGCGCCTGCGGGTTCACGCCGCAATACAAGGATCTTGAAGAGTTGCACCGCACGATGAGCCCGCGCGGATTTTCGGTGCTGGGATTCCCGTGCAATCAGTTCGGCAAGCAGGAGCCGGGCTCCTCCGCCGACATTCAGCAGTTCTGCGCCAGCAAGTATGACGTGACTTTTCCGATGTTCGAAAAGATTAATGTCAATGGCGCGGATGCGCATCCGTTGTTCAGGCACCTGAAGAGCGAGAAGCCGGGTTTGCTTGGCGGGTCGATCAAGTGGAATTTCACCAAGTTTCTCGTGGACCGGCAGGGGAGGGTGGCTGCCCGCCACGCTCCGACCACCAACCCCAAAAAACTAACGGAAGAAATCGAGGCCCTGCTTTGAACGACCAGACCGCGAAGGACCATTTGCCCGACCGCTTGTCCACCGATCCGCGCAGCGCATATTATAATGCCGAACTTCTGTCGCGCGATATCGGCATCCGTTTCAAGGGTGTCGAGAAGAGTAACGTCGAGGAGTATTGCGTCAGCGAAGGCTGGATACGTGTTGCCGTCGGCAATGCCAGGGATCGCCATGGCAATCCGCTGACGATCAAGCTCCGCGGCACGGTTGAACCCTATTTCCGGACCGACAATCAAGCCTAGAGCGTTTTCCGGCAAAGTGGATGACCTGTTTGCGTGAAGAAACGCGTCAGACAAAACCATTAAGCCTCGCTTCTGACGAGCAGAAGCGGAAAGCCTAGCGGGTTATCCGGGTGAACTCGACAAGCTCTGTTCCATTCTTCGGAAGCCGTCTGTAGTCGAGGTCAGGCCAACCGGCGCATTGAACGTGGACACTCGCAACGGCGTCGAGGAAGCGCGTGCGAGTCAGTGGACGGCCGACGGTGACCAGGGCTGCCTCCAGCACAGCGACCAGAGGTGAGGCATAGGCGACGGGATCGGACCAGTCTCCGGCAGGCTTTGCCGCGATCACGTCGGTACCCTGACGTAACAGGTCTTCGATGAGATCCGGATCCTCCGACATCGTATCGAGAGGAGCGATGACCGTCCGCCCTTTGAGGTTTTGCTGGTTCATCCTGACGAACGAGCGTGCCTGCGCGGCGCCGACTGCCAGCACGATACGTTTTGAATGGGGTGGCATCGCGTCCTGGGGCGTGATCGCGCCGGGCGGGCGCGTGCTTTCGCCTCGAGACGGAGCATCGATCACCACCGTCGTTGTCGGGCTGGCCAGACGGAGCAGGGCGTCCATGACCTGATCCCGGCTCGCGCGAACGGAGACGATAGTTCGGGGGAGCTTGATTGGGAGATGGCCTCGTGGTCCAAGGATCGGAAGCCCGGACCGTTGCAGCTTGTCGAGAACGTGCCCGCCGTCATCGAGCTGGGGACCGATCGCAAGAAAGAACGCCGCCGTACGCGCAGGGTCGCCCGACGCAAGCGACTCGACGGGAGCCACGGTGAACAGAACGCGGCGGCCATGGATCGTGGATATCCCACGCGCAGCCCATTGTCGCTCAAGTTCGTCGCGCAGGCGCGCGGCATCCGCGGGATTTCCGGTCATGGCCGGGACGACGATCCGGATTTGATCCGCCGAGACGCCACCGCGATCCTCTTCAGCGATGTGAGCAAGATATTCCCATAGCGAGTCGGATTGAGACGGGGACAGATCGAAACGCGGCATCGCCAACGACAACGTTCGTCCATCGCTTGCGTGGCCTTGCGACACGGCCGCCCGAAAGGTTCCGGCATCGTAAGCCGGACGTCCCGGCGTCGGCGAGGCGAGCGTCGCGCCGTCGATCGGCGGCACACGCGAACGGCCTTCTCCGCCGCCGGCGGCGTTGTATCCGTGGCATCCGGCGCAACTCAGGCCGGGCCGTTCCACGCCAGCGATCCGGGCGGTTGGTGCGTCCGCGAGATAGCCGTGATAGAGCGCCCGGCCGGCATCGTCGGCCCATGTGGCCGGGGCGCACAACGACAGGACGATCGCGAGCGCGAGGCGGCTATCGAAGGGTCGAAAGAACCGCAATGAGATCCTCAGGCTCCGGCAGACCGGCGACCGTTCTGATATCGCGTCCACCCGTTCCGATCAGCAGGAATTGAATGTCATGATCCTGGTTCGGCCCCGGCTGCACTCTCAGCCCCTCGAGCACCGACCAGACATTGGCCGGATCGCCCGACAGGAAGATGCGGTCGCGATGCATCTGGTCGGCGCGCTCGCGGCGAAGGTGTTCGGGCGAATCGGTGAGGGGATCAAGGGTGAGCGTGACGAGTTTCAAATGCTGAAGGCCATCTTTTCCCAGACGTTGCGCGATAACATCCATGATGACATCGCTTGGAGGGCATAGTTGGACGCAGCCGGTGAATGTGAACGACAGCAGGATCGGCTGCTTCGCGATAAGCCCGCTTACGAAATTCACCTCCGCGCCTTGCGCGGTGACGAGAGGCCGATCGACGAGATGGACGGTGCGCGATTGTGTTTCGACGGTGAGGTCCTTGGCAAGCGCTGGCCACAGCGTGGGCGCAGGTGCAGGAAGGTTGGCAAGAACACTGACGGCGAGGCACGCTGTCGCTATGACGACCGCCCGGAGCAGACGTTGCCGCTTCATGGCTTCACATCCACGACAGCGGGAGCGATGCGTCCGCCTGCGGCTTCGACCGACACCGCGTAGCGGCCCTCGCGTGGAAAGGTGAAGGGAAGCGCCATGGCGGAGTCGCGGCCCGGCTTCGCCGCCACACGAGCGGACCAGCCGAACGCCAGATCGTCGATGCGGATGACCAGCCCTCCCGGTAGCGCGCGTGGCCAGTTGTCGAGCGCGAGCGCCAATGTGCCCGGAACATTCGCCGATGGCGGCTTACCCACCACGCGCAATGCGGCGGGCGGAGGCTCGTCGGCTCCAGGACCATCGACGGAGAACCCTGCGCACGTCGTCGTGCCGCCCGCTCCCGTGGTGCTGACGACTTCATAGGCGCCGCCTTTCGCCAGGCGAAGGTTCGCCTCGAAACGGCCGGTTGATGTTTCGACCATACGCTGGTCGAAGCGCGCGATCATGCGCGGCTGGTCGCCCCGGATCGCCACGGCCGCCATCGGCGCGTCACTCAGGCCGCCGCCGGATGCGATCGCGTATGCGACGTTGGATCCGGGCCGCACCGTCAACATGCTGGCCGTCGCGGGCGATACCGCGACGCGGCTCCGGCTTTGCTCGCGGTTCGCGCCGGCGACCAGGGGAAGCCGCACACGGCGCTCGGCGAAAGCCGCCTCCGGCGAGGGCGTGGACGCCAGATCGATGACGATCACCGTCGGCGATGTGCGATGCGTGAGAAAAATGGCGGAGCCGGCCGCCGCGGCCTCATCGACCAGATCGTCTGTTCGAACGACGCCGGCAATACGGGCGCGTGCCACGTCGACGATGACGGCCTTGGGTTCTCGCGCCGACCAGGCGACGAGATAGCGGCCGTCATCGCGAACGAACAGGCCGTCGATGGCGATGCCGACCGGCACGGGGACGGCTCGGTCGAGATCATCCAGCCAGCGCAGCAACACCTCCTGTCGCGGTCCGGTGGAGGCGATCACACCGCCGCCGGCCGCCACCGGACCATTGAGGCTTCCCGCCGCGAGACGGCGCGGCGCCGTGTCACCGGCTGCGATCACGATCGCGGACCCGTCCTTTGCCGCGGCGGCAACGGTGTCGTTGTTCGGACGGACGAGCGCAGAGATCCCCGATGCGATGGAAATGGTAGCGAGTTGAGCACCGCTGGCGTCGAATTTGATCAGCCTTCCTCCGCCGTCATGATCAGCCACGACGATGTGGTTGCCGAGCGGCGCGATCATCGTGGGCTGCGTCAGACCTTGCGCGAAGCGGCTGGCGTGGCCCCAGGGAAGATCGACGGCGAGTATATTTCCCGTGGTCTGTTGAGCGATGAACGCACGAGGCAGAATCGGATGAACGATGAAGTCATCGGCATGGCCACCCAGTGGGGTGACGCTGATCTGGTCTGCGCTCTTCAGCCGATGATCGAGATCGACGACGCGCAAGGTATCGTGGTTGCCGGACAAGTCGGCGCTGCCGATCGAGATGAGATACGATCGTTCCAGCGGAATGTCGTCCGCGGAGATCGCGCCCGTAGCGCGCGCGATCCAGGCGGCGTTGGCGCAACTCGGGCGATCCGGCGCCACGCGCCGCACCCACGCGGCAGGCTTGAGGTTCGCGGCTGGCGTCTTTTGCAGCGCATCCGTAAAGCTCAGGACGATGCGAAAGTCCTCGTTCGCGCCGATCCGCTCGACCTTCCGTCCTTCATGATCGATGAGGCTTGCCGTGACGGCAACGCCGCTTGCGCCGCTCGCGAAGACGCCTTGCGCCATCGCTTCCGGAGTTGCGGCGAGGGTAACCATCGCCAGAATGCAGGGAAACCCGCTTCTCAGTCGAACCGTGGCAAGTTGCACGGGGTCGCTCCTCCGGCTCCGCTATTGCTGACGTGCAGATGCCCCCACACGCCGGCCGCGAAGATCGACTGCGGGCCGTCGCGCCACAGGTAGTCACCGGCGGTGCGCGGCGCGCAGCTCCATGCCGTCATCGCCTTGCCCGGCGCAAGCAGTGTCGAATGTCCTGAGCCGAAGCCGGGGAACAGATCGTCATAGCCGGCGATCATCGACAGGAACGCCCGCTGCCGCGCACGCCCGTCGGGATGAACGACGCGGATCGCGATTTCGTCGGCGGGTCTCGCATCCAGCCGGGGCGTTGAAACGGGAGCGGCGAAGAAGTTCGCGGGGAAACGCACGGCGTTGAGGTCGTCTTCGTCCCGGGGATAGGTACGCAGCCCAAAATCGGCGCGGACGCCGTTGCGACCGGCGACTCGAAAATTGAAAGGAGCCGAGCGGTAGCTGACGCCTTTTTCTCCAAGGTCATAGGAATCGTCACAGACGCGGCAGTCGGGCACGGGGCGGCCGCTCAGGCCGAGATAGCCGCTGGATGCGCGCCGCCAGTGATTGAGGCCATCCTGCCACAACAGGACATGCTCACGGAATGACCCGGCGGGAATCGAAGCCTGCTGGCCTTGCAGCGTGAGCGCGGGCGTCTCGACGGCGACGGTTGCGGCGTGACGGTAGGTGAAGTCGCGCGCCGGCGACTCGCCGGTCGGGACGCCGTTGTCGCCGATCGCCGTGGGTTCGACGATGAGCGTGCCGGTGAGTCCTTTCGCTCCATGTGAGATCACGTCGCCGACGGACCGGATCGGCAGCGCCCCGAAGGCATAGGGGATCGCCCGCATCGCCGCTTTCCGGATGTCTTCGCGCGCGAAGTAGAGGTCGGCGCCGTCCTGCGCGATCCGGCGAACCTGATCCTGCTTGTCTTGCGGGACCGGCACCGAATCGTCGTTCTCATTGCGCGCGTCGATGCACAGATTGACGCCGTAGATCACGACCTGCTGATCGGCGCCGCAAGGCGTCTCGGTGAGCAACTGGAACGTGAGACGGGACGGAATATGCGCTCCGATCCGGTCCTTGATCGCGTTCCAGAACGCACCCTCTCGCGCCAGATCCCTGATAGTGGCGTCTTTTGACCAGAGGAAGCCGGCATAGTGACGGGTGACGCGGAAAACCGGCGATCCGGCTCCGTCCGGCGCGATCGCCGCGATATTGTTTACGCCAACCGGCAGCGTTCCGTCCGGTTTCAGCATCGGACTCGGCAACGGCAACGCCAGGGCAATGTTGCGGGACGGGGTGACCTGAGGGCGAAACTGCGATGGCTGCCCGGTCCACTCGGCAAAGCTCTTTGAGCCGCCATACTGGCGTTCATCGCCATCGATGTTGAGCGGCACGATCTTCGGCATCGGCGCGTCGCCATGCGTGTCCCAAGGCTCACCTTGTCCCGGCAAGGCATTGATCACCATCAGATCAAGGCAATCTCCCGCCCTGACGCGCAGGACGAAGGGAGATCCGATGGCGTCCCCGGCCTTCTTCAGCCTGGCGGCGGCGATGGACTGGATTTGCGCGATGGATTTCGGCAGGGCGCTGTCGTTTCCATAGTCGATGAGCGGTTTGGAGAGACCGAGGTCGCGTGCCTCAAGCGGCACAAGCAGCAGGCCGTCGCGATCGAACATGCCCGCTTTATCGACGATAGTCCCAGGGAAGCCGACGGCGGACTTGTCCAGCACCTTTCCGGCGCGCACCGCGACGGCGATCGCTTCCACCCTCGGCGCTCCGGCAGGACACCAGCTTGTCAGGCGCGATGCCGTCGGCGAAAGCGCCTCGACCGCGTTCTGCTGGCCCGGCTCCGCTGCGGCGGAAGAAGCCCCGCCGACGCGCTGGCGCAATGCCGCAAAGCTTTCGATGCGGTTGCCGATCGGTGGCTGTCCCTGGCCCGCCACGCAGGCGGCGAACGCATCTGACGACGGCGCCTTGCCGAGGCAGGCGCTCAGATCCGGCGCGGCGCTGCTGTCATAGCTCCGCACCAGGCCCCAGGCCCCGTTCCAGAGCGCGTCGGTTGATCCGAAATGATAGAGATGGTCGAGCGCGGGACGGCCCGGCGTCCGCGCGCTGAGAGGCGCCGTAGCGCCGGCGGGCTCCCGCGTTCGCAACGGGGCGAAGACGGCGGTTCCGGATGCGAACAGCGAGCCGACCTCGAAATGCTCGGAAATACCGATTTCCTGTGCGGCTACGAAGCCGAGCGGATTGTCGCAACCCGCCACCAGCCGGTCGAGGCTGGTCCACGCCGGATCGCCGAGGCCGATCGTCGCCCATCCGGGAAAATCGCGAGGCCGGCCCGCGCGAGCGATGTCGCTCGAAGCGCAGCGCGCCGCCCGCGATATGAGGCTTCCGTTCGCGTCGGCGCCAAGGGGACGCTCGCTCGGGAACGGCTGATCGACGTTGCGCCGCGCCGGGCGGCCTTCGACGACGAACGTATGCTGGACTTCCTGAGCGCCCTGAATCAGGCGAGCCACGATGCGGTCGCCGGCGAGACCCTCAAGGACGGGCGTACAGGGATCGCCGTGAATGCGTGACTGGAAGAACTGTGAGAGGTCGCCCTTGTCGCTCAGTGGGCGTTGGCGGACGATACTCTCGCCGGACTCGCTTGCTGCGAAGGACTGCTCCTGTGGTCCCGGGAGCCGGCACGGATTGCCGAGGAACGATGGCGGTGTGCCGTTCGAGGTGGCGCCGACGCGCAATGGAACAGGCTCGTTGCGATAATTGACGAGGTAGGGATCGTGATGCCTTTGCGAGATTGTCTCGGGGCGCGGCGGTGGCGCGACGGGCTTTCCGTAGGCTGTCCGCATGTCTTTCTGGCGTGTTTTCAGTTTCTCCACGTCGCCGGTTGTCGGTGTCAGTCCACGCTCACGCAGGAAACTGGCCGGCGCTGTTTCTTCCGCCTCGTCGTCGGCGCTCGGCGGCGGGTTGCCGGTCGTTGCCTCGAAGATCAGCCGATCGATGCCGTTGGATTCGCCTGCCGTCGCCGGGGTTCCAGTCGTTTTCCTGCCGTCGTAAAGCAGCGCGAAATCCGCGATCGCGATCGCGTATTCTCGCGAGTCGATGTGGACGGGATCGCCGGATACGCCGTCCGGCGTCGCGTCGGGGCGCGGCAGGAACACGTTGGCGCGGACGCCGACGAGATCGCGTGGCGCTGCCTGCGAGAGCTTGTAAGGGAATTCGGGAAGCGCCGTCGCCGCCGGGCCGGTCTGGCAGCTTTTGCCCTCGTGGGTGGTGGAATTGGCTTCGGCCAGGGGGCATATCGCATGCGTCGCGGGCTCGATCAGCAGCGCCGAGTAGAATCCGTGCTGCTGAATGTTGGATGGCGCGAAATGATCGTGTGTGAATACCGTCCGCATCGTGCGGTCGGTGACGCCGGCCACCCCGTTCTCGCCGTTGTCCGACAGGATCGGGTCGGCGAACCAGCGTTGGATGGTGGTCTGGAAATACTTGATGTTGTTTCCTTCAAGCCGCGGAAGGGTCGCGACCTTGTCGATGAAGTCTGGGGCGCATTCCTGCTCGGTGCGGGCGGCGACCGTCTCGCTGACCGACTCATGCGGACGCGGCATCACCGAGCCGCCCGCCGCGGCGCGCGATTTGCAGATTCGCTCCAGCACCTCGTCCGGCGCGAGCGTGCCGTCCTCGTAGTTGAAGCCGTTGCCGCTGCCGTCCGAGGAAGTCACGTCGAACTTCACCAGATGAATGTGCTGGCCGATGGTGTCGGTCGGCACCGCCGTCTGAAAATCGTCGAGCTTGAGCTTCTTCGGCGTCTCGTTGGTATGGTGAAACTCGATGCACTCGCCGGAGAAGGCACGGAAGAAGAATGGCTCCGCATCGGACCGCCATCTGCCCTTGTAGTCATCGGCGACCGCCGACAGCACATTGATCCGCGCTTGCGGATCGTGCCAGCCGGCGCGGTTGACGATCAGTTTGAGCTCGACCGCCGACACGTCGAATCGCCGGAAGCCGATCAGCGCCGGATCAGGAGTCATGATGCTCGGCGCGCCGAAGGCGTCGGCCTGGAAACGGAAAGGTTCGCTTGCCTGCCGCCAGGCGCTACGGAAGGCATCGAATCTGCGCAGCTGTGGTCCGCCTTCGCGGGAGAACAGGAGCGGCGCGGAGCAGGGATCCGCGAACGGCGCGCCCGGCGCGCCCGGCGATCCGTTCACCGCGAAGCGGGCGTCGTCGACGAGGCTCGCGGCTCCGCCGGACGGACCGGCCCGGACGCTGTCGAGCGCGATGGCTTTGACCGGGTAACCTCCGCTGTCGGGATCAAGGCGGGTATCGATCGGTGGTGGAGCCGGGACCGCCGGATCGCCCGTCAGGGTCACCGTGCGTTGCGCGGGCTCGCGGCCGGTCGCGTCGAACACGCGAATGCCGCTGCCGGTGCCATGGAACGCCATGGCGTTCCGCTCCAGAACCGTTCCCTGCTGCGGCAACAGTTCCAGATCGAGATGCTCATATTCCGACGTCATGTCGCCGAGCGCCAACATCCGCGCCAGCACACCCTTCTTGGCGATGACCTCGGCGCGCTGCGCGGGAGCGAGATCCTTCAGCACGGTCGGAATCGCGGCGCCGCCGGTGACGACGTGACGCGGCAGGCCGCCGTCGAGATGAGAACGTCCGTCGAGTGCCGCGATCTGGGCATCGCCGATGCCGGCTGGTTCGTGCTTCTCCGCGCGCGCCATGTCGAGCGGCGGTTGCGGCGAGCGATGACCGGGTTTTCCCGCCACATAGAAGGGGTAGCCGGGCATCGTGTCAGTGTTGAGTGGTTGAGTTGCATCGAGCGCTGCAGCGGCCGCGTCGGAATAGGTGGGCAGCGGCGGCAGACCCTGACCGGGCAGCGGAAGCAGGCCCGGAATCGGCGTGCCGAGGCTCGACGGCTTGCCGCCGGCTACCGTGGCCGGATCGAGCCACTCGCCGGCGCGGCCGACGCTGCCCGGCCGCACCTTGCCCGTCTCTGGATCAGGAAGCACCGACAGTCGCGCCTCCCGCTGTCCGTCGGGAAGAACCCGCGTTCCATCTTCCAGGACATCGTGAACCCGCCAAAGCGACCACATGCCTTGCGCGAAATGCGGATAGAGATGGCAATGGAAGATGGCGTCGCCCGGCGTGCGGTTACGGTTGCCGGAGCCGAGCGAATCCCACCATCCCTTAGGAGCCGCGGCACCCGGACGATCGCTAGCGAACCGTTCCAGGCCGCCATGATAGATGCGGTAGCTGAAGCCCTGTTGCGGACCGATGGTCTGGCTGTCGAGATAGGCGCCACGACCGGCGTCGTTACCGGCGAACCATTGATGACTGTGCAGGTGGAAGACGTGGGTTTCCTTGCCGGCATGAAAATTCCGGAAAACAACTTTATCGTTCAGATAGGAGTGATGGACATTGGAGGGGTCGTCCGGGAAAACTTCGAGCAGGGCGGGATCCCCGTTGGCCCAACTCTCCAGGAAAAACTCCTCATACATGCATTCGGGACAGTTGGCGGCCGGGCCGATGCCGAGCCGATTGGACAGCAGGGTCGAGCCGAGGCCGCTGGCGCCGTAGTTGATGCCGAATCCGTCGCGTACGCCGGAAAGCTGCCCGAAGGCGCCGAGCTGCTTCAATTCGTCGGCGTAGAAGGTCTTCAGCTCGTCGTGGAAAATAACAGTGAACTCGCGGAACGGAGTCTGCGCTTCATGCGCCTGACGCCATTTGCGTCGATCGCTCTCCGACGTCGTCGGCTCGATCGCCGCCAGTTCGGTTGCCGGCGGCACGACGATGGCATTGAGGTCGCCATGTATGATCTCTTCGACGACCGATCCGTTTCGGGCGTCGCACGGCCGCCGGATCGCAAGAACCGGGGCAGCATTGCCGTTCGCGCAGGAAAACGCCGCATTGTTGAGCGGCGCGGCGACACGGCCGGGCGCTTCGGAGTCCGGCACCGTTAAATTGAAATCGACCGCCTCGCTTCGGGCATGGCGGACGGCGTCCTGCCGGCTCGGCCATGCCCGTTCAAATGCGGTGCGGCTCACCTGACTGCGGAAGGCGCGGCTCCCAGCCGGCTCGACGATCAACGCGCCGAACAGGCCATGCCCGAGCGAACCGGCATCGCCTTCGCCTCCCGCCGGCGCGGCAAGGCTGGAGAACAGATGCGTGCCCTCGCGCAGCAACTGCCAGCGGCAAGTGACGGTCTGGCCCGGCTGGATCGCGTCCAGTCCGGTGCAGGCGCCGTGAATCTTCGATGTTTTTCCATCGCGGACCGGGATCGGCTCGACGCCGGGAATGACGAACGAAAGTCCGCGCGTCAGAGGCCAGTCCGTACCGGGTTGGGCAGCCTCATGCGCCTCCTGCTTTTCGTGTGCGGGATCCTTGCGGCACTGCTCCTCGCCGAACGCCGTCCTGACGTCCCGCCGAACCGGCGCGAGGGCTGAGCCGTCTTCCGACCGCCGCTCCTCGCAAAAGCCGGTACCGGTGTTTTTTTCTTCAGAAAAGCTTCCGCTGACGCCGGGCTGATCTTTCCTAAGCAGGTTGGTGAAGGTGATCTCGAGAATATCGCCGGCATTGGCGCGCAGCACCAAAGGCCGCGGCCGCTTGCAGTCCCGCAGGCGAACCTCGCCCGGTTCGAGCTTGCCGTTTCCTGCCTCGGCGCCGGTCTGTTCGGCGCAGCGGTCCGCCGTCGGACGCTCCGCGTCGCTGGCCGAGGTTACGTCGCGGCGCAACGCATAGATCATTCCGAAGGGATTGAAAGAGCCAAAGCGATTGTAAACGAGCAGATGATCGAGCGCGACGACGTCGGCGTGGACGATGCGAGGCGTGTCCGCGCTGAGGGCGTGACCTGCTCCCGGCGTCAGCAGCGCGGTGCAGGCGAGAAGGGGTAATGCAAATTTTCTTCGTCTTCGTTCATGGCTGGATGTCGAACCGGTAACCGCCTCGGCAATCTGATTCCAGGCAAACATGCAACCCTCTCTGATGAGGCAGGCGTGGCCGTCCGATCCAACAATCCGGACGATAATTTAAGCGCGTGAATGTGACAAGACGCCGCCTCGCCTGTAATCAGTCAGCCTGAAGGATTTTAGGTTCGATACATTCTTTTAGAGATAACATTTAGATGCTTGACGATCGCGTCCGTCAGTCGACAGGAGCGATATGTGGGAAGGTTTTGTCCTATGTCAGGGATTGTTGAGGGGCGCTATGCGGGAGCCTTCCAGCCCGGCGGCCTGACGGTCGAAGCCCGCATCGGGCGAAGCCATGACGGCAGGCTGGAAAACCTCAGTGGCGATGTGTTCGCCGGCCTCCGGCATGTTCTCTCGTTCATTGGCCGTGCCGGTGCATTGTCCGAAAGCACCGATGGCGGCCTGAGCGGAATGGTTTCATTCTTCTCAGCTCAAACACTTCATCATAACGGAAGCCCGATCACGGTGTCGCCGAACCGGCAAGCTGCTGATGGAAGCACGTCGATATCGCTGACGCTGGACCCGGGCGAGGGCGAAATCACCGTCGAGCTTGAATGGGCCGGACCTGAGCTGCGCAGCTTGCGGATCGATATCGACGGGCTGTCGGGACTTCCCGAGCCCGATACTTCACTCCTCGACGGGGATCAGGATGGTCAGGATCTCGTCGCCGTGCTGAAACGGGCGTCGATCTCCTCGACCGTTCATCCGTCTCCTTTCCGGCCCGACGCATCGGGGCGGAAACGTCACACGATGGCGGAGCTGCATGCCCTGATGCAGGACTGGAGTCCGCCGCCGCAGCAAGATAACCGGCAGTGGCGGCTGCATGTGCTGTTTGCAAATCGTTTCGACGGTCGCAACGGCGATGATGTGACAGGCATCATGTATGATGTCGAGCCGGGCATGAGACCCTCGCGACAGGGCCTCGCCGTTTTCCTCAACAGCAACACGATCAAAGGCTGCGAGCCCGCGAACGGCCCCGATTGGCGGCGCGAAGTCTCTTTCACGCTGGTTCATGAGATCGGTCACGCCCTGAATCTTCCTCATGCCTTCGAGGATGGCCGGCCGGAGGCGTTGACCTGGATGAACTATCCCGACCGGACGGCGAATGGCGTCGCCGGGTTCTGGTCGCAGTTTCAGGGAGCGTTTGATTCCACCGAACTGGCTTTCCTGCGCCACGCCCCGTTCTGTGACATCGCGCCGGGCCAGTATGACTATGCGCAACGCGACAGCGGCCTGCTTTCGGGTGGAGGGTTTTCGGCGTTTCGCGCGGCCTGTCATCATGAGGCTGCCCCGCAGCCGGCGAAGGCCGTGCTGGCAATCGCACCGCTCAAGCCGGTCTATGCGTTCGGTGAGCCGATCTTCCTGAAAGCATCCGTCACCAACAATGGCCGCAGGCCGCTCGATGTGGCCAAGGCGCTCGACCCGAGCGACGGGTTTCTCTCCATTCAAATTCGCTCGCCGCATGGAAAGGTCCGGCGGATAAGACCGCCTGCGATGCTGTGCCAGCGTACACCGGGTATCACGCTGCGACACAGGCAGTCGGTCAGTTTCGACGGCATTCTCGCCTCGTTCGATGCCGAAGGGCCGATCTTCGACGCACCCGGCCGCTACCAGATCGACGCGACCTTCACCGGCGTCGCAGGCGTTACGCTTGCCTCAAAGCCGGCCTTTCTGCGCGTTCTCCATCCCAGCCGCGCCGAGGAAATCTTCGCCATTTCCATATGGGATGATCCGCAACTGATGCGTGCGATCTATTGCCGGCAACCTTTGCTGGCGCTGGACAGCTGGCAATGCCTTGTCGAGGAAACCGCCCGGGCGCTCTCCGTCGATCAGGGCAATACGAGCCTGTCCTATCTGAAGTACATATCGGCAATGGGTTGGCTCTCGTCCTTCGCGCCGGCATCCCGAACCAAAAAATACCTGCCCCGGAAGCGCAAGGCCGCGTCGCATCTTTCAGTGATCGAGACGCGCGGCCTTCCGAGCGGGGTGCGGTTGCGGCGCGATGAACTCTTGCTTCGCTGAAGTTGCGTATTGTCCGTCAGCCCCCGAGACAGGTTGAGGGGGTCACTCTCGTTCCCTGAAACTCCGATGAACGGAAACCCTGGTAAGCTGGCAACCGATTTTCCTTGCATTCCGCGGACACAGGTTGCGAGCGGTCGGCGCCTTCCCTCCGATCATTCCCGAAAGCCGAAAATCATGCCCATCGCGATTCCGCCGTGGCTCCTGCCGATCCTGATGCTGTTCTGCTCGAATGTTTTCATGACTTTCGCCTGGTACGGGCATCTGAAATTCAAGGAGAGCCCGCTTCCTCTGATTGTCCTGGCCAGTTGGGGAATAGCGTTCTTCGAATAGTGGCTCGCGGTGCCGGCCAATCGCTGGGGCAGCGCGGTCTATTCGGCTGCCGAGCTCAAAACCATTCAGGAAGTGATCACACTTGTCGTTTTTGCCGGATTCTCGGTGCTGTATCTGAAACAGCCGTTGGGCTGGAATCACGGTCTGGGCTTCGCGTTCGTTGCCCTCGGCGCGTTCTTCATCTTCCACAAATGGTGATCGCGCGGTGGCTATAGCGTTTTCGAGCGAAGCATGTCCTCGGGCCTGAGCCCTAAGGATGGAATCCGGTTCGCGTCAAGAAAACGCGTCAAAACATAAAGCTGGAGTCTTTCACCGTTTCCATGAACCGTGAAAGACTCTAGATGAGCTGTGTCCGCTGCAATTCGCTGATTTCCTTGCGCTTGATCGCTGCCTGGTCGGCGAAGCCGCGCACCCGTTGCTCGCAGCGCCAGCCGTTCCCGTCCGGCGTGATTGTGAACAGGTTGTAGGCGGCGGGCGGATAATGCCGATGCGGCATCGCGGAGGCCGACGGCACGCCGATGGCGGGAATGCGGCCCTGCGGTCCGTCGAACCACATGGTCGAATGGATATGATCATGGCCATGCAGGATCAGGTTCACGCCGCGACGCTTCAGAAGATCCAGCAGCGCGTCGGCATCCGTCAGCCGTTTGTGCGAGTCTTTCGAAGACAGCGGATGATGGATCAGCAGCACCCGAAAGTTCGGGTCGCTCTCAAGCTGTGACAGCCCGCGATCCAGCGCATCGAGCTGTTTGGGGCCGAGCCGGCCCGTGGCCATGAATGGACGCGTCGGTACCGACGACGACGCTCCGATCAGCGTCAGCGGCCCTCTGCGTCGCAGGAATGGAAATGAAAGCGGCGTCCCTTCGCGGACGCTATCGCCGCGCATATAGTCTTCCCATTCGGAGATCTGTTTCTGTGTCGGGCGAACATAGGCATCGTGGTTGCCGGGCACGAGGGTGACGTCGTAGGGAGCGCCGACCTCGCTTAGCCATGCGCGCGCCTGCGTGAACTCGTCCGGGAGGGCGAGATTGATGAGATCGCCGGTGACAGCGATATGGTCGGGCGATTGCGCCTTGATATCGGCGACCAGGGCGTCCAGCACATCGCGCCGATGGATGGCGTGCCGGCCGCGCTTCCAGTTCAGATAGCCGATCGCGCGCTTGCCTGCGAGCTGATGCAGTCGCAGCGGAGGCAGCGGTCCAAGATGCGGATCGGACAGGTGTGCGAGCGTGAGTACGGTCATCTGGCGCCGCCGGTCGGAACGCCGGGGACAAACACCGTCGCACCGGCAATGGCGATCCGGTGCGTTGCCCGCCGCGATGGCGTGCCGCTTTCCCTGTCATGAAGCTGCTTCACTTTTACCTCGTATCCGGGAATATTCTGAGGTTTTGGCAAGAGCGCCGCTGTGATGCAAGCGATCATGCGAAAGCAAGTGCTCGCTTCGCGCGGTGTCGGGGGCTTACGATATCATGAACTTTCACCGTTTGCGGCGCTTTGAGGAGTCCGCGCGTCGCCGGCTGTTTCATCTGTATTTTCGGTTCGCCCGCGGCATGACGCTCGGCGTGCGCGGCGTGGTGCTCGACGCCGATAACAGGATTTTTCTGGTCAGGCACAGCTATGTGGCGGGCTGGCATTTGCCCGGCGGTGGCGTCGAGGTCGGCGAGGCGTCGCGTACGGCGCTGGAGCGCGAGCTCATGGAGGAAGGGCGAATCGAAATCTGCGGCGAGCCGGTGTTGCACGGTATTTTTTTCAACAGCCATGTTTCGCGGCGTGATCACGTCACCGTCTATGTCGTCCGCGACTTCCGGCAGGATCGCAAGCCCGAGCCAAACCGGGAGATCATCGATTGCGGTTTTTTCGCCGCCGATGCCCTGCCGGCCGACACCACGGCCGGTACGCGGCTGCGGATCGCGGAAGTCCTTTATCACGAAGCGCCCGTTCCCACCTGGCGCGGGTGACCGGACCGGCCGCAATCAGCGGCCGCGAGCAGTGGCAGGTGATGGACCGCGCCCCTGGCAGATGCTATCCGCCTTCCTCATGTCAGATCTGTCCCTTACCCTCCTGACCGAAACCGCTGGTGACGCGCAGGCCATCGAGCGTCTGCATGAACGCACCTTCGGTCCCGGCCGTTTCGTGCTCAGCGCTTACCGCCTGCGCGAGCATGTCGATCATTTGCTTGAACTTTCCGTGACCGCGCGCATCGGCACGCTGCTGGTCGGCTCGGTCCGGTTGCTGCCGGTCTGCATCGGCGACACGCCGGCGCTGCTCCTCGGTCCGCTGACGGTCGAGCCGCCGTTCCGCGGCCGGGGGATCGGGCACGCGCTGCTTGAGCGCGCGCTCGAAGACGCGAAAGCGAAGGGGCATCGTCTCGTCGTGCTTGTCGGCGATGAATCCTATTACGGTCGCTCCGGTTTCAGGATGATTCCGAAAGGACAGGCCGACATGCCGGGCCCGGTCGATCGGGCGCGGCTGTTGGTGTGTGAGCTGGCTCCTAGCGCGTTCGAGGGCGTGTCCGGCATGATCCGGCCGGACTGGGCGTTCGCGCGGGAGGCCGTGGTAAGCTGAGATAGACGCTCTTTGCTGTTGGCAATCCGCCGTTTGGTGCGGTGATGCCGGGCACAAGCCGGGCATCACCGGGACGCATTCAATACTTCACATTCGCGAACAGCCGCACGTTCAGTCCCGGCAGCAATACCTGGTCCTTGTTGTAGGCGGCGGCGTTGCGAATCTGCTCATTTAGCAGGTTATCGCCGACGAGACCGACGGTCACCGCCTGTCCGCCCAGCCAGTGGTTTCCGGGCAGCATGGTCGTATAGCTGATCTCGGCTCGCAGCCGGTTGTAGCCGGGGGTGGGTGTCTCGACGTCGCTCACGTTGTTCTGCGCGAAGGCATGGAGCAGGTTGATGCGGGCGAGCCAGTTGGCGTCGCGGTAGAAGAAACCTCCGCCCAGGCGCTGCGGCGGAATCCGCGGCACGTTGGTGCCATCCGTGAAAGTCGCGCGGACGATGTCGTACTGCCCCTCGATGCCGAACATGCCGTTCCACAACGGAATCGCGTCGTACTGAAACTGCAATTCGCCGCCGCGGAACGTGGCGTCGCGCTGGCTGTAAACCGCCTGGTTGAGGTGGTGGCCGTGGCCGTGCGCGTCGTCATGGCCATGGTCGTCGTGATCATCGTGATCGTGGTCGTCATGGTCGTCGTGATCGTGATGATCATGGGTGTGGCACGAGGCGAAGTCGTCGTCGCAGAATGCGCCGGTCAGGCGCCGGTAGATGAAGTTGTTGAAACGCGTGTAGTAGCCCGTCGCCTCGAAGCGGAGCGGGCCCTTGGCGCGCCGCAGACCCACTTCGACCGATTGCGCGGTCTCGATCTTCAGGTTCGGATTGCCGATGTCGAAAGTGGTGGTGGCGTGATGGATGCCGCGGGAGAACAGCTCCGCCGGCTTCGGCGCGCGCTGGACAAACTGGCCGGTGACGCTGGCGACAAGGTCACCCGGCAGGTCCTGCAGCAGGCCGACGCTGGCGCTGGCCGGCGTGAAGGAGAGATCGCGCGCGATCGGCAGCTGCGCCGACCCGTCCGGCATGAAACTGGCCGGAAAGTCCGGCATCGTGCCGTTCAGCCACACATGCTCCACGCGACCGGCGATTTGCGCGCGCGTCGTGGGCGCGAGCTGAAACTCGTTGAAGATGTAGGTTCCGATCCGGGAGTTCGAGTTCGGCGCAAACAATCCGTTGTAGAGCGCCCCCGCGTTCTCTGGACTGCTCGCTGCGAGATCCTGATGTCCGCCCTGAATCCCGATCGCGGTGGTGACAGGGATGGCCCCGAGCATGTAGGGCGCGAGTTGGACCTCGAGCCGGCCTTCCTGCGAACGGTCGGTGAAGGTCTGATGGATGCCGTCGCTGGACGGATCGTGGGCGTCTTCCAGTCCGCGTTCGTGGTGCCTGTAGTCCACGGCGCCGAGCCAGATACGCACGGCGTCGATCAGCGCGGAATCAGGGCGATATTCTCCCTTGACGGTCACGCGGTTCTGGCGGCCGTCGATACGCTCCTTGAAGTCGGCGCCGTGATCGCCGGGGATATGGTAGAGGACGTTGTTGTGAGCGATGGAAGCGCCAATGAAGCCGCCATCGAACAGGTACGACGCTCCGACGGATGCGCCCATGCTGCGGTTCGAGGTATTGGCCTGGTAGCGGCCGCCGGGGATCGCATAGTCGTCGGCGCGGCGGCCATAAGCGTCGGCGTGAACCGCCACGTTGTCGGCGCCGGCGTCGATCAGCACGGCCCCTTCGAGACCGTTGTTGACGGACGAAAGCGCCGAGCGGGTCTCGGCATTGAGGCAGCCATTGGCGGTGGCCGGGGGCTTGACCCCGAAACCGTAGGCCTGCCACGGCGTCGGACCGCACGGCATTTGCTCCGGTATGCGATTATTACTGGCGCTGACCACGCCGCCGATGGCCGTCGACCCGTAACGCAGCGCCGCCGGGCCGCGGATCACCTCGACCTGATTGGTCGAAAGCGGATCGATCGGCACGAAGTGGTCCTCGCCGAGATCGGAGGCCCCATTGCTTCCGATGCCGTTCTCCACGATGCCGACGCGATTGACGTCGAGGCCGCGAATGATGGGCCGGCTCGATGCGCCGGGTGCATAGGAGGAGCCGGTGATGCCGGGCTTGTCGTTGAGAAGGTCGCCCAGCGTCGCGGCTCCGTTGCGGCGAATCTCTTCATTCGTCACCACGGTCACGGTCGCGAACTGATCGGTCACGATGGGGAGCGTGCCCCGGAGATCGGGGGAAGCCGGCTGCGGTGCGCTGGCTATCTCGGGTTGCTGCGGCGCGGAAGGCCTCGTCGTGCCGCGGCGGGCTGTGCGCGCTGGTGTCGTTGGAGCCGGCCGTGCGTGGCGCACGATCGGACTGGGCGCGTTGACCACGATTCCGGGCAGGGTTGTCTGGGCGGAAACGTCATCGGGGATTCCCATGGCAAGGGCTGGAAGCGACATTGCGCCGAGGCGCGCCATCGCAAGAAAATGATTGGAAGAAAAAGGCATCTGGCTGGTCCTGACACGACCGACGTTCCGCTCGCAGCGGTCGGGGCCGTCGAAGTCGATAAACAACTTGCGAAATTCGTCGGTCAAAAGCCCCGCGCGGCGCGGCGGCCGTTACCGGATCGACGTCAGGACGAAGGAGGGGCGCGTGGCTGAAAGACGACACGCCGTGATTCGAGGTGATTGAATTCGGCCGCGGCGGTCAGATAGCGGACATGATACGCGTCCGGGAGCGGCAGAACTGGAGGTGCCGAGAACAGTACCGTCCGCGCGAGCGCAAGGACGGCACAAACGGCGCAGTGATCGCTGTCCTGATCCTGGCTCGACGCCGGTTCCGCCGGCCGCGTGGCCGAGGCATTTGCGGGATCACTGAGCGATGCGTCGTGGGTCGCGAGGGTCTTGTCGGTCCCGGCGGCGTCGCTGGCCTGAATCGCGATGGCGGGCGCCGCGAGCGCCACCGCGCCGTGATGATGGCCGAACGACAGCACAAACTGGATCGCGAGCGCGAACAGCGCGAGCCGCGATCCATGTTTGATGTTCGACCGGAACCACTTCATTGCATCTGCCCTATGCCCTCGCGGGATCGTTCCGCAGCGGCTCGGATGTTATAATATAACGCCTGGGTTCCGGCCGGATGTCAACGGCGACCTGCCGGCGGTAGCTCAAGATGTGGCCGCCAATTCGGGAATGTGGATTTTGTGCAACGGATCGCGCGACCGGATCGGTTCAGCGCCCTTCCCGAAGCCAGGTCGCGGCAAAGGCGCCGAGCAGCAGCAACAGGCCGATCAGTCCGGCGAACACCGGCAGCACGCCGACGCCGCGCACCACGCTGGCGTCACGCATCCGCACGCCCAGCCAGCCCTCGCCGCGAAACACGCTGGAGGCATGCACCGGGACGATGCGCGGAACGTCGATGGCGGAGCCATCCGCGATGCGCCGGGCGTCACCGCCGCTGGCCTGCGCGAGCGGCCTGAGCGCCTCGATGGTTGAGGTGACCTCGGAAAACTCCTTTGGATTGGCGGGACCGACGTTGATCAGGGCTTTCAGGGTGCCGTCGGTTGCCTGCCACAATCCGAGTTCGTCCGCCGCCAATGCCGCCTTCCACAAACCGGGTTCCGCGGCCTCCAGCGTGAGTTCGCGGGTCTTGCCGGAGGGCGAGGTGACGGTGACCGGCGTGACGGTATCGGCCATGGTCTGGCGCTGCACGAGGAGGTCCTTGCCCTGCACGGCGAGCCGCAGCGTTTCTTCCTCGAGTTCGGGCTGCTTCATCAGCCAGTGCGACATCCGCCGCAGCAGGTCGAGATGCGGACCGCCGCCCTCGAAACCCCTCGCCCACAGCCAGATGTGATCCGACAACAGCAGCGCCACCCGGCCTTCGTCATAACGGGACAGCAACAGCAGGGGCTGGCCGTCGGCGCCGGTCATGACCGGCGGCACCGCGACGTTGCGGGTGTCGACTTCGCGGAAGAATCGGCTCCAGCGCGGCGGATCGCTCGCGGAGCCTTCAAGCCCCCGCGTGACGGGATGGCGCTTGCCGGCTTCGCTGAGCCGGGCGTGGAACGGCTTTTCAGTGACGCCGACCGGCTCGGCCGGCAGCACAGTGTCCAGCGGCGTCCGCCAGATGCTGGTGGTCGAGGCGTAGTCCGGTCCGGCCGAAACCAGCACCGCGCCGCCCGCGCGCACGTAACGCGCGATGTTGTCGAAATAGGCGGTTGGCAACACGCCCTGGCGCGCATAGCGGTCGAAGATGATGAGCTGAAATTCGTTGATCTTCTCCTGAAACAGCTCACGCGTCGGGAAAGCGATCAGCGACAGTTCGTGGATGGGCGTGCCGTCCTGCTTTTCGGGCGGACGCAGGATCGTGAAGTGAACCAGGTCGACGCTGGGGTCCGACTTCAAGAGGTTGCGCCATGTGCGCTCGCCGGAATGCGGCTCGCCCGATACCAACAGCACCCGCAGCTTGTCGCGGACGCCGTCGATCGGCACCACGGCGCGATTGTTGACCAGCGTCAGTTCGTCCGCGAGAGGCGAGGCTTCGATCTCGACGATGTTCTGCCCGGCATGTTTGATGCCGACCTCGACCTTCACGGTTTCCCCGCTCAGAACGCTACGCTCGCTGATGATGTCGCCGTCGCGGCGCACCACCACTTTCGCGAGTTCGCCGCTGACGCCCTGGTCGTCGAGCCGGTAGGTGACGGTCTGGCTCTGGCCGACGATGCCGAAGCGCGGCGCGGCGACAATAGCGACGCGGCGGTCGCGTTCGTTTGTGTGGCCGGTGATCAGGGCATGGACCGGCGCCTTGAATCCGAGCGCGGCGGCGTTGTCCGGAATGTCGTGAACGCGCCCGTCGGTGATCAGGAAGGCCCCGGCGACGCGGTCGGTCGGCACATCGGACAGGGTCGAGGAAAGCGCCGAGAACAACCGGGTGCCGTCGGTCTCGCCGTCCGCCTGGCCTGCATCGACGACGCGGACTTCAAGTCCCTTGACCTGCTTGAGGCGGTCGACAAGCGCGTCGCGCGCCTTCGCGGCCTGATCGGCGCGGTCCCCGAAATTCTGGCTCGGGCTCTTGTCGACGATGACGGCGGCCACCGATGGCAGCGGTTCGCGCTCCTCCCGGGTGAACGACGGATTGGCGAGCGCGAGCAGGATCAGCGCCAGCGCCGCCACCCGCACCGCCGCGCCGCGCGCGCGGCCTATCAGAAGCAGCACCGTGATCACGGCGATCGCGGCGAAAGCGCTCCACAGCACGATCGTGGGAACCAGCGGCGCGAAGGCGATGCTATACTGCATGCTGCGGTCCTACTGCCCCAGCCGTTCGATCAGCGCGGGCGCATGAACCTGATCGGCCTTGTAGTTGCCGGTCAGCGTATACATCACGATGTTGACCCCGGCGCGGAACGCGAATTCGCGCTGGCGCGGCGCGCCCGGCGAGAGCGGCAGCATCGGCTGGCCGTCGGCACGCATCGCCCAGGCGCCCGCGAGATCGTTCGAGGTGATGATGATCGGCGAGACGCCGTCGCCGCCGCGTGCCGGACGTGAAGCTGCTTCGTCATCCTCGCTGCGCGGCAGGGCCTCGACCCAGGTCTGGCCGGTGGTGAAGCGGCCCGGAAAGCCGTGCAGAAGGTAGAACGTCTTGGCCAGCACATGCTCGTGCGGCACCGGCTCTAGCTCGGGGATGTCGAGCGACGCCAGAATGGTGCGCAGTTGTTGCATTCCGGGCGTTCGGGATTCGCCGTCGGTCCCCGGCAGCGCATCGATCGCGTCGCGGGTGTCGAACAGAATGGTGCCGCCCTGCTTCATGTAGGCGTCGATCCGGTCGAGCGCCTTTTGCGGCGGCTTCGGCGCGCCCGGCACCACCGGCCAGTAGATCAGCGGGAAGAACGCCAGTTCGTCGCGCGCCGGATCGACGCCGACCGGATCGCCGGCTTCAAGCGCCGTGCGCTGCGCCAGGAACAATGTCAGTCCGCTCATTCCCGCCTTGACGATGGCGTCGACGCCGGCGTCGCCGGTCACGACATAGGCGAGCCGGGTCTGCGCCACGGCCTTCATCGCGAAGGTGTCGTTTGCGCCGTCGGCGCGGGACGGCGAGGGTGTTATCGCGATCGCCGGCAATGCGAGAGCGAGAGCCAGCGCCGCCTGGGCCGCGCGGCGGCGCAGCAGCATCGCCAGGCCGCCGCCGAGCAGCGCCACGATGACGGCGTCGGCCAGAAACAGCGCAAGCGCCGACGATAGCAGGATGCCGCGCAGATCAAGCGGTTCGGCGTTGGTGAAACTTGCGCGCCGCGCCGTCAGGTTCGACGTGTCGAGCGGTACGATCCGGTCGGTGGCCGCCAGCGTGTTGACGGCGATCGGCCCGTCGGCCGGGCCGTAGAATCCCGGTGGATGCTCAATGGTGCCACGGCCGCGATCATCGACCGGCAAGGGTTTGACATTGGCGGGCGGCGGCGTGAGAACGCCGAAACCATCGAGCGTCCGCAGCGGCGCGGCGGTTTCCGTCCGGGTGTCCGTGTCGATCCTGCCGATGTTCGCCGTGTAGCCGGAGGCATCGACGATCCGCCGCAGCATCTCGACGAAAGTGCCGGACATCGGCAGATCGGACCAGCGCATGTCGGCGCTGATGTGGAATAGCGCCAGCAGGCCCTTGCCGCGGCGCTCGCCGGTCACCAGCGGCGTGCCGTCGACCAGCGACGCCCAGCTCTTCGTTGCGAGCGTCGCATCCGGTTCGGCGAGCACCTGCCGGCTGACGGTCACGTCATTCGGCACCGGCAGGCCAGCGAACGGTCCGTCCTCGGCCAGCGCCGCCAGATGCTGCGGTTTTTCCCAGGTCAGGCTGCCGCCGAGGCTACGGCCGCCGCGCCGTAATTTGACCGGGACCAGGCCGTCGTCCGCTTGCGCCAAACGCGGCCCCGCGAACCGCACCAGCACGCCGCCACGGTCGATCCAGTCGTCGATCCGATGGCGTAGTTCCGGTGAAAGCGCCCCGACGTCGGCCATGACGATCATCGGCAGCTTCTGATCCAGAAACTGGGTGATGGCCTGCTGCGGGGCGCTCTTGTCGCCGAGCCGGACATCGGCGAACGGCGCCAGCGCGCGGCTCAAATAGAAGGTCGGCGCGAGCAGCGGCTGCGCCCTTTCGGCGCTCGATCCGCTGACCACGCCGATGGCGCGCCTTCGCCAGCGCTTGTCGAGCAACTGCACCGCGCCCGCCGACCGTTCCCCGGCGATCTCCAGCCGGGCGATGTCGTTGCGCAGCTCCAGCGGCAGGTCGAACGCGGCTTCGGTTTCGCGATCCTGAAGCGCGAACGCATATGGCGCTTCGCCGATCGGCGCGCCTTTCTGGTCGAGCGCACGGACCATCCCGGCATCCATGCCGTTCGCGGCGGCGCGCAGCACCTTCACGGTCATCCGGGCGGCCGCATTCTCCGCCGCGGTCAGCGCGCGGGCGGGCGGCGCGCCGCCTTCGATGATGGTCAGCGAACGGTCGCCGATCACCTTGCGAAGTCCATCGACGAGTTCGGCCCCGCGCCCGCTGTCGATTCCGTCGGACAGCCATGCGATGTCGCTGTCGCCCGTCGCCATCAGGAAGCGTTCGAGCGCCGGCAGCGTCTCGACGCGTTCGACGGCGAAGGGTTTTGGCACGAGTTGGCGCAGCGCCACGCGCGCGGTGCCGGTGGGCATCAGCGTGATGTCGCGCGCCGGCTCCGACAAGGGCACGATGGCGACGCCCCGCCGGTCGCCGTCGGCTTCAGTGATCAGTTCATCCGCGGCCTTGATCCGGGTTTCCCAGCTCGATGCCGCGCTCCACCCATCGTCGAGCAGGATCGTCAGGGGTGCGGTGCTGCGGGCCGCGCCGGTTTTCGGATTCCAGACCGGACCGGCGGCCGCGAGAATCACCAGCGCCGCCGCCGCAAGCCGCAACGCCGTCAGCCACCACGGGGTGCGCGAAGGCGTTTCTTCCTTCGGGGCGATATCGAACAACAGCCGTGTCGGCGGAAAATCGATGCGGCGCGGGCGCGGCGGCATCACGCGAAGCAGCCACCACAGCAGCGGCAGGCTGAGCAGGCCGAGCAGCATCAGCGGTTGCAGGAATGACAGCGGAAGGGCCGGCATCATGCGGTGCGCTCCGCTCCGGCCGAGGCGCCGCCGCTTCCCCGGCTCGCCATCATGCCGCTGTGGAGAAACAACAGCAGGTCGGCGGCGGACCGGTCAGTGGTGTGAGTCGAGAACAGCCAGCCGAGTGTTCTGGTCTCAGAGCGAATCTGGTCGCGATGCAGCGCGACGCGCTTGACATAGTCGCCGGCCCATCGCTCGGCGCGGCCGGCGGTGATGACCCGGCCGTCCTCGGGCTCGACGAATTCGACGCGTCCCGAATAGGGGAATGTCTCCTCGGCGGGATCGACGACCTGTAAGAGCGTGCCGTGCGCGCCGGAAGCCGACAGCCCGGCCAGCATGGTCCGGATGTCGGCCACAGGCGACCAGAAGTCCGACAGCACCACGATCTCCGACCGGGCCGATGGCACGAACGAGGGCGGCAGACTGGCGCGGGCGCGATCGTCATGAAGCATCGCCTGGGCGATCCTGTCGATGACGTTGCGGCTCGCGGTCGGATTGATCAGTCCGGGAACGCCGACGCGTTCACCGCCGGCCACCAGCAATTCGGCAAGTGCGAACGTCACGATCAAGGCGCGCTCGAGCTTGCTGTCGCGCGCATCCCGGGAGGCGAAGGCCATCGACGCTGAGCGATCGGGCCAGATCCAGACGGTGTGCGCGGCCTCCCACTCGTGCTCGCGGACGTAGAGATGATCGTCGCGCGCGGAGCGGCGCCAGTCGACGTTCTGCGACGGCTCCCCGGACACGAAGCGCCGGTATTGCCAGAAGCTTTCGCCGGGGCCGGGGCGGCGGCGGCCATGCAGGCCATGAATGACATTGGCGGCGATGCGCCGGGCCTCCAGCACCAGACGCGGCAACGACGCCGCCAGCGTGCGGCTTTCACCATCGGCACGTCTGACGGCTTCGATCTCCTGCCTGACGTGCCCGGCGGCGGCGGCCATCAACCGATCCGTGATTTAAGTTGTTCGATGACGCCGGAGATGGAGCGACCTTCGGCGCGGGCCGAGAATGTCAGCGCCATGCGATGCTTGAGCACGGGCTCGGCGAGGTCGAGAACGTCGTCGATCGACGGCGCAAGGCGTCCGTCAAGCAGCGCTCGGGCGCGCACGGCCAGCATCAGCGACTGGCTGGCGCGCGGCCCCGGTCCCCACGCGATCAGTTTTCCGGTTTCGCCGCTCTCCGGGCCCGGACGCGCCGACCTGACCAGCGAAAGAATGGCTTCGACCACGCTGTCGCCGACCGGCAGCCGCCGCACCAGCCGCTGCGCGGCAAGAACGGCGTCGGCGTTCATCGCGGCTTTCGCGAGGGTCTCTCCGGCGCCGGTGGTCTCGAACAGGATGCGGCGTTCCGCGTCACGATCCGGATAGTCGACATCGATCTCCATCAGGAAGCGGTCGAGCTGCGCTTCCGGCAGCGGGTAGGTGCCTTCCTGCTCCAGCGGATTCTGCGTCGCAAGCACATGAAAGGGTTTCGGCAGATCGTGGCGCACGCCGGCGACGGTGATGTGCTGCTCCTGCATCGCCTGCAACAGTGCGGATTGCGTGCGCGGGCTGGCGCGGTTGATTTCATCCGCCATCAAAAGCTGTGCGAAGACCGGTCCGGGAATGAAGCGGAACGACCGCTTGCCGATGCTGCTCTCGTCCAGCACCTCGGCGCCGAGGATGTCCGACGGCATCAGGTCCGGTGTGAACTGGACGCGCTTGGCGTCGAGTCCGAGCGTGACGCCGAGCGTTTCGACGAGCTTGGTCTTGGCGAGGCCGGGAACGCCGATCAGGAGCGCATGACCCCCGGAAAGGATGGTCACCAGCGTATTTTCGACAACCCTGTCCTGACCGAAGATGACGGTGGAAATCGCGTCCCGCGCCGCGCGAACTTGCCCCGCGACCTGCTCCGCGGAGCGGACGATCACGTCTTCCAGTTTCTCAACGCCTTTGTCGGGGTCTGCGGCGGTCATCCGTCACTCCTTGCGCGTGGCCGCGCATCCGCGCCGTCACGCCATGAACTGTTAAACATACGCGATCGCTGTGTATTCCTCGAATTAAACTATCCCCATGTGATCGTCTGTGATCGTCTGTGATCGTCTGTGATCGTCGGGGAGTTCGAACTCCGGGCGGAGTCACAGATCGGGACCCGGTGTGACGGTTCCGGCATCCGGTGCGCCCATTGGTGTTGCGCCTGTTTTGTGCCAGAACAGGCTGGGCAACCTCAGGGTAAACCATGGCGAAGCAAGGGCAGCCGGAAAGCCGGACACTGGACGCGCTGATGACGGCCGCCCGTGACGCCGCCGGACCGCCTGGCAAGGGCCTGCCGCCGGTGCATCTGTGGAACCCGCCGTTTTGCGGCGATCTGGATATGCGAATAGCCAGCGACGGCACCTGGTTCTACATGCGAACCCCGATCGGCCGCCCGACATTGGTGCGGCTGTTCTCCACGATCCTAAAGCGTGAAGGCGATAGCCACTTTCTGGTGACGCCGGTGGAGAAGGTTGGCATCACCGTCGATGACGCGCCGTTCCTGGCCGTCGAGATGATCGAGGATCGGGATGCAGATGACCGTCTGCTGCATTTCCGCACCAACGTCGGCGACTGGGTGCCATGCGATTCCGGGCACCGGCTGCGTTTTGAGCCCTCGGCGGGCGGCGGATTGAAGCCTTATCTGCACGTTCGGGCTGGTCTCTGGGCCAAAGTGACGAGGGCCTTGTATTACGATCTTGTTGACATGGGCGCGCAACGGATGGTCGATAACAAAATGATGTTCGGCATCGAATCGGGAGGCGAGTTCTTTGCGATGGCGGATGCCGAGCAGGTGAGGGACGCAGGTTGAACGTGCCCATGGTGAGGACAGGCGCCGCCACCACTGTCGGCGCCGGGGAGTTTTTCGACCGCGCGCGGGAGCGGTTGCGTTTCGACATTCCGCCGGGGCTCACCGACGCCGGCATCGTTCCCTTGACCGGTGACGATGACAACGATGCAGTGCTCCGCACGATCGCTCTGGAAACGCCGATCCGGCCGGCGGCGGTGCTGATTCCGGTGATTGCGCGCGAACAGCCGACGGTGCTGCTGACGCAGCGCGCGGCGCATCTCAAGGAGCATGCCGGTCAGATCGCGTTTCCCGGCGGCAAGATCGACGCCACCGATGCCTCGCCGATCGACGCGGCGCTGCGGGAGGCGTGGGAAGAAGTCGGGTTGACCCGCGACTTCGTGGAGCCGATCGGGTATCTTGATCTTTACGGGACGAGTTTCGGCTTCCGCATCCTGCCGACACTGGCGCGGGTGAGGCCGGGATTTGATCTTCGCATCAATACGAATGAAGTGGACGACGCATTCGAGGTACCGCTGTCGTTTCTGATGAACCCTCTCAATCACAAACTCGGCCGGAAGCAATTCCGCGGCAGAACGCGCTCGTTCTACGAGATGCCGTTCGCCGAGCGAAATATCTGGGGTGCGACTGCCGGGATCCTGCGCGTACTGTATGAGCGAGTCTATCTGAAATGATGCGTCCAATTCTAATGGAGCTCGGGATCTTCCTGATTCCGTTCGCCGTTTACGCGGCATATCTCATCGCCAACCGTGTGGACTTCATGATCGCCGCCTCATGGCCGGCGCACATCGTCTTGAGGCTCTCGCTCGCGGCACTGGTGCTGGTCGTCGTCAGTTTCATTTTGCTGGCGAATTTCTCCGGCTCGCCGCCGGATTCGACCTATGTTCCGGCGCATCTCGAAAACGGGAAGCTTGTGCCCGGAGTCGAGAGGTGAACGTGGCCCGCTCGCTATGCGATGCGGGCTGGCTCAAATCAGGTCCGGCGGTACGCGTTCTTTCGCTGCTCAGCGGAAACGGCGAGGAGGCGCGGGTCGTCGGCGGCGCCGTTCGCAACGCCTTGATGGGCCTGCCCGTCGTCGAGATCGATATCGCCACCACCGCGCCGCCCGAGGAAATCATGCGCCGCGCGGCCGCGGCCCGCATCAAGAGCATTCCGACCGGGGTCGAGCACGGCACCGTCACGCTGGTCGTCGAGGGCAAGCCGGTCGAGGTCACGACGCTGCGCGAGGATGTTGAAACCTTCGGCCGCAAGGCCAGGGTTGCATTCGGTCGGGATTGGGCGCGCGATGCCGAGCGTCGCGATTTCACCATCAACGGCCTGTCGGTCGATAGCGACGGCACGGTGCACGATCATGTCGGCGGACTCGACGACATCGCGGCCAGGCGGGTGCGCTTCATCGGCGATCCGGACCGTCGTATCGCGGAGGACTACCTGCGCATTCTCCGCTTTTTCCGGATCCACGCCGCCTATGGCGCAGGCGAGCCCGATCGCGATGGCTATCTTGCCTGCATCCGCGGCCGCGCCGGATTGGCCACGCTGTCGGCCGAACGCCTGCGGGCCGAGATACTGAAGCTGCTTCTCGCCGATGGCGCCGTGGACGCGGCGGTGGCGATGGAGGATGGCGGCCTGCTGCTGGCCGTTTTCGGCGGGGTGGCCTATCGCGGGCCGCTCGCGGTGATGATGGCGGCGGAATCCGCGCTCGAACTTGCGCCCGATCCGATCCGCCGGCTCGCGGCGCTTGCGGTGTCGGTGACTGAAGATGCGCGGCGGCTCGCGCAGCGATTGCGGCTCTCCAATGCCGAGGCGAAACAGCTGGACTCGATGGGACATCGCTGGTGGCGGCTCGGCAGCATGGACGAGGCGACCGCCCGCCGGCGGCTGTATCGTCTTGGCGCGACGCGCTTTCGTGACCGGCTGATGCAGGCCTGGTCAAAGGCGGGGCTCGGCGCCGATCCGGCGCCGTGGCTAAACGTCGCAACCCTGCCGCGGCGCTGGCAGCCGCCGGCCTTCCCTTTGAAGGCCGAGGATTTCATCGTTCGCGGAATCGCGGAAGGCCCTGCGCTCGGACACGTTCTGACGATCGCGGAAGACGCCTGGCTCGCGGAGGACTTCCCGCTCGACTCCGCGCGGCTTTCGGCGATCGCCGATCAGACCGTCGCACGGTTCACGCGTGATCACCGGCTGTGAGCCTGGCCGAAATACTCCCTTAGGGCCATTTCACCTCGGGAGGCATCGAGGAGAGGATCGACTCCACGTTGCCGCCGGTCTTCAGCCCGAAAATGGTGCCGCGATCGTAGAGAAGATTGAACTCGGCGTAGCGTCCGCGCCGGATCAACTGCTCCTCGCGATCCGCCGCCGTCCACGGCGTGCTGAAGTTGCGGCGCACAAGCTCGGGGTAGACCTTGAGCAGCGCCCGTCCGACCTCCTGCGTGAAGGCTAGATCGGCGTCCCAGTCGCCGCTGTCATGCCAGTCATAGAAGATGCCGCCGATTCCGCGCGCTTCCTTGCGGTGCGGCAGATGGAAATACTCGTCGCACCAGGTCTTGTATTTGTCATAGTCGGCCACGGCATGGGCATCGCAGGCGGACTTCATCGCCGCGTGGAACGCGACGCTGTCGGGGTCTTCCTGCGTGCGCCGCCGCATCAGCACGGGCGTCAGGTCGCCGCCGCCGCCGAACCACGCTTTCGTGGTCACCACGAAGCGCGTGTTCATGTGAACGGCGGGAATATGCGGATTGCGCATGTGGGCGATCAGCGAGATGCCCGACGCCCAGAAATTCGGATCATCCGCCGCTCCCGGAATCTGCGCGCGAAACTCCGGCGCGAATTCACCATGCACGGTCGAGCAGTGCACGCCGACCTTCTCGAACAGCCGCCCGTGCATCATCGACATGACACCGCCGCCGCCCGGCTGGCCGGTGTGGTCGGTCCGCTCCCACGGCGTGCGGACGAAACGCCCCGCGTTGCCGGGATAGAGCGAGGCGGGAGCGTCGTCTTCCAGCTTCTCGAAAGCCGAGCAGATATCGTCGCGCAGTTGCTCGAACCAGGATCGCGCGCGGGCCTTGCGATCCTCCAGCGTGCGATCCTCCAACCGGGTTGCCTCCATCGAGGTCTCCTTCACGGGATAAAACCGATTCATTCTTTACGACGGAACATGCGGACCGAAATAGGCGCAGCTTTCGCCGCAGCTGTCGCGATGCACGCTGACGCGGGTCACGGCTCCCGCGTGCTGGACATGATCCCAGATGAAGCGCGCCAGATTCTCCAGCGTCGGCGGGCCAAGTCCTTCGACGTCGTTGAGGAGCTTATGGTCGAGCTTGTTCCGGACCTCGCCCATGCCCCGTTCGAGCAGGCCGAGATCGAGCACCATGCCGCTCGCGGGATCGGGCGTACCGCGCAGGCTCACCTCGGCCCGGAACGAATGGCCGTGGATCTCCATGCTCGCGGCTCCCAATGTCGTTCCCGGCAGCGCATGCGCGGCCTCGAAGCGGAACGATTTCGTCAACTCCCACATTCTGAAGTTCGCCTCCATATGGATGCGCGGGTGGAGCCCGCGTCCGCGCATGACGTCTTTACGCGTTGCCGCTCGTCCATTTCTACCTGATCCCAAGCGTCTTGTGTGTTTGCAGGCTGAGCCGCCACTGCGGATGCCGCAGGCAATAATCGATGGCGCGCGCAGTGTTTTCGGCCGCATCCGGCCCATCCATCGGTTGCAACGAGAACCGATCGAAGGCGAGATTGACAAAATCCTCCGGCCGGGCATCCGCCTGCGGATAGACCAGCTTGAGTTCGTGACCTCGCCTGATGCGCAGATCGGCGCCGGCCTTTGGGCTGACGCACAGCCAGTCGATGCCGTCGGGCGGCGCAAGGGTGCCGTTGGTCTCGATTCCGACTTCGAAGCCGCGGGCGTGCAGCGCGTCGACGAACGCCTTGTCGACCTGCAACAGCGGCTCGCCTCCGGTCAACACCGTGTAGCGATGAGCGGCCGGTCCGGCCCATTGCCCGGCGACGGTGTCGGCCAGCGCATCGGCGGTGGCGTAGCGTCCGCCCAGCGTGCCGTCGGTGCCCACGAAATCCGTGTCGCAGAACCGGCAGGTGGCTGAAGCACGATCTTCTTCGCGGCCGCTCCAGAGGTTGCAGCCGGAGAAGCGGCAGAATACCGCGGCGCGGCCCGCATGGGCGCCTTCGCCTTGCAGCGTCAGAAAAATTTCCTTGACCGCGTAACTCACGGGATCCTTTCCGTCAGGGCCGGTTCTGTCTGCCGCAGAGCCTCGCCCACAGCCATGGCGGCTGCCATGGCGACGTTCAGCGAACGTAACGCGGGCTTCAAGGGTATCACCAGACGCGCGTTCGCGGCTGCTGCCACGGCATCCGGCACCCCGGCGCTTTCGCGGCCGAACAACAGAATATCGGTAGCCGCATAACGATGGTCCAGATAGGGCAGGGCGCCCCTGGTCGTGAACAGGACCAGCCGCCCGCCGTCGCCGGCGCGCCATTGCTCGAATTTCAGCCAGGAATCGTGGCGCACGATGGTGACCTGGTCGAGATAGTCCATGCCCGCCCGGCGGAAATGCCGGTCCGAGACCGGAAATCCGGCGGGCTCGATGATGTGGGCTTCAACGCCGAGGCACGCGCACAGACGCAGGATTGTCCCGGTGTTCTGCGGGATATCGGGTTGAAAAAGTGCGATCCGCATTGGCTCGATGATTGTCCTGAGATGACTGTCCTGAGATGATTTCGCGGCTGCCGCATTTTGTGCGCTGCACGAATGAGACCGATAGCGCACTTGCGCTGATCCGGCGAGGGTGCCAATAAAACGGCCGCTTGCAAGATGCATCCCTGGAATGGTTACACCTCATAGCAACAAGACCGGCAGCGGGTAGGAAAGGGTTGGAATCGTGACGACATCGTCTTCGGCAGGACAAAGCCGCCGTGATTTCCTTTTTGTGGCGACCGGCGCGGTCGCCGCCGTCGGTGCGGCCGCCGCGGCCTGGCCGCTGGTGGCCCAGCTCAACCCGGACGCCTCCACGATCGCCGCGGGCGCGCCGATCGAGGTCGATCTCTCTCCGATCGCCGAAGGGCAGGACATCAAGGTGTTCTGGCGCGGCAAGCCGATCTTCATCAGCCACCGCACCAAGAAGCAGATCGAGGAAGCCCGCAACGTCAATGTCGCGAGCCTGCCTGACCCGCAGCCGGATTCGGCGCGCGTCAAGGAAGGCCATGACCAGTGGCTGGTGGTCATCGGCATCTGTACCCACCTGGGCTGCGTGCCGATCGCGCATGAGGGCGCTTATGACGGCTTCTTCTGCCCCTGCCACGGCTCGGTGTACGACACCTCCGGCCGTATCCGCCAGGGCCCCGCGCCCTCCAACCTTCCGGTGCCGCCTTACGCCTTCATTTCCGACAGCAAGATCAAGATCGGCTAAGGCCCAGCCGTCCCGAACCGAACGCGTCGTCTCATTCGTCAGGATCGCATCATGAGCGGACCCTCCACCTTCCAGCCGAAGAATCCCGTCCTTAAATGGATCGAGCGTCGTCTGCCGATCTTCGGTCTCGTTCATTCCTCGTTCGTCGCCTATCCGACGCCGCGCAACCTGAACTACTGGTGGACGTTCGGCGGCATCCTCTCCTTCATGCTGGGCGTGCAGATCGTCACCGGCGTCATCCTTGCGATGCACTATACGCCGCACGCCGATCTCGCCTTCAACTCGGTCGAAGCGATCGTGCGCGATGTCGATTACGGATGGCTGCTGCGTTACCTCCATTCGAACGGCGCCTCGATGTTCTTCATCGCCGTATATATCCACATGCTTCGCGGCCTTTATTACGGCTCCTACAAGGAGCCGCGCGAGATCCTCTGGATCCTCGGCGTCATCATCTACCTGCTGATGATGGCGACCGGCTTCATGGGCTACGTGCTGCCGTGGGGCCAGATGAGTTTCTGGGGCGCGACCGTCATCACCAATCTGTTTTCCGCCATTCCCTATTTTGGCGAAAGCATCGTGACCCTGCTATGGGGCGGCTACTCGGTCGGCAATCCGACGCTGAACCGCTTCTTCTCGCTGCACTACCTGCTGCCGTTCGTGATCGCGGGCGTGGTCGTGCTGCACGTATGGGCGCTGCATGTCGCGGGACAGAACAATCCGGCCGGGGTCGAGCCCAAGACGTCGAAGGATACGGTGCCGTTTACACCCTATGCGACGATCAAGGATGCGTTCGGCCTTGCCTGTTTCATTCTGTTCTTTTTCTGGTTCGTCTTCTATATCCCGAATTATCTCGGCGATCCCGACAACTACATCCCGGCCAATCCGGGCGTGACGCCTCCGCACATCGTGCCGGAATGGTATTATCTGCCGTTTTACGCGATCCTTCGCTCGATCCCGGACAAGCTCGCGGGCGTGGTGGCGATGTTCAGCGCCATTCTGGTCCTGGCGTTCCTGCCCTGGCTCGATTCCTCCAAGACCCGCTCCATGCGTTATCGTCCGCTGGCCAAGCAGTGCTTCTGGATCTTTGTCGGCGTGTGTCTGGGTCTCGGTTATCTCGGCGCGAAGCCGCCGGAGGGCGTCTATGTGATCGCCGGCCGCATCCTGACGGCGTGCTACTTCGCCTACTTCCTGATCGTGCTGCCGATCCTGAGTCGCATCGAGAAGCCGCGAGCCGTCCCCAATTCGATCGCCGATGACGTGCTGGGGAAGAAGAAAAGTGTCGTGGCCTCGGCTCTGGCGGTGATCGGAGTTGTCGGGCTGCTTGCGCTGGATAGCGGCTCGACGGCAAGAGCGTCCGATCATGGCTCGACTCCGCCCTCGATGAGCTGGTCGTTCGCCGGCCCGTTCGGAAAATTCGATCAGGGCCAGTTACAGCGCGGCTACAAGGTCTACAAGGAAGTCTGTGCGGCCTGCCATTCGATGAATCTGGTGCACTATCGCAATCTGACGGATCCGGGCGGCCCGGGCCTCTCGGTCGCCCAGGCTGAGGCGCTGGCTGCCGAGATTCAGGTGAAGGACGGGCCCAACGACGCCGGCGACATGTTCGAGCGGCCGGGACGCATCGCCGACAAGTTTCCGTCGCCGTTCCCAAACGAGAACGCTGCCCGTGCGGCCAATGGCGGCGCGGCTCCGCCCGATCTCTCTCTGATGGCCAAGGCGCGCGGCTATGAGCGCGGCTTCCCGCAGTTCATCTTCGATGCCTTCACCCAGTTTCAGGAGAAGGGCCCGAACTACATCCACGCTCTTCTGACGGGGTTCGAGGACACCCCGCCGGAAGGGTTCAAGCTGCCGGACGGATCGACCTACAACAGGTACTTCCCCGGCCATGCCATGAAGATGCCGAACGTGCTGTCGGACGATCAGGTCACCTATGACGACGGGACCCCGCAGAGCGTCGATCAGTATGCCAAGGACGTGGCGGCGTTTCTGATGTGGGCCGCGGAGCCGAAGCTCGAGGAGCGCAAGCGGCTTGGCTTTCAGGTCATGATTTTCATGGTCATCCTTGCGGGACTGCTTTACTTCACCAAGCGGGCGGTGTGGGCCGACGCGCACTGAACCGCGTTCGTGCTCAAGTTAAAAAGGGCTCCCTTGCGGGAGCCTTTTTTGTTTGCAGCGAAGCCGATTCAGGCAGCGATGGCATTTCTCTTTCGTCATGTCTGGCTTTATGCCGGGCATTCACGTCTTCTTTTGCTGGTTTCCAAGACGTGGATGGCCGGAACAAGTCCGGCCATGACGGTGATTGAGCGAACCGCCTCTCTCGTATTACGCATTTGTTCGAGACGAACCTCGCTCAGCGCTTGAACAGGCCCATCACCGCGGATTTCGCCAGCGTGTTGAAATGAAGCTGGAACCCGATCACCGCCGCCGAGGTGTCGGCGTCGGCGTTGATGTCGCCGCCGACCGCATGCACGGTGAAGACATATCGATGCGGATGATCGCCTTCCGGCGGGCAGGGGCCGCCGTAGCGCGCGGCGCCGTAATCGGTGCGGGTCTGCAACGCGCCAGCCGGTAGCTTGCCGCTATCGGGATTGCCGGCATCGAGCTCAAGCTCGCTCACCGAGGCCGGAATATTGATGACGACCCAGTGCCAGAAGCCGCTGCCGGTCGGCGCGTCCGGATCGAAACAGGTCACGGCGAAGCTCTTCGTGCCTTCCGGCGCGCCGCTCCAGCGCAGGTGCGGCGAGCGGTTGCCGCCCGCGCAGCCGAAACCGAAATCCGCCGATACGACATGATCCGTGCTGAGGTAGTCGCCGTCCTTGAAACTGTCGCTCACGACTTTGAAGGCCATGATGTTCTCCCGGTGTGGAATTATAGCGTTCTCGAGCCAAGCATGTCCTCGGGCCTGACCCGAGGATGGATATCGGCTTCGCGTGCAGAAAACGCGTCAAAACAACAATTCCAGAGCTTCCGCTTCTGTTCAATCAGAAGCGGAAATGCTTCAGGGGGCATCTCGATCCTGATCCACCTGAGTTGAATCAGGATGAAGCAGGATCCTGTCCCAAAGCGGCGCGTCGCCGGTGAACGCTCTTGACATCGTACCCCCGGAATGATGACTTCGCCGCCATGGATACCGTCGTCCGCCCGCTCCGCTTCTGGCGACCCACCTTCTGAAGGGTGGCTGATACGATTTTGCTTTTAATTCCAATCGTCGAAGGCCGTCATGCAGAGCGACGGCCTTTTTGTTTGTCCTGTGTGGCGCTCTCTCCGCAAGTCTCGTAAGAGGACTGCATGAACAGGACCGTCTTTTCCCTTCCCGCGCAAAGCGAGTACCTGACCGCCGGTGGCCTTTCGATCAGCCGGTCGATCGAACATTTTACCGGCGGCAGCAGGCTCGACGACCTGATCGGTCTGCTCGACAGCCGCCGCGGCGTGGTGCTGTCATCGGGCACGACGGTGCCGGGCCGTTATGAGAGTTTCGACCTCGGCTTCGCCGATCCGCCGCTTAAGCTCGAAACCACGGGATTCAATTTTACCATCGAAGCCACCAATGCTCGCGGCGAGGTGCTGATCGCTTTCCTTGGCGAGACCTTGAGCGAGCCGTGCGTGGTCGTCACCGACAAGACCGCTCGCCGGCTCTCCGGTCATATTGTCCGCGGCGATGCGCCGGTGGAGGAAGACCAGCGTACCCGGCGCGCCAGCGTGATGTCGCTGGTGCGGGCGCTGGTAACGGCTTTCGCGTCGACGGCGGATCCCATGCTCGGGCTGTACGGCGCGTTCGCCTATGACCTCGTGTTCCAGATTGAAGATCTGGTGCAGAAACGCGCGCGCGAAGGCGATCAGCGCGACATCGTGCTGTTCATTCCTGATCGCCTGCTCGCTTATGATCGTGCCGCCGGCCATGGCGTCGTACTGTCGTACGATTTCGCATGGAAAGGCCGCTCCACCGAAGGGCAGCCGCGCGATACCTCCGAAAGCGTCTATACGAAGACGCAGCGCCAGGGCTTCACCGATCACGCTCCCGGCGAATATCAGGCGACGGTGGAAACGGCGCGCGCCGCGTTCGCGCGCGGCGACCTGTTCGAGGCGGTGCCCGGGCAGTTGTTCGCCGAGCCCTGCGAGCGCTCGCCGGCGGAGGTGTTTCAGCGACTGTGCCGGATCAATCCGTCGCCCTATGGCGGACTGGTCAATCTCGGAGACGGCGAGTTTCTTGTCTCCGCCTCGCCGGAAATGTTCGTGCGCAGCGACGGCCGCCGTATCGAGACCTGTCCGATTTCCGGGACCATCGCGCGCGGCGCCGACGCCATCGGCGACGCCGAGCAGATTCGCGAATTGCTCAACTCGGAGAAGGACGAGTTCGAACTCAACATGTGCACCGACGTCGATCGCAACGACAAGGCGCGCATCTGCATGCCGGGAACGATCAAGGTGCTCGCGCGCCGCCAGATCGAAACCTATTCGAAGCTGTTTCATACGGTCGATCATGTCGAAGGCATCCTGCGGCCCGGCTTCGATGCGCTCGATGGATTTCTCACCCACGCATGGGCGGTGACGGTGACGGGCGCGCCGAAGAAGTGGGCGATCCAGTTCGTCGAGGATAACGAACGCTCGACGCGGCGCTGGTATGCCGGCGCGTTCGGCGTCGTCGGCTTCGACGGCTCGATCAACACCGGCCTGACCATCCGCACCATCCGCATGAAGGACGGCCTCGCGGAGGTGCGCGTCGGCGCTACCTGCCTGTTCGACAGCAAGCCGGAGCTTGAGGACCGCGAGTGCCAGACCAAGGCGGCGGCGCTGTTCCAGGCGTTGCGCGGCGATGCGCCGAAGCCGCTCTCGGCCGTGGCGCCGGATGCGACCGGCTCGGGAAAACGCGTGCTGCTGATCGACCACGACGACAGCTTCGTGCACATGCTGGCGGATTATTTCCGCCAGGTCGGCGCGCGCGTCAGCGTGGTGCGCTACGTCCACGCGCAGGACATGCTCGACAGGCAAAGCTATGATCTGCTGGTGCTGTCGCCCGGTCCCGGCCGGCCCGAGGATTTCGGCATGGCCCGAACCATCGGTCTCGCGCTGGAGAAGAAGCTGCCGGTGTTCGGCGTTTGCCTCGGCCTGCAGGGGATCGGTGAGTATTTCGGCGGCCGTCTCGGTCAGCTTGCGCAGCCGGCGCATGGCAGGCCATCGCGCGTGCAGAATCGCGGCGGCCGGCTGATGCGCAATCTGCCGAACGAGATCGTGATCGGCCGCTATCATTCGCTCTATGTCGAGCGCGACCGTTTGCCCGATGTGCTGGAAATAACGGCGACCACCGACGACGGGGTGCCGATGGCGATCGAGCACAGGTCGCTGCCGGTTGGCGGCGTGCAGTTTCATCCGGAATCGCTGATGTCGCTCGGCGGCGAGGTCGGCTTGCGGATTGTGGAGAACGCGTTCCGGTTGGGAAGGGAGCGACACGAAAATAGCAATGATCTCGTATGATCGTCATGGCCGGGCATAGCCGTTCGAAGAACGGCGTCGCTTCCGTTCGCCTATGTCCCGGCCATCCACGTCTTCCTTGGTAACCGAGGACGTGGATGCCCGTGCCAAGCACGGGCAGGCCGGAGAGGCCTTTATTGATAGGAAAACCTTGATGACTTTCGAAGATGACCTGCAGGATTCTGTCCGCACCATTCCGGATTACCCCAAGCCGGGGGTCATGTTTCGGGACATCACCACGCTGCTCGGCGATGCGCGCGCGTTCCGTCGCGCCGTCGATCAGCTCGTGCATCCCTGGGCCGGCTCGAAGATCGACAAGGTCGCGGGCATCGAGGCGCGCGGCTTTATCCTGGGTGGCGCGGTGGCGCATCAGGTCTCCGCGGGTTTCGTGCCGATCCGCAAGAAAGGCAAGCTGCCGCACCAGACCGTACGGATGGCCTATGCGCTGGAATACGGCACGGACGAAATGGAAATGCACGTCGACGCCATCGCCCGGGGCGAGCGCGTCATTCTGGTGGATGATCTGATCGCCACCGGAGGCACCGCCGAGGGCGCGGTGAAGCTGCTGCGCCAGATCGGCGCTGACGTGGTGGCGGCATGTTTCATCATCGATCTGCCGGATCTCGGCGGCGCCGCCAAGCTGCGCGCGATGGATGTCCCGGTGCGGACGCTGATGGCGTTCGAGGGACATTGATCCCTTCATCAAGGGTGGGATCAAACGACCGTTCACGGCTGATGAAGATCAGGAGCGATGGCTCCACGGGCCGGGAACAGGCGGCGGCGGCGCGGCGTCAGGTGTCGTGGCGTTCGGTATCGGGGGCTTGCTCCAGGGTCCCGGCGGGAGATCGGGTAATTCTGGATCGGTCACGGCGCTCTCGGTGGGCAACTGCATCGGTCCGGGATCGCGGCCGCCGGCATATCTCACCAGCGCGCGCACGCGGGTTTCAACGGACGGATGGGTGGCGAACAGGTCGGCGAAACCCTGACGCGGGTTGTCGACGCACATTTCCATCACCGACGAGGTGACGCCAGGCAGTTCGCCGCGGTTCTCGATCTTGCGCAGCGCCGAGATCATGGCGTCCGGATTCTTGGTCAGTTCAACCGAGCCCGCGTCCGCCATCAGTTCGCGCGAACGCGACAGCGCCATCCGCACCACCTGCGACAGGAACCAGGCCAGCACGATAAGCACCATCGCCAGGATCACGGCGATGACGGCGCCGCCGCTCTTGCCGTTGCGGGAGGATGATGAGCGCGAGGTCCGCCCGCTGCCGCCGCTCAGTCGTGCGCCGCTGCGCAGGAAGGTACGGAAACATAGTTCCGCGACGAAGCCGACGACGCCCGCGATGATGACGGCGACCACCATCAACTGCACGTCGCCGTTGCGAATGTGGGTCAGCTCGTGGCCGAGCACCGCTTCCATCTCTTCGTCGTTGAGCCCGTTCATCAAACCGGTGGTGACGGTGATCGCATACTGACGGCGGTTGAGGCCGGTTGCGAAGGCGTTGAGCGCGTCGGTGTCCATCACCTTCAGCTTGGGCATTGGAATGCCGCGCGAAATGCAGAGGTTTTCCAGCAAGTTGTAGAGTCGCGGTTGTTCCTTGCGGCTGACGTCATGGCCGCCGGTGACCGCGTCGATGATCGACTGGTGGAAAAAATACGCGATCACGATCCACAGCACTGATCCTGCCGTGGCCCAGGGGAGGGCGGCGATCAGGTCATGCCAGGCTTGTCGGATGTAGAATCCCGCGGGATAGTCCGCGCCGAGCCGGAACACTTCGGCGATCAGCGCGCCGGCGAAAACCATCACGTAGATCAGCACGAACAGCCCACCCAGCAGAAACATCGAACGGATCTTGTTCGATGCGATGTGGGTGTAGAGACCGTAGGCTGCCATCAAGCGAATCCGTTCGCAGCGCGCGGCGCGCGGACGATCCGTTTCCTCGCCCGTAGGGGGGCAGAGAGCCTGTCCTGTTGGTGCCGGTGCATCGCAAGAACCTCAGAACTTCACCTGTGGCGTCTGTTCCACGGTGGCGCGGCTGGCGCCGAGATCGAAAAACTCCTTCTGCGTGAAACCGAACGCGCCCGCGAACAGTGCTGCCGGCAACTGCTGGATGGCGGTGTTGTATTCCTGCACGGCGTTGTTGAAGAAGCGGCGGCTCGCGGCGACCTTGTTTTCGATGTCGGACAGTTCGCTGGCAAGCTGCTGGAAATTGGCATTGGCCTTGAGGTCCGGGTAAGCTTCCGATAACGCGATCAGCCGGCCAAGCGCGCCGCTCAACTGGTTCTCGGCGGCGCCGACCTGCGCGGGCCCTTGCGCGGACATCGCGATGTTCCGGGCCTTGATCACGTCATCCAGTGTTCCGCGCTCGTGCGCGGCGTAGCCTTTCACGGTTTCAACAAGGTTCGGGATCAGATCGTGACGCTGCTTGAGCTGCACGTCGATGTCGGCGAAGGCCTGTCCGACGCGCTGGCTGAGTGCGACCAGCCGGTTATACGCGACGAGCGCGAACACGGCGGCGGCAACGATGACGCCGAAAATAATCAAGCCGGTCGACATGAGAAGAGCTCCTGATGAGACGACGCGAAAGCGGTCACCGTAGACGAAATTCCGCGCGAACGGCAGGCTTCGCCCGAAGGCAGCGGTTTTTGGTCGGGAAAACGGTTAGAAAAGTTCAAGTTGTCCGGTATTTTGTTCTGTGTGAAGCTAGGATGTGGATGTGGCGGATCAGGATGGCGAACGAATGATAGCGGACGACCCATCTTTCGGCTCGGGTGTGGCCGGCGCCTTGGATTCGCGTGTCGGCACGTCGCGGATGATGCGCGGCGTTTTTCTGGTGGCGGGCATCTTTTTCGTCGCGCTCGGGTTTATCGGCGCATTCCTGCCGGTGCTGCCGACGACGCCGTTTCTGATTCTGGCCGCCGCCTGTTTCACTCGTTCCTCGCCCCGGCTGGAGAACTGGCTGTTGCAGCACCCGCGTTTTGGGTCGCTGCTGTGTGCCTGGCGCGAGCGCGGCGCGATCCCGGTAAAAGCCAAGCTGATGGCGCTTGGCGGCATGGCGATCGGCTTTGCGGGGTTCTGGTTCGGCAGCCATCCTGGCCCGTGGCTCACGGCGGCGGTGGCGCTGCTGATGCTGACCGGGCTGGCCTACGTCTTTACGCGGCCGTCCTGATCTTCAAATGATCACGTCTCGGTTGGGTTGACGGCGTCGCCCCATCCGATCCGGCGCACGCGGGCATAGCTGGCCTTGTCACGACGGGGGAACGTCGTGAAGCCGACGCTGCCGTTGGGCCGGCACAGCTTGAGCCGCATCGCGGCCTTGGTGACCATTGGCGGCGCCAGCACCCGTGCCGGACGCGCCCGGTCAGGCGTTCGCGCCAGCACGACGTAGCTGAATTTTTCATCCTCGAAAGGAAGTTCCGCGCCCTTGATATGCTTGTGCGCGCGAGATCTCGGTAGCCGCTGCACGAAATGGCACCAGTCCGGCGTGGCTTTCTGGCGGGATGCGTTTTCCCGAGGTGGAGCGGTGCCCGTTTCGTCCGGGAACGCGGCGAGCGGACACTCGCCGTCGTGCGGGCAGGGCGCGATCACATGCGCGCCTCGCGCAACCAGCCGACGCCGCAAGTCGATGATACGCTGGTAGCCGGCGGGCGTGCCGGGTTCGACGACGACCAGCGTGTCGCGTGTCGCCGTCCACATCAACTCGGCGAGCGCGGCCTGCCGCTCCATCTGCATCTCGCCGAGGACATAGCTGGCGATGACGAGATCGGCGCTTTCAGGCGCATCGCGAAGCCCGGCCGACGCTTCGCGTTGCGCATAGCGGAGCCCGGCGAGACGTAAGTCATCACGCACGAGATCGAGCGCGAGCGACCGCAGCGCCGGATTGGCGTCGATCGCCGAGAACGCGTCGAGGGATTCGAACGCCTGTACCGCGGCCCATGTCGCTGTTCCAGGTCCGGCCCCGATGTCGAGCAGGCTGACCGGCGTGAACTTGGGACATATTTCGCGGAGCGCATTGAGGCTGGCCACCACGGCCGCATAGGTCGCGGGCATCCGCGCCAGCGCATAGGCAAGCGCGTCGGATTCGCTTCGGATCGTGCTCGAACCGCCGCCGCTCCGATAGGTTTGCGAGATCGCGGCCGCGCGGGCAGCGGCGTCAATGCGGGAAAGGCCCTGCGCATGTTGCTCAAGCGCGGCGCGCAACGCGGCGGGAAGGGCAGGAGCGATCATTTCGAGATGGATGCCATCCATGAAATCTGCAACGCGAAGACAGTCATGCCGACCTTGCCGCCGCGCATCCACGTCTTCCCTTCAAGGGCGATCCGACAAATCAAGACGTGGATGGCCGGGACAAGCCCGGCCATGACAGATGCTCGTGACGCATGCGGATCCTTCCAGAGGGAGAGGAGCGCTCGCCTTACGCGACGTGCTGGTCGAGAATCTTCACCGCGTTTTCGAGATCGACCGACACCAGTTGCGAGACGCCGCGCTCGGCCATGGTCACGCCGAACAGCCGGTTCATCCGCGCCATGGTGATCGGATTGTGGGTGATGATGATGAAGCGCGTCTCCGTGGACGACGTCATCTCGTGCAGGAGATTGCAGAAGCGTTCGACGTTGTGGTCGTCGAGCGGCGCATCGACTTCGTCGAGCACGCAGATCGGTGATGGATTGGTGAGGAATACCGCAAAGATCAGCGCCAGTGCCGTCAGCGCCTGTTCGCCGCCGGAGAGCAGCGATAGCGTCTGCGGCTTCTTGCCGGGCGGCTTGGCGATGATCTCGAGACCGGCTTCCAGGGGATCGTCGCTCTCGATCAGATGCAGCGCCGCCTCGCCGCCGCCGAACAGATCGGTGAACAGCCGCTTGAAATGCGTATTGACGGTTTCGAACGAGGTCAGGAGCCGCTCCCGCGCCTCACGATTGAGGCTCTGAATGCCGGTGCGCAGCTTCTTGATGGCCTCCACCAGGTCGTCGCGCTCGGTGGCGAGCGAGCCGTGCTGGGTGTCGACCTCGCGCAGTTCCTCCTCGGCGCGCAGGTTGACGGCGCCGAGACGGTCGCGGTCGCGGCGCAGCTTTTCGAGATCGGCCTCGATCTCCGGCAGCGGTGGCAGATCGACGCCGGACTGAATTTCAGCCAGTGAAGCCACCGCGTCGGGTTCGACCTCAAGCATGTCGCGGATTTCCCGCTCGGTATCCTCGAGCCGCCGCTTGCTTCCGTCCATGCGTTCCTCGGCGCGCGCCGTCGCCTCGCGGGCGCTGGACAGCGTTTCCAGCGAGACTCTCGCGGCGCGATCGGTTTCCGCCATCACGGCCTCGGCGGCGGCAAGCGCGTCTGCCGCCTCCCTGCGATCCTTTTGGGCGTGCTCGATTTCGCTGATGACCGCGCTGCGCTTTTCCGCAAACAGCGCCGGAGCGTTGTCGAGATCGGCGCGCTCGGCCTTGACCTCGGTCAAGCGCGCCTCGATGGTCGCGATCTGCGAGGCCGCGCTCTGCTTGCGGGTTTGCCATTCGTTGCGTTCGGCCGATATCGCCTGCAGGCGGCGATCCGCGAGTTCGGCTTCGCGCGCCAGCGCCTGCGCCTCGGCGCGCACCTGGGCGGCGGCGCGCCGATGGCCGTCGATCTCGGCCCGCACCTCGCCGAGTTTGGTCTCGGTGTCGAGGCTCGGCGGCAGTTCGCCAAGAGCGGCCGTCGCGGCTTCATGGGCGCCAGCGGCCTCGAGCCGATCATTTGTCAGCCGGCTATGCGCCTCCGTCAGCGCCGAGCGCCGCGCCGCGTGACGATTGATCTCGCGCTCAGCCCGCGCATGACGCTCGCGCGCGGCGTCGACCTCGCGCTGCGCCGCGCGCCAGGCGTTGCGCGCCTCGCTTTCGGTCGATGCGGCGGCGGTGACGACCTGGCTCGCGGCGGCGACGGCCTGCTGCGCCGCCTCCAGCGCCTGACGCCGCTCGGAGACCTCAGCGCGCGCGCGCTCGATCTCGCTCTCGATATCGGCCAGCCGCGCGCGCTCGGCAAGACGCCGCGCCGCGCCGGTCGGCGCATGGGCCGCGGTCACAAAGCCATCCCAGCGCCAGACGTCGCCGTCGAGTGAGACCAGCCGCTGGCCGGTCTTCAGATGGGCGACCAGTTCCGCGCCGCGCTCCCTGGCGACGACGCCGATCTGTTCAAGGCGCCGGGCCAATTCAGGCGGCGCCTGCACATGGGCCGCAAGCGATTCCACGCCTTCGGGCAGCACTGGGTCGTCCGCCGTCACAGCCGCGCCGGTCCAGCGCATCGGCGCGGACGGGTCCACGGGGGCGTCGAGGTCGTCGCCGAGCACGGCGCCGATCGCCTTCTCGTAACCCTTGTCGACGCTGACGCCGTCGATGATCGGCGGCCACAGGTTCTTGCTTTCGCCGTTGAGAATTTTGGCGATGGTCTTGGCTTCGGTCTCGAGCCGCTGCGCGCGCTTGTCGGCGTCCTGCAGCGGTCCGCGCGCCGCCTCGACGCCGGCGCGGGCGGCATCGAGCTGGCCTCGCGCGGCCGCATGTTCGGCCTCGCGCTCGCGGCTTGAACTTTCCGATTGCGCCAGCGTCTGCTGCGCGTTTTCGATCGCCGCGGTCAGCGCGTCGAGATCGCCAAAGCCGCTGGTCTGCTGCGCCAGCGCTTCGGTCTCGCGCTGCACGTCCGTGATCTGCTGATCAATGCGCGCCAGACGGTCGCGATGGGTCCGCACATTCGCTTCAAGCTGATTGCGTTTGGCGGTGAGGTCGGCCAGCACCCGCGTCAAATCGGCGAACGTGGCCTCGGCCGCGGCGAGCGTCGCTTCCGCCTGCGCCGCGCGTTCATCGACGCCGCTGCGCGTCTCGACCCGCGACTTGATTTCATCCTTCAGCTCGGTGTCCTCGACATCGAGCCGCTGCAAGGCGGCATCGGCGTCGGATGACTGCCGCTGCTCGCGTTCGACATCGGAGGCAAACTGCGTCAGCCGGCGATCGAGTTCGGCGGCGCGCTCCTTCGCGCGCTCCTCTTCGCGATCCAGCGTCTCGCGCGCGTTGATAAGGCGCTGCAGACCGGCGGCGGCGCGGGCTTCCGCCTCGCGCAGCGCCGGCAGTTCAGCCGCGCGTTCCGCCTGAAGGCGGGCGGCTTCGGCCTGCTCGCGGGTGCGTTCGGCCAGTTCGCGGACATTGAGGTCGTGAGTCCGGGCGGCTTCCGCCACCTCGGCCTGGGCTTCGAGCCAGCGCAGGTGGAACAGCGTCGCCTCCGCCTTGCGCACCTTCGCGGCGACGTCCCGATAACGGATCGCCTGCCGCGCCTGCTTCTTGAGCCCTTCCATCTGGCCGGCGAGCTGGCCGATCACGTCCTCGACGCGCGTGAGATTGGTCTCGGCGGCCTTCAGCCGCAACTCGGCCTCGTGACGGCGCGCATGCAGGCCAGCCACGCCGGCGGCGTCTTCCAGCACGCGGCGGCGCTGTTCGGGCTTGGCCTGGATGATCTCGCCGATCTTGCCCTGGTGCACCAGCGCCGGAGAGCGCGCGCCGGTGGCGGCGTCGGCGAACAAAATCTGCACGTCGCGGGCGCGCACGTCCTTGCCGTTGATGCGGTAGACCGAACCGGACTCGCGTTCGATCCGGCGCGAAATCTCAAGCGCCTCGGATTCGTTGAAAGCGGAAGGCGCGGAGTGATCCGAGTTGTCGATCGACATCACCACCTCGGCGTGGTTGCGCGCCGGACGGTTGCCGCTGCCCGCGAAGATCACCGCGTCCATGTCGGCGGCGCGCAGCGATTTGTATGAGGTTTCGCCCATCGCCCAGCGCAGCGCCTCGACAAGATTTGACTTGCCGCAGCCGTTCGGCCCGACCACGCCGGTGAGACCCGGAGCGATCACGAAATCGGTGGGTTCAACGAACGACTTGAAACCGTGAAGGCGAAGGCGCGTGAGTTTCATGGACACTCTGCTGCTGGCAAGACGCGAATCAGCCCACAGTCACAATATCATATGTCCTGTCGGCAGCTTTGGGCCGCGCGCCTCGCGAGGTTCGACAATGGCCATGGCGGCGAGCCGGGGCAACCGCGAAAACAGGCTTTTCCAGAGGCTTTTTCAAAGGTTATGGCGTTTTTCGATTGAGGCGTGCCCTCGCGCCTGACCCGGAGATGGATGCCGGTTGCCGTGAAAACAGCGCGCCAGATCGAATCGTGGAGTTCCGCTTCTGAATTTCATCGGAAGCGGAAAGAACTCTGGAAACCCCAACCGCTGTCTGCCGCGCGCCTGCTTGCTGATCTCATTTTTTCAACAGCGGATCGATCTTCTTCTTGAAGTCCTCGAATGCGATCTCGCCCTTCACCATATCGCCGTTGATGAAGAACGACGGCGTCGAATTCACCTTCAGAACCTCATTGGCGTATTTCTGGTCGGCTGCGATCTTGTCGAGCAGGGCCTGATCCTTCAGGCAGCTTTCAACCTCGCCTTCCGTCAGCCCGGTCTGCTTGCCGATCAGTTTCAGCGATTCCGTGGTTTTCGCTCCCGTCCATGTGTCCTGCGACTTGAACAGCGTGTCGATCACCGCGAAGTATTTTCCGGCGTCGTCCTTGGCGATGCAGCGGGCCAGCATCGCGCCGGCGGCGGCCTTGATGTCGAGCGGAAACTCGCGGAATACATAGCGGATCTTGTTGGTGTCGATGTATTCCGTCTTGATCTTCGGGAACACGTCTTCCGCGAACCGCGCGCAATGCGGACACGTCATCGAGGCGTATTCGGTGATGGTGACGGTGGCATCCTTGGGGCCGAGCGCCATGTCGGGCAGCGAGACGGGCTTCGCCACGTCGGCGGCGATGGCGGTGGCGTCCTGGGCTTGAGCCTCGCCGAGCAGGCGCCAGGGCGAAAGACCTGCGACGGCGGCGAGGCCGGTCAGCGAGAGGGCGGCATTGAAGGCGCGGCGCGTGATGATCAAGGGTCTGCTCCCGAAACGGCGCAATCGCGCCTGAAACATGTTTCTTCGCTAGCTTGAAACCAGAATTGTGGCAATGGCGCGCTGGCGGGAGGCGCGGTCCACCGTCGCGTCAGTTCCGCTTGATCGAGGCTCCCAGACGCGCCAGCGCGGCGCGCAGGTCGTCGTCCTCGATCGAGGTCAGCGTTCCGGCCACCCTCGCCACGTCGGCCGCGTCAGGCCGCCGGGCGCTCTTCCGCGAGGTCTTGCGCGACAAAGGGGCCTGGCGCAGGGCCAGCCGGCCGACCGCGTTCCAGCCGAAGAAGCGATTGACCCTCTGCAGGATGACATCGGACGAATGCTGGATCTCCAGCGCGACCGGACCTTCGACCCGCAACACCAGCGTCGCCGGTTCCTGCCGCTGCCCCTCGACCGGGCGAGGCCACTGGATCTTTATCGGTTCGGAATGCGCGGCGATCTCGGGTCCGGCGATGGCCGCCCAACGGGTCACCAGTTCGCGTGAGGCAAATCCCTGCCGCGCATAGGCGTCGGAGAAGACACGGCCGAGCAGGGCGGACAGCGGCTTGGCTGAGATCGGGCCGGGCTTGGACATTCGCATTTTATAGCATGCCGCAATCTCGTTTGGGACACGATTGACGTTTGGGACGCAACCGACGTTATGTCGTCGTCATGGCCGGATTTATTCCGACTGCCCCACCTCTTTTGCACGTCTTTTGCGGCAACTCACAAAAAAGACGTGGATGCCCGGCACGAGGCCGGGCATGACGTGGAGAGGTTGATTCCATCGACGAGAATGGCGCGATGGCCCGGGCGGCAACGACGATACGTCACACGCACAAGATGGAAGGCGGAGACCGCGACCGCCCGGTGTTGCTGCTGGAGTGGTACGACCGCAACCGCCGCCTTCTGCCGTGGCGCGCGCTGCCCGGCGAGACGGTCGATCCCTATCGGGTCTGGCTGTCCGAAATCATGCTGCAGCAGACCACCGTGAAGACGGTCGGACCTTATTTTGAAAAGTTCCTGGCGCGCTGGCCCGACGTTGAGGCGATGGGACGCGCCTCGCTCGATGACATCTTACGGATGTGGGCCGGGCTCGGCTATTATTCGCGCGCGCGCAATCTTCATGCCTGCGCCGCCAGGGTGCTGCGCGATCATGGCGGGCGGTTTCCTGATACGGAAGCGGACTTGCGTGCGCTGCCGGGGGTCGGTCCCTATACCGCGGCGGCGATCGCCGCCATCGCCTTCAATCGCCGCACCATGCCGGTCGACGGCAATATCGAACGTGTGGTGTCGCGGTTGTTCACCGTGGACGAGCCGCTGCCGAAGGCGAAGCCGCGCATTCACGCGCTCGCCGCGACCCTGCTCGAGCCATCACGATCCGGGCGCGACGGCGAGAGCCGCGCTGGCCACGACGGCAAGAGCCGCGCTGGTGATATCGCGCAGGCGTTGATGGACCTTGGCGCCACCATTTGCACGCCGAAGAAGCCTTCTTGCGTGCTGTGTCCGCTGGGCGATGACTGCGCCGCGCGGGCGCGCGGCGATCAGGAGACCTTTCCTCGCAAGACTCCGAAGAAGGCGGGCGAGTTGCGGCGCGGCGCGGCCTTCGTCGTGAGGCGTGGCAATGAGGTGCTGGTTCGTACACGGCCGGCAAAAGGCCTGCTCGGCGGCATGACCGAAGTTCCGACATCGACGTGGCTCGCTGCGCAGGATGATGCGGCCGCCCTGAAGCAGGCGCCCTGCCTTCAAAGCGCGCCGCGCTGGCAGCGCAAGGCTGGCGCCGTCACGCATGTTTTCACGCATTTCCCGCTGGAGCTTGCTGTCTATACTGCCATCGTCGCTGCGCGGACCGCCGCGCCCGAGGGGATGCGCTGGGTTCCGATCGCCCGGCTGAACGATGAAGCGCTGCCCAACCTGATGCGCAAGGTCATTGCACACGGCTTGGGTGATGAGATGGAAATCCATGCGCTCGCAACCCGTCGCAAGCAACAGGAAGACCCTCCGTCATGAGCCGGAGGGTCCGTTTTGCTCACGAGGCGAGGGATCAGGACGCCTTCGTCTTCATGTGACGGTACAGGAAGCCCAGCGCTTCCTCGTCGTTTTCCGTCTTGAAGGTGAACTTGTCCTTCAGTGCAATCGCTTTCGCCGCCGCCGGACGCGCCGAAACCTCATCCAGCAGCCGTTTGAAGTTCGGATATTTGGCGACGCTGTCGCCGATCACGCGGGGCGCCATGCGGGCCCAGCCCCAGAACGCCATATCGACGATCGAATAGGTGTCGCCGACCATGTAGCGGTTGCCGGCAAGATGGTCGTCGAGAACCTTGTAGTGACGATGCGCTTCGAACTGATAGCGGTTGAGCGCGTAGTCCAGACCTTTCGGCGCGTAATCCTTGAAATGCACGGCCTGTCCTGAATACGGCCCCAGCCCGCTTGCGATGAACATCATCCACGACAGCAGTTGCGCGCGATGGGCCGGGGTGTTTTCCGGCATGAACTTGCCCGTCTTCTCGCCGAGGTAAAGCAGGATCGCGTTGCTGTCGAAGACGAACACGCCGTCGTCATCGATTGCGGGGACCTTGCCGTTCGGATTCACTTTCAGGAATTCCGGTTTGAACTGATCGCCCTTGCGGGTGTCGATCGGCACGAGTTCGAAAGGAAGACCGGCTTCTTCCAGAAACAGCGCGACCTTGTTGGGGTTCGGCGCGCCATTGAAATAGAACTTGATCATCGGAAAACTCCACTGTCCGTGCTTGAGTAGGGCGAGACCTGAACCGGGGATGACCGGAGGGCGTTCGCAAGACAGCCACTCACTGCGTGGATTCTGTGATCAATGCAACGGGCGCTCGGCGCGTATCCGCCCGGCATTATGCCGGGTGCGACAGGTGATCAGTCAGTCGCCATCTGGCTGCGGATTTCGGCCCGCAGTTCGTCGATGAGCTTGAGGCCCTTGCTGGTTTCGATGTGCCAGAAGGTCCAGCCGTTGCAGGCGCCCGCGCCTTGCGCCACGGCTCCGATGCGGTGGATCGAGCCGACCTTGTCGCCGAGCATGATGGCGCCGTCGGCGCGGACCAGGGCGCCGTGGCGCTTCTTCGCATCGACGAGTTTCGCGCCGGGCGAGATCATGCCGCGCTCGATCAGCTCAGAGAACGCCACGCGCGGCGCCTCGCGCGCGGTCATGAAGGGAGCAAGGGTGGCTTGGGGAAGCGGTTCGACGGCATTGATGCGCTTCTCGGCTGCGGCCGCGTAAGTGCGATCGCGTTCGAATCCGATATAGTTGCGGCCGAGACGCTTGGCGACCGCGCCGGTGGTTCCGGTGCCGTTGAACGGATCGATCACGAGATCGCCCGGCTTCGACGATGACAGCAGCACGCGCGCCAGGAGACCCTCGGGCTTCTGGGTCGGATGAACCTTGCGGCCGTCTTCGTCCTTCAACCGTTCGTTGCCGGTGCACAGCGGAATCAGCCAGTCCGAGCGCGCCTGCACATCCTCGTTGGCGGCTTTCAACGCTTCGTAGTTGAACGTGTAGCCTTTGGCGTTCTCGTCGCGTGCGGCCCAGATCATGGTCTCATGGGCGTTGGTGAAGCGACGGCCGCGGAAGTTCGGCATCGGATTGGTCTTGCGCCAGACGATGTCGTTGAGCACCCAGAATCCGAGATCCTGCATGATCGCGCCGACGCGGAAGATGTTGTGATACGATCCGATCACCCAGATGGTCGCCGACGGCTTCATGACGCGGCGGCAGGCGAGTAGCCAGGCGCGGGTGAATTCATCATAGGCGGAGAAGGACGAGAACTTGTCCCAATCGCTGTTCACAGCGTCGACGTGCGATTCGTCGGGACGCTTGAGTTCACCCTTGAGTTGCAGATTATACGGCGGATCCGCGAATATCAGATCGGCCGATCTGGCTTGAAGTTTCGACATCCCGGCGACGCAATCGCCGACGATGATGCGCGAAACGGGAGAGTCAAATTTAGTGCGGGGCGCCCTTGTAGACGCCCCGCGACGCGACACACCCATGACTCGAATACTCTGACTCAGGCGACGCTGTCGGCGACGCGGGACCTAACAACCGACTGGCGCTATAGTGACCTGTCAAAGTAAAAATCGACTTAATTGCAGAAAGCTTTTGTTGAACCCGATGCAAGTTCGACAAACGATGCGCAGCTTTTCACAAGCGGGTGCCCGCAACCATGTCTTGGTTTGTCGGCTATCTTGGTTCATCAGCTATCCCTGGTTCATCCGCTATCCTGGTTCGTCCACGATGTCGGGTCGTGGTTTCGTCGTCGTCGTTGATGGAAGCCGTTTCGCTCGTGGTGCTTTAAAAGCTCTCCAGTGCAGTTTGGTTGAATCTCAAACCCAAGCGTCATGGAGAGAATTGATTCGGCGCGTTTTCTTCACGCGAACCGGATTCCGCTTCGATCGAAAACGCTATAGGCAATTGTTGCCGGGCAGGTTATTGATTAACGAGATGAGTATTTTAGCCGGGCGTCGCCACTTGCGGCCAGGTGACCGATCGATCGGACACGAGGAAAAACCTCATGCGTGATGATGATTTTCGCCGGAGCGACAACATCGACGACCGTCGCGGGGAAGGCGGTTTCGGAGGCGGCGGTGGCGGTGGTTTCGGTTTTCCGAGAGGGCGCGGTGGTCTCGGCATCGGCACCATTCTCATACTCGGCATTGTCGGCTATGCCTTCGGCATCGATCCCCGCCTTTTGATCGGCGGTGCGGAAATCCTGACCGGCGGCGGCCAGGCGCCGAGCTATCAGACGGACGGCCGCGGCTCGCAGGGCAAGCCCGGCGCGCCGACCGACGAGATGGGCAGCATGATCTCTGGCGTGCTGGGCGAGATCGACGATCGTTGGGATGAAATCTTTCAGGCCAGCGGGCAGCGTTATTCGGGACCCCGTATCGTGCTGTTCCGCAACGCCACGAACGGCGGCCGCTGCGGCATGGCGCAGTCCGCGATGGGGCCGTTCTATTGCCCGCCGGACAAGCAGATCTTCCTCGACACCGAGTTCTTCAAGCAGGTGGAAACGCGCTTCCGGGGCTGCTCGGGCAGCGCTTGCCGGTTTACCGCTGCCTACATCATCGCGCACGAGGCCGGTCATCACATCCAGAACCTGCTCGGCATTCTCCCGAAAGTCTCGCGATTGCAGCAGCAGGCCGGTAGCAAGGCGGAGGCGAATGCGTTGCAGGTCAGGGTCGAGTTGCAGGCGGATTGTCTTTCGGGAGTCTGGGTCAATCGCCAGTCGAAGAAACGTCCGAACTTCCTTGAGCCGGGTGATATCGAGGCCGCGCTGACCACGGCATCGGCGATCGGTGACGATACGCTGCAACGCAAGTCGACGGGCCGTGTGGTGCCGGATTCGTTCACGCATGGCTCGGCCGCGCAGCGCAAGCGCTGGTTCATGACCGGTTACCAGCAGGGCACCGTGCAGGCCTGCAATACCTTCGCGACGGATGATCTGTGAGTGAGAAGTCGCCATGCCGTCCATCGACGAGACAAAACCGTTCGTCCCTCTTAACATCGCGGTGCTGACCGTTTCCGACACGCGATCGCTTGAGGAGGACAAGTCGGGCGCGACGCTGGCCGAGCGGCTCACCGCCGCCGGTCACAAGCTGGGCGCGCGCGAGATCGTTACCGACGATGTTGAAGCGATCCGCACGTTGATCAAGGAATGGATCGCCGACCCCGGCATCGACGTCATCATCACCACCGGCGGCACCGGCTTCACGGGACGCGACGTCACCCCCGAGGCCGTCGAGCCGCTGTTCGACAAGCGGATGGACGGCTTCTCGATTGCTTTCCACATGCTGAGCCACGCCAGGATAGGCACCTCGGCGATCCAGAGCCGCGCGACCGCCGGAACCGCGGGTTCCACTTTCGTCTTCTGCCTGCCGGGTTCGCCAGGCGCTTGCCGGGACGGCTGGGACGGTATCCTCTCGCACCAGCTTGATTACCGCACTCGCCCCTGCAACTTCGTCGAGATCATGCCACGGCTGGACGAACATCTTCGCCGGCCGAAGACGAGGGGAGCGTCGGCCTGAGCCGCACGGTCGGAAAGGCCTGAAATATGTTCTTGCTTTGTTCTTTGTGGCTGCTATTGTCTCGCCATGAGCAGAGCCTCGTCTGTCACCCGCAGAAACCCGACCGTCACGCCGCCTCCCGCATCGGCGCTCGCGTCGTCCTTTACCGAGCTTGAGGTCACGATCGATCGCGAGCGGCGGAGGGGGCGCGGCGCGCAATCCAATGTCAGCGGCCGATTCGAGGCGGAAGCGCGAACCGCGTTCGACGATGGCTGGCAAAGCCTCGACGATCTGCCGCCGTTCAAAACTACGGTCGCTGTCGACACCGCGCGGAAAGTCATCACCCGCAACGACTCGCCCGACATCGGTTTCGACCGCTCGATCAACCCTTACCGGGGCTGCGAGCACGGCTGCGTCTACTGTTTCGCAAGGCCGACCCATGCCTATCTCGGCCTTTCGCCGGGGCTGGATTTCGAATCGAAGCTGTTCGCGAAGCCGGACGCGCCGGCCTTGCTGGAGAAGGAACTGGCTGCCGAGGGCTACGAGCCCAAGATGATCGCGATCGGGACCAACACCGATCCCTATCAGCCGATCGAGCGCGGCAGCGGGATCATGCGCGGCATCCTCGAAGTGCTGGAGCGTGCGTCGCATCCGGTCGGCATCGTCACGAAATCGGCGTTGGTGACACGCGACATCGATATCCTGGCGCGAATGGCGAAGCGCAATCTCGCCAAGGTGGCGATTTCCGTGACATCGCTCGATGCCCGGCTCGCGCGCTCGATGGAGCCGCGGGCGTCAACGCCAATGCGGCGGCTGGAGGCATTACGCAAGCTGTCGGAAGCAGGCATTCCGACCACGGTGATGGTGGCTCCCGTGATCCCGGCGCTGAATGACAGCGAGATCGAGCGGATTCTCGATGCGGCTGCCCATGCCGGCGTCAGGGAAGCCAACTATGTGCTGCTGCGCCTGCCGCTGGAAGTGCGCGATCTGTTCCGCGAATGGCTCATGGCGAGCTATCCGGATCGCTACCGTCATGTGTTCGCGATGATCCGCGATATGCGCAACGGCCGTGATTACGATTCACAATGGGGCACGCGGATGAAGGGCGCGGGACCGATCGCATGGATGATCGGCCGCCGCTTCGAGATCGCCTGCGAGAGGTTGGGGCTCAACAGGAAGCGCTCGAAGCTGACGACGGACCATTTCGCCAGACCGAAACGCAGCGGGCAGCAGTTGAGCCTGTTCTGACGGTTTCAGGGCGGGAAGCGAACGCGGAATCTCGTCAGAAGAAAACGATCGTCAATGCGAGACGCTGGTGGTCAGGTTGAGACCGACCGCGCCAATCACGATCAAGCTGATAAACAGTATCTGGATCATGCTGGGCGACTGGCGCAGGAATATGGCGCCGATCAGCGAGATCAGCACCACGCCGGCCCCGGACCAAATGGCATAGGCGACGCCGACCGGAATGCGGGTTAGAACCTGTGATAGCGCCCAGAAGCAGCCGGCGAAGATCGCCAGCGCGGCGACGCCGTAGACCGGTTTGCTGAAGCCTTCGGATTTAGTGAGCAGCGTTGTGGCGGTGACTTCGGCGACGATGCTGATGGCAAGAAGTCCCCAGGCGTTCATGGCTGTTCTCTTGTGATGTTCGATGTTGCGGAGTGCCTCACGAATAGCTGCCGGGCACGACAATCCGATGCAGGACGGAAGCGAATTGCGGGAATAATCCGTCGTTTGCGGTTGCGCCGCCGGGCGGTCCACCGCACCATCACGCCATGATTCGTGCAACGCCCCCGAGGCGTCGTCTGAAGGCAGGGACGATCGACGTCGCGCCGAGCTTCCGGCGTGAGCGTGACCTGATGGAGCGTGGCGTCTGGCCGGTTGCGGGGTGCGACGAGGTCGGGCGCGGGCCATTGGCGGGGCCGGTGGTCGCCGCCGCGGTCGTGCTGGATCCGAACCGTATTCCCAAAGGCATCGACGATTCCAAGCGACTGACCGCCGCGCGCCGCGAGGAGCTGTTCGAGGAGATCGTGGCGACCGCATCTTTCGCGGTGGCCTGCGCGTCGATCGAGCGGATCGACCGCGACAATATCCTGCGCGCATCATTGTGGGCGCTCGCGCGTGCTGTCTGTGCTTTGCCGGATGCTCCGAAGCACGTTTTCGTCGACGGGCGCGACAGAATCGAGATCGCTTGCGCGTGCGAGCCGGTGATCGGCGGCGACGGCCTCGTGCTGTCGATCGCCGCCGCCTCGATCGTCGCCAAGGTCACGCGCGACCGGCTGATGTGCAAGCTGGCGCGGGATTGCCCCGGCTACGGCTTCGAGACACACAAGGGCTACGGGGTCCCCGGCCATCTCGAAGCGCTCGGCCGTCTTGGGCCAAGCCCTCATCATCGCAGTTTCTTCGCGCCGGTTGTCGCCGCGCGCGAACGTCACCGCGCGCTGCTCGCCGGAGAAAGCGCCTCCACCAGTGAAACGTCGGCCACGGTAGCGGTCGAGGCCGTCATCTGACCATAGCGTTTTCGAGCGAAGT
>NZ_BJNF01000007.1 GCF_006539545.1 Nitrobacter winogradskyi
GCTCTAGGCAGGCCGGTTGCCTCAAAGGTTCGCGCGCCTTATCACTCGCGGCCACCCCGCGCTCCGCGTAACCCGGAATTCCGCAAGACCCGCCGCCATCAGGTCCTTCATGCGTTTCACATCGCTGGTTGTCGAACTGATCCGCGCCAGGCCGCTTTTGGTATTCTGGGTCGTGGCGCTGTTTCAGGCGGTGATGTGGCTACTCGTGTCGCTGCTGTTGTACCGGGGTCCGCCAGATGGTCTCGCGACCGCGCTGGCGTTCGGCCGGGAATATCAGGTCGGAACGGATCTCGGGCCGCCGCTCGCGTTCTGGCTCGCCGACATCGCCTATCGCGCCGCCGGCAGCCACATGATCGGCGTCTACCTGTTGTCGCAACTCTGCATCATTGTCGCCTTCCGGGTTCTGTTTGAACTGGCCCGGACCATAGCCGGCAGCCAGCAGGCGGTCCTTGCCCTGCTGCTGACCATGACGGTGACCGCGTTCGGGGCCCCCAGCCTGACATTCGGCCCGCAGGTGCTCGCCCTCCCTCTATGGTCTTTGCTGCTGCTGCATGCCTGGCGGATCATCGGGCAGGGCCGCAACGCCTGGTTCGCGCTGTCGATCGAAGCCGGCCTGCTGTTGCTGACCACGCCGGACGCGGCCGGTTTGTTGGTGGCGCTGGCCGTGTTTGCCCTGGCCACGGAGCGAGGACGGAATGCTCTTGGCTCGGTCGATTCGCTGTTCGCGCTCTTGGTGATCGCGGTGCTCGCGCTGCCTTACCTGATCTGGCTGGTGCGCGCGGACGCACTAGGCGCGCCGCCGTGGCCTGATATTTTCGAGTTGCATCTGCGGCTGTTGCGCTGGGGTGAACTGCTGCTTTCGCTGCTGTTAGCGACGGCCGGCTTGGTTCTGCTGGTTGTTCTCAATTCCCGTTTCGTCAACCGGACCTCCGAGGACGCGCCGGTCATCGTGCGGCCGCCGGCGGATCCGCTGGCGCAGACATTCGTCTATGTCTTCGCGCTTGCGCCGGCGCTCGGTGGAAGTCTGGTTGCTGCGCTATTTGGTGTCCATCACGTCATCGGCGGCGCGCCGATCGCGCTGTCGATGTCGGGTCTGGCTGTCGTCCTGCTCACCGGCGATCTCATCCATCTGCGTCGCCTGCGTGTGCTTCGCGCGGCGTGGCTCGCCGCTGTCGTGGCTCCGGCGCTGGCGGTGATTGCGATGGTCGCGGGTCAGCCGTGGTTCGCAAACACCGAGATTGCGACATCCCTCCCGGCATCCGCCATCAGCGCTTATTTCGGCGAGAGTTTCGAGCGTCGTACCAACCGCCCGCTGCAGGCTGTCGCGGGTGATCCGCAATTGGCGGCCCTCGTCGCGCTCGGCCCGTCGCGGCCCCATCTGCTGCTCGACGCGGCGCCCATAGCGTTTTCGAGCGAAGTGGGAACCGGTTCGCGTGAAGAAAACGCGTCAAAACATAAAAGTTCTAGAGCGTTTTCGAGCGAAGCGGAATCCGGTTCGCGTGAAGAAAACGCGTCAAAACATAAGGACAGGCGCACCCCGTGGATAACGCCTGCGAAGTTCACCGAACTCGGCGGGGTCGTGGTCTGGCGGGCGTCCGACACCGCGGGCACGCCGCCCGAAGCCATTGCCAGGCGATTTCCGGGCATTGTTCCGGAGATTCCGCGTACGTTTGATCGTCTCGTCAACGGCCGGCTGCCGTTGTTGCGGATCGGCTGGGCCATCGTCCGTCCGAAAGCGCCGTGACGCCTTCGCTTAGAGCCTTTCCGCTTCGCTTGAAAACAGCTAGGTGGAGGCCGGCTGCCCCAGCGCCTTATCTTCAAGCACCTTGGCGATTGCGCGCAGGTCTAGCCACGCCAGCCGCTTGTAGGACGGCGAGCGCAGGAGGTAGGCCGGATGGAACGTCGCCATCGCACGGATCGCTCGCGTGCCGGTGTCGTAATCGAACCATCTGCCACGGGTCTTCATGATACCCTCGCGGGTCTGCAGCAGCGTCTGCGTCGAGGGATTGCCGAGCGTGACCAGGACGTCAGGGTTCACCAGTTCGATCTGGCGCCGGATGAACGGCAGGCAGATCTGGGTTTCCTGCGGCGTCGGCGTCCGGTTGCCGGGCGGCCGCCATGGAATGACGTTGGCGATGTAGACGTCGCCGCGCTTGAGGCCGATCGCGGCGATCATCCGGTTGAGAAGCTGGCCTGAGCGGCCGACGAACGGCAGGCCCTCGATGTCCTCGTCGCGTCCTGGCGCCTCGCCGACGAACATCAGCCGTGCCTGTGGATTGCCGTCGGCGAACACGAGCCGCGAAGCGGTGAATTTCAACGCGCAGCCCTCGAAGCTTTCGAGCAGGGCGCGCAGGGCCTCGAGCGAGGGAGCGGTGCGGGCCGCCTCGCGCGCGGATTCGATCGCGATGTCCGGCGGCGGTGCGATTCCTGCGCGAGGTGCAGCCGTGGCCTGGCGAGACGGCTGCCGTGCCGCCACGACGGGAGCGGTTCCGGTTTTCGCGGTGATCGGACCGTCGGAGGCCGGGGCGGGCGTGGCAATATTCGGCGTGGCAAGATCCGGCGCGGAGAGGTGGTCGATCGGTTCATCCCCCAGTGCACAGTCGATCCCCGCTTCGAGATAGAAGGCCAGAAGTTCCCGGACAGTGGTCGCGTGATCTGATGTCATGTTGGCGAAAACCGGTTCCCACTTTGCGCTAGCTCGGCCCTTCGGGTCGGGATCATGCTCTAACCTGTGAAGGGCAAGCTGCGTAAGAGGTTTGCGCGGAAGGCCGGAGGGCTGCTTTCCCCGGTTGTTCTTGAGCAAAAAATCGGAAACAACAAGCCGCAGGGGCATTACAAACACGAAGGCCGCCGGTTGCGGAAGCAGATCATGAGCAGCGACGAATTGCCGCCGCGCGAATCCATGGATTTCGATGTCGTTATCGTCGGCGCCGGGCCATCCGGCCTGTCGGCGGCGATCCGGCTCAAGCAACTCGATTCCGGTCTCAGCATCGTCGTCGTTGAGAAAGGGTCGGAAGTCGGCGCCCACATTCTCTCCGGGGCGGTGATCGATCCCGCCGGGCTCGACAAACTTGTGCCGGACTGGCGCGACGATGCCGATTGTCCTCTCAAGACGAAGGTCAAGGACGACCGGTTCTATTGGATGACGCGGGGCGGTGCGATCCGGCTGCCGGGCTTCCTCATGCCGCCGCTGATGAACAATGATCACTGCTACATCGGCTCGCTCGGCAACGTCTGCCGCTGGCTGGCGCGGAAGGCGGAAGCGCTCGGCGTGGAAATCTATCCCGGCTTCGCGGCGACGGAAGTGCTTTATGACGACGATGGCGCGGTGCGCGGCATTGCGACCGGCGACATGGGCATCGCGCGGGACGGCTCGCTCAAAAATTCCTTCACACGCGGCATGGAACTGCGCGGCAAATATACCCTGTTCGCGGAAGGCGCCCGAGGTAGCCTGTCGAAGCAGTTGATCGCGAGATTCGAACTCGACAAGACCTGCGACCCGCCGAAATTCGGCATCGGCCTCAAGGAAGTCTGGCAGGTCGATCCCGCCCGGCACCGCAATGGGCTGATCCAGCATTCCTTTGGCTGGCCGCTGAACAATTCCACCGGAGGCGGCTCGTTTCTCTATCATTATGACGACGATCGCGTCGCGGTCGGCTTCGTCGTTCACCTGAACTATGACGATCCGTACCTGTCGCCTTTCGAGGAGTTCCAGCGGTTCAAGACCCATCCCGCGATCCGGGGTGTGTTCGAGGGCGGCAAGCGGCTGGCCTACGGCGCGCGCGCCATCACCGAGGGCGGCTACCAGTCGGTGCCGCGCCTGAGCTTTCCGGGGGGCGCGCTGATCGGCTGCGCGGCGGGTTTCGTCAACGTTCCGCGCATCAAGGGCGTTCACAACGCCATGGGCAGCGGAATGCTGGCCGCGGAGCACGTCGCCGCGGCGCTCGCCGCCGGGCGCGCCAATGACGAGATCACCGAATACGAGAATGCCTGGCGCGGTTCCGCGATCGGCAAGGACCTGTTCAAGGTCCGCAACGTCAAGCCGCTATGGTCGAAGTTCGGCACCGTCGTTGGCGTGGCGCTGGGCGGCCTCGACATGTGGACCAACACCCTGTTCGGCTTCTCGCTGTTGGGAACCTGGCCGCACACCAAACCCGATCGTCAGACGCTCGATTCGGCCAGAGCCCATGTGCGGATGGCCTATCCGAAGCCGGACGGCAAGCTGACCTTCGACAAACTTTCGTCGGTGTTTATCTCAAACACCAATCATGAGGAGGATCAGCCGGTTCATCTGAAGGTCGCGGACACGGCCCTGCACAAAACCTCGGAACATGGTGTCTATGCCGGTCCGTCGAGCCGTTACTGTCCTGTCGGCGTCTATGAATGGGTCGAGGACGGCGCGAGCGTGCGTTATCAGATCAACGCGCAGAACTGCGTTCACTGCAAGACCTGCGATGTGAAAGATCCGAACGGCAACATCACCTGGGTGCCGCCGGAGGGCGGCGGCGGGCCTAACTACGAGGCGATGTGAATCCGCGGGCACCCGCGGGCCATGCGCGCGGCCACGATGACGCCATACTCCTGGATGCAAGCGGCTGGCTGAAACCCGGCGCGAATGTTAGAAGCGGATCATGCAATGGCGCCGGCCCGGGTTGCGTACCGAGAGACCTGATGTTCGTGCCAAGAAATCTGGAGCTTCGCATCCCGATGTTGTCCACTCGTTTCAATCGCCTGGCGATGGCTGTTGCCGCCGCGGCGTTGCTGGTCCCGTCTGGTCCGCTGGCGGCTCAGACACCGGACCATCCGACCGAGACCTCGCCGTTTCCGAGCGCCAAGGACCTGCGCACCATGACGACGTCGGGCAGCTATCTCGCCGCGCGTCATGCCAGCGTCGAGCGCGACGCCAGGTCCGCGGCGACCTTCTATCGTTCGGCGTTGCGCACCGATCCGAAGAACAATGAACTTCTGGATCGCGCGTTCATCTCGTCGCTGGCCGAAGGCAATATCGCCGCCGCGGTGAAGCTGGCCGATCGCATTCTCGCCATCGACAAATCCAACCGCGTTGCGCGGCTGGTCGTCGGCGTTGATAATCTCAAGCAGAAAAAATACGCGGCCGCCCGGAAGAACATCAAACTGTCGATTCGCGGACCGATCACCGACCTGGTGGCGACGTTGCTGTCGGGATGGGCCGACTATGGCGCCGGCGACACCCGGCAGGCCGTCGCCCTTATCGATGCGCTGACAGGTCCCGAATGGTACCCGATCTTCAAGGATCTGCATTCGGGGATGCTGCTCGATCTTGCAGGCCGGAAGGAAGAGGGCGGGGCTCGTCTCGAACGCGCTTACAAGCTCGACGATTCGGCGCTCCGCGTGGCGGATGCTTATGCACGGTGGCTGTCGCGCAACAAGGACGCCGCGGCGGCGCTGAACGTCTATGGGTCGTTCGACAAGAAGCTGGCGCGGCATCCGCTGATTCAGGAAGGTATCAAGGAACTCAAGGCCGGCAAGAAGCTGCCGCAGCTTGTCAATTCGCCGCAGACCGGCGCCGCCGAAGCCCTTTACGGCATCGGCGCGTCCCTGACCCGGCGCGGCGGCGAGGATCTGGCGCTGGTCTATCTGCAACTCGCGCTTTATCTCTCGCCTGATCATCCGATGGCGCTGTTATCGCTCGCCGATCTCTATGAATCGGTGAAGAAGCCGGAGATGGCGATCGGCGTCTATGAGCGTGTGCCAGCCGGTTCGCCGCTGCGGCGCAATGCCCAGATTCAACTTGCCACCAATCTCGACGCCGTCGATCGCAGCGACGAGGCGATCAAGATTCTCAAGGGCGTGACGGAGCAGGACCCGAGCGACCTGGAGGCCATCATGGCGCTCGGCAACGTCGAGCGCGGCCGCAAGAAGTTCGCCGATTGCGCGAAGACCTATGGCAAAGGCATCGACGTCGTTGCCGAGTCCAAGGACAAGCCGAACTGGGTCTATTACTATTTCCGTGGAATCTGCCTGGAACGGTCAAAGAACTGGGACAAGGCGGAAGTCGACATGAAGAAGGCGCTCGAGATTCAGCCCGAGCAGCCGCATGTGCTGAACTATCTCGGTTACTCCTGGATCGACCGTGGCCTCAATCTCGATGAAGCCATGAAGATGATCAGGCGCGCCGTCGATCAGCGGCCGGACGACGGCTATATCGTCGACAGCCTCGGCTGGGCCTATTACCGCATCGGCAATTATGAGGAAGCGGTCAAGACGCTGGAGCGGGCCATCAACCTCAAGCCTGAGGATCCGACGGTGAACGATCACCTCGGCGACGCTTACTGGCGCGTCGGCCGGACGCTGGAGGCGAAATTTCAGTGGGCGCATGCGCGCGATCTGAAGCCGGAACCGGAAGAACTGCCGAAGATCGAGGCCAAGATCGAGAACGGCCTGCCGGCGGATGACACGCCGTCCGCCGCCTCGGCGGACAAGAAAAAGGACGACGGCAAGGGCGGCTGAGACGCGTGGTCGAGAAGAGGGTCACGATTTCTCCGCCGCATTTTTTTTGGGCCGCGCGCCGAACGCGATCGCAGAAATCATTTGATTTTGCGCGCGTTTTTGGATTTGTCATCCATCATGATCGTCACCGGCGTCACGGATCTGGAAACGGCCGCACCGGCGCGGAGCGAGACGGCGCGCGCCAAGGTCAATCTGACCCTGCGGGTCGTGGGCCGGCGCGCCGATGGCTTTCACGATCTCGAAAGCGTGGTGGCATTTGCCGACTGCGTCGATCGGCTTTTTCTGACGCAGGGCGCGGAGCTGTCGCTTGTCGCCGCTGGTCCGCGGGCGGAGGAGTGCGGTCAGACAGCCGATAACCTTGTTCTGAAGGCGGCAAGGCTGCTTGGCGAGCGGATACCGAGCCTGAAAGCAGGGGCCTTCGCGCTGGACAAGCATTTGCCGGTCGCTGCCGGCATTGGGGGCGGATCGGCGGACGCGGCCGCGGCGTTGCGGCTTCTGGCAGGGATCAACGGCCTTTCGATCGATGATCCACGATTGATCGAGACCGCGCGACTGACCGGCGCCGACGTGCCGGTCTGTGTCCGCTCGGAAAGCTGCGTCATGACCGGCGTCGGCGAATCGCTGCTGCCGCTGGATCTGCCGGCGATGCATGCTGTGCTGGTCAACCCGCGCGTTCCCGTCGCCACAAAGGACGTCTTCGCCGCGCTCGGCCTTCGCAAAGGCGAGTTGAATGTCGGCGTTAATGACGTGATCGAGGCCATTGTGTGGCCGAAGGCCGGTGCGCCGGTGGACGATTGGCTCACCATGCTGTCGGACGGCACCAATGACCTCGAAGCACCGGCGGTCCGCGTTCAGCCTGTGATCGGCGAGGTGCTCGCGCGGTTGCGGTCGACCGGCGCGCGGCTGTCACGGATGTCCGGCTCGGGCGCGACCTGCTTTGCGATCTTCGACGAGGAGGCGGCCGCGCATCATGCCGCGCAGACGATCCGGCTCGATCGCCCGCAATGGTGGGTTCATGTGGGGATGCTGGGCGGACGTTCGTGAGGCATTTCACGGTTGTCATTCCCTGACACCGGCGGAGATCATCTCGCCGGGTGGTCAGTGCGACCGCGCCAGGCAGAACGCCACGACCTGCTCCAGCGCGCCCTTCATCGGCGACGGCGGAAACAGCGCCAGCGCATCGACCGCCATCGCGCCGTAGTGATGGGCGCGATTGAGGGTATCCTCCAGCGCGCGATGCTTGGTCATCAGCCCGATGGCGTGATTGAGGTCGTTGTCGCCGATCTTGCCTTGCTCGAGCGCCCGCACCCAGAATTCGCGCTCGACATCGTTGCCGCGCCGGAACGCCAGCACCACCGGCAGGGTGATCTTGCCCTCGCGAAAGTCGTCGCCGACGTTCTTGCCGAGCTTCGCCGACTTGCCCCCGTAGTCGAGCACGTCATCGACAAGCTGGAAGGCGATGCCGAGATTCATGCCGAAACTGGCGGCCGCCGTTTGCTCGGCTTTCGGACGGCCGCCGAGCACCGGGCCGACCTCGCAGGCCGCGGCGAACAGTTCGGCCGTCTTGCCGCGAATGACCGCGAGGTATTCGTCCTCCGTCGTGGCCGTGTTCTTCGCCGCCGCGAGCTGCATGACTTCGCCCTCGGCGATGGTGGCCGCCGCCGAAGACAGGATGTCGAGCGCGCGCAGCGAGCCGACCTCGACCATCATGCGGAACGCCTGTCCAAGCAGGAAGTCGCCGACGAGAACGCTGGCCTCGTTGCCCCACACCATGCGGGCCGATAGCCTGCCGCGGCGCAGCTCGCTTTCGTCGACCACGTCGTCGTGCAGCAGCGTCGCGGTGTGCATGAATTCCACCGAGGCTGCGAGTTTCACATGGCCTTCGCCGGTATAGCCGGCGAGATTGGCCATCGCCAGCGTCAGCATCGGGCGCAGCCGCTTGCCGCCGGACGAGATCAGGTGGTTGGCGACTTCCGGAATCATCGTGACGTCCGACCCGGTCCGCGACAGGATGGTGGCGTTGACGCGTTCCATGTCGGCGGCGACGAGTTCGACGAGCTGGTCGATGGAGCCTGTCGGCTGGCTTTCGAAGGGGACGATGACCGCCAAGCTGAGGATCTCCGGTTTTCGAATTTCGTCTCATTCTAACCGTTGCACCATAGAAAGTGCTGGTTGGCCCGGCAAGCGCAGGTAATTGTTGACAGGGAGTCGTTGACATGGGCCACAGGGATGCGACGCTCAGCGGGCAGGAGAGCGTGACGTTGCGGGAATTGGTTCGAACCAACGACATGGTGCTGGTGTCGGCGGTCGGCGCGCTGCTGGACGGCGCGGGGATTTTTCATCTGGTGCTGGACCAGAACATGAGCGTGGTTGAGGGGTCGCTCGGGGTGCTGCCTCGCCGCATTCTGGTGAATGACGGCGACAATCGCGCGGCGCGGCAGCTTCTCGCCGAAGCCGGGCTGGCTCATGAATTGCGCCCCGACGACGCTGATGACCTGCGCGCAATCTGACATTGGCGAGGATGCGTTTCTCGGTGGGCGGCTGCGGCTGTATCAGCCGCTGTCGGGTCACCGCGCGGGCCACGACGCCATGCTGCTCGCCGCCGCGACGCCGGGCGGACCCGGCGATCGCATCGTCGATTTCGGCGCGGGCGTCGGCGCCGCCGGGCTCGCGGTGGCGACGCGGATCGATGACATCGATCTGGTGCTGATCGAGCGTGACGAAACCCTCGCCGGTCTGGCGCGCCGCAACGCGCTTCTCAATCGCCTCGCGGCGCGGGTCTGCGTCCTCGATATCACGGCGGAGGCTGATGCTTTCGCCTCCGCCGGTCTTGGTCCCGACAGCGCCGACGGGGTGCTGATGAACCCTCCCTTCAACGATGCGGTCCGGCACCGGCCATCGCCGGACCAGGGCCGTCGCGCGGCCCATGTCGCGGACCCCTCGACCCTGGACATCTGGACTCACGCCGCCCGGCGGATGCTGAAATCCGGAGGCGCTCTCAGCCTGATCTGGCGCAGCGACGGACTGGCGGAGGTGCTTGGCGCGCTTGGCCGCGGCTTTGGGGGTATCGCGATCCGGCCCGTGCATCCGGACCCGCACAGGCCGGCGATCCGCATCCTGGTTCGCGCAATCAAAGGGAGCCGGGCGCCGCTCAGGCTTTGTCCGGGCTTGATGCTCAGCAACGAGATGGGCCAGCCCGATAAGGAGGCTCAGGAAGCTCTCGCGGGCGGCGAGGCGCTGGCTTTCGCTCATGCCGGCAAAGGCGGGTTCCAGTGAGAACGCGTGGCTGACCCCGGCAAATCCATCACGTCCATTGCAGGCCGCGCTCGCTGTCCGGCACGGTTCTGACGAATTGTCGCATGAAGGCTACCGGTGGTTGTCCCTCGTAGATAGATACTGTGTGCATGTTAATCGGACGATTGAATTGAATAGTGGATGAAATGGCCGAAACCCAGGAAAACGCCATGAGCCGGGTGAAAACAGCGCTGACGAAGCTCATTCCCAGGCGATGGCGGCGCGGGACCAGTGTGGTGCCGGTGGTGCGGCTGTCCGGGGTGATCGGCGCGGTCACGCCGCTCAGGCCGGGCATGACGCTGGCGGGCGTCGCCCGAACGCTGGAGCGGGCATTCGCGGTGGCTAACGCCAAAGCGGTGGCGCTGGTGGTCAACTCGCCGGGCGGATCGCCGGTGCAGTCCCGCCAGATTTATCTGCGCATCCGGCAACTGTCGCGAGAGAAAGAGATTCCGGTTCTGGTGTTCGTCGAGGACGTCGCCGCTTCGGGCGGTTACATGATCGCCTGCGCGGGCGACGAGATTTTCTGTGATCCCTCGTCGATCCTGGGTTCGATCGGCGTGGTCGGCGGCGGTTTCGGCTTTACAGAACTGATCAGGAAAATCGGCGTCGAACGCAGGCTGTACACGGCGGGCGAACACAAGGCGACGCTCGATCCCTTTCTTCCGGAGAATCCCGAGGATGTGGCGCGGCTGAAAACGATCCAGCGCGAAATCCACGCCACCTTCATCGAACTGGTGAAGGCGAGCCGAGGGGGACGGCTGAAAGCAGCGGACGAGCTTTTGTTCACCGGCGAATACTGGGCCGGCGAGCGCTCGGTCGCGCTCGGTCTTGCGGATGCGATCGGCGATCTCCGTTCGACCTTGCGGGCCCGCTTCGGAGATAAGGTGAGCACGCCGCTGATCGCGCCCTCGACCGGTCTGTTGTCGGGACTGTTGGGCCGCAAGGCGGGCGCCGGCACCCTGACCTCACAGGGCGGCATGGCGGGGATGCCGGATGAGCTGATTTCGGCGCTTGAAACCCGGGCAATCTGGGCCAGATTCGGATTCTGAGCAGGCCCCCGGCGACATTCCCAAAGCTATCTGGCCTCGAAACGGCGATTGCGGGAACGATCGGATTAGGCGAGAATATTGTTTGTATGGGGTCCGTAACGAAAGAAGGGGATCGACCGATGCCGCCATTGATCGCACTTGCAGCTACCCTGGGTGGACTGATCGCGGTCCGCTGGCTTTTCCAGACCGCCAGGCGGATTAATCAGGAACTCGAGGAAGCGCGGATGGCCCGCGTGGCGGAGCCGGCGCGCCGCGATATCCCGACCCTGCGGCGGGATTCCCGCACGGGCGCCTATCGGCCTGACTGATAGGCCCGGCGGGCCCGCAGGTCGCCGCTTCCGCGACAAGGCTCGCAGGATGATTCGCGCGACCACGCCGCTGTTCTGCCGTGTGCAAGGGTATTCGGTAGCCAAGGTTTCGTCGTTGTCTTGATTTGAGGAACGCGCGCCGATACGGTCGCGTTGCGCCGACTAGAGCCTGATCCGGATCAAGTTGAATCGGACCATGCTCTGGAGATGATTGTCTGGTCGCATTTTCTTGCGGCGAACAGGTCATCCACTTCGCCGGAAAATGCTCTAATTTCGCGAATCCCCCAAAAAGACGAATGGACCCCTTGCCCCCGCATATGCGCCCGGAACGCTCGTTCCAGGGTTTGATCCTGACCCTGCAACGCTATTGGGCGGATTACGGCTGCGTCATCGTGCAGCCCTACGACATGGAAGTCGGGGCGGGTACCTTTCATCCCGCGACCACGCTTCGCGCGCTGGGTCCGAGATATTGGAACGCGGCCTATGTGCAACCCTCGCGCCGGCCGAAGGACGGCCGCTACGGCGAGAACCCCAACCGCCTGCAGCACTATTACCAGTTTCAGGTCATTCTCAAGCCGTCGCCGCCTGACATCCAGGATCTCTATCTGAAATCGCTGACCGCGATCGGCGTCGACAGCGCGCTGCACGACATCCGCTTCGTCGAGGACGACTGGGAAAGCCCGACGCTGGGAGCGTGGGGTTTGGGGTGGGAGTGCTGGTGCGACGGCATGGAAGTCAGCCAGTTCACCTATTTCCAGCAGGTGGCGGGCGTCGAATGCGCGCCGGTGGCGGGTGAACTCACCTACGGGCTGGAGCGTCTGGCGATGTTCGTGCAGGGCGTCGACCGCGTCTACGATCTCAATTTCAACGGCCGTGAGGGCACGGAGAAAGTGACCTATGGCGACGTCTTCCTGCAGGCCGAGCAGGAATATTCGCGGCACAATTTCGAGCACTCCGACACCGCGATGCTTTTCGAGCAGTTCAGGATGGCCGAGAATGCCTGCAAGACATATCTCGCCGCGGGCTGGCGGGACGATCCGAAACAACCCGGCACGCGCGGGGCGCATCTGATGGCGCTGCCGGCCTACGATCAGTGCATCAAGGCGAGCCACGTCTTCAACCTGCTCGACGCGCGCGGTGTGATCTCCGTGACCGAGCGGCAAAGCTACATCCTGCGCGTGCGCGAGCTGGCGAAGGCCTGCGGCGAAGCGTGGCTCCATACCGACGCGGGCAGGGCGGGGTGATACAGTTCTCGCGAAAGATCAGTTGTGAGAATCCGGTGCACCTGCTCCCCTCCCCCCGCTTGCGGCGGGGAGGGGCCGGGGGGCCTATGTTCATGCGCAGACCCAGCATCGTAGATACGCGCGTGCCGCGCGCCCGCGCGTTGCGCCACGATCTGACGGAAGCTGAGAAGAAACTCTGGCAACACTTGCGGCAGCCTCCATTCAAGGAGCGCCACTTCCGACGTCAGGCTACGATCGGTCCCTATTTCTGCGACTTTGCTAGCCACCAATTCAAAATCGTCATCGAGGTCGACGGCGGGCAACATGCCGATAATTCTGCGGACGATAGGCGCACGGCCCGTCTCGTCAACAAAGGTTATCGCGTTTTGCGTTTCTGGAATAACGACGTCCTTGAGAATCTGCCCGGCGTTCTCGCGACAATCTTCGATGCGACGAACGAAACGCCCCCCACCCCCGACCCCTCCCCACCGCAAGCGGGGGGAGGGGAGACAAGTCTGCGCGGCGAGAACTAAATGCCCGATCTTCTGCTCGAACTGTTCTCCGAGGAAATTCCCGCGCGCATGCAGGCGAAGGCGGCGGATGATCTGCGCCGGATGGTCACCGACAAGCTCGTCGCCGAGGGGCTCGTCTATGAGGGCGCGAAAGCTTTCGCTACGCCGCGCCGCCTCGCGCTTACCGTGCACGGCATTCCCGCGCGCCAGCCCGATCTCAAGGATGAGCGCAAGGGGCCGAAGGTCGGCGCGCCCGACGCCGCCGTGCAGGGTTTTCTGAAGGCCGCCGGGCTGAAATCGCTGGACGAAGCCAAGATCCAGCGTGACCCGAAGAAGGGCGATTTCTATGTCGCGCTGATCGAGAAGCCGGGACGGCCTGCGATCGATGTGCTGGCGGAATTCCTGCCCGTGATCGTGCGCACTTTCCCGTGGCCGAAGCAGATGCGCTGGGGCGAGCGCTCGGCGAAGCCGGGCGCGCTGACCTGGGTGCGGCCGCTGCATTCCATCATCGCGACCTTCGGCATGGAGACCGAGGAGCCGGACGTGGTGCCGTTCGACGTCGCCGGCATCACAGCGGGGCAGGTGACGCGCGGGCATCGCTTCATGGCGCCGGGCGAATTCAGCGTGCGCCGCTTCGAGGATTACGAGGCGAAGCTGCACGACGCCAAGGTCGTGCTCGATCCGCAGCGGCGCAAGGACATCATCCTGGCTGACGCGAAAGAACTGGCGTTCGCGCAAGGCTATGAGCTGGTCGAGGATCAGGCGCTGCTCGATGAGGTGTCCGGCCTCGTCGAATGGCCGGTGGTGCTGATGGGCTCGTTCGACGAATCCTTTCTGTCGATACCAAGCGAGGTGATCCGCGCCACCATCCGCACCAACCAGAAGTGTTTTGTGGTGCGTTCGCCTTCTCCCTCCCCCCACGATAGTGGTGGGGAGGGATCAAGGGTGGGGGGGTCTTCTTCCGCAGCTT
>NZ_BJNF01000008.1 GCF_006539545.1 Nitrobacter winogradskyi
CCCCAACCCCTCCCCGCCGCAGGCGGGGGGAGGGGAGATCAACTCGCCAACAAGTTCATTCTCGTCGCCAACCTCGAAGCATCGGACGGCGGCAAGGCGATCGTTGCCGGCAACGAGCGCGTCATTCGCGCCCGGCTGGCGGATGCGAAATTCTTCTACGAGACAGACCTCAAGACGAAGCTCGAAGACCGGCTGCCGAAATTCGAGCAGATCGTGTTTCATGAAAAGCTGGGAACGCAAGCCGAGCGTATTGCGCGCATCGAGCGGCTGGCCGCCGAGATCGCGCCGTCTGTCGGTGCGGACGTGGAGAAGGCGAAGCGCGCGGCCCGATTGTGCAAGACAGACTTGTTGACCGAGGTGGTCGGCGAATTTCCCGAGTTGCAGGGCCTGATGGGGAAATACTACGCGCAGGCCGCTGGCGAGGATGCGTCCGTCGCCGCCGCCTGCGAGGAGCACTACAAGCCGCAGGGCCCGAACGACCGCGTGCCAAGCGATCCGGTTTCGGTTGCGGTGGCGCTTGCCGACAAGATCGACACGCTGGTCGGTTTCTGGGCGATTGATGAAAAGCCGACGGGTAGTAAAGACCCTTATGCGTTGCGACGTGCGGCGATTGGTGTGATTGGGCTTGTTCTTGAGAATAAATTGAGGCTGAAGCTTTCAAAGCTTGTTGAAGGTGCCGCTGCCCCAATCCTTGGCGCGCAAGCTGATATAATTCTTTCGCGATCAGGTGTCCAAGTGAGAGAGGTCGCACATATACTTGATAAGCCAGAGCTTGTTGGCGATTTTGAAAATTCTTCGCCCGTAGTTGAAGGTTGGCAGGATCATGTTTTCCATGGGATTACCAGAATTCAGATTAGTCTGATTGGCTTTATGCACGAGCGTCTAAAAGTGCAACTGCGAGAGCAGGGTGCGCGGCACGATCTAGTTGATTCCGTCATTTCCGAAACGATCTTTACTGACGCCATGTTAGATGTCGTGGGAGGGGTAGCGTCAGGGTGCACAACTAATAATCAAGACGACCTCCTGATGATCGTCCGTCGCGTCGAGGCGCTCGGAAAGTTTCTAGACACCGACGATGGCAAGAACCTGCTCGCTGGCACCAAGCGCGCGTCGAACATTCTTTCCATCGAGGAAAAGAAGGACAAGCGCAGCTTCGACGGCGCGCCGGATGCCTCGCTCTACAAGCTCGAAGAAGAGAAGGCGCTTGCCGCCGCTATCGACGAGGTGAAGCGTGAGGCGGGCGCCGCCGTGGCGAATGAAGACTTCGCCGCCGCGATGTCCGCGATGGCGAAGCTGCGTCCCGCCGTCGATGCCTTCTTCGAGCAGGTGAAAGTCAACGACGAGGACCCGAAGATCCGGGAAAATCGCCTTAGGCTTCTCAATGAGATTCGCGCCGCCACGCGCACCGTCGCGGATTTCTCGAAGATACAGGACTGACGCGCGGCGTACGTCTGTCCCGATAAAAACGGGAATCGAACAGGAAGGGCTCGCATGGGGCGGTGGCTACGGTCGCCGGTGGCTGTCACGCAAACCGGTTTCCCGCCTCGCTTTGGCGAATCCTCCAATCACTTGATCAGTCGATCAGCTGCATGATGCGGCGCGAGCGCGGTTCGATCAGAACGGTTTCCCCATTCACGACGGTGTAGCGATAAGGCGTCGCGCCGAAACGCTGCGGCACGTCGTAAAGGCTGACGCCTTCATCGGCCAGCACCGCGCCGACCGCGATGCGTTGCGAAACGGTGAAAGAGGGAACGCGCTCGGTCGCGACGTAGTCGCGAAACGCCCGGCGCTGCTCCTGGGTGATCCCTCCGCCGGCTTCGACTTCCACAGGCTGGGTGACCACCATGCCGGTTGAAGGCGCGGCGCCGATCGTGTCGCTTTGCGCATGAGCGCTGAACCCTGCGGCGAGCGCGGTTGCCAGCGTGGCTAAAGCCAGAGCGGGAATCCGCATGACGAACCTCCTTATATTTCAGGTCTTCAGGGTCGGACGCGTTTTCGACGGCGTCGGCATTGTCATGCCAATTCATCCCGCCTGCCATCGTTCCCGCGCTATGGCGTTTTCGAACGAAGCGGAATCCGGTTCGCGCTAGCAAAACGCATCCGGGGCGGCTTGCAGCACGACGGGCCGCTAATAAAAGGCGGGGGTCGCGGAGCGTCCTGTTAAGAAGCCGGCGCGGCGGATAAGGTTTCTGTGATTCGCAAACCGCATCCCGTGGAGGTTTTTCCCGATGGTCATCACGGCAGCCCATATCCAGCCGATCATTGCATTGCTTGCAGGCGTCCTAATCCTGCTGATGCCGCGTTTTCTCAATCTGCTCGTCGCCATCTATCTGATTATCGTCGGCCTCTCCGGCCTTGGCGTGTTCAAGATGCTGCATTTCTAAAGCCGGACGTTGTGAGACGGCTGACCGGGGCCGATCGCGCTAAGCTGCTTGCCTTCCGTTTTGAATAGGTGTTCAGTTCTTCAGGCAGCATTTCGCGAACCTTCGCAGGGTTCGACAACGCTACGTTCTGACTCGCGTCGCTTCTGTTCGAGAGGCGCGAGGGACATGGAACCCGCATGGTGTATCGGCGGACCCAGCAGGTGATGAAGCGCCTCGCGGCGCGCCGCCGCACCATTCTCACGGCCGCGCGGGATATCGCTAGCAAGGGGGGGATGGCGGCGGTGCAGATCGCGCCGGTCGCGCTTCGCGCCGATGTGGCGGCCGGTACCGTCTATCGTTACTTTCCCTCAAAGGCCGATCTGGTTTCAGAACTGATCGCCGAGGTCGCGCGGGATGAGTTGACGGCCATACGGGCAGCCGCTGATGCCGCGCCGGGCCCGTCCTCTGCGCTTGCGGCCGCCATCGTCACCGTCGCCGTGCATATGGTATCTCACCGGAAACTGGCGTGGGGCATTCTGGCTGAACCGGTCGATGTGGATGTGGCCGCGACCCGGCTGGCGAGCCGCCGTGACATCGCCGGCGAGATTGAGGCGCGCATCAAGGCTGCCATAAGCGCCGGACATCTGCCGCAGCAGGATACGTCGCTCGCCGCGACCGCGCTCCTTGGCGCGCTGCATGAAGCCCTGGTGGGTCCGCTTGCGTCCGACTTCGAGGATCAGGCGGCGCTGCGCGATGTGGTGAAGGCCGCCACCCTGCTGGCGTTGCGTGCGGTCGGCGCGACGGATGCGCGCGCCCGCGGTCTTGTCGTTCAGGCGGCCCTGCCGGCAGGGAGGCCGGCAGGGGAGTAAAACGGCCTGAAGCCGGCGTTACTTCGCCTTGACCTTGCCGTCCTTGTCGAACTGCGAAACATAGGCCCAGAGGTTGTCGAGTTCGCTGTCCTTCTTGATGCCGGCGAACACCATCTTCGTGCCCGGGACCTTCGCCTTCGGATCCTTGATGTATTCCTTGAACTCGGCCTCGGTCCAGGTGATGCCGGAAGCCTTGTTGGCGGGCGAATAAGCATAGCCTTCCACGGCGCCGGAGTGGCGTCCGTCCAGACCGTTCAGTTCCGGGCCGACCTTGTTCTTGGCGCTTTCGCCGATTTCATGACATGCCTTGCACTTGTTGAAGGCTGCCTTACCGGCCTCTACGTCCCCCGCGGATGAAGTGCCCACGCTTGCGAGCGTGACGCCGAGGACGGTCAGTGCGGAGATGACGAACGTTTTCATGGAGACCTCTTAAAGTCTTTGTGAGTGGCTTCGGGCTGAAGCTGGGAGGAATTGCCGCCTTCCCGGAGAGGAAAGGGTGCTCATGGCTCTGTGACTCGCAGGTCATATAACCTCTTATACGAGCCGCAGAATCGGAAGATAACACCGATCTTAGAACGATTCGAGTGTGATTTCGTTCCAGGGAAGGCTCGGATTGCCACAGCCTTTCGACAGATGTCATTACGATGGTACCTTTGGTGTCGTCGATGGCGGTTTCCGGATGAGCCTACACAGAACGGATGAAATATGGTTGATCCGGAAGGTTTTGTGGTGATCGGCACGGTCCGGTCGCGATCGCGGAGCGCCTGCCCATGACCATCATGATGCCCGCCTCGGATCAAACCGTCCTCGATCGCCGCGACGCCATCGTCGCGGACTTGCGCGCGATCGTGCCGGGCGAGGGCGTGATCTCCAGCGCGGCGGAGATGCTGCCGTATGAATCGGATGCCCTGACCGCCTATCGGCAGCCGCCGATGGTGGTGGTGTTGCCGGAAACCACGGAGCAGGTATCGCGCGTTCTGAAATACTGCTTCGATAACGGCATCAAGGTGGTGCCGCGTGGCTCCGGCACCTCGCTGTCGGGCGGAGCCCTGCCGCTGGCCGACGCGGTGCTGCTGGGCTTAAGCAAGTTCAAGCGCATTCGTGAGATCGATTTCGACAACCGCGTTGTCGTCACCGAGCCCGGCGTCACCAACCTCGCCATCAGCCAGGCGGTGGCCCATGCAGGGTTCTACTACGCGCCGGATCCCTCGTCGCAGATCGCCTGCTCGATCGGCGGCAACATCGCGGAGAATTCCGGCGGCGTTCATTGCCTGAAATACGGCATGACGACGAACAACGTGCTCGGCTGCGAGCTTGTGCTGATGTCGGGCGAGGTGCTGCGCATCGGCGGCAAGGCGCCCGAGCAGGCGGGCTATGACCTGATGGGCATCATCACCGGGTCCGAAGGTTTGCTCGGCGTCGTCACCGAAGTCACCGTCCGCATTCTGCGGAAGCCGGAAACCGCGCGGGCGCTGATGGTCGGATTCTCACAGGTCGAAGCGGCGGGGGAATGCGTGGCGCGCGTCATCGGCGCCGGCATCATTCCCGGCGGCATGGAGATGATGGACAGGCCGGCGATCCACGCCGCCGAAGCCTTCGTCAACGCCGGCTATCCGCTGGATGTCGAGGCGCTGCTGATCATCGAGCTTGACGGTTCGAGCATCGAGGTCGACGAACTCATCAAGCGCGTCGAGGCCATCGCGCTCGGCTGCGGATCAACCACCTGCCGGATTTCCGGTTCGGAAGCGGAGCGTGACCTGTTCTGGGCCGGCCGCAAGGCGGCATTCCCGGCGGTCGGCCGCATCTCTCCCGACTATATCTGCATGGACGGCACCATTCCGCGCGGCGCGCTGCCGAGGGCGCTGGCGCGCATTCGCGAGTTGAGCGAAAAATACGGTCTCGGCGTCGCCAATGTCTTTCATGCGGGTGACGGCAATCTTCATCCGCTCATTCTGTATGACGCCAACAAGCCCGGCGAGATGGACAAGGCGGAGGCGTTCGGCGCGGACATTCTGCGGTGCTGCGTCGAACTGGGCGGCGTCCTGACCGGCGAGCATGGCGTCGGCATCGAGAAGCGGGATCTCATGCCGCATATGTTCAGCGAGGCCGATCTCAGCCAGCAGCAGCGGCTGAAATGCGCGTTCGACGCCCAAGGTCTTCTCAATCCGGGCAAGGTGTTTCCGACGCTGCACCGCTGCGCCGAACTCGGCCGCGTTCATGTGCATGGAGGCAGGCTGCCGTTTCCGGACCTGCCGAGATTTTGATCGGATGATGGTCCAACGCGCTTCACCCAATGATCGGCAGATGACGTGAATACCCTGAAAGCAGGCGACGCAAAGGATGTCGAAGATGCCGTGCGCGCCGCCGTCGCGGGCGACCAGCCGCTTGAGATCATCGGGCACGGATCGAAGCGGTCGATCGGTCATGCGATGACGACCAACGCGGTGCTCGACGTGTCGGCGCTGAACGCGGTGACCTGCTACGAGCCGCATGAACTGATCGTCACGGTGCAGGCCGGCGCGCCGCTGGACGAGGTCGTGTCGCTGCTCGATTCCAGAAATCAGGCGTTTGCGTTCGAGCCGATGGACACCGCCGCGTTGCTCGGCGTCCGGTCCGGGCGGGGCACCATCGGCGGCATGATCGGCGCTGGTCTGGCGGGGCCGCGCCGTATCAAGGCCGGTGGCGTGCGGGACCATCTGCTCGGCGCTCACGCGGTCTCCGGCTTCGGCGGTTTCAAGGCCGGAGGCAGGGTGGTGAAGAACGTCACCGGCTACGATCTCTGCAAGCTTCTGGCCGGGTCGTGGGGCACGCTCGCTGTCATGACCGAGGTGACGCTCAAGGTGATGCCGAAGGCGGAGACCGAGCGCACGCTGGTGCTGAACGGGCTTGATGATGTCACAGCCAACCGGGCGATGACGGCCGCGCTCGGATCGCCCTACGACGTTTCGGGAGCGGCGCACATGCCGCATGCGGCGCTCACGGCGGCGCGAGGCGCACTGGCCGTTCTCGCATCAACGGGGCAGGCTGCGACGTTGCTGCGGCTGGAAGGCATCGCCGCCTCGGTTGCTCATCGCGGAGCGGCGCTCGCGGCGCATCTTGCGCCTTTCGGGGCGGGCGAATTTGTTGAAGATGCCGTATCGGCGGCGCTGTGGCGCGATGTTCGCGACGTCGCGCCCTTCGCGGCCGACGGCCCGCTGGGCGTCTGGCCGGTGTGGAGGATCGTCTGTCCTCCGGCATCGGGGGGCGCCTTCGGACAGGCGCTGGCGCGTGAGACCGGCGGCGAGGTGATCTACGACTGGGCCGGCGGATTGCTCTGGGCGGCGTTGCCGCCGTCGGTCGATGTCGTCGATGCACATGCCGCATCGCTGCGCCGCCGGCTCGCTCCGCTCGGTGGCCACGCCATCCTGCTGCGGGCCGGTGAGGAATTGCGCCGGACTGTCGATGTATTTCATCCGCAGGCAAAGGGAGTCGCGGCGCTGGCCGAGCGGGTGCGGCAGAGCTTCGATCCCGGAAGTATTCTCAATCGCGGCAGGCTGACGCGGACGCCGATCTCATGAGAACCGAATTCACGCCCGCTCAACTGAGCGATCCTGATATCGCCGAAGCGGACAAGATCCTGCGCAAGTGCGTCCACTGCGGATTCTGCACGGCGACATGCCCGACCTATGTGCTGCTCGGCGACGAACTCGACAGCCCGCGCGGCCGGATTTACCTGATCAAGCAGATGCTCGAAAACAACGAGCCGCCAACGGCCGAGGTCGTCAAGCATATCGATCGCTGCCTGTCGTGCCTCGCCTGCATGACGACCTGTCCCTCCGGGGTCAATTACATGCATCTGGTGGATCAGGCGCGGGTCAGGATCGAGAAGGAGTATGCGCGCCCGGTTTCCGAACGGCTGCTTCGGGCCGTTCTGGCTTTCGTGTTGCCGCGGCCGAAAGTCTTTCGGGCCAGCCTGATCCTAGCGCGTTTCGCCCGGCCATTTGCAGCGCTGTTGCCCGGCTCGAAGGGGAGCGTGACGCCGACCTTGCCGCGCAGGATCAAGGCGATGCTGGCGCTTGCGCCGGCGTCGCTGCCCGCTCCCGGAGCGGCCGCGGGACGTGTGTTTCCGGCGACGGGCAAGAGACGTGGCCGCGTCGCCCTGCTGCAAGGCTGCGCCCAGCAGGTGCTGGCGCCGCGTATCAACGAGGCCGCGATCCGCCTGCTGACCCGTCACGGCGTCGAGGTGGTGCTGGTGGCGGACGAACAGTGTTGTGGCGCGCTGGCCCATCACATGGGCGACGACCGGGATGCTCTGGCGCGGGCGCGCTCCAATATCAGGGCCTGGACCCGCGAAGCGGAGCGGGGCGGTCTCGACGCCATCCTAGTCACGACCTCCGGCTGCGGCACCGTCATCAAGGACTACGGTTATCTGTTACGGGAGGACCGCGACTTTGCCGGGCCGGCCGCGAGGGTCTCAAGCCTGGCCAAGGATATCACCGAGTATGTCGCGGACCTCGATCTGTCGGCTTCGGGAAGTCGCAGCGAACTCGTCATCGCCTATCACTCCGCCTGTTCACTTCAGCATGGCCAGAAAATCACGCAGCTTCCGAAAGATTTGCTTTTCAAGAACGGATTCGTGGTGAAAGATATACCGGAGAGTCATTTGTGTTGCGGTTCGGCGGGGACCTACAACATTCTCCAGCCTGACATTGCGGATCGACTGCGCGACCGGAAGGTCGCCAACATCGCAAGCGTCAAGCCGGACATGATTGCCGCCGGAAACATCGGGTGCATGGTTCAGATTGCCGGCGGAACGTCGGTCCCTGTTGTTCACACGATTGAACTTCTCGATTGGGCGACGGGCGGCCCCCGGCCAGGGCCGAATTGATCTGACGAATGATCAGCGGCCACAGGAGGATCACGATGGCTAAGAAGTCCAGCAAGGCGAAGGGCGTTAAAGCCAAGAAGAGCAAGAAGAAGGCCGTAGCGGCGAACAAGAAGTCCACGAAGAAGTCCGGCAAGAAGTCGGCGAAAACGGCTTCGAAAAAGAAGGCGGTGAAGAAGAAGGCGACGAAGAAAGCGGCCAAGAAATCCGCGAAGAAGTCCGCCAGAAAGTCTCCGGGGAAATCCGCTAAAAAATCGGCCAAGAAGTCAGCCAAGAAGTCGGCGAAGCGATCCCCCGTAAAATCCGCGAAGAAGCCGGCGGCCAAGCGCAGGGCGTCGACGAAAAAGCCGGTTGCCAAGCGGGCAGCGCCAAAACCCAAGGCGACGGTTGTGCCGGAAACCAGCTGGGCGATGCCGGAGCCCGCGGCTTCATCCTATGGCGATGCTGATCAGGCCGTGTCGGGCGCGGGAGAGGATGGCAACTAAAGCTGTATAGGCAGGGTTGAACACGCCGTCTCGCGATTTGTGAGGTGGTGATCGATTGATCAGTTCGCACCGGTTCTGTGCGCGAAGCGAAACAATCCAGAGGTCGAAGAAGGAGCCGATGGCTTTCTCGGCGTCGGGACGGCACCGCGCACCCCGCTCGCGATGATGTTGATCGGGCCTCAGCGCGCTCTACCGCGTTTTCGAGCGGAGCATGTCCCCGGCCTGACCCGGGGATGGGATACGGTTTCGCATGAAGAGAACGCGTCAAACCAAAGCCGTGGAGCCCCGCTTCTGATTCGATCAGAAGCGGGAGGGCTCCATGATTGTTCAGCGAGGGCAGATGGCGTCAGGGTTCGGGTTCTTGTCGGGTGTGGTTACGCTCGCGCTGGGAGCGGCCTGCGCGGGGCCGGCTTTCGCGCAGGATGGATTTCCGTTTGGTCTCGAGATGACGCTGGATGCGCCGCCGCAGCCGGGATCAAAGCGGGTGCCATCGCTGGACATCGGCGACAGCGGCGGGGTCACGCTCGAATTGTGGTGCAAGGGCGGGAAGGGCCAGTTCTCGGTTGCCGGTGAGACTGTCATCTTCGCCGCCGGCCCGCTGGAGGATCGCTCGTGTCCCCCGGAGAAAGCCGAGGCCGATGACGAGCTGGTGGCGGCGCTCTCCGCGGCAGCTACCTGGGAGCGGCAGGGCGACGAGATCACGTTCGTCGGACCGACCCGGCTGCGCTTCCATCTCAATACGAATTAGAGCGCTTCCGGCGACGTGGATGTCCTGTTCGCCGCAAGGAAATGCGGCCCACAATAATTTCCGGAGCATGGCCCGCTTCAGCTTGATGGGATCATGCTCTGTCGCGATCCGCGATCCGTCGGTTAAACATCCAAAGCGCGATCGCGCTTGCCAGCATCACCAGCCCGCCCAGCAGCACCGAAAAGGGAGTAGCGCCGAGTTTCTCAAACCATTGAGTATAGAAATGGATGCCGCTGAAGACGGCGACGAGATTGACTAGCCAGCGTCGATTTGCCCGAACAGCCCAGAACCCGGCGCCGAGCAACGCCACCGCCCAGAGTACGCTGAATACCAGGCTCGGAATGACGGGTTTGGTCATGAGCGTCGAGGATATGTCCTCGGCAGCGAGCGACCGCATCAGCATTAGCGGATCGCCCCACAGTGAGCCGATCCAGAAACCGAAATTGATCAGCAACAGCGATGTACGCGCGGCCGTGATCGCGAGCCGCGCATATTCGGCTGGCAGACGTTGCGAAGCCTGATAGGCGATCAGCGCCACCATGGAAAACACGACCACGGTCAGCGTCGGTTCGTAAATGGCTAGCGAATAGCTGGCGTGGCTATAACCCGTGCGCGCGCCGAGGCAAGCCGAAGCCGCCAGCACCGCCAACGCCATCAGCAGGCTGGAGCGGGCGATGATTGCTGCGAGGCCGAAAACACCTGTGATGATCAGCATGGTGGCAAGCAGATCGGCGCGATAGGCGATAGCGCCACCGCCAAACATCAGCGCACCGATGACAAGGAAAATCTGTCCGAGGAGCATCCAGTGCTGGACGCGATTAAATGCAATTGCGAAACCCGCGGCGAAAAGCGCCAGTCCGAAGCCGATCGCAGTCAATGGCGCAGGCGCCAGCGCCACCGCGCCGGCCGCAATGGCGACGACGGCAAACCCGACGAGGATGTTAATGCCGAGCGAGGCTGTATCGTGCGCGGCGAGCTTCGTGAGCTTGTCGGCTTCCTCGCTCGTCAGCTTGCCTTCCTCGACAAGCCTGGAAATGTCCAGCGTGATTTTCACTCGTCCCTCATTCGGCGAAACCCCTCGCTATGGCGATCATCCACCGGCTTCGTCGCAAAGACAGTCCATTCCTTGTGCCGACATTTATCCTTTGCTTGTCCCCCTTCGCAATCGTTCGATGACATCGAAATCGACCAACGCTACTTCCAGGCCGATGCGTCGACGTCCCAGCGCTGGGCCTTGAACTGTTTCGCCAGCGCATCCACCGCGCCGCGGTCATTGGCCTCGATACTTTCACCGTCGCCGGCTGAAAGATCGTCGGCGAGGCCGAGCCTCGGTCCTTCGCTTTCGTCCGCCGTGGTGGTCGAGGGCGCGCCGACCCAGAGCATGATGTGATCGGATCCCTCGGGCTTGTCAGGACCTGGCAACGCCGTCACCTCGATGGTGTCGGTCAACCCGAGTGTTGGAGCCAGCGTGCTGGGACGTTTGAAGGTCAGCGTCAACTTGCCGGTGTCGTCGCTCCATTTTGCAGACACCGGCTTCGCGTCCAGGGATTTTTCCAGCACGCCGGAAATCGCGGCCGCGAGCTTGTCGCGATTGAGCTTGCCCTTGTCACGCCATTCCGCGGCCGGAAACCGGATGGTGCGCTCCATGTCGAACATGCCGGCGCTCCAGCCCGCGGCGATCACGCCGGGCGTCGCCTTCATCCGGGCGACCAGAGCGGGCGCGCGCTCCGGATCGATGTTGATGTCGATGACCTGCGCGCCGGCCCGCAGTGCCTCGCAGGTTACCTCGAGGCTGTTCAGCAGCACCCGGAGATTTTGTCCTCTCAACCCCTTGAGCAGATCGATCGCGGCATCGGTTTTCACTTTCACGGCGATGGCTTCGGGAGAGACCTCGGTGAAATCCCTCGGCGATGCGATGATGCCGTCATCGGTTGTCCGGACATCGTTGAACTCGGCCTCGCTGAGGTCGGAATTGTCCGTTGAGGTCACCTCGGTCACGCGCTCGCCGACGCTGATCCTGCCGTCGAATTCGAAAGTATCGCCGGTCGGCTTGCGTGTGAGCTTCACCGTGACCGGCAGCTTGTCGCCGATGCTTTGGGTGCTGCCGCTCAGGGTTGAACCATTCACCGCGAGGTTGGCGACGAAGCGATCCTTGCGGTCGGAGCCTTTTTCCGCGGGGTAACAGACGTCGAGAACGGCGCTCGTGACGGTCTTGCCGTGGCGGGTTTCCTTGAGGATGACATCCGCGTTGCCTTCCATCAGTCCATCGATGGAGGTGAAGTATCGGACCTCCGCGCCGCCGGGCGTCGTCCTGGGAAGCGGCCTGTCCTGCGCCCGCGGAGTTGCCGGCAAAACGATCATCAGACTGATCAGGCATAGCCCCAGCGCGCGCATGGAAAATCCCCGCTTGTCGAATCGGTCCTTACCCTAGAACCCGCTTCGTCAAAAAAGAAGGCCGCCCGGAGGCGGCCTTCTGACTTTAGTCTGGTTCAACTGCGTTGAATCAGACTCAAACCCTAAACTTCTTGATCGGGCATGATCTTATCCGAAAACCGTTTTCCACTTTGCGTTGGCGCGGCCCTTCGGGTCGGAATCATGCTCGAGGTTGTGCCATTGAAGGGCTCAGAAGCCCATGCCGCCCATTCCACCGCCGCCGCCACCCGGCATGGCCGGAGGCTCGTCCTTCGGAAGTTCGGCGACCATGGCCTCGGTGGTCACGAGCAGGCCCGCGATCGACGAGGCGTCCTGCAAGGCGGTGCGCACGACCTTGGCCGGATCGATGATGCCCTTGGCGACCATGTCGACATACTCTTCCTTTTGGGCGTCGAAGCCGAAGGTCTCGGTCTTGTTTTCGAGAATTTTGCCCACCACGATGGAGCCCTCGACGCCGGCGTTTTCCGCGATCTGGCGGATCGGGGCTTCCAGCGCCTTCAGCACGATGTTGATGCCGGCCTGCACGTCCGAGTTGTCATTGTTGATGCGGCCGACCGCTTTCCTGGCCCGCAGCAGCGCGGTGCCGCCGCCGGGCACGATGCCTTCCTCGACCGCGGCGCGCGTGGCGTTGAGGGCGTCTTCGACACGATCCTTCTTTTCCTTGACCTCGATCTCGGTCGCGCCTCCGACACGGATGACCGCGACGCCGCCTGCGAGCTTGGCCAGGCGTTCCTGCAACTTCTCGCGGTCATAGTCGGAGGTGGTCTCCTCGATCCGCGCCCTGATCTGTCCGACGCGTGCCTCGATATCCTTTTTCTTGCCGGCGCCGTTGACGATGGTGGTGTTCTCCTTGTCGATCAGCACCTTCTTGGCGCGGCCAAGCATGTTCAAGGTGACGTTCTCGAGCTTCATGCCGAGTTCGTCGGAGATGAGCTGGCCGCTGGTCAGGATGGCGATGTCCTCCAGCATGGCCTTGCGGCGATCGCCGAAGCCGGGCGCCTTCACCGCGGCCACTTTCAGGCCGCCCCGAAGCCGATTGACCACCAGCGCGGCCAGCGCTTCCCCTTCGACGTCTTCCGCGACGATCAGCAGCGGCTTGCCGGATTTCACGACCGCCTCGAGCACCGGCAGCAAGGCCTGAAGGCCGGTCAGCTTCTTCTCGTGCAGCAGGATGTAGGCGTCGTCGAGCTCGGCCGCCATTTTCTCCGCGTTGGTGACGAAGTAGGGGCTGAGATAGCCGCGATCGAACTTCATGCCCTCCACGATGTCGACGTCGGTTTCGAGCGACTTGTTCTCCTCGACGGTGATGACGCCGTCATTGCCGACCTTCTGCATCGCCTGCGCAATCATCTTGCCGATCGAGGCGTCGCCGTTGGACGAGATGGTGCCGACCTGGGCGACTTCGGCCGAGGAGGCGACCGCCTTCGCGCGCTTGCCGATGTCCTTCACAACCGCTGCGACGGCGATGTCGATGCCGCGCTTGAGGTCCATGGGGTTCATGCCGGCGGAAACCGCCTTCGCGCCCTCGCGAACGATGGCCTGCGCCAGCACCGTGGCCGTGGTGGTGCCGTCGCCGGCGAGATCGTTGGTCTTGGAGGCGACCTCGCGCACCATCTGAGCGCCCATGTTCTCGAACCTGTCTTCGAGTTCGATCTCCTTGGCGACGGTGACGCCGTCCTTGGTGATGCGGGGCGCGCCGAAGCTCCTCTCGATCACGACGTTGCGGCCTTTCGGGCCGAGCGTCACCTTCACCGCATCGGCGAGAATATCGACGCCGCGCAGCATGCGTTGACGCGCGTCGCCGGAAAACTTGACGTCTTTGGCGGCCATTTACAGTACTCCTGATGATACGATCGTTTGGCTTTCGTCATGCCCGCGCTCGTCGCGGACATCCACGTCTTTGTCGCGCCGGAACGGGTAAGACGTGGATGGCCGGGACAAGCCCGGCCATGACGGCGAAAGGGGTTCGGGGTGGCCGCTTAGCCCACCACGCCCATGATGTCTGACTCCTTCATGATCAGGAGTTCCTGGCCGTCGAGCTTGATCTCGGTGCCCGACCATTTGCCGAACAGCACCTTGTCGCCGACCTTGATATCGACAGGCGTGAGTTTGCCCGCTTCGTCGCGTCCGCCGGGACCGACCGCCACGACCTCGCCCTGCGAGGGCTTCTCCTTTGCCGAGTCGGGAATGATGATGCCGCCTTTGGTCTTTTCCTCGGCGTCGATCCGTTTGACCACGACGCGGTCATGCAGCGGACGAAATTTGGTCTTAGCCATAACGCTCCTCCAGGGGGTTCGCAGGACTCTGAATTGCCATCGACGGGATGCATGCGCTCTGATCCGCGACGGCCGAGCGATTCGTATCTTTTGGCAATCGTATTGCGAGAGTGCCACTCATTGGCGGGAATATGGCTTGGCAGCCATGCTGTCAAGCAAGCCCCTTAAGCTGTTAGTGAGGGGTGTAGGATAGATGCAACCATGTCGTGGCTTCTTCGCGTCGGCGAAAGCGGGTGCTGCGATCTCACTTTCTATAGGCTCGGCTGCTTGGGCGCAGCGGCCGGGAGTTCGATCGGGGAACTTGACAATGGTCAGATCAGACGGCGGACGCGCGGCTTTGAACCTTGGGGCGGCCGCGGCCCTGGCGGTTTTTCTCGGCGGATGCGGGTCGTTCGGCTCGGTCGGACTGTCGCCGCAACCGGCGCCGCCGCCCCAGCCGCCCGTTGAGCCTGAGCTTCCGGCCTCGATCCGCGCCGAGGAACTGGTCGGGCGGTGGGGCCTTGCATCCTATCAGAACCCGAACGACCGGGCGCGGACCGAGGCGGCGGCAAAGTCGCAGTGCCGGAACCCCTACGTGATCAGCGCGGGCGGCAATGGCGGCGTCATCATGCATCTTGCCGATGAGGCAACGCCGCAGGAGTTGCGGCTCAAGGGCAGCCAGAGCGGCAAGAACTACATCGGCCCGGAAGGCCCGCCCGGCGGCCCGAAAGACCGCGAGATCGTCTCCTTCGATGGCCGCGTGCTGGTCACGCGCTTCATCGATCCGGATGCTGCGACCCGCTACGGCAACATGGTTTATATCCGCTGCGCGCCGAAGCGCTGAGCATCGGATTGGTGTGTGTTCGAACCTGGCTCGGCAGGATCTAACCGAACAGCGCGTCGATATCGTCCTGGGAGGCGTGCCCCTCGTCGCCTTCGAGCTTCGGGCCGTTCAGCAGTTTCGCATCGCCGACGCGATCGTCGATGATCGGCGGAGCATGGGCGCGGATGGCGTCGACGCCGCCCCAGATCTCCATCATGACATTGATGTGATGTTCGATGAACGTCATCGTGCTCATCACCTTGGCGATGCGCTGGCCGGTGAGATCCTGAAAATTGCACGCCTCGAAAATCGAGATCACGCGCTCCTGGATGTCCTCGCTCAGCAACCGGGCCTGCTCGGGGGACGCCGCGCTGGATAGCGCGCCGGCCGCCTGATCGATCGCCTCGGCCGCCTCCAGGATGTGTTGGGTTGCCTGCTCGGTCCCTCCCACCACGGCGTCAAGCTCGTCGGTGACCTTCGCCATCTCGTTGCCGTCGAAGCTCTTTCCATGCAGAACCGCAATCTCCTGTTTGGTGCGGTTGATGGCTTCATAGATCAAATCGAGCTCGGTCTTGAGCTTTTCACACTGTTCGATCTGTGTGCGGTAGGTTTGCAGCAGCGCCTGCGCATCGGCGACTTCGCGGTCGGCGTCTATCTCGCCGCCCGCGTCGCTCTGCTTCGGGTCGCTGCGGTGTGGCGCTCCCATCTGCTGGCGGATCGCCCGCAACTCCGCCATGATCTCGCGATGCACCGGCATTGGCGCCTCGTCGAGGGTTGCGATAACCGGCGTACCGCCGTTCAGGATTTCCTCGACGCGGAAGCGCTTGCGTTGAACAGCCATCAGACTCTCCGGCTTCTGGATTCGTCCGGTTCTACACCGGCGTGTTTTAACGCCCGGTTCATGTGGAAATCGCTTGCCGTGAATCCGCGGCGCTTCCTCGCGGGAAGCGATGCTCGTTCGTTCATGGAAAATAAACGCTACGGGAAAGAACCCCGTCACATCGACGGTGTGGTGAATCCAACCGTCCTTCCGTTTACCAAACCGACGCGGGTTTGATTCTTAATTCACTGTGCGGGAAGGGTGCCACGATTGACGCGACCTCCCTGCGACCATCCACGGCGAAACAGTGCAGAGTACGTCGATGTTCAGACACATATCCTTCGCGCTGCTGGCGGGCGTGTCGCTTGCCGGCCTTGAGATCCAGCAGGCTTCCGCAAGAGACCCGCAAGCCAGATTCTTCACCGAGCCGACCGTCTTTTACGCCGATCAATCCGCGCCGCAGCCATCCGGGCAACATCTTGCATATGCGGGACGGCGCGACATGGGCGGCGGCTTCATCGAGTTGCTGTTTGGAGATAACCAGCAGCAGGGATCGCATTATCAGCAGGAGCCTTATGATTCGCGTCCGCTTTATGCGCCGCAACCGCAGCAGACCATGCCGGAGCAGGACGCGAGCGAGGCCGCGCATCCCGCATTCGATCCGAAATTCGAACGGCAGCTCGTCGAGTATCACGGCAAGGAAAGCGCTGGCACCATCGTCATCGATACCTCGAACAAGTTTCTTTACCTCGTGCAGGGCGATGGCAAGGCGCTTCGCTATGGCGTCGGCGTCGGCAAGCCCGGCTTTCTGTGGGCCGGCACCAAGACGATCTCGGCAAAGAAGGAATGGCCCGCCTGGACCCCGCCCGCGGAGATGCTGAAGCGCCGCCCCGATCTGCCGCGCCACATGGTGGGCGGGCCCCAGAACCCGCTTGGCGCTCGTGCGATGTATCTCGGCTCCTCACTCTACCGCATCCACGGTTCGAACGAGCCGTGGACGATCGGCACCAACGTCTCATCCGGTTGCATCCGGATGCGCAACCGGGATGTCATCGATCTCTATGACCGGGTTCGCGTTGGCGCGACGGTCGTCGTGATCTGACGCGTTCTCTTCACGCGAACCGGCAACCCATCCCCGGGGCAAGCCCGGGGACATGCTTCGCTTGAAAACGCTATAGGGACGGCCGTTGTGCGGGGGAGAACCGCAGGGGTCAGGCGTCGTCTCCGTCATCAAAGTCGGCGAAATCGTCGAAGTCGTCGGAATCGATATCGTCCTGATCGTGGTACTCGTCGCCGTGAGCCTGGTCGAACGGGCCGTCTTGCGACGGATCGTCCTGCTTTTGCGATCCCACGTCTTTCACGCCGGCATCGCGTGCCAGGTTGCTGCCGGATTGGTCGCCGGAGCCGCTCCATGGATTGGACGAAGAACCGGTGAGGCCGGAACCCGCGGCATGTGCTTCGCCGCCGCCCATGATGGAGCGGATGCTGTTCAGAAGCAGGCTGCCGCCTACGACTCCCGCGGCGGCGGCCGCAGCCGTTCCGAGGAACGAGCCGCCGCCGGCTTGCGGTTGAGGGGTGCCATAAGGCTGACGGCCGGATCCTTGATCGAAACGTCCCTGATCGAAACGTCCTTGATCGACGCGACCGGCTTGACCGGTCTGCTGCAGCGCCTCACCGGTATTCCAGGCCGCTCGTTCCGATGGTATCGGGGGAGGCTGGACATTCGGGACCGAACCGCGCGGGGCCGGTTTGCCGAAAATGGTGTCGCGCATCTGGTCGAGGAATCCGCCCGAGGCGGCTTGATCGGCGGCTCCGCCGCTCTCCAGTTCCTGAATGCGGTCGTTGGCGCGTCGCAATGCCTCGTCCTGTACCAGAACCGTTTGCACCAGCGTGTACAGTGCGTTGGGCGCGCGCCGCAGACCCTCGGCGATCGCGGCGGCGGCAGCAGGATCTCGTGGCGTATTCTCGACGCCGGCGAGGCGGGTGAAGAGATCGTCAACCAACTGTCGTTCTTCCGGCGTCATGGCGCTCTCCCAAAAGGTGGCTGTTGGGATGTAGTCGTCTTCCGTGTCGCCAGTAGTGCCGGCCGGATTAAAATTTCTTCAGGCGTGGCGGAGGCGGGGCGGGCTTGTCGATCGATCAGCCCAGTGTCACGCGGTTGGCCGCCAGCATGTTCTTGAATACATCCCCGGCGAGGAATGCGTATTCCCGCTCGCGCTGGCCGGTGAGCGGATCGAAGGCGATCAGCGTCTCATCGACAAAGCCGGGGTGGCACATGATCAGGCCGCCATCCGGCGAGCTGTCCAGAAACTGCTGCATCTGCGCGGCGAAATCGGGCTTCTTGAAATCATAGGCGCCGGCGAATGCCGGATTGAAATCTACTCCGGTGCGAGCAGCCTCGCGGCGAAAGCCGGCGCTGAGAATATCCAGCAGCAGCGCTTTGGGCGATCCCAGTCGCTGCACCAGCGGTTGGCTGCGGCCGCACTGGCGCACCCATGCGCCGGGCGCGGCGTTTCTGGCCGCTGAGAGGAAGGCGTCGCGCACCTGCGGGAAAATCTGCACATGCTGATGGCCGTCGACGTAATCGGGCGCACGGCCGAACCGTTCGGCAAACGCGGCAATCTGCGCCGTCACCTCGTCGAAAATCATCTCGGGCTCGAGCCGGCGCAACAGGCTCGCGCGCAGCATCTTGGAGAGCGGCGGGAACAGTCCACCATCCAGCGGACGGTAATGCAAAGTGAGCGGATGAAACGGCGCGGTCAGGGTCAGGTGCAGGCCGATCGCGCAATGCGGATGGCGCGAGGCCGCTGTCTTCAGCGCCTCCACCTCATCGCGTCCGGCGGCCGGGCCGACCACCATCACCGACGTCGCGTTGATACGCTCCCGCCCGATCAGATCGCGGATCGCGCGGTTGACGCCCGGACTGATGCCGTAATCGTCAGCGCACAACCGGATCCGGCGATGCACTGATTTCGGATCGAATCGATCCAAGATCATGTCATCGCCGTTCATTCGGCGGCAGTCCTGGGCGGGTCGCCGGCGGACGGTTCGCTCCCGGCCTGCTTCACGCTGTGCTCGGCCACGAAATAGATCGGCCGCGCCTTCAGTTCCGAAAGGATCTTTCCGATATACTCGCCCATGATGCCGATCATCAGGAGTTGAACGCCGCCGAGGGTCATGATGCCGACCACCAGCGAGGGATAGCCCGGAACCGACTCGCCATCGACCAGGGTTTCCCACAGGATCGACAAGCCGAACAGGAAGGCCGCGAGCGCCAGCAGCAGGCCGAGCAGGCTGGCCAGCCGCAGCGGCGCCACAGAAAATGATGTTAGCCCCTCGATCGACAGGCCAAGCAGCCGTGCGGCGTTGAAGGTGGTCATGCCGTGGGCGCGAACGTCGGGCTCGTAGTCGACGCGAAACTGGCGGAAACCGATCCAGCTTGCGAGGCCCTTGAAGAAGCGGTTTCGCTCCGGCATCCGGCGCAGCGCTGCGGCGGCGCGGGGCGATAACAGGCGAAAATCGCCGGCGTCTTCGGGAATCCGCTGGCGCGCGCCCCAGTTGATGATCGCGTAGAAGCTGTGCACGCCGATCCGCCGCAGCAGCGACTCGTTGGTCCGGTGCGACTTCGCCGTGTAGATGACGTCGTAGCCGTCGTTGATCCAGTGATCCACCAGCCGCTCCACGAGGCTGGGCGAATGCTGGCCGTCACCGTCCATGAACAGCAGCGCGCCGCGCCGCGCGTGATCCAGGCCCGCCATCAAAGCGGCTTCCTTGCCGAAGTTGCGCGACAGCGACACCACCTGCACGTCCAGGACGGCGGCGGAAAGCGCGCGGGCCATTTTCAACGTGTCGTCGGTCGAGCCATCGTCGACATAGACGACCTCGCAGGCGAGGCCGTGACGCTGCCTCAGCATTGCCGCGAGCGTACCGAGGCGTTCGTGCAACTGCTCAAGCCCGGCGGCCTCGTTGTAAACGGGAACGATGATCGACAGGCCCGGCGCGGCCGTGGCGGCCTCGTCCGCGGGCAGAGCTGGAAGGCTGGAGGCTGGCGTCATCGGTCGGTCCCGACAGGGTCAAACTCATTCCCGCTTGTATGGTGAGCGCCACCGCGCGGTTCAACGGCCGGGACGCAGGATTCTACGTCCGCAGGAACACTTCCAGCTTTTCGAAGAGAGGGTTGTCGCGGTCGAATACATAGTCGAGCGAGGCGATCGACACCGTGTCCGCGCCGTGCTGCCTTAGAAAACTGGCCAGCGCATAGAGCCGGTCCGGCGGGCAGTGCAGCGTGACCATGCCGGAGGAGGTCGGGCCGCCGAACGGCGAGACCACCCCGAAGCGATCATGCGCTTCCTTGAGCAGCGCGGCATCGCAGCCGGGGAAGCGGGTCCGGACCTCGCGATATTTGCTGGCCCGGGCGCGCGCGGCGATATGATCGAGAATGACCCGCGCCGTTTCGCGCGCGCCGTTGGACCAGTCCGCCTCGCGGGAGGCGACGAGGTTGGCCTGGCTGCGCAGGATCACGCCGTCATCCAGCACCCTGAGGCCATTGGCGGTAAGCGTTGCTCCGGTGGTCGTGATGTCCACGATCATTTCGGCGGTGCCGACCGCGGGCGCGCCCTCGGTTGCACCCGCGCTCTCGACGATGCGGTAATCGACCACGCCATGCGAAGCGAAGAAGGCGCGGGTCAGGTTGATATATTTGGTCGCGACCCGCATCCGCCGGTTGTGCTGGGCGCGAAACCCGGTCGTCACGTCGTCGAGGTCCGCCATGGTGCGCACGTCGATCCAGGACTGCGGCACGGCGACGACCACGTTGGCGTGGCCGAATCCGAGATTGGTGATCAGCGCCACGCGCTTGTCGGCGTCGACGATGCTTTCGCGGATCAGGTCTTCGCCGGTGACGCCGAGATGCACCATGCCGCGCGCGAGTTGCGACGCGATTTCGCTCGCTGAGAGATAGGCGATCTCAACGTTATCAAGCTCGGCGATGGTGCCGCGATAGTCTCGAACGCCGCGCGGTTTCGCGAGCGTCAGCCCGGCGCGGGCGAAAAACGCTTCGGCATTCTCCTGCAGGCGGCCCTTCGAAGGCACGGCCAGAACGAGTGAGGTGGTCATGCCGCGCTCCCGCTTGAGGAAGGCGCGTCTGTCAACGCCTCGATCCAGACCGAGAAGCCGACCGCCGGGATCGGCGCGGCGGCGCCCAATCGCGTCATCAGGTCATCATAGCGCCCGCCCGCGACCAGTGGTTCGCCGCCGTTGTCCCTAAGGTGCAACTCGAACTCGAAGCCTGTGTAGTAGTCGACGCCGCGGCCGAAGGAGGTCGCGAAGCTGATCCTGTCGGTTTCCACGCCCCGCGCGGCCATGAAGCCGGTGCGGTTTTCGACCTGATCGATCGCCTGGTGGATATCGAGCCCCGCGTCGGAGGCGAGCGCGCGCAACTGGCTGAGCGCATGATCGGGGTCGCCCGATATCGAAAGAAAGCGTTTGATGATCGTCAGCGCCTCGTGCGGCAGCGCGCCGCTTTTCAGGGTGGATTGTTCGAGAAAGCGGTCGGCGATCTCATCCAGAGAGCGGCCGCCGACAATGGTCGCGCCCGCGATCGACATCATGTCGGTCACCAGCGCCAGGGCTGCCTTGCGGTCGGAGCCCGCGAGCGCCGCCAGGACGCCTTCGTATTCATTATGCCCCGGGGCGGACGTCAGCGTCAGCCGCTCGATGTCCTGCGCGAGGCTGACCTTGCGGTTGAAATCCTTCATCAGCCTGCGCCGCCATACCGGATAAAGGTCGAGCGAGTCGATCAATGCGGTGAACAGCGCCACGTCGCCGGTCCGGATGTCGACGTCGGCGATGCCGAAAGCTGCAACCGCTTCCAGACCGAGCGCGAGCATTTCAGCGTCCGCGGCGGCGCGATCCTCGCGGCCGAACGATTCGATGCCGGCCTGCGGGAATTCGCTGGAGCGGCCGCCGCGATAGCGAAACACCGGTCCGAGATAGCAGAAGCCGGCCGGCTTGCCGGCCCCACCGGAGGCGAGATAGTCGCGCGCCACCGGGATGGTGAGGTCGGGACGCAGGCATAGTTCCTCGCCTCCCGGGTCCGATGTCAGGTAAAGGCTCTTGCGGATATCTTCACCCGACAGGTCCAGAAACGGCTCGGCCGGTTGGAGGATCGCGGGTTCGGCCTTGATATAGCCCGCCTGGATGAATGACGACAGCAGTCGGTCCGCCCGGGAGGGCGAAACGGTTGCAGGATTTTCCGCGCGACGGCTCATAATATCGAAGCCCATGGATTCAAAGGTGTTTTCCGGGTAGCCCTTAACCTGGAGCGGGACGCGTCGACGGAAACACACCGTTCCGTCATGCCCGGCTTTATGCCAGGCATCCACGTCTTTGGAATTTCAGCGAAGAAACAAAGACGTGGATGGCAGGGACAAGCCCGGCCATGACGGGCCACTGATCCCGTCTCAAGCAAAGCTGCTCTAGCACGGCCGTTTGACGGTTTCGACCACCATCGGGCAAGTGGCTTAACGGGTGGCGGGTTTTTCAGGCTCGGTCCAATCCCCGAGCACGGTCTGGACAAGGGCGAGGACGGCAACGGCGGCGGTATCCGCCCGCAGGATGCGCGGTCCGAGCGATAGCCGAAGGATATTGGGCTGGTTGAGCAGATTTTCCCGCTCGTCGTCGGCGAATCCGCCTTCGGGACCGACCAGGACGTCGATGCCTTGCGCGACGCTGCGCACAGGCTCCAGCGCCCGCGCCGGATTTGCCGTCAAGGCGGCCTCGTCGCAGAATACCAGCAGACGTTCGCCCGCGCGCCGGCCGAGCCAGCGATCCAGCGGCACCGGCTCCTCGACCGCTGCAAGGCTGAGGATGCCGCATTGCTCGGCGGCCTCGATGACATTGGCGCGCATCCGCTCGCCGTTGACGCGTCCGACCTGGGTGAAACGGGTCAGGACCGGCTGAAGCGCGCTGGCTCCCATTTCCACCGCCTTCTGGACCATGTAGTCGAGCCGGGCATGTTTCAGCGGCGCGAACGCGTAGCGCACGTCCGGCAGGTGGTCCTGTTTCCGCGTCGCGGCGACGATTTCAAGATGTTCCGGACGCTTGCGGCCCGAAATCGCCGCGCGCCATTCGCCGTCGCGGCCGTTGAAGACCAGGACATTCGTCCCCGTCCCCAGGCGCAGGACGTTGCCGAGATAGTTGCCCTGGTTGCGGTTGAGCGGCACCCTGCTGCCCGCGGCAAGCGGTGCATCGACGTAGAGCCGGGGACTGCGAAAGTCGATATCAAGATCAGGCATGATTGAATCCCGCGCGCGCACTTTAGTAGAGCAGGATGAGGAAGGTTGCGTAGCGATTTCGGCTCATATCAAACCCGCGCATACAATTTGCCTTGAACAGCGCGGCTTGAGGGGATCATTCCGATGGAAATGCGTGATATTGGGGCCTCGCTGGTTCCGGCGCGGCCAAGCGTCGCGCTCTTGCCCAATTCGTCGGGTTGTTAGGAATCAACTGCGATCGTACAAATCGGACATCATGGAAGGCCGTTTGTCGCTAAAGGTCGCCTGGGCGCTTGGCCCTGCCGGAGGAATGCTGTGATCGTCCCGCGCATGATCGTTCCGCTGACGCTTGCGGTGTTCGTTATCGGCACCACGGGCGTGCTTGGCCAGACACCATTTCCGGCGCCATTGCCTAACGGCGGAACCGGGACGGCCAGCGATTCGCCGTTTCCGCCGGTCAACGGAGCGCCTGCGCAGAGGGCCGCCGCGCCTCAGGATTCGCCATTTCCGCCCGTCAACGGGGCGCCTGCGCAAAGGGCCGCCACGCCTCAGGCTTCACCGTTTCCCCCCGTCAACGGCGCTTCCGCCACGATGAGCGCGCCCTCGGCGTTTCCATCCGGCGGTGCAACGCCGCTCGGTGGTTTCGGGGCGCCGCAGCAGCAGGCCGGCCCGCCTGGCGGCGCGGACTGCATGAAGGATTTCCTGCCGCTGCGTGACGCGGCTGAGAAACGCGGCAAGCTGATCCAGGCCGCCAGCGCCCGTCAGGCGCCGCCCGACGAAGCCTGCAAGCTGATCGGGCAGTATGCGCAGGCCGAAGCCAGGATGATCAAATTCATCGATGCGAATTCCAACAGGTGTGGAATTCCCGACAATGTCGGCAAGCAGATGCACGCCAACCACAAGTCGACCGAGTCCATGCAGCAGAAGGTTTGCGACGTGGCGAAGCAGGCTAAGATGCGCGGCCCGGCCGGCCCGAGCCTCAGCGAGGCTCTGGGGTCGGCGTCCGGCGGATTACCCGAGGTCACCACGCCGAAGAAGGGTGGCAGCACCTTCGATACCCTGAGCGGCAACGTTCTCACACGATGACGAGCCATCAATGAGCGATGCGGCTGCCCGCGTCGCGGACTCGGTCGGCAATTGGGTCGATAGCCGCGCGCCGCTATGGTCGCGCCCCTATCTGAGGCTGTCGCGGCTGGACCGTCCGATCGGGTCGTGGCTGCTGTTGATGCCCTGCTTATGGTCGACGGCGCTGGCGTCGCACCTCGCCCGTGACGTGAGCCAGCTTCCTTTCACGATCGTGCTGTTTCTCATCGGCGCGTTTGCGATGCGCGGCGCCGGCTGCACCTGGAACGATATCACCGACCGCGATCTCGACGCGCGGGTGGAGCGGACCCGGTCGCGGCCCATCCCGGCGGGACAGGTTACGGTGACGCAGGCGCTGGTGTTTCTCGTGGCGCAGGCGCTGGCGGGGCTGATCGTGCTGCTTCAGTTCAACCGTTTTGCCGTCGCGACGGGAGTTGCCTCGCTCCTCATCGTGGCGGCCTATCCTTTCATGAAGCGGATCACCTACTGGCCCCAGGTCGTGCTCGGCCTCGCCTTTTCATGGGGCGCTCTGATGGGATTTGCGGTGGTGCTGGGCCGCATCGATGCGGCTGCGCTGGCGCTGTATGCGGGGACGGTGGCATGGGTGATCGGTTATGACACGATCTATGCGCATCAGGATGCAGATGACGACGCGCTCATCGGCATCAAGTCCACCGCGCTGTTGTTTGGTGAGCGCACGCGTTTGGCGCTCGCGATCTTCTACGGGCTGGCTGTCGTCCTGATCGGCGTTGCCTTGCATCTGGCCGAAGCGCTGTGGCCGGCGTGGATCGGCCTTGCGGCCTTCGCCGCGCATCTCGTATGGCAGATCGCGCGCATCGAGATCAGTGATGCCCGCCTCTGCCTGCGGTTGTTCAAATCCAACCGCGACGCCGGGCTGCTGTTGTTCGCGGGATTGCTCATCGGCGCGTTGGTGTAGCGGGCGGCTTTTTCTTCAATCGCAATGAACGAATAGCCGAGAATTTTTTCTCAGCGTTTGACGCCTCAGTCTCGCGCGATGATCTCGCCTTCGCCCCGATGGATTGCCGCGGGGTTGAGCGAATGACCGCAGCGCCGTCGCACCAGGAAGGCAGGGCGTCGGTCTCTGATCGCATTTCTGCGCCGGCGGCGCGGCGCAGGTTCGCGCGTGTCGTCGGCGAGTTGCGGAAGCGCGAGGACCTCGCTCCAGGTTTGCCACGCTGCGGCGCATTCGCCGGCGTCCTCAGTCACGAGAAGGGGAATGGCAAGCGACGGATCGCGGTGAAGCAGCACGAGCGCCCGGCCGTGGGACGTGTCGCGCAAGGTGACGCCAATGAATTCGCTGACGCGTACACTGATCGTCATTTTCATGCCGCGCACCGCGCGATGCAGTGTCACGCGCTCGCGATGAAGTTCGATCTGCCGGATGCCGCCGTCGGCGCGGCTGTCATTCGCGGCAAAACTGACTGGCAGTGAAAGGGGGTCGAGCCGCAGATTACGGCTCC
>NZ_BJNF01000009.1 GCF_006539545.1 Nitrobacter winogradskyi
CGACCCGGCGGGATTGATCCCGCTGGTTGCTGTTTGACGCCTCACGGCTTTAGTCTCCCCCGCCGGAATTATGTTTCCGGTCGATGGGTGAGAGCTTGCCAGAGCGCGGTCCGGATCTGCTTAAAAAGGCTGGTTAATCGAAGGTATTCCGCCTGCGATTCGCGCACATGATTGACAGACCCTTGGCCGACATGCTTGACGGGTCCTTGCCGGGGCGCGGATAATCTTTAATACCGCTTCGTGGAATGCTTGAAGTCCGCGTAAAATAAGCACCTCTCATGACGGGCCTGCCTTTTGGCAGGTCCTGTCGAAGACCCTGGATTTTGTTCGTGAACTCTTCACCAAATTCGTTGCCGGAATCCGTCGCATCCGATCTCTTCGATCAATCCGCGCTCAGTGAACTCGCCGGGCGGCTGGTCGAGGCCGCCAAGCGCGCGGGCGCGGATGCCGCGGATGCAATCGCCGTGCGGGGCGTCTCGCAAGGCGTCGAGGTTCGCGACGGCCGCGTCGAGGAATCGGAGCGGTCGGAGGGCGATGACGTCGGGCTGCGTGTGCTGGTCGGACGACGGCAGGCCACCGTCTCGACCAACGATGTCGGCGGCGACAATGTCGCGAAGCTCGCCGAGCGCGCGGTCGCGATGGCGCGCGTCGCGCCCGATGATCAGTATGTCGGGCTGGCCGACCCGTCATTGCTGGCGCAAAATTTCCCCGACCTCGATCTGCTCGATCGGGTGATGCCTTCGACGGCGGAACTCGAGCGCCGCGCGGTCGAAGCCGAGGCGGCGGGTCTTGCCGTCAAGGGCGTGACCAAATCCGGCGGCGCGTCGGCGTCCACCGGCATCAGCGGCATGGTGCTGGTGACGAGCACCGGCTTCCATGGACGCTATCTGCGTTCGAGCCAGGGCATCTCGATGATGGCGATCGTCGGTGACGGCACCGGCATGGAGCGCGATTACGATTTCAGCTCCGCGCTTCATGGGTCCGATCTCATGTCCGCGGCCAGCATCGGCCGCAGCGCGGGCGAACGGGCGGTGGCGCGCGCCAATCCGCGCAAGGTTGCGACCTGCAAGGTGCCGGTGGTGTTTGATCCTCGCGTCGCGGGCTCGCTGGTCGGCCATGTCGTGGGCGCCGCCAACGGCGCGGCGGTCGCGCGCAAGACCAGCTTCCTGAAAGACCGGCTCGGCCAGCAGCTCTTCGCGAAAGGAATCCGGATCGTCGATGATCCGCTGCGGGTGCGCGGATTGCGCTCGCAATCCTTCGACGCCGAAGGGGTCGCGACGAAGAAGCTCGCGGTGATCGACGACGGCGTCCTGACGTCATGGCTTTTGGATTCAGCGACCGCGCGCGAACTCGGGCTGACCACGACCGGTCATGCCCATCGTGGCGTCTCGTCGTCGCCGTCGCCGGGACCGTATAACCTGCATCTCGAGGCCGGAGAAATGACGCCGCGCCAATTGATCGCGGACGTCGAGCAGGGTTTCTACGTGACCGACCTGATCGGCTCCGGCGTCAACGGCGTGACCGGCGATTATAGCCGCGGCGCGTCCGGATTCTGGATCGAGAACGGCGAGATCACCTATCCGGTCAGCGAGATTACCATCGCGGGTCATTTGATCGAGATGTTCAAATCGCTGACACCCGCCAACGATCTCACGTTCCGCTACGGGACCAACGCGCCGACCGTGCGTATCGAAGGGCTGACTGTTGGCGGGCGCTGACGACGCCGACAGCCGAACCGACCTTTTGGCGCGCGACCGCGCTTTATTGATCGAGACGGTGCGCGAGGCCGGACTACTGGCGCTCGCGATGCGTCGCACCCGGCTGCGGACCTGGACCAAGGGGGTGTCTTCCCCGGTTTCGGAGGCGGACATCGCGGTCAACGATCTCATTGCGAGCAGGCTGGGCGCGCTTCAGGACTACGGCTGGTTGTCCGAGGAAAGCACCGACGATCTTTCGCGGCTCGGCAGGAAGAGGGTCTGGATCGTTGATCCGATCGACGGCACGCGCGGCTATCTCGCCGGTCATGACGAATGGTGCGTCAGCGTCGCTCTGGTGGAGGATGCCTCGCCGCTGCTCGCCGCCGTGTTCGCGCCCGCGACCTCCGAGTTTTTCGTTGCCGAGCGCGGACAGGGTACGACCTGCAACGGCCTGCCGGTCCAGGCGACCGGCGGTGATGATCTGGATTTCTCGAAGATTGCAGGACCGAAACCGCTTCTGGAAAAACTCGACCTGCATCCGCACGATGCCGTCCTTCATCCGAGGATCAGTTCGCTGGCGCTGCGACTGTGCCGCGTGGCGAGCGGCGGAATCGACGCGGCTTTCGCCGGCGGCCAGAGCCACGATTGGGATATCGCCGCGGCCGATTTGATCGTGCATGAGGCGAATGGTAAAATGACCTCGCTCGGTGGCGAGTCGATCCTCTATAATCGCGCAGAGGTGACGCACGGCGTGCTGGTCGCGGCCGGCCATCCTCGCCACGCGCGCATTCTCGCGCAGGTCCGGGGGCGTCCGCTGCCATAAGGCCGGCTGCCGACCTTAGATGGTGCCTGGATGGTATTTGCCTGAAGGCCGGCGGCATAGTAGGACAACGCGTGATGCCGCCAGACAGTCCGCCCCAGCAACTGCTCCATCTCGTGATTGGAGGTGAACTGACCGATCTCGCGCATACGACCTTCAAAAACCTCGATGAGGTCGAGATCGTCGGCCTCTATCCGAACTACGCATCAGCCTATGCCGCCTGGAAAGCGAAGGCGCAGCGGACGGTCGATAACGCCCACACGCGGTATTTCATCGTCCATCTCCATCGGCTGCTCGATCCTGGTCAAGACACGAAGACCGACCTTTGAGAAAACTGCTTCGCAATCTGCTGCGCTCACGCTGGTTTCAGCAGTCCGCGGGCCTTCTGGCCGCGGGCTTTTTATGGCTGGTCTGGCGAACCAACAGGTTCAGCTACGACCCCGAGGATGTTTACGACATCGTCGAGCCGCAGATGCCGGTGGTCCTCGCATTCTGGCACGGGCAGCATTTCATGACGCCATTCATCAGGCGGGCGCACCATCGCGGCAAGGTGCTGATCTCGCGGCACCGCGACGGCGAGTTCAACGCGCTCGCCGCGGAGCGGCTGGGGATTGAAACCATTCGCGGCTCCGGCGATCACGGCTCCGCGTTCAATCGCAAGGGGGGCGTCGGCGCTTTCAAGGAAATGGTCCGCGCATTGGAGGAGGGCTACAACGTGGCCCTGACCGCCGATGTGCCGAAGCGCTCGCGGATCGCCGGCCTCGGCATCATCATGCTGGCGCGTGAATCCGGGCGGACCATCATGCCATTTGCAATGGCGACGAGTCGCTTCATCCGCCTGAACAACTGGGATCGCACGACGATCAACCTGCCGTTCGGCCGCGGCGCCCTGGTTGGCGGTGAGCCGATCTCGGTTCCTTCGGACGCGGATGCGCAGATGATGGAGATGCTGAGGGCACGGCTGGAGGCGACATTGAACGATGCGACGCGCCGCGCTTACGCGAAAGTCGGCCGGCCCCAATTCGAGGCTGATCCGGAATACCAGACGGGTCATGCCTAGATTGTTGTTTTGACGCGTTTTCTTCAGGCGAACCGGTGTCCACTTCGCTCGAAAACGCTATAGGTTCATAAGCTGCTGGTACCCTTTTCTTTCCGAAGTTCGTTCAGGGAGGTGTTGCGATGTCTCACGAACTTCGGAAAGCGGGCGTGAGCCCGATGCCGGCGACGCTGCGTCTCTACCGCAGGCTGGCTGTCGCTGCCGGGCCGCTGGCGCCCCTGCTTCTGAAACGGCGTTTGAAACAGGGCAAGGAAGACCCGGCGCGCATCAATGAGCGCCGGGGCCTCGCCCGGCAGCCCCGACCCGCGGGCCCGCTGGTCTGGATCCATGGCGCCAGCGTTGGCGAGGTGCTGGCGGCAGCCGCGCTGATCGAGCGGCTACGCGCGCTTGATATCGGCGTTCTGGTTACGTCAGGCACGGTTACCTCGGCAGCCGTCGCCGCGAAGCGGTTCCCGCCGGATATCATTCACCAGTATATCCCTTACGACTCGCCCCGCTTCGTGGAGCGTTTTCTCGATCACTGGCAACCCGATCTTGCGCTCTTTATCGAGTCGGACCTGTGGCCGAACCTGATTCTGGCCGGCGCGAGCCGCCGTGTACCGATCGTGCTGATCAACGGGCGGATGTCGCGTCGTTCATTCCCGCGCTGGCGGCGAGCCTCCCGAACGATCGGGGCGTTGTTGAGCCGGTTCGATATCTGCCTTGTCCAGTCCGAAATCGACGCGGAGCGTTTCACGGCGCTCGGGGGGCGCAACGTCGTCATCACTGGCAACCTCAAGCTCGACGTCCAGGCTCCGCCGGCCGACGAGACCAGGCTGGAACGATTGTTGTTCGTGACCCGTGGCCGTCCGGTCGTGGTGGCGGCCTCGACACATCCGGGCGAGGAAGAAATACTGCTCAACGCCCATCAAACGCTCGCGCGTGATTTTCCGTCGCTGCTGACCGTGATCGTTCCGCGCCACCCCGATCGGGGCGAGGCGATCGCCCGGATGGTCATCGGCTCCGGCGCGCAGGCGGCGCGACGCTCGCTGGAGCAACTGCCGACGGCGAACACGAACATCTATATCGCCGACACCATCGGCGAAATGGGATTGTTCTACCGTGTGGCGCCGATCGTTTTCATGGGCGGCTCGCTGGTGCCGCATGGCGGCCAGAATCCGATCGAGGCGGTCAAGCTCAATGCGTCGATCGTGCACGGGCCGCACGTCTTCAATTTTCCGGATGTGTATGGCGCGCTCGACAGCGCGGGCGGCGCGTGCCGGGTCGACGACGGCGATGTGCTGACGAAGCGGCTTGGCTACCTTCTCAACGAACCCGCCGCACGCGAGGCGGCTGCGACGGCGGCGTCTCAGGTGGTGGAAAAACTTGGCGGTGCGCTGGATCGCACACTGGCCGCGCTCGAACCGTATCTTCTGCAGTTGCGGCTTGAACGACGGGCGGGCGATGCGTGAACCGGCCTTCTGGCGCAAGCCATCATCATTGCTTTCGCGGTCTCTGATGCCCGTTGGCGCGCTTTACGGCGCGATCGCCGCGCGGCGGCTGTCACGGACGGGTCTGCGCGCCGGGGTGCCGGTGATCTGCGTCGGAAACTATCATCTCGGCGGCGCGGGCAAGACGCCGACCGTGTTGGCGCTCGCCGGTATTCTCCGTTCGCTCGGCGAAACGCCGGTCGTGATCAGCCGCGGCTACGGCGGACGGCTGCGCGGCCCGGTGCGCGTCGATCCGGACCGGCATGCGGCTGCCGATGTCGGAGACGAGCCCTTGATGATGGCGCGGACGCTCCCCGTGATCGTGTCGCGACAACGGGCGGCGGGCGTCGCGCCCGCGTGCGCGCTGGGGGCGAGCCTGATCGTGATGGATGACGGCTTCCAGAACCCGGCGCTTGCGAAGGATATCTCGCTGATTGTGATCGATGGAGATAGTGGTCTCGGCAACCGGCGGGTTTTTCCGGCGGGGCCGCTGCGTGCGCCGCTGCCGCCGCAACTCGCTCGCACCGATGCGCTGGTGATCGTCGGTTCTGGTTCCGCCGCGGACGACGTTGCGGCGCGCATCAAGGCGCGGGGAGGACCTGTCTTACGCGCGCGGATTGTCCCGGATGAAGCCTCGGTTGCCACCCTTCGCGGCAGGCGCGTCCTAGCCTTTGCCGGAATCGGTGATCCCCCAAGGTTCTTCCGCAGTCTTCGCGCCTGCGGCGTCGATGTGCTGGCGGAGCGGGCATTCGCGGACCACCATCCGTTCTCGCAACGTGAGGTGGCCGCGCTGCAAGCCGCCGCCGAGAAGGATGGTTTAACGTTGGTGACAACGGAGAAAGATCTGGCGCGGCTGCGCAACAACGAGAACCTCGCCGCTTTCGCACAGACCGTCACGCCTTTCGCAGTCACCCTTGCGTTCGGCGATGAAACGGTGCTGCGGTCGTTCCTGGCCGACAGGCTCGGCCGTGCCCGGCTAACCTTATGAGGGCGTCTTGAGCGCGCCCGGGTAATGGCGCTGCAACACCGCGCTCGGGAGAGCGTAAGCCTCCTGCAAGTCGACACTCCAGTATTTCAGCTCGTCGAGTGGAATGCGGGTGTCGGTGACGGCGCAACGGACATAGGTTCCCGGCGAGATCACCCGGAAGTCGCCATCGAGATACTGCACGCGCGCCTCGCTTTGTCCGGACTGGCGAAATTTGTTCAGCACTGCTTTTCTCCAGGGGTCTCAGACAGGTTCGCACAGCGCTACAGCTTGACGAAACGCCATCCGGCCGCCTTTCGGATTTTGACCTCATCATAGCATACCGGACCCGGTGTGTTCAGAACAGACTTCCCTGGTCGGCGGGTTTGGTCGCGCGCCTGCGGGATATCGGTTTGGGCTCGCTCGTGGGATTTGACCTCGGCGGGTTTGATGATGTCGCTACGGTTTGATCGGTGTCGGAGGTGACGTTCACCTTTCCGTCGGTAAATTCCAGCGTGAGGCGCGCGCCGGAACCGACCGCCGTCGCGCTTCGCACCGCCTGTCCGGCGTCGTCGCGAACCAGTGCGAAGCCGCGCGCAAGCACGCCGCGATAGGAAAGCGCCGCGAGTAGCTGACCCGAATGCGTGATGCGCGCCTCATGCCGTTGCAGCAAGGTGACGAGCGCCCGTCGCGCGCGCTCGGCCAGTCGCCTTGTCCGTTCGTTGTCACGCGCGAGGCGATCGCGCTGCGTCTGTACGTTGGCTAGCCTCGACGCCCTGAGCCGTACCACCAGTCCCGCGAAGCGGTCGCGGCGGTGGCGCAGCACAACCTGTGCGCTGTGTGTGAGCCTCGCGCCGGTTGCGGCGACCGACTGTTTCGCGTGCGTAACCTGCGCGCGCAGCACGCGCAACGTGAGTCCGCCGGAAATCCGCGTGAAGCGGCGGTGATGAAGGTGCGTGCTTGCGCGCAAGGCGCGCGGCAAGGCAGCGGCGGCATTGTCGAGCGTCTGGCGGGGAATTGCGAGCAGTTCACCGGCTCCCGGCAGCGCGCGGGCGGCGGAGCGTAATTCGGCGCGCCGGTCGTCATGACCTCGCTTCCACGCGACGAGGGCGCGGGCCGCGAGGTTCGAGATTTTAACCGCCAGATCGGACCGAACCGGCACGGCCATTTCGGCGGCGGCGGTCGGTGTCGGGGCCCGCTGATCGGCGGCGAAATCGATCAGCGTTACGTCGGTTTCGTGACCCACTGCCGAGATCAGCGGAATCATGCTGCCGGCTGCGGCGCGGACCACGATTTCCTCGTTGAACGACCACAGGTCTTCGAGCGAGCCGCCGCCGCGCGCGACGATCAGCAGGTCGGGACGCGGAATGGGTCCGCCGTCCGGCAGCGCATTGAATCCGTCGATGGCGGCGGCAATCTGTTCGGCTGAGCCTTCGCCCTGCACCCGCACCGGCCACACCAGCACGCGGCGAGGAAAACGATCTTCCAGCCGGTGCAAAATATCGCGAATCACCGCGCCGGTCGGGGAGGTCACCACCCCGATGACCTCGGGCAGCCAGGGAAGCAGCTGCTTGCGGGCTTCATCGAACAGCCCTTCCGCCGCGAGCTTCCTCTTGCGTTCCTCCATCAGCGCCATCAGCGCGCCGATTCCGGCCGGCTCGATCGCCTCGATCACGATCTGGTATTTCGACGAGCCCGGATAGGTGGTCAGCTTGCCGGTGGCGATAACTTCGAGGCCCTCCTGCGGCTTGAACCGCATCCGGCCGTGGACGCCTTTCCAGATTACCGCCTCGATCTTGGCGCTCTCGTCCTTCAGCGCGAAATAGCAATGGCCCGAGGCGTGCGGTCCGCGAAAGCCGGATATCTCGCCGCGCACCCGCACATGGCCGTAGGTGTCCTCCACGGTGCGTTTCAGCGCCGAGGACAACTCGGAGACGGTATATTCCGGCGAATTCGCCAGAAGCTGTGCTGGATTTGCGGGCATCAGCCTCACTTCTGTTGCTCGTCCGCATTACCATGCTAAACCGCTCCGAAACCACCGGAAAGGCTGGATCGGCGCTCGTACATGAACATTCTTCTGCTTGGTTCCGGCGGCCGCGAACATGCGCTGGCGTGGAAAATCGCGGGCTCGCCGCTGCTGACGAAACTCTGGTGCGCGCCGGGCAATGCCGGGATCGCGCGCGAGGCCGAATGCGTGGCGCTCGATGTCGCGGATCATGAAGCGGTGATCGTGTTCTGCAAAACCAACAAGGTCGATCTGGTGGTGGTCGGTCCGGAAGCGCCGCTCGCCGCGGGCATTGTCGATGATCTCGCTGCCGCGGGCATCAAGGCGTTCGGTCCGGGCAAGGCCGCCGCGCAGCTCGAAAGCTCGAAGGGTTTCACCAAAGACGTGTGCCGCGACAATGGCATCCCAACAGCGGCCTATGAACGCTTCAGGGACGCCGGGGCGGCAAAGGACTATATCCACGCGCACGGCGCGCCGATCGTCATCAAGGCCGACGGGCTTGCGGCCGGCAAGGGCGTCGTGGTGGCCATGACGCTGGACGAGGCGCTGGCGGCAGTCGATATGATGTTCGGGGGCGGCTTCGGCACGGCTGGCGCTGAGGTCGTGGTCGAGGAATTTCTGCGTGGCGAGGAAGCGTCGTTCTTCGCGCTATGCGACGGCGAACACGCGATGCCGCTGGCGACCGCGCAGGATCATAAACGGGCGTTCGACGGCGACGAGGGCCCGAACACCGGCGGAATGGGCGCCTATTCGCCGGCGCCGGTGATGACGGACGAGATGTGCCGCCGCACCATGGATGAGATCATCGTTCCGACGTTGCGCGCCATGCGCGAGAAGGGTGCGGCTTTCAAGGGCGTGCTGTTCGCCGGCCTGATGATCACGGAACAGGGACCGAAGCTGATCGAGTACAACGTCCGCTTCGGCGATCCGGAATGCCAGGTGCTGATGTTGCGGATGAGGGGCGACATCGTGCCGGCGCTGTTCGCCGCCTGCGACGGGCAACTGAATCATTTCAGCATGCGCTGGTTTCCCGATCCTGCGCTGACCGTGGTGATGGCGGCGAAGGGCTATCCCGGCAGCTACGCGAAGGGAACGCGCATCGACGGACTTGATGATGCCGCCAAGGCCGAGGGCGTGGAGATTTTTCATGCCGGCACGAAAGAGGAGGACGGGCGCATTCTCGCGAGTGGCGGTCGCGTCCTGAATGTCTGCGCGCTCGGCAGGACCGTCGCGGAGGCGCAAGCCCGCGCGTATGAGGCGGTCGATCGCATCACATGGCCCGAGGGCTTTTGCCGTCGCGACATCGGCCTTCGCGCGGTGGCGCGGGAGAAGGGCGGATAGAGGTGGATTTTATCGGCGCGCCTTGAAAAAATCCCGCAGCAACGCCGCCGCCTGGCTTTCGCCGACGGAAGAATACACCTCCGGCCGGTGATGGCAGGTCGGCGCGGCGAAGAATTGCACGCCGGACTCCACCGCGCCGCCTTTGGGGTCGCTCGCTCCATAGTAGAGCCTTCGGATCCGCGCGAACGAGATCGCAGCCGCGCACATCGTGCAGGGTTCCAGCGTCACATAGAGATCGCAACCGGTCAGCCGTTCGCTGCCGAGGACGTGCGCGGCTGCACGGAGCGCCAGAACCTCGGCATGAGCGGTCGGATCGCGATCGATCAGGGTGCGGTTTCCCGCGGCGGCGATGATCTCTCCGTCGCGCACGATCACGCAGCCGATCGGCACCTCGCCCGCTTGACGGGCTCTTTCTGCGGCTTCGAGCGCCATGTCCATGAAAGAGGGTGCGGTCATGTTTTGTATCCCGGCGCATGATCCGCCAAGTGGAGGCGGCTTGGCGTTCAGATCATGCGCCATATCAATATCCTGGAGCGCGATCAGACGAAAAGGCGGTATCCGCTTTTCCTGATCGCGCTCCGGCGCGAACCCTGTTAAGAGGCGCGCTATAGCGTTTTCGAGCGAAG
>NZ_BJNF01000010.1 GCF_006539545.1 Nitrobacter winogradskyi
AAAACGCGTCAAAACATCAAAGACTCTAGTCGGCCCTTGTGTCCGTAGCGAGATCATTCATGCCCCGCGATAACGACGATGACAATGCGCGCCCGCGTGGCCGGCCTGATCGGCCCTCTGGCGACAAGGGTAAACCCAGGGGCCGATCGGGCGCGCCGCGAGGCCCGGAAAAGAAGCTCGCCAGGCGTGGCTTGGCTGGCAAGTCCGATACCCGAAAGTCCGACAGAAGCGATGGTGATAAACGGCCCTATGCCGGCAAGTCCGATGGCGCGAAGGCTTCGGGCAAGAAGCCCTATGCCAGGCCGTATGCGGGCGCGGGCAAACCCTATGCGGGCAAGCGAGATGGCGCGACCGCGCGGCCTCGGTTCAATCGCGACGACGGCGGCGAGAAGCGTCCCTACACGCCACGCGGCGAGAGCTTTCGGAAAGACGGCGACCGTCCGCAGCGTGCGCGGCCGCAAGGTGATCGGCCTTATGGCGCGCGTCCGCCGCGCGAGGGTGGTGGCGAGAAACGTCCGTATACGCCGCGCGGGGATCGCCCCTTCGGTGACAAGAAGGCGTTCTCACGCGGTGGACCCGACCGTGGTCCGCGCGGACCGCGCAAGGAGTTCGGCGACCGGGAGGGGCGCGACAGAAGCGGCGACAAGCCGTGGCAGAAACGTGACGCCGGCCCGCGTGATGATCGCGGCGGGTCGCGACCGTCTCGTGACGGCGCGGGGCGTCCACGATTTTCGAAGCCACGCGAGGATCGCGTTGAGCGAGCTGCGGGCGCCGATCGCGGTCCCCGCAAGTTTGATCGTCCGCAAGGCGACCGTCCGCGTTATGACCGTCGCTCCGATGATCGTCCTCGCTTCGATCGCCCGCGACAGGATCGTCCCGACGGCGACCGTCCTCGTGGTGCCAGCAATGCCTGGCAGGAGCGCCCGCGCCGCGACGCTCGCGACGACCGTCCCCGTCGCAATGATCGTGACGATCGTCCGCGTCGTGACAATGAGGACGATAGCCAGGTTTTCGCAAAACGTCCGGCGTTCGGGGGACGCGGCGCCTATCGCGAACGCGCGCCTGAAACCGAGCGGCGCGGCGCGCGGGCCGAGCCGAAACCAAAGAAAGCCGGTGAACGCGTCGCGAAAGTGATCTCGCGCGCAGGTCTTGCCTCGCGACGCGACGCGGAGGAGATGGTCACGCAAGGCCGCGTTGCCGTCAACGGTCGTATCATCAACTCGCCGGCGCTCGATGTCATCGCGCGCGACGTCGTCACGGTTGACGGCGAGCCCTTGCCGGAGCGCGAGCGCACGCGGTTGTTCCTGTATCACAAGCCGCGCGGCCTGATGACGACCCATGCCGATCCCGAAGGCCGGCCGACGGTATTCGATCATCTGCCCGAAGGTCTGCCGCGCCTGATCAGCGTCGGCCGGCTTGACTTCAACACCGAGGGACTGCTGCTCCTGACCAATGACGGCGGCCTGGCCCGCGCGCTGGAACTGCCCGACACCGGCTGGCTGCGGCGCTATCGGGTCCGCGCCCATGGCGAGGTGACGCAGGCGCAACTCGATGCCTTGAAGAACGGCGTCGAGGTCGACGGCGTCAAGTATGGCTCGATCGACGCCACGCTGGAGCGCGATCAGGGCGCGAATGTGTGGCTGACCTTTGCGATCCGCGAGGGCAAGAACCGCGAGGTGCGCAACGTGATGGCGCATCTCGGGCTCGAGGTGAACCGGCTGATCCGTATCTCCTACGGGCCGTTCCAGTTGGCCGAGATCGCGGAAGGTGAGGTCGAGGAGGTGAAGACGCGCGTGCTGCGCGAGCAGCTCGGCGACAGAATCGCCGCGCTCGCCAACATGGATCTCGCCAGCGCCGCGGCCGAAGCCGGGGCCGTCAAGCTCGGCCGCGACGGCACGCCGCTGCGCTCCAAGAAAGACAACAAGGCGAGGGCCAAGCGTTCGCTGATCGAGGATCGCCAGGGCCGCAGCGTCGTGGTGCAGCGGACCGGCAGCGATGAGGCGCGGGCGCGCAACGAAGCGGAGGCCAATGGCTATGGACCGCCGCGCCGGCCGAAGCGCGGCTATCATGGCAAGCGCGACTTGACGCCGAAGGATGGGTAGGCAAATGCAATGAGCGCGCCTTTGCTCAGGGTGTCATGGCCGGGCTTGTCCCGGCCATCCACGTCTGTTCCTTCGCGGTCATTAAAAGACGTGGATGCCCGGCATAAAGCCGCGCATGACGATCTACCGGGTCTGCACCTGCGAATTGCAGGAAAAGCCTGATGCGTGTCGTCGGCGGGCGGCTGAAGGGCCGCAACCTCGCGTCGCCATCGACGCAGCAGATACGTCCTACGGCCGATCGGCTGCGTGAGTCGCTGTTCAATATCCTTGTTCATGCCTATGACGATCCGGTCGCGGATGCGCGCGTGCTGGACCTGTTTGCGGGCACCGGCGCGCTCGGCATCGAGGCGGTGTCGCGCGGCGCGAAGTTCACGCTGTTCGTCGATAACGGTGCCGAGGCGCGCGCTCTGCTGCGCAACAACGTCGAGGCTTTGGGGCTCGGCGGTGTGACGAAGGTCTATCGCCGCGACGCGACCTATCTCGGGCCCGCGCATCCCCTCATGCCGTTCTCGCTGGTGTTTCTTGATCCGCCGTACCGGATGCAGTTGGCCGAAAAGGCGCTCGGCTCGCTGCGCGACGGGGGCTGGCTGACCGACAAGGCGCTGCTCGTTGTCGAGGAGGCCAAAGCCGCTGGCTTCGCCGCGCCGGAGGGATTTCGCGAACTCGAACGTCGCGCCTATGACGATACCGAATTCGTGTTCCTACGGGCGGGTTAGAGCGTTTTCGAGCGAAGTGGATACCGGTTCGCGTGAAGAAAACGCGACAGAACAAAATCATAGAGCCCGCTTCTGATTCAATCAGAAGCGGAAAGGCTCTAGCTTCACCGCCGTCCGAAAAGCTTCTCGATATCGTCGAGCTTCAATTCCACGTAGGTCGGGCGGCCGTGATTGCACTGACCTGAATTGGGCGTGGCTTCCATCTCGCGCAGCAGCGCGTTCATTTCTTCCGGCTTGAAAATTCGTCCCGCGCGCACCGAGCCGTGACAGGACATCGTGGCTGCGACATGCATCAGCCGTCGTTCGAGCGGAAGCGTCTCCTCCCATTCCGTCATGTGGTCGGCGAGATCGCGCAGCAGCGCGGCCGCGTTGATCTTGCCGAGCAGCGACGGCGTCTCGCGCACGGCGACCGCGCCGGGCCCGAAGGACTCGATGGCGAGGCCGAATTTTTCCAGTTCAACTGCGCGGTCGATCAGCTTTTCGACGGTCGCCTCATCCAGTTCGACGATATCGGGGATCAGCAGGATCTGCCGTTGCACGCCGTCCCGCGCCAGCGCCGTCTTCAACCGCTCATAAACGATGCGTTCGTGCGCGGCGTGTTGATCCACGACGATCAGGCCGTCGCGGGTTTGCGACACGATGTAGGTTTCGTGGATCTGGGTGCGCGCCGCGCCGAGCGGCCGATCGACCAGATCAAGAGGGGGATGTGCGTCAAAGCGCACGTCGGCGCTGGGCGCGCCAACATCAAGCGCGGCCTGGCCGGCTTCGGCGAAGGCGGCCGCGGGCGGTCCGCCGCCCCATGGCCGCGCACCGGCAGGCGCGGCGGGCGATTGCCGCCAATCCCAATTAGCGGGGCGTGGAGACTCCGAGGGACGGAAAGCCGTGAGCACCGCGCCGTCGCTGTTCGCGGCGGTGCGTCGTCCCTCGCGCGCGAGACCCTCCTTCAGCGCATGCACGATCAGCGCGCGCACCAGCCCGGCGTTCCGGAACCGCACTTCCGTCTTTGCGGGATGGACATTGGCGTCGATCTCCCGCGGATCGGCTGTGACGAACAAAGCCGCCACCGGGTGACGGTCGCGCGGCAGGTAATCGGAATAGGCCGCGCGCACCGCGCCGAGGATCAACTTGTCACGCACCGGACGGCCGTTGACGAACAGGTATTGACCAAGCGCGTTCGCGCGGGTCAGCGACGGCGCGGCGGCGAACCCCTCGACGATCACGCCCTCGCGTTCGGCGCGTACCGGGATGGCGGCCGCGCGGAAGTCTCCGCCGAGAATGTCGCCCAGTCGCGTCAAACGTCCGGCCGCTCCGGGCAGCGCGGCCGTCCATGTCACCGGCGCGCGCTCTTCGCCTGCGAGGGTGAAGCCGATATCCGGCCGCGCCATCGCCAGCCGCCGCACAACCTCGCGGATCGCCTCGGCCTCGGTGCGATCGGTCTTGAGGAACTTCAGCCGCGCGGGCGTTGCGTAAAAAAGATCGCCGACTTCAACGCGCGTGCCTTGGGTCAGCGCGGCCGGAATGATCTCGGATTTTCGTCCACCTTCCACCGTGAGCGACCACGCATGCGGCTCGCTTGCCTCGCGTGTGGTGATGCAGAGTCTGGCCACCGCTCCGATCGAGGGCAGCGCCTCGCCGCGAAAGCCCAGCGTACGGATGCCCAGCAAATCCTCGTCGTCCAGTTTCGAGGTGGCATGGCGATCCACCGCCAGCGCGAGGTCGCCCTTCGCCATGCCGGCCCCGTCGTCGGTGACGCCGATCCGCCGCCGTCCCCCGCCGTCGGTGAAGACATCGATGCGGGTCGCGCCGGCGTCGATCGCATTTTCCACCAGCTCCTTGACGACGCTTGCCGGACGCTCGACCACTTCACCCGCGGCGATGCGGTTGACGACGGTCTCGGGAAGCTGGCGGACGGGCATGGCACGGCTCGATTCTGGCTACGGCCGAGTGTAAGCGTTCGCCGCGCCGATTGCATGGGGGCAAAACCGGATGCCCCGAATTGATATGTTTGTCCCTGCAGGCGAAGCCCTTGCCGCCATCATGCTCCCGCGACAGGCCCGGCCATGACAAGAATTAGGAGGGGCGTGCCTGAAGGGATTTCCAACGCTGGCCGATACCTAATCCTCCTCGGCCGCCCGCCCCCGTTTCGCCTTCACATCGCTGCGGCGCTTCTTGCCCGCCAGCCGGCGTTGCTTCGAGCCGAGGGTCGGCTTGGTGGCGCGGCGCGGGGTCGGCCGGATCGCGGCCTGGCGCAGCAATTCGATCAGGCGGTCGGTGGCGTCCGCGCGGTTGCGTTCCTGGGTGCGAAAGCGCTGGGCGTGGATGACGATCACGCCGTCCCTGGTCATCCGCTGCCCCGCGAGTTGGGCGAGCCGCGCGGCGATATCAGGGTCGAGCGTCAGGCGGCGCGTATCGTAGCGCAGCTGCGCGGCGGTCGAGAGCTTGTTGACGTTCTGGCCGCCCGGACCCGAGGCGCGAATGAAACTGATCTCGATGTCGTTTTCATCGATGACGATCGTGCGGGTGATCCGCAGCATGGCACTCACCAGGGCTTATCCGGCCCGCGAAAGCGTACAGTCTATAGCGTTTTCGAGCGAAGCATGTCCTCGGGCTTGACCCGAGGATGGATGACCTTGTTCGCGTGAAGAAAACGCGTCAAACAAAAAATCTAATGCGCGGCGGGTGGAGACACGGGCGGAGTTGCGGTCGGCTGCGTCTCCGCGGGTTGCGCCGCCGCCTGAGGCGAGCGCCCCACGACCACGGTGAGAAGTCCCTGTCCCCACAACCGCTTCGCGACGGCTTTCGCCTGGTCGAGGGTGACGGCATCGACGATGGAATTGCGCTTTTCGATGTAGTCGATCGGCAGATTATCCGTCTGATACTGCAACAGGCCGGTGGCGAGCTTCGATGAGGTATCGAGCTCCAGCATCTGCGACCCCTTCACATAGGATTTGGCTTCGTCGAGCTCTTGCTGCGTCGGCCCGTTCTCGGCAAAGCGCCGGATCTCGCTGTTGATGGCGTCGATGCTCTCGCCGGCCCTGTCGGCGCGGGTTCCGGTGGTGCCGGCGAATAGCGCCGAATGGTCCATCCACAGCAGAGATTGCGAGACGGAATAAGCGAGGCCACGCTTTTCGCGCACTTCGCGATACAGCCGCGACGACAGCGAGCCGCCGCCGAGAATGTGGTTGTTGATGTAGGCCGCCATGAAATCCGGGTCGTGACGCTTGACGCCGGCGCCTCCGAACATGACCACGGTCTGCGGCACGTCGAGCGGAACGAAGGCTTTTTGCGGCGGCTTCGCGGCGATGACGTCGGGCACGGGCCTGAGGTCGCCCTTCGCCGGCAGGCCTCCGAAGGTCTGATCCAGCATCTTTGCCAGAGCCGCCGGCTCGATATCGCCCACGACCGTGATCTTCAACTTGTCTCGCGCCACCACCCGCCGCACGTAATCCTTGAGGTCGTCGATCCTGATCGTCGGAACGCTTTCGAGCGTGCCGTGCGAGGGATGACCGTAGGGATGATCGCCGAATGCCAGCTTGAGAAATTCGCGGCCGGCGAGTGCGTTCGGATTGGTCGAGTTGCGGCGCAGGTGGGACAGGATCTGCGAACGGATGCGCTCGACATCATCGGCGTCGAAGCGCGGCGAGGTCAAAGCGAGCCGCAGCAGGCCGAACGCTTCGTCGCTGTGTTCCCTGAGCATCCGCAACGAGCCGCGGAGCCGGTCGCGCTGGATCGTGAAGCTGAGCTCGATGGCCCGGCGCTCCATCCGTTCACGAAAGGTCTTGGAGTTGAGATCCCCGGCGCCCTCGTCCAGCAGGCTGGCGACCAGATGGCCGACGCCCGGCTTATCGGGCGGGTCCTGCGCCGCGCCGCCCGCGAACGCGTATTCCATGGCCACCACAGGCACGGTGGCGTCCTGAACGAACCAGGCCTCGATGCCTCCGGGCGTCACCAGATGCTGGATTTTCGTCGCGGCGAAAGAGGGGACGGCGGCGAAGCTGATGACCGCGAAACATATGGCGGCGAGCAGGCCGCGCCCTGCACCAGTACCAAGGCGTCTCACGATCGTTTCTCCTCGCGCGCCGGCGTGGTGTCCTTGATGAGATACCCGGTGACCGAGCGCGTTTTGACCAGCCACTTCCGCGCGACGTCCTGAATCTGCGCGGCGGTCACCGCACGGATGCGGTCCGGCCAGTTCCTGATCTCGTCGACGCTCAATCCGACCGTGACGCCCGCGCCGTACCAGCGCGCCAGTGTCGTTTGACTGTCCTGAGCGTAGACCGCCTGCGCGATCAGCTGGGTCTTGACGCGCTCGAGGTCCTCCGCGGGGATCGGGTTCTTGATGAGATTTTCGATCACGGCATCGATGGCCTGCTCGATCGGAGTAAAGTCCGCGCCAGGCTTCGGCGCGACCGCGATCGCGAAATAGCTCGCATCGACAGCGGTGCCCTGATAGGTCGCGTTGGTGCTGACGGCGAGCTGCTTGTCGACGACGAGCGCGCGGTAGAGATAGGCATTGCTGCCGTCGCCGATCAATTGCGCGAGCACATCCAGCGCGGGACTTTCGCCCGCGGCAGCGGTGGTCGCGGAGGGCGTGAGGTAATAGCGCCGCAGCATCGGCTGCTCGACGCGGGCGTCCGCGAGCGTGACCGTCCGCGGCGCGACCGGGAGCGGCTCCTGCGGACGGATACGGGCGCTCGGAATGGCGGGCTGCGATGGCACCTGTCCGAACGTCTTCTCGATTTCAGGACGGATCTTCTGCGCGTCCACGTCGCCTGCGATCACCAGAGTTGCATTGTTCGGCGCGTAGAATCGTTTGTAGAAGGCCAGCGCATCTTCCCGCGTGAGCTTTTCGATCTCCTGGCGCCAGCCGATCACGGGGCGGCCATAGGGATGGTTGAGATACAGCGCCGCCATGATCTGTTCGACGAGCTGCGCATCCGGATTGTTGGCGACGCGCATGTTGTACTCCTCGAGTACGACATCGCGCTCGGGCAGCACGTTTTCGTCCTTCAGCACCAGGCCGGTCATGCGGTCGGCCTCGAACGCCATCATGGATGCGAGTTGATCGCGCGGTACGCGCTGATAGTAACCGGTGTAGTCGAAATTGGTGAAGGCGTTCTCTTCGCCGCCGATGCGCAGCACGGTCTGGGAGAACTCGCCGGCCGGATACCTGGCGGTACCCTTGAACATCAGGTGCTCGAGGAAATGCGCGAGTCCCGATTTGCCGGGCGTTTCGTCCGCCGAACCGACCTTGTACCAGATCATCTGGGTGACCACCGGCGTGCGGTGATCGGGAATGACCACGACCGCGAGCCCGTTGGCCAGCGTGAACGTGACAGGAGGCGGGGAGGTGACGGTCTGCGCCGGCGCCGGCGGCGAGGCCAGCAGGGCCGCAAGATACACGGCCAGTGCCGCGAAGCCGGGGAGGGCCACTCGTCGCGCCGCGATCATGGCGCGCACCGGCGGCAATTTGTCTGAGGGGTCACGTTACCGTCGATCCTTTGCTGGAGCCAATCCTTGCTGGAGTGCTTGCGTGAAGTGGACAGGGTTGACGTGGATACGTCAAACCAAAACGGCGATACCCCTTCAGATTCCATTCAAAGGAACGCTCCGGCGGGATTGAATTTGACCGCTCGTGCCCGTCCGGCAGCGCGTTTCCGCTCTGAACTGTCGAGAAACAGGATTTCGCGTCCGGTTCGCGTGAAGAAAACGTGTCAAACATCAAAGCAAGAGTCCGTTACCGTTTCCATGAAACGGTTAGGACTCTAGTACGTGCGTTCCTTGCCGGTGTTGACATCGGTATAGGTGTTGCCAAGGGCTTCCTTCGGACCGGTGCCGTAAGCGAAGTTCGGCGACGGGGTCTGATAGCCCACCGGCGGCTGCGTGAGTTTTTCACGCTCCGGCTCGCCTTTGAACGGGGCCGTCTCCGTCTTGTTGCCGCCGAACAGATTGCTGAGCTTGCCGACGAAGCCGAGCTTTGAAGGGCTGAGCGACGGATTATTGATCGAACTGCCCTCATCACTCCCCTGGTTCGTCTCGGCCCGCTTTGCGGCGGCCGAACCCTTGGCGAGCTTGCTGGGCAGGATCGATTGTCCGTTTTCCCAGGGCAACAGCAGCGTGCGGTCCTTCCTGGCGGCGGCAGCCTCCCTGCGACGCTGAACGTCGGGGTCCTTCGGCCAGTTCGGATCGCTGGTTTCGGTGGCGGCCAAGCCCGAGCCCGGCGGTGGCAATTGGGTGCTGGGCGGAATCACCAGCGGCGATCGCTCCCGGTACTCGATATCCGAGTTTTCCATGCTGGTGGCGCCGAGGCCCCGCATCACTTTCTTGATGATGCCTTCCTCGAAGGTGTTGTCGTCGTCCTGGGCATGCGCCATGCCGGCCGACAACACGACGGCGAGCCCCGCGGCAACCGTCGCCAGACGAGCGCCGCGCAGCAGCGTTGCCGCGGCCCCGAGCACATCCCAACCGTTTTGTTCGGTGTTGCGCATCGCGTTCATCCTGTTCAGCTTTTCAGCGGATCGCAGCAAAAGCCGCGCTACATCCGGGCAAGTTCCTATCGTCCGTGATCAGGGCGCTTTTGCGGCGGACGTCCCGATGAAGGAATCATACAGCAGGGCGATCACCCCGACAACGATCGCCACATCAGCAAGGTTGAAGATATACCAGCTATAGGTCTGACCGGCGTATTGCAGGTGAAACAGCGCGAAATCCATCACCGCGCCATAGGCGAAGCGGTCGATGGCGTTGCCGATGGCGCCGCCGATAATCAGGCCGAGGCCGATGGTGGCCATGCGGGTATGCGACCGCGCCATCCATACAGCCAGCAGCACCACCGCGAGAGCCTTGACCACGAGCAGGACCGCAGCGCCCACCGGACTGTCGGTCTGGAACCAGCCGTAGCTGATACCCGTGTTCCAGGCGAGCACCAGATCGAAGAACGGCGTGACCCTGACCGCGCCGCGACGGCCGATATCGAACGCGAACAGGAGCCAGAGCTTGGACGCCTGATCGGCGATCAGCGCCACGACGGCCGCAATGATGCCGGAGCGAACCGCCGGAGTCACACGGTGACTCCCAGCGCCTTCCACTCCCGCAGCGCCCGCGCGTCGCGCGGCGATACATCGGGGTACTCGCTGTCGCTGCCCACGGTCGGCAGGATCTTCCACGACCTGGCGCATTTGGCGCCTACGGCTTTCTCGACCACCACGGTGACGCCCTGGACGTTCGGCAGGCGGAACGCGTCGGCAGGGGCGTCGCCCTCGCGCACTTCAAAGTTTGACGTGATGCAGACCTCGGCAAGGTCGATGTCGAACAGCGTGCCGAGCATCGCGCGGTCGGCGACATAGACGATCGGCGAGGCCTCGAGAGAGGAGCCGATGCGCTTGGCGGCGCGCTCCAGCTCCAGCGCGCCGGTGACGACGCTGCGCACGGCGCGGACGGTCTCCCATTTCGCGGCCAGGGCGTCGTCCCGGAAATTGTCGAAGCTCTCCGGGAACAGCGTCAGATGCACGGACGGCTCCGCATCCGGCCGATACAGCCGCCACGCCTCTTCGGTCGTGAACGACAGCACCGGCGCCAGCCATTTGACGACCGCATCGCAAAGTTTGTCGATCACGGTGAGCGCCGCCTTGCGCGCCGGCGACGACGGCGGATCGCAATAAAGCGTGTCCTTGCGGATATCGAAATAGAACGCCGACAGTTCGGTGTTCATGAAGGCCGCGAGACTTGCGACGACGGTCTTGTAATCGAACTCGGCATAGGCGCGGCGCACCACCGCGCTCTGTTCCGCAAGCCGATGCAGCATCAGCCGCTCAAGCTCGGGCATGTCGGCGAACGCCACCGCCTCGCCGCGATCGAAGTGATGCAGCGTGCCGAGCATCCAGCGGATGGTGTTGCGCAGCTTGCGGTAGGTCTCGATGGTGTTCTTGAGAATCTCGGGGCCGATGCGCTGATCGTCGGCATAATCCGTCGCGCAGACCCACAGCCGCAGGATGTCGGCGCCCGAATCCTTGATGACCTTCTGCGGATCGACGGTGTTGCCGAGTGATTTCGACATCTTACGGCCGTTCTCGTCGAGCGTGAAGCCGTGCGTCAGCACCACGTCGTAAGGCGCGCGGCCACGGGTGCCGCAGCTTTCCAGCAGCGATGAGTGAAACCAGCCGCGATGCTGGTCGCTGCCTTCCAGATACATCACGGTATCCTGGCCGCCATCGGCCTTGCGCTTGATTTCCCTGAGGCCGGGAAAGTGCACCGCATCTTCCAGCACGAACGCGTGTGTCGAGCCGGAGTCGAACCAGACGTCGAGAATATCGTCGACCTTGGTCCAGTCCTCGCCCGCGCGATCGCCCAGGAAACGCTCGCGCGCGCCCTCGGCGTACCAGGCGTCCGCGCCTTCCTGCTCGAAGGCGTCGGTGATGCGCTGGTTGACGGCGTCGTCGACCAAAACTTCGGCGGAGCCATCGCCTTTCTCGCGCACGAACACCGCGATCGGCACGCCCCAGGCGCGCTGGCGCGAGATCACCCAGTCGGGACGGTTGGCGATCATGCCGGTGATGCGGTTCTGCCCGGCCGGCGGCACCCATCGGGTGACGCTGATGGCCTGCAAGGCGCGGGCGCGGAGGCTGGATGCCGAAGGCGTCGGGGTGGGGTGATCGACTGTCGCTTCACCCCCACCCGCCGCTGCGCGGCGACCTCCCCCCTCAAGGGGGAGGTGAAAAGGACGATCCATCGCGATGAACCACTGCGGCGTATTGCGGAAGATCACCGGCTTCTTGGAGCGCCACGAATGCGGATACTGGTGCTTCAAACGCCCGCGTGCCAGCAGCATGTTGCGTTCGACCAGCGCCTTGATAACGGCCTCGTTGGCGTCGCCCTTATTGCCCTTGTCGTCGATGACGCGTCGGCCTTCGAAGCCGGGGGCCTGCGTGGTCAGCGCGCCGTTCTCGTCCACGGTGTAGGGAATGGTCGAATTGATGCCGCGCGCCTCGAGTTCGCGCGCATTCGCCGTCCAGATATCGAAATCCTCGCGGCCGTGTCCGGGCGCGGTGTGAACGAACCCGGTGCCGGTGTCGTCGGTGACGTGATCGCCTTCGAGCAGGGGGACGGTGAAGTCGTAGCCGCCGGACAGGCCTTTCAGCGGATGCGCGCATTCCACCGCGTCCAGCGCGTCGGCTGGAATATTACGAAGCTTCTCGTAGGCCGTGACCCGCGCCTGCTTGAACACGTCCCCGGCGAGTTTGTCCGCGAGGATCAGAACATCGCCGGTCTTCGCCCAGTTATCGGCGGGGGCATCGGTGACCTTGTAAAGACCATAGGCGATCTTGTTCGAGAAGCTGATGGCGCGGTTGCCCGGCAGCGTCCACGGAGTCGTGGTCCAGATCACCACGCTCGCCTGCGCCAGCGCGCCGTGCGCCGGCGAGGTCACTGGAAATTTCACCCACACCGTGTCCGAGGTGTGATCCTCGTATTCGACCTCGGCTTCGGCCAGCGCGGTCTTCTCCACCACGCTCCACATCACCGGCTTGGAGCCGCGATAGAGCGTGCCGTTGGCGGCGAACTTCATCAGTTCGCGCGCGATCTGCGCTTCGGCCGGATAGGTCATGGTGGCGTAGGGATGATCCCAGTCGCCGACGATGCCGAGACGCTTGAACTGTTCGCGCTGCACGTTCAGCCAGTGCTCCGCATAGGCGCGGCATTCCTTGCGGAACGCGACCATCGCCGCGGGGTCCTTGAAGTTCGGCTTCGTCTTGCCCTTGGAGCGGTAGTTCTCCTCCTCGATCTTCCATTCGATCGGCAGGCCGTGGCAATCCCATCCCGGCACGTAGTTGGAATCGTGGCCCAGCATCTGCTGGCTCTTGGTGACGACGTCCTTGAGGATCTTGTTGAGCGCGTGGCCGATATGGATGCTGCCGTTGGCGTAGGGCGGGCCATCGTGCAGCACGAATTTCGGCCGCCCTTTCGCGCGCGCGCGCAACTGCCCGTAAAGATCGATATCGGTCCAGCGCTTCAGGATGTCCGGCTCGCGCTGCGGCAGCCCGGCGCGCATCGGAAATTCCGTCTGCGGCAAAAACAGGGTTTTGGCATAATCGGGGGCGTCGGTTTTGGCGACGGACTTCTGCGGCTTGTCGGACATAAGAACTTCTGGCTTTTGCTGAGTGGCGCGGAAAGGGGAGGCGATCCCGGTCTTGCGCCGAGCGAAGCTCAGGCGGAAGCCGGGCCGCTAATGCTTATGATGGTGCGCCGCGCAAACATGGAGCTTTCCATAGCAGGCGGCCGGGGCAATGGCAAAGCGCTCGTCGTGATTCAGCTTCTGCCTGCGATACGGCGCGCAGGATTTCCCGCCACCGTGACGCCGGCCGCGACATCCCGCGTCACCACGCTGCCGGCGCCTATCACTGCCCCGTCGCCGATCGCGACGCCGGGAAGGATGATCGCGCCGCCGCCGATCCAGACATCGGAGCCAATTCGAACAGGCCGGCCGAACTCCAGTCCGTCGCGCCTTGTCAGGCTATCACGGGGGTGATCGGCGGCATAGATCTGGGTTGCTGGCCCGATCTGGGTGCGATCGCCGATCGTGACATGAACCACGTCGAGAATAACGCAGTTGAAGTTGAGAAATACGCCGTCGCCCAAGAAGATATTGTAGCCGAAATCGCAGAAGAACGGCGGCCGGATCACGACGTCCGCGCCGACGCGGCCAAGGTGCTGCGCGAGCAGTGCGTGGCGTTCGACGGCGGGCAGCGCTATCGCTGCGTTGTAGCGCGCGAGCCATGCCTTGTTAGCGTGCTGCTCGGCCTGAATCTCCGGATCACCGGGGCGATAGAGTTCGCCGGCCAGCATTTTTTGCTTTTCGGTCTTGGTCAGCCGATCTCTCCCAGTTGTGGAAATGCATCAGGCGCGGCCGCGAGCTGGATTCTGGCGCGGGTGGCGTCATCATCCATTTGACGCACCAGAGCCTCGGCGCCGTCGAACTTCAGTTCCTCGCGGATGAAGCCGATGAAGGCGACATCCAGCATGGCGCAGTAGAGGTCGCCCTGGAAGTCGAACAGGAACACTTCGAGCAGCGGCGCACCGTTATCGAATGTCGGACGGCGGCCGAAACTCGCGACGCCGTCGAAGCGCCGATGATCCTTTCCCTTGCCGCAGCCGACGCGCACGGCATAGATGCCGTGCCTGAGGCCGCAATCCCGGTCGAGGCGGATATTGGCGGTGGGATAGCCGAGACCGCGCCCGCGCTTCTCGCCGTGGATCACCTCGCCGGTCACGAACCACGGTCCGCCGAGCATCGCGGTGGCGTTCGCGATCTGGGCTTCTGCTAACGCCATGCGGATGGCGCTGGACGAAACCGGACGCTCATCAAAGTCGACATGGGGCTGCACGTCCACTTCGATCCCGAGGCGCGGGGCCTCGCTGACGAGCAGGCTCGGCGATCCGACCCGGCCCTTGCCGAAATGGAAATCATATCCAACGGCGACGGCGCTCACTCCGAGACGTTCGATCAGGTCATGGTGAATGAAATCTTGCGCCGTCGTGCCGGCCCGCGTGGCGTCGAAGGTCATGACCACGGCGCCCGCGAGACCCGTGCCGGCCAGAAGCCGCAGCTTGCTGGTTTCGTCGGTCAGGCGGAACTGCGGGGTATTCGGGCTGAAGAATTTGCGCGGATGCGGCTCGAAGGTCACCGCGAAGGCGGGCTTTGCGCGCAAGCGCGCCATCCTGAGCGCGGCTGCGATCACCGCGCGATGCCCGAGATGAACGCCGTCGAAATTGCCCATCGCCACCACGCCTCCCCTGGGGACGGCGTCAGCGGCAGCGGTATCGCGGATAATGGTGAATTTCGAGGTCATTTGTAAGAATTCATCGAACGGTTCCAGCGGCGGACCGTGATGCCGCGGCCGGATCGAAGTCAAGTCAGCTTGCACTCCGGCGGGACACTCGCGGACTTCGGCATCCGGTTAACGCGCTGTTTAAGGGCTGGTGGTAATCATGCTGGTCTACTCGCAAAGCGAGTGACCGGGCGGAAGATACCGGTACTTGCTTCGAGGATGGACCCGCTTCAGCGGGCCCTGGACGAATTTCGGCACACACAGAATCTGGCGTGCAGGGGGGCTCACCATGGCAGTTGACTTTTCAATGTCCATTCTGGTGGTGGATGACTACAACACGATGATCCGCATCATCCGCAATCTGCTCAAGCAGCTTGGGTTCGAAAATATCGACGACGCCAGCGACGGCTCGGCGGCGCTGAACAAGATGCGCACCAAGAAATACGGCCTGGTGATCTCCGACTGGAACATGGAGCCGATGACCGGCTACGATCTGCTCAGGGAAGTCCGTGCCGATCCCAATCTCGCCACGACGCCGTTCATCATGGTCACGGCCGAGTCCAAGACCGAGAACGTCATCGCCGCCAAGAAAGCCGGGGTGAACAACTACATCGTCAAGCCGTTCAACGCGGCGACGCTGAAAAACAAGATCGAAGCGGTATTTCCCGACAACGTCCCGGCATAAATCTGCCGGCATTTGACGTGGGTTCGATTTTGGCCCTGACGATAGGTCTTCCGTCATGCCCGTGCTTGTCACGGGCATCCACGTCTCGGCTGCGATTCAGCGAGAAGGTCGTGGATGGCCGGGACCATAGGCGAGCGGAAGCGACGCCGGTCGATGAACGCCTATGCCTGGCCATGAAGAATGGAAATCGCAGAGTTCACTCTCAGAAGTGAGCCTTACCACCTCAGTTCGCGCATCAGCGCTCGCGGCGGGCGGCCGAACAGTTCCTTGACGGAGGCGGGATCGAGCTGGTCGACGCCGGCGAATTCCCCGGAATGGATGCCGCGCGTCAGGAACACCAGGTCGATGCCGAAGGCGTGCGCGCCCATGAGGTCGGTGCGTACGGAATCGCCGATGGCCAGTACGCGGTTCAATGGGGTGTCGTCGCCGCGCCGTTCTCGCGCCAGGGCCATGGCGCGCTCGTAGATCGGCCGGTGCGGCTTGCCGTAGAACACCACCTCACCGCCGAGTTCGCGATAAAGTTCCGCGATGGCGCCGGCGCAATAGAGCAGCCGGTCGCCGCTTTGCACGACGATATCGGGATTGGCGCAGATCAGCGGCAGCTTGCGCTCGCGCGCCTGCATCATCAGGGCGCGATAGTCCTCCGCGGTCTCGGTCTCGTCGTCGAAGGGGCCGGTGCAGATGATGTAGTCGGCGCGCTCGATCGGCGCGAACACCGGATCGAGGCCCTCGTGGATCGCGCTGTCGCGCTCAGGCCCGAGCCAGAAAATCGCCTTGGCCGGATGCTCGGCGACGTAGCTCCGGGTCAGGTCGCCGGATGAAGCGATGCCGTCATAGGCGTCGTCCGGAACGCCGAACCTGCGCAACTGCCGCCGCACGGAGTCGGCCGGACGCGGCGCATTGGTGATGAAGATGACGGTGCCGCCCCGGTCGCGGAACGTTTTCAGCGCGGAGCAGGCCTCCGGAAACGACATGACCCCGTTGTGGACGACGCCCCAGACGTCGCACAGCACCACGTCCCTTTCGGCCGCGAACTCGCGCAGATGGTCGATGAAACGAAGAATGGTCATGGCGGCGGGATGCTTTCAGGCAGCGTCGCCGGAGCGGCGCGCCAGTGCGGCGTTGCCGGTCACGCGAGGCGAATGTTCGGTTTTTATCACGCCGCCCTGAGTGTTGGTTCCGGCAGGACCGCTGGCGCGGGGCTTCGCCTTATCGGCTGGCTCTTCCGCCGCCTCCTGGCGTAGCGGCCGCGGCACGGCGAACAGGAAACCCTGGCCAAAGCGAACATTGTAGTCGAGCAGATCGACGACCGCTTTCTCGTCTTCGATCCGTTCCGCGATCAGGTCGATGCCGAAGCGTCCCAGCAGATCAGACATGTCGGCCGGATGGATATCGGAGGTCGACGTCTGTTTCGGATCCAGCAGCAACGAGGCGGGCATCTTGATAAAGCGGACGCCACGGTCGGCCAGCTCGCGTGGCTCGATCCGCAGGGTGGTGACATGGTCGACGGAGAATCGACAGCCGAGTTGCGCCAGCGCCGCGAGGTGCTCGCTTTCGGTGGTGCCGAGGCCGCGCAGCGTATTGTACTTGAATTCGAGGATCAGCGAGGAGGCCAACGCGCGATTGGCTTCGAGGATGTCGAGGCACTGCCCGAAGGTCTCTCGATTTCCAAGCGACGCCACGGCGATGTTGCAGAACAGGCCGGCATCCTTGTTGCGCGCGTGAAGGCGCTGCAGAACCTGCGTGCAGCGGGACAAGACCGTGTTGTCCAGCTTTCCCATCAAGCCGGCCGATTCGGCGGCTGGGATGAAGTCGCCGGCTGCGAGGTAAGCGCCGCCGGCATTGCGCAGTCGCGTCATCGCTTCGTAGTAGCGCACCTTGCGCTGCGGAAGCGTGACGATCGGTTGCAGGAAGAGATCGACGCCGTTGGTCTCGATGGCGTTTTTGATTGTAGCCAGGGTCTGTGCGTCGTTATGGGATCGCGCGGAACTGGCGGTCGTTCGAATAATCGCAGGCGGGGCCGAAATCGCCCTTGCAAGGACCTCGCGATCCGAGGGTCTTGCCGGTGGCGCCGGTTCGACCGCGGGCGCGGAAGCGGCGGATGGCAAGGCCGTCAGCATGTCATCATGAGCGGCGACCATGGCGGCAAGCTGTTTGACCAGCCCGCCCAGTTCGTTGATCTCACCGAGCGCTGATTGAAGTCCGGATTGATTGCGGTTCGAAGCCGCGGAATTCGCCTGGACGATCTTGCTTTCGGCTGCCGCGAGGCGGCGTCCGAAATCGGAGACCTGGCGGGCCAGGTCGGCCACACCCCGCGACAGATCCGCGATCTGGCCTTCGGCGGTGCTGCGGCCGCGCATTCGCATCGAGACCGCGTTGTAGAGGATGAGGACGGTCAGGACGGCCAGCGTCACGACCGCGCACTCCGAGGCGCGCAGGCCGACGAGCGAATAGAGCACGATGCCCACCGAGATGGAGACCAGCACCATGCAGAGGGCAATGAAAATCGTGGAAATGCGGATCATCTGGCGTGAATGCTTCCGGCGCGGAGCGATCTCCGGCGCTTCCGGTCCCTCTCACTACCATTATCGCTGATTCGGCGGATAGGTCTTCTGCTGTTGTCCGCCGAAATCGGGCCGATCATTCAGGCGACGGCGCGAATCACCTTGGCGGTCTTGTCGACGATCTCGCCGATCTGATCCTCGCTGATGATCAGCGGCGGGGTAAGCGCCAGCGTGTCGCCCGCGATGCGCATCATCAGATCGTAATCGTGGAAGCCGGCTCTCAGCGCGGTAAAGCCGCGGTCGCCCGGCCCGTTTTCGTTGGGCGCGAGCTCGATGCCCGCCGTGATGCCGACGGTGCGGATATCCACCACGTTAGGTTCCTCGCGCAGGCTCATCACCGCGTCCGCGAATTTCGGCTCAAGATTGCGCGCGCGCTCGAACAGTTCCTCGGCGCGGTAGATGTCGAGCGTAGCGAGCCCCGCGGCGCAGGCCAGCGGATGCGCCGAATAGGTGTAGCCGTGGAATACCTCCACGGCGTTCGCGGGGCCGGTCATGAAGGCGTCGTGGATGGTCTTGTGCACCAGCACGCCGCCCATCGGGGCCGCGCCGTTGGTCACCCCCTTTGCAAAGGTGATCATGTCGGGCAGCACGCCGTAGCGCTCGGCGGCGAAGGCGTGACCGAGACGGCCGAAGCCGGTGATGACCTCGTCGAAGATCAGGAGGATGCCGTGCTTCTGGGTGATCTCGCGCAGCCGCTTGAGATAGCCTTTCGGCGCGGGCAGCACGCCGGTCGACCCGGCCATCGGCTCCACGATCACGGCGGCGATGGTTTCTGCGCCGTGGAGGGCGACGAGGCGCTCCAGTTCGTCGGCGAGTTCCGCGCCCCATTGCGGTTCGCCTTTACTGAACGCCTGCTTCTCGCGGTTGTAGGTGGATTGCAGATGGTCGACGCCGGTGAGCAGGGAGCCGAACATCTTTCGGTTGCTGACGATGCCGCCGACCGCGGTGCCTCCGAAGCCGACGCCGTGATAAGCCCGCTCGCGGCCGATCAGGCGGATGCGGCTCCCCTGGCCGGCGATCCGGTGATAGGCCAGCGCCAGTTTCAGCGCGGTGTCCGCGGCCTCCGATCCGGAATTGCAGAAGAACACATGATCGAGCCCCTCCGGCGCGAGTTCCGAGACGCGGTTCGCCAGTTCAAATGCCTGCGGGATGCCGAACTGGAACGGCGGCGCGAAGTCCAGCGCGTCGGCCTGTCTGGCGATCGCCGCCGAGATCTCGGCGCGGCCGTGGCCGGCGTTGCAGCACCACATGCCGGCCGCGCCGTCGAGGACTTTGCGGCCATCGGTGGTGATGTAATGCATGTCCTTGGCGCCGGCGATCAGTCGCGGGGCTTTTTTGAAGGCGCGGTTCGCGGTGAAAGGCATCCAGTACGCTGAAAGATCGTTCGGGACGTTGAGGGCAAGGTTCTTGTCTGACATCGGGGATCCCCTCACTTGGTTTCAGCGCGTTGCGGATAAGGTTCGGCGTTGGCGCTGGCGGCGCGATCCGGGCGTCGGAAGTCGCTTCATGATGATGCTGCGCCTTCCGTGGCGATGCCGTGGATTCGAAAAGGCAGCGAATGTCCGGGCTTGAATTACACCTATAGCGTTTTCGAGCGAAGTGGACACCGGTTCGCGTGAAGAAAACGCGTCAACAACAATCTACGTGTTTTCGAGCGAAGTGGACACCGGTTCGCGTGAAGAAGACGCGCTCGTGGGAATGCAGTTCGCGTCGGTGGAAGCGTGGACTCCGGACTCGGACGATCCGGCCCGGATGTCCCAGTCTGGACGGGGTGTGTGTTGAAAATGCGGGAGAGCCCCCATGAGGTAGCAACGGCTCTTTGGTTGGAGTTAATACTACCTGAGGTTTATTTTCAGATTAATATACACTTAATAGTTGTGTGGCTCAGTAGGCCGCATGACAGGTTGCTCCCTACGCCACACCTCGGCCCTGCTGCTGCGCGTCGCGCGCTGCACCCGCGCCGCGTCCGCGGTCGAGTTCGCGATGCTTCTGCCGCTGTTCCTGGTGCTGGTGGCAGGCATCGTGGTGTTCGGCGCTTACCTCACCATGGTGCATGGCGTGCAGCAATTGGCCGCGGAAGCCGCGCGTTCCTCGGTCGCGGGCCTGAACGAGACCGAACGCACGAGCCTCGCTGAAAACTACGTCACGACGAATGCCGCGTCTTATCCTCTTCTGCAGCCCGGCCATCTCACCATGAGCGCGGCGACGTCCGGCAGCGGCGTCTTCGTGGTCACGGTCAATTACGACGCATCCGACAGCATCATTTTTACCATGCCGTTCGTGCCGGCGCCGCCCTCGATCATCGTGCGGTCGGCGGCGATTCCGTTCGGCGGCTTCTGAGGAGGCTTGCTGTGCGAAACCTGCTTCGGCGCTTCATCTCGGACACGCGCGGCAACTTCGCGATCATGGGAGCCGGGTGCATGGTGCTGGTGCTCGGCTGCACCGCGCTCGGCGTGGATGTCGGCGCGATCTATGCCGATCGCCGCAAGGCGCAGAGCGCCGCCGACCTCGCGGCCATTGTCGCCGCCGGCAACCTCGGCAAGGCCGCGAGCGCGGCCGCCGCCACCGTCACGGCCAACGGCTATCCGGCGAGCGCGCTGCTGTCCGTCGAACTCGGCACCTTCACCGCGAACGCGGCGCTGACGCCGCAGGCGCGCTTCGTCACCCCCGCGACCGGCGCGCCCAACGCGGCGCGGGTCACGCTACGCACCGAGACGCCGCTTTATTTTGCCCGCATGTTCGCGGGCGGCAGCAACCACTTCGATATCACCAGCAGGGCGACGGCCGCGAGCACCGCGCTTGCCTCGTTCGCGATCGGCTCGCGCCTGCTCGCGCTTAATGGTGGCCTGCTCAACACGGTTCTCGGCCGGATGCTGGGAACGACGCTGTCGCTTTCGGTGATGGACTACCAGTCGCTGATCAACGCCCGCATCGACGCCTTTGATTTCCTCAACGCGCTGGCGACTCGTCTCGACCTGACCGGCGTTACCTACGACTCGATGCTCTCAGGCGAGGTGAAGGTCGCCGACATCGTGGCTGCGATGCTGAGCGCGCAGCAGGCGGCGAACGGCATCAATGCCGCCACCGCCGCGCTGTCGAATATCTCGCTGGCGCTGGCCGGGCTGTCCACCACGATCGTGCCCGGAAAGCTGCTCGACGTCGGCCCCTATATGCCGATGACGGTCGGCTCAAAACCGAAAACAGGCGTCGGCGTCTCGGTGTTCGATCTGCTCTCGGCGACCGGCGCCATCGCCAACGGGACCAACCAGATCGCGGCCGGGGCCGATCTCGGATTGCCCGGCATCGCCGCCGTCTCCGTCAGGGCGACGATCGGCGAGCGCCCTCAGGGCAAAAGCTGGATGACGGTGGGGACCGAAGGCGCGAGCGTGCATACCGCGCAGACCCGCGTGCTGGTCACGATCAAGCTGATCGGCACCGGCGCGGTGTCGGCCGTCAATCTCCCGCTCTATGTCGAGGTCGCCTCCGGCACCGCAACGCTCGATCGCGTGAGTTGCGGCCGGCCGGACATTGCGACCTCCAGCGTCACGCTCGGCGTCACTCCCGGCATCGTCGATGCCTGGATCGGCGATGTGTCAACGGCCGAAATGACCAACTTCACCAGCAAGCCGGATCCGGGCGCGGCGACGCTGGTCAATCTCGGCGCGATCACCGTGACCGGCCGCGCCCATGCCGGCATGGGCAACACCCAGCCGACGCCGGTGTCGTTCAGCTATTCCGACATCGTCGCGCGGACGAAGAAGACCGTGACCACCACCGATTTCACCTCGTCGCTGACCGCGAGCCTGCTCGGCGATCTCTCGCTCAAGGTGAATGTGGGGCCGCTCGGCCTGCCGATTCCCGGCCTCGGGTCGACCGTGGCGGGGATCATCAGCGGCGCGACCGGGTCGATCGATCAGGTGCTGGCGCAGGTTCTGGCGACGCTCGGCATCGGCATCGGGCAGGCGGATGTCTGGGTCGCCGGCATTCGCTGCGACGGCGCGGTGCTGGTGAATTGACGCTGCTACCAGGATTTCGTCATGCCCGGCCTCGTGCCGGGCATCCACGTCTTGAGGCTGATCGGTAAGCAAGACGGGAATGGCCGGGACATAGGCGAGCGGAAGCGACGCCGTTCTTCGAACCTATGCCCGGCCATGATGTGTGGAGGCTTCTGCTTGCCCGGTTGCGCCCGCGCTGGTAACCCGACTGTAAGTCACTACTGACTTACAAACGAGCGCCCATGTCCGACAAAAAGCCGAAAAAGCCGCAGAAACTTCGCGCCCGCCTGCCGCGCGGGCTGGAGGATCGCGGGCCCGCCGCCATCGCCGCCACGCGGCGGATGGTGGAGAAAATCCGCGCGGTCTATGAGCGTTACGGCTTCGAGCCGGTCGAGACGCCCGCGTTTGAATACACCGACGCGCTCGGCAAATTCCTGCCCGATCAGGACCGGCCCAATGAGGGCGTGTTCTCGTTTCAGGACGACGACGAACAGTGGATCAGCTTGCGCTACGATCTCACCGCGCCGCTGGCGCGTTATGTGGCGGAGAATTTCCAGAACCTCGCGCTGCCCTATCGCAGCTATCGTGCGGGCTATGTCTACCGCAACGAGAAGCCGGGACCGGGACGCTTCCGCCAGTTCATGCAGTTCGATGCCGATACGGTCGGCTCAGCGTCGCCCGCCGCCGACGCCGAGATGTGCATGATGGCGGCCGACACCATGGAGGCGCTGGGCATTCCAGCGAGTCAATTTGTCGTAAAGGTCAACAATCGTAAATTGCTTGATGGAATTTTAGATAGCATTGGCCTTGGTGGCGCGGATCATGCCGCGCGCAAGCTCACAATTCTAAGAGCGATGGATAAGTTCGACAAGTTCGGTGTCGAAGGCGTGCGACTTTTGTTGGGCCAAGGTCGTAAAGATGAGAGTGGCGACTTTACGAAGGGCGCGGGTCTCTCGGAGCGGGACATTGAAACAGTGATTTCGGTGTTTGGCGTGGGTGCCGTTCTCACGGATTGTGCAACGACTGACGAGAAGCAAGCGCGCCCAAGAGATGTTCTTACCTTTTCCTCGTCTGATGGGGAAAAGTGGCATCGCAAAGTAACGTTCAACAGTGTGTTTGAAACCCTGAAGTTCGTCCGCGAGAAATTGGGCGATTCAGCCAAAGTTTTCGACGATGGAATATCGGAGCTTCGGCAAATTTCTGAACTGCTTTCTGCATCCGGATACGGAGACGGCAGAGTTCGAATCGACCCCTCCGTCGTGCGCGGCCTCGAATACTATACTGGCCCCGTTTTCGAAGTTGAACTTCTGCTCGAAACCAAGGACGAAAAGGGTCGCCCGGTTCGCTTCGGCTCGGTCGGCGGCGGCGGGCGTTATGACGGTCTGGTCTCGCGCTTTCGCGGCGAGCCCGTGCCCGCGACCGGCTTTTCCATCGGCGTGTCGCGGTTGCAGGCGGCGCTCACCATGCTCGACAAGCTCGACACAAAACCGCAGCCGGGTCCGGTGGTGGTCACGGTTTTCGGCGGCGACATCGCGAGCTACCAGAAGATGGTCGCCGACTTGCGCAATGCCGGTATCCGTGCGGAGCTTTATCTCGGAAATCCCAAGCATTCGCTTGGCCAGCAGATGAGGTACGCCGACAAGCGTAATTCGCCTTGCGCGATCATTCAGGGCACGGATGAGAAAGCCAACGGCAAGGTGCTGATCAAGGACCTGATCGCCGGCGCCGGGCTGACCTCCATTGAGGACCGCGCTGAGTATCTGAAGAAACAGGCCGAGGCGCAGATAGAGGCCGGCGAGAGCGATCTCGTCACCGAGGTGCGGAAGCTGCTCGCGCGCCATGACGTGAGGTGGGATTAGCCGTTCTTCGAACGGCTATGCCCGGCCATGACGGCTTGGAAAAGTGTAAGCCCTCATCTAATGCGGCGCCATCGACTTGAATTTTTCAAAGTCGCGCATGTTCATCTTGAAGCCGCCGGGCATCACGACATCGCCGGGCGTCTGTCCCTCCTTGCAGGGGCCGACCCATTTCGCCGCGATGGTGATTTTGCTGTCCCGGTCTCCAAACTTGCCGCCTTTGCTGCGCGCGGCGACCTTCACCGTGTAGGCGGAGTCAAAGTCGCCCGTGGCTTCGGCGTGCGACGTCACCGTCGTGCCGCCCATGGTGCAGACTGAATCCATCACATAGCCGGTCGCGGTTTTCTGGACGTCGGCCTTCGAGCAGTTCTGCCTGGCGGAGGGCGCGAAATCCGAGGTGAATTCGCGGTCCACGGCCTCGCTGGTGCATTGCTGAACCGCGACTCCCGGCATTCGGCCGCCTGCATGGTCCACCTTGACGTCCCAAAGCCCGGCCTTGCGGAGCGGCAGTTGCACCTCCGCGAGCGCCGGAGCGGCGGAAAGCAGAACCAGCGGCAGGAGGAACATCGAGAGACGAGATGATTGTCGCATCGCAGGCTCCGTGAGGGCGTAACAGTTCAGTAGCGGGTTTGCAGCGGAGGCTGGTCCGGACCATAGGGCACCCAGCGGCAAGCGAACGAGACGTAGCCGCCGGGATAGGCCTGGACGCCGAGGAATTTCGCCACCTTACCGTAGCGCGCGCAGTGATGGGCCGCAATCACGCGGACATCACCGGCCCCGGCCAGCGAATAGGAGATGATTCCCCCGGTGTCGTTGCCCTTGAGCGGAGGCACCCAATCGGCCCGCGCCGGTCCGAAAACCAGCGAGCCGGTCATCGCCGCCAGCAAGGCCGCTCCGAACAGTCTCATCCTCATCTCCATTGTTGCGGTCCGACCTTATAGCGTTTTCGAGCGAAGTGGATACCGGTTCGCGTGAAGAAAACGCGTCAGAACAACAAACTAGAGCATCGCTTCTGATTCAATCAGAAGCGATGCTCTAGAACGCGGAGCGGGCCGTGAAAAGAACGCCTGGCCGCTCATCCCGGAGTTAGGAGACGGGTGTTGCGTCGCCGCACTTGACCTTGCGCGTGCTTCGCGGCACCGTTACGGGGTTCGGATCATTGGCGGACCTCCCATGCGTAACCTCGTCACATTATTGAAGAAATCCGCCGTCGGCGTGGCGTTTGGCGCGGCGTTGGGTCTGTTCGCCGCGATGCCGGTTGCGCAAGCGTTCAATTTTCCCGTGTTCGGGCCGAGCTATGAAGGGCAGTTGCCACGCTGTGAGGCGGGGCTGCCGACCATCACGACGCAATTCTGGGAGAAGGAACGGAAGTTCTGGAATTCCCCGCTGCGCATCACCGCTTATGGCAATGTCCATGAAAGGGCGTTTCGGCCGAGGGAGTCCGACAACATCCCGCGCCGCTACTGCACCGCCGAGGCGATGGTCAGCGACGGCATAGTCCGCACGGTGCATTATTCCATTGTCGAGGATGGCGGGATCGCCAGCATGGGGCAGGGCGTCGAGTGGTGCGTGGTCGGCCTCGATCGCAACTGGGCCTACAATCCGGGTTGTCTCACCGCCCAACCGTAAAGCGGGACAACGAAAAGCGTGCAGCGGTTTGCCGCCCGCATCCCGCTGCTCAACATACTGAAGTCGACCACATCGTGATATCTGAATCGATTCGATCCAGATATCATTTGATCCAGATCATTTCCGGCCTGGCGGAATCCGCCGTAAAGAGAATGCCTGCAATCGATACTATGTTGTTTTTCGAGCGGACGGCCATCTTGCGTTAAAAAGGCGCGTCAACCAAAGAGATTGATTCTCATTCCGGAAGCGGAAAGATTCTAGAAATATCCCGACCTCTGGTCGCTATGCTATGATGGCTGGTTCTCTCGTTCTCGGATTTTGCATGAGAACCTGATTCCGGCTGGGCTGAGGAGTTGGCGTCATGAGATGGGTGTCTCGCGCGGCGGCCGCGTCTGTTTTGTCGTGGCTGATCCTGCTTGCGGGGTGGACCGCCGATGCGTTGGCAAAAGACCAGCGACAAAACGCGCCCGGCGCTTTCGATTTCTATGTGCTGTCGCTGTCATGGTCTCCTTCGTTCTGCGCCGCCGCGGAGGAACGCGGCAATGCCGGCCGATCGCAGCAGACCCAGTGCGGCGAGCGGTCGTTCTCGTTCGTGGTGCACGGTCTTTGGCCGCAATACGAGCACGGCTTTCCTGATTATTGCCAGCGCCCGGCGCCGCGGCTCGATCGCCGCATCATGGCTTCGATGCTGGATTTGATGCCGGCGCCGGGGCTGATCTACAGCCAGTGGGACAAGCACGGCACCTGCTCAGGGCTGAGCGCGCAGGCCTATTTCGAAACCATCCGCAAGGCGCGCGCCGCTGTGAAGATCCCGGCGGAATTCGTCGATCTCGCCGCACCGAAAAGCATTACGGCCGATGCCGTCGAGGAGGCCTTCGTCAAGGACAATCCGGGCCTCAGCCGTTCCGCGATAGCGGTGATGTGCGACCGGACCAGGCTCAGCGAGGTGCGGATCTGCATGAACAAGGACCTGCAATTCCGCGCCTGTGAGGAAATCGACCGGCGCGCCTGCCGTCGGGACCAGGTGGTGATGCCGCCTGTGCGCGGCGGCTGAGCGGTGGCTGCCTGTACCGGGCCGCGATGGTCCGTGGTGCGTCCGGCAGGACGCAGCGCTTTGCGGCTTGAGGCGAGTAGCGTAAAGGCTTCCGCCCATGAATTACCGCCACGCCTTTCACGCCGGCAGCTTCGCCGACGTCATCAAGCATATCGTGCTGGTCCGCGTCCTGACCTATCTGCACGAGAAACCAGCGGCCTTCCGTGTCATCGATACTCACGCCGGCGCGGGCGTTTACGATCTGGCCGGCGAGGAGGCGGGTCGCGGCGGAGAGTGGCTGACCGGCATCGCGCGGCTGATGCAGGCGCGTTTTTCGGAGGCGGCTGCTCCGTTGGTCGCGCCCTATCTCGATATCGTCAGAGCCTTCAATCCCCGGCGCGGGCTGCAATGCTATCCGGGATCGCCACTGATCGCGCGCGCCTTGCTGCGGCCGCAGGACCGGATCGTCGCCTGCGAAATCGAGCCCGTTGCACGAAAGCAGTTGATCGATGCGCTGCGCCGCGACACCCAGGCCAATGTGGTCGATCTCGACGGCTGGATGGCGCTGACCGCTTTCGTGCCTCCGAAGGAGCGGCGTGGGCTGGTGCTGATCGACCCGCCGTTCGAGCGCGAGGACGAGTTCGAACGCCTCTCCGACGGGTTCGCCGGAGCCTTCGCCAAATGGCCGACCGGCTGTTACGTATTGTGGTATCCGGCAAAGCGACGCCGGGCGACGGACGATCTCGCTCGCAGGGTCGGTACCGTCACGGGAGGCGAGGCCGACAAGTGCCTGCGGCTGGAATTCAGCGTGGCGCCGCAGACCGCGGACGGGCCGCTCACGTCGGCCGGGCTTCTGATCGTCAATCCACCATGGACGTTGAGGGGCGAACTCAGGTCCATCCTTCCCGAACTGGAGAAACCGCTGGGCCAGGGCGGCGCAGCCCGCTTCAAGCTCGAAGCGATCGCCGGTTGAACCCAAAAAAAACGGCCGCGTGAGCGGCCGGAAGTCGAGAGCGATGATTATTGTTCTCGTTATTGGAGCATGATCCTGAAAAGTGGAAACCGGTTTTCGGATAAGATCATGCTCTAGAAATGATAGTTGATGCCGGCGCGGACCATTCCGGACTGGTAGCTGTGAGGCGCGCCCGTAATCGTGAAACTGCTGCTCGACAGATCGACATAGAGATACTCGACCTTCGCGGTCCAGTTCTGGTAGATGCCGACTTCGGCGCCCACTCCCACCGTCCAGCCCGCGCTGGTGTGGGATTCCGACAGGCCGAAGGTCTCGGCGCGCAGTTTGCCGAAGGCAAGACCGCCGGTTCCGTAAACCAGGACGTTGTTGAATGCGTAGCCGACGCGGCCGCGCACGGTGCCGAACCAGGGATTTGAGAATTTCCAGGCCGCGAAAGTATCGTTCGCGGCGTTGGCCTGGATGTCGCCTTCGAGGCCGAATACCAGCGGACCGCTTTGCCAGTTGAAGCCGGCTTGTACGCCGCCGAACACGCCGTCCGGCCTGGTGAGGCTGTTCTGGACGCTACCCCAGGCATATCCCAGGTTGCCGCCCAGATAGGGTCCCGCCCAGCTGAAGGCGTTGAGCGGCTGGTTGACGGTGTAGGGCTCCCGGTAAGAGAAATCGGCTCCGTGCGCAGCGCCGATCAGCGCGGTTGACGCCATGGCCGCCAATGCTGCGATCGTTATCCTGGTCATCTCCGGCACTCCAACCCTTTACCGCTTCTCATCGTGGCATCGCGCGCCAGGGCCGTATGGCTACGAAATGCTGAATTCGATACGTAGGATTTATCGAAAGTTTTAAGTTAAACGGTTCTTAAGACGGTGCCCCGACCGTCTCTTGTCCTTAAGAAAGTGTTACCGGCGTGGCAGCGCCTCGCGTTTTCGAGCGAAGCATGTCCTCGGGCTTGACCCGAGGATGGGTACCGGTTCGCGTGAAGAAAACGCGTCAGATTCAAAGTGTCCGAGAGCCCGCTTCTGATTCCTTCAGAGGCGATAAAGGCTCTGGAACCGGTCTCCCTCTGCTTTGCGCAGGACGAAGGCCACGCTTGGGGAGGGGCAGGTCGCTGGTATCGGCCGGTTTCATGGCTTAGCTGAGGAACATGACGAGCGATTCTTCCGATCCCGCGAAGCCGATCGGGCCCGGGCAGCCGCCCGGTTCCCCGGCGGACATGCGGCGGCGTGACGGCATGGCTCCGGAACAGCCGGAACAGGAGGTCGATCCCGCAAGCCTCGACACCGACGAGGACGACGAGGCGCGGCTGCCCGATGTTCCGGATGAGTCCGTGGATGCGGTCGCGGAGGCGCCGCTCGCGATCGGACGTGCGGCGATCGAACATGCGGTTCGCCATGCGCCGACGTCGCCCGGCGTCTACCGCATGATGAACGCCGCCCGCGACGTGCTTTATGTCGGCAAGGCCAAAAACGTGCGCAAGCGCCTGTCGTCCTACGCGCGGCCGACCGGCCAGGTGATGCGCATCGCGCGCATGATCGCGGCGACGGCGACCGTCGAGATCGTATCGACCGCGACCGAGACCGAGGCGTTGCTGCTCGAAGCGAATCTGATCAAGCAGTTGCGGCCGCGCTTCAACGTGCAGCTTCGCGACGACAAGTCGTTTCCCTATATTCTGATCACCGGCGACCACTGGGCGCCGCAGCTTCTCAAGCATCGCGGCGCTCAGTCGCGGCCGGGCCGCTATTTCGGACCGTTCGCTTCCGCGGGGGCGGTCGGCCGCACCATAACCGCGCTGCAACGGGCGTTCCTGGTGCGCTCCTGCACCGACTCCTTTTTCGAAAGCCGGACGCGGCCTTGCCTGCTGTACCAGATCAAGCGTTGCGCCGGCCCCTGCACCGGCGAGATCGATTTTCCCGGCTATACGGCCCTGGTTCGCGAGGCGACCGATTTCCTGTCCGGCCGCAGCCGCGCGGTGAAGGAAGATCTGGCCCGCGCGATGGAGCAGGCCTCGGCCGACCTCGCTTTCGAGCGCGCGGCGCTGTATCGCGACCGGCTCGCCGCGCTATCGGCGATCCAGTCGCAGCAGGGCATCAACCCGCGCACGGTGGAAGAAGCAGACGTTTTCGCCATCCATCAGGAGGGCGGCTATTTCTGCGTCGAGGTCTTTTTCTTCCGCACCGGGCAGAACTGGGGCAACCGGGCCTATTTCCCGCGCGCGGAGAAGTCGTTTACGCCGGAGGAGGTGCTTGGATCATTCCTCGCCCAGTTCTACGATGACAAGCCCCCGCCCGGGCTGATCCTGCTGTCGCACCGGATCGAGGAAAGCGACTTGCTCGCCCACGCGCTGTCGATCAAGGCCGGCTGCAAGGTCTTGGTCTCGACGCCGCAGCGCGGCGAAAAAAAGGAACTGGTCGCGCACGCGCTGACCAACGCCCGCGAAGCGCTGGGCCGTAAACTGGCGGATACCGCGACGCAATCGCGGCTGTTGCAGGGCCTGGCGGCGGTGCTCGGCCTGCCGCAGCCCCCGCAGCGTGTCGAAGTCTACGACAACAGCCACATCCAGGGCGCCAATGCGGTCGGGGCGATGATCGTCGCCGGTCCCGAAGGCTTCCTTAAGAATCAGTACCGCAAGTTCAATATCAAGTCAGAGAGCCTGACGCCCGGTGACGATTATGCGATGATGCGCGAGGTGCTGGAGCGCCGCTTCAAAAGGTTGCTGACCCAGAAAGCCGCCGATCCGCGCGCCGCGGCGGAGCAGGATGCCGCGCCGCAATGGCCGGATATCGTGATCATCGACGGCGGTCTCGGCCAGCTCAACGCCGCCCGCGGGGTCGTCGATGCGCTGGGCCTGAGCCGGGTGTCGCTGATGGCGGTCGCCAAGGGGCCGGACCGTGATGCCGGCCGCGAAACCCTGTTCCTGCCGGATCGTCCGGCCATCAAGCTCGAACCTCGTGATCCCGTTTTGTATTTTATCCAGCGATTGCGTGACGAGGCGCATCGGTTTGTCATCGGATCGCATCGCAAGCTGCGTAGAAAGGACATCCGGGAAGCCGGATTGCAGGAGGTTCCCGGTATCGGCCCGGCGCGCAAGCGCGCGCTGCTGCATCATTTCGGAACGTTGAAGGAGATCGAGCGGGCCTCGCTGGCGGATCTCGGCAAGGTTCCGGGCATCAGCGCGGAAAGCGCCCGCCGGATCTTCGATTTTTTTCACGCCCGGCCGGCGTGACGGGTTTGTTATGATGTTGGTCTTCTTTTTTGTATTAAGATCAATGAGTAAGATCGGGGGCAGGTTGCGGGGCCGGAAATTGCGCCGCGCGGCCGGTTGACGTTCACGCCGGGACGGTATTGGTAAGATAAAATGAACACTGCAACCAGCCAGGCGACCGCGAAGCACATGCTGTCGCTGCCGAATATTCTCACCCTTGCTCGCATCGCCGCGATCCCGGTGGTGGTGGGCTGCGTCTATGCGCAATCGGTCATGGACGGGCCGTTGCAACTGCGCTGGGTGGCGCTGGGCGTGTTCATCGCGGCCGCCGTGACCGACTTCTTCGACGGCTATTATGCACGAATCTGGGATCAGCAGTCCGCCCTCGGCAAGATGCTCGATCCGATCGCGGACAAGCTTCTGGTTGCGTCCTGCCTGCTGATGCTGGCGGCGGATCACATCATCCACGGTTGGACGCTGTGGGCGGCGATCGTGATCCTGTGCCGGGAAATCCTTGTATCGGGGCTTCGCGAGTATCTGGCCGCGTTGCGGGTCAGCGTGCCGGTGACCAAGCTCGCCAAGTGGAAAACGACCGCGCAACTGGTTGCGATCGGGTTTCTTCTCGCGGGGGAGGCCGGCGACCTGATATTCCCGTTCGTGACGCAGATCGGGCTGCTGTTGTTATGGATTTCGGCGATCCTCACCATCTATACAGGCTGGGACTATTTCCATGCCGGCATTCACCACCTCATGGAGGAGGATGAAAAATGAAGGTGCTCTACTTCGCCTGGGTGCGCGAGCGGGTCGGCAAGGCCGAGGAGGCGCTCGATCCGCCGCCGGCCGTCGCGACGGTTGCCGATCTGATCGCGTGGTTGTCGCAGCGGGGTGAGGAATATGCCTACGCCTTCGAGAAACCGAAGGTGATCCGCGCCGCGATTGACCGGATGCATGTCAACCAGGACACGGTGATTGCGGGGGCGCGCGAGATCGCCTTCTTTCCGCCGATGACCGGCGGCTGATTTGTCAGTTCCGGCTCCGTCGATGACCGTTCCCATCACCATACGCCTGCAGGAAGCCGACTTCGACCTCGCGCATGAGGTTGCCGCATTGTCGCGCGGCCGCACCGATATAGGCGCGGTCGTGACTTTTAGCGGCATCTGCCGGGGTGATGAGGATGGCGAGGCGATCGCCGCGCTGACGCTCGAGCATTATCCGGGCATGGCGGAGGCCGAGATCGCGCGTCACGCCGAGGAGGCGGTTTCGCGCTGGCCGCTCACCGGCATCACCGTGATCCACCGTTATGGCCGGATCGTGCCGGGTGAGAACATCGTTCTCGTGGTAACCGCGTCCTCTCATCGTGAGGCCGCGTTCCAGGGCGCCGAGTTCCTGATGGACTATCTGAAAACGAAAGCGCCGTTCTGGAAACGGGAGGAGGGCGCCTCCGGCTCCGGTTGGGTTGACGCCCACGACCGCGACGACACCGCTGCGGCGCGTTGGGCCAAACCCTGATGGCGAAGACCGCCGCGCGCGGCGGACGATCGAAAGCCGCGACCTCCGGCTCAAGCCGAAAACGCTCGCCGGTGCGGTCCGGAGCAGGAGCCGCAAGCCCTGTCGCGGCCGGAAATCTGGCTCCCGAACTCGAGACGATTTTCGACTATGTTCGCCATGCCGCCGAGCGGCTCCAGCGCGCGCGCGTTACCTTCGCCCACGGCACCACCGATCCGGTCGCCGAGGCTGCCTTTCTGGTCGGCGAGGCCATGCAGTTGCATCCGGACGAGGTCGAACCGCAGGCCGCCCTGCGGGTGCCGGAGGCGGCGGGCCGGCGCATCCTCGGCTGGATCGAACAGCGCATCGCTACCCGCAAGCCGGCCGCCTATCTCGTCAACAGGATGTATATGCGCGGCCTGCCGTTTTATGTCGACGAGCGGGTGATCGTGCCGCGTTCGTTCATAGGTGAAATCCTGGACTCGCATTTCGGCGACGACGATGTATTGCGTCTGCGCGATCCCGCCACCGTGACCCGCGTGCTCGATCTCTGCACCGGCTCGGGATGTCTCGCCATTCTGGCGGCGCGCGCCTTTCCGAATGCGACCGTGGATGCGACCGACCTGTCGGCGGACGCGCTGGCTGTCGCCGCGCGCAACGTCCGCGAGCACGGCCTTGATGATCGTATCCAGCTTGCGCAAGGCGATCTTTTCGCGGCAGTGAGGGGCAGGCGTTATGACCTGATCATCTCCAATCCGCCTTATGTCGATGCCAAGGGGATGGCTGGACTGCCCCGGGAATGTCTTGCCGAGCCGAGGATGGCGTTCGACGGCGGCACTGAGGGCATCGATCTGGTGCGACGGATCATTGATGGCGCCAAAACCCGTCTCGCGCCGGGAGGCGGGCTACTGTGTGAGGTCGGTCGCTGCAAGCCGGCGATCAAGAGGGCTTATCCCGACGCGGATCTGCTCTGGCTCGATACCGAGGAGTCCGAGAGCGAGGTGTTCTGGATCGATGCGGCGGGTCTCAAGGGACTGTCTGCATGATGGCCCGCGCGGCGTGATCCGCGGCGATCCGGCGTCTTTCGCGAGCCCGTATCGGATTCCATCGAATTCGCTATAAGCGCGTTTCGATGAACGAGGCATGGAGAGCCCGCGCGGTTATCGTCCGGCTCTCGCCCGATCCATTTTACGCCGACCGCCGGAGCGCCATGCTGCCTGACGCCCGCCACAGCGCCTCTTCGCGTGACGCCTGGCTCGGAGAATTCCGGGTGACGCTGGCGCTCGGCTGGCCTTTGGTCCTTACCAATGTCGCGCAAATCGCGCTGACCACCACCGACGTGATCGTGCTGGGCCGGGTTGGCCCTTCCGCGCTGGCGGCCGGAACCCTTGGCGTTAATCTGTACTTCGCGATCCTGATCTTCGGCATCGGCGTCGTCACGGCGGCGTCGCCGATGATGGCCGAAGCGTTTGGCCGCAAGCTGCATACGGTGCGCGACGTGCGGCGGACGTTCCGGCAGGGGATGTGGGCGTCGGTTCTGATTGCGGCGCCGAGCTGGCTGCTGCTCTGGCACACTGAAGCGATCCTGCTTTTGTTTCATCAGGAGCCGCGGCTTGCCGCCGACGCCCAGGTGTTCGTGCGCGCGTTGCAATGGGGCATGCTGCCGACGCTCGGTTTCATAGTGCTTCGCTCGTTCTTCGCCGCGCTTGAGCGGCCGCTGTCGGCGATGATGGTGACCGTGGCCGCGATCCTGTTCAACGTTGCCGCTAACTGGGTGCTGGTGTTCGGCCATCTCGGTCTGCCGCCCCTCGGTCTCTTGGGGTCCGGCATCGCAACGACGTTATCGAACATTTTCCTGTTCGCCGGGGTGGCGCTGGTCGCGAGTCTTGGCCGCAGCTTTCGCCGCTATCATCTGTTCGGCAACTGGTGGCGCGCTGATTGGCCGCGTTTCCTCGCGCTATGGCGGGTCGGCCTGCCGATCGGCGCGACGCTTGCTTTCGAGATCACGGTGTTCAACGCCGCGGTGTTCCTGATGGGACAGTTCGGCACGGCCTCGATCGCGGCTCACGCCATTGCGATTCAGATCGCGTCGGTGTCCTTCATGGTGCCGATGGGACTGGCGCAGGCGGCGACGGTGCGCGTCGGTCGCGCCTACGGCGCGGAAGATGTCGATGGCATCACCCGCGCGGGATGGGTGTCGTTTACACTGGCGATTTCCTTCATGGCCACGACCAGCGTGCTGATGATTTCAGCGCCACGATGGTTGATCAGCGCATTCGTCGACATCAACGATGCGGCGAACGCCGAGGTGATCGGGCTGGCGGTGTCGTTCCTCACCTGCGCGGCGGTGTTTCAGATCGCCGACGGCGCGCAGGTGGTCGGCGCCGGCATGTTGCGCGGCTTGCAGGATACCCGCGTGCCGATGATCTATGCCGGCCTCGGCTATTGGGGCTTCGGCATGTCGTTGAGCCTGCTGTTTGCCTTCAAGCTCGGGTTCGAGGGTACCGGCATCTGGATCGGCCTGGCGTCGGGCCTCGTGGCCGTGGCCATCCTGATGATGTCGCGCTGGATCAGGCGTGAACGGCTCGGCCTCGTGCCGCTGAAGGAGCTGCGGTGTCGCGAACCCGGCCCGGAAACAAGCGGCCATCGTCCGCGCAAGCGGGCCATCCCGTCACTGGAGTGACGGCATGACAGCTTTCATTTTGCGATGAATTCGCGCCGGTCACAGCACCTTGCGGGTCCACCTGTGCGGGTCGGTCGCGCGGCCGTACTGGATATCGACCAGCTTCTTGCGAAAGCCCATCGCGACGGAGCCGGCCACGCCGCCATTGATGGTGAAGTCGCCGTGCGCCGAACACACCTTGCCGATAGGCGAGATGACGGCGGCGGTGCCGCATGCGAAGGCTTCCCGGAGTTTTCCGCTGGCGGCGTCGCCGCGCCACTGGTCGATCGTATAGGGCTCTTCGCGCACAGGCGTGCCGGAGTCCCTTGCGAGCGTGATGATCGAATCGCGCGTGATGCCCGGCAGGATGGTCCCCAGCGGCGGCGTCGAGAGCGAACCGTCATCGAAAACGAAGAACACGTTCATGCCGCCGAGTTCCTCGACGTAGCGCCGCTCGATCGCATCCAGGAAAACCACCTGATCGCAGCCGCGATCGATGGCCTCGGCCTGCGCGCGCAGGCTGGCGGCATAGTTTCCGCCGCACTTGACGGCGCCCGTGCCGCCGACCGCCGCGCGCGTGTAGTTTTCGGAAACCCAGATCGAGATGGGTGCGGGACCGCCCTTGAAGTAGGAGCCGACCGGCGAGGCGATGACGGCGAAGATGTACGCGGCGGATGGCTTGACGCCGAGGAAGACCTCGTTCGCGATCATGAAAGGCCGAAGGTAGAGGCTGCCTTCGCCGCCCGGAATCCAGTCCTGGTCGATGCGCACGAGCTGCTCGATGGCCTCGATGAAAACGGTCTCGGGCAGCGGCGCCATCGCCATGCGCTCGGCCGAATTGCGAAAGCGCCTCGCATTGGCGTCGGGTCGGAACAGGTTGACGCCGCCGTCGTCACGTTTGTACGCCTTGAGGCCTTCGAAAATCTCCTGTGCGTAGTGCAGGACGGCCGTGGCCGGATCGAGCGGGAAGCTGGCGCGCGCCGCGACCCTCGCTCCGTGCCAGCCCTCCGCCTGATTGTAGCTCACCATGGCCATGTGATCGGTGAACACGCGGCCGAAACCTGGATTGGCGAGCTTTTCGGCGCGCACGGTCGCCTGCGTCGGTTCGGCCGCCGGTTGAACATCGAATGTCAGCGACGTTGCGCCATCGATTTTTTCGAACGAAGCTCTCATGGTGTTCTCCAGCTTGAAACGGTCTTCGTTTCGGGTCGTTACCGCCCCTCGAAAGGCCGGTTTCCGCTCTGGCGGATGGCGCGAAGTCCAGTATGTTGGCCGAAATGCCGCTCGGCAAATCGCATCGGCACGAGAGCATTTTCCGGCTAAGTGGAATCCCGGTTAGCCGTAGGAAAATGCTCTCAATCAATAACTTGCGCGTATTCTTATCGCAAAACCGGCATCCACTTTTGCGGAATACGCGCTAGAAGTGAATAGCCGTTGGCCTTGCTGTTCGATTAGACCGCATCCGTGATTCGTGGGGCACGATATAATGTTTCGTACTTGATGGCCGGGTTGTAACATTGAAATCAAAATATGGCAACAATACTGACATAAATTTTCCGGCAAGGCCTGTCGCCACGATGGCTGGCGGCTCGGAAGCGTCGGGCGGGCGATCGGAGGAGACGCGCTGGGACATCATCGAACTGCTGTTCTTCGCCTATCGCGATTTCGTCGGCGATCCCGATCATGTGCTTGAAGAATTCGGATTCGGCCGCGCGCATCATCGCGTCATGCATTTTGTCCACCGTTACCCTTCGCTCACCGTTGCCGATCTGCTCGATGTGCTGCGGATCACCAAGCAATCGTTGGGGCGCGTGCTGAAGCAACTCCTCGACGAAGGCTATATCGTGCAGAAGGCCGGTGCCGCCGACCGTCGTCAGCGCCTTCTTTTCGCCACCCCGAAAGGCGAGGCGCTGGTAGCGCAGCTCGCCGGCCTTCAGACCGATCGCATCAAACGCGCGCTGCGAGGCCTCGACGCATCCGACGCCGAGGTGGTGCGTCAATTTTTGCTCGGGATGATCGATCACGATGATCCCGACAAGGTGCTGGAGGCGATCCTGCGGGCCGACGGCAAGATGGTGAAGGCATGACGGTAATGCAAACGCAAACGGCAGGGATTACGCGGGCGCAGGTGAAACTGGCTGACGACGCGCCGCATTTGCTGCTGGTTGACGACGACCGGCGTATCCGGGACCTGCTGTCGCGCTTTCTGGCGGGTGAGGGTTACCGCGTCACCACCGCCATGAGCGCCAAGGCCGCCCGCTCGAAACTGCTCGGTCTGTATTTCGACCTGTTGATCCTGGACGTCATGATGCCCGGCGAAACCGGCTTCGATCTCGCCCGGTCCGTCCGGGCCTCGTCTCCGGTGCCGATCATCATGCTGACGGCCTTGCACGAGGCCGAGAACCGCATCGAGGGTTTGCAGATCGGCGCAGATGACTATCTCGCCAAACCGTTCGAGCCGCGCGAGTTGGTGCTGCGGATCGGAAATATCCTCAAGCGCACGATGCCGATGCCGGCCTCGCAAAGCGAATCGATCGCGTTCGGGCCGTATGTCTATCATCTGGAGCGCGGCGAGCTGCGGCAGGGCGACGACGTCATTCATCTCACCGATCGCGAGCGCGAAATGCTGCGTGTGCTTGCGGCCACGCCGGGCGAGACGGTTCGCCGCGGCGATCTCAACGGCGGCGGTACCGTCAACGAGCGCGCCGTCGATGTTCAGATCAACCGGCTGCGGCGGAAGATCGAGCGCGATCCCGCCAATCCGCTATTCCTCCAGGCGGTGCGCGGCGTGGGCTATCGTCTGGTCGCAGCCCCTTGACCTCGATCACGGCCACGCTCGATGCCGGTCTGACGCTGATCCGCACGGCGTTGCGGCGTGTGCTGGTCGCCAACAGCCGGATCGGGCACGCCTTCAATAAGTGGATGCCCAAGGGCCTCTATGCCCGTGCGCTGCTGATCATGATCGTTCCCATGGTGGTGCTGCAATCGGTGGTGGCCTTCGTGTTCATGGAGCGCCACTGGAATACGGTGACGCGGCGGCTCTCGACGGCGGTGGTGCAGGACGTCGCCGCGCTGATCGATGTCTATAAGGACTACCCGCAGGACAAGGACCGCACGACGATCCGGGGCATCGCGCAGCAGCGGCTCGGGCTGGTGGTCGATTTCCTGCCTCCGGGCGATATGCCGCCGCCGGGGCCGAAGCCGTTCTTTTCCCTGCTCGACCAGTCACTGTCGGTGCAGATCAGCAGGCAGATCGGCAAGCCGTTCTGGATCGATACGGTCGGCCGCTCCAATCTGGTGGAGATCCGGATCCAGCTCGATGACGCCGTGATGCGGGTATTCGCGCAGCGCAGCGCCGCTTATGCCTCGAATTCGGAGATCTTCATTTTCTGGATGCTCGGCACGTCATCGATCCTGCTGTTCGTCGCGGTGCTTTTCCTTCGTAACCAGATCAAGCCGATCCTTCGGCTGGCGGACGCCGCCGAGAGCTTCGGCAAGGGCCGCGAGGCGCCGAACTTCCGCCCGCGCGGCGCCCGCGAGGTTCGCCGCGCGGCGCAGGCGTTCATCGAGATGAAGATGCGCATCGAGCGCAGCATCGAGCAGCGCACCGCGATGCTGGCCGGCGTGTCGCATGACCTGCGCACCATCCTGACCCGGTTCAAGCTGGAGCTGGCGCTGATCGGCGACAGTCCGGACGTCGACGGCATGCGGAAGGATGTCGACGAGATGCATGGGATGCTCGAGGCCTATCTCGCCTTCGCCCGCGGCGACAGCGGCGAGCAGGCGCAGCCGACCGACATGGCTGCCGCGCTCGAGGAATTGCGCAGCGACGCCGAACGCAACGGTCACGCCGCGACGGCGATATTCAATGGGCTTCCCGTCGCCACCGTCAAGCCGGCGGCGTTCAAGCGTTGCCTCGGCAATCTGGTGTCGAACGCGGCGCGATATGCCGACACGATCGCCATCATCGGTCACCGCGATCATCGATGGCTGACCGTCATGGTCGACGATGACGGCCCGGGCATCCCGCAGGACATGCGGGAGGAGGTCTTCAAGCCGTTCGTGCGGCTCGATAGCGCGCGCAATCAGGACGAGGGCGGTTCCGGCCTTGGCCTCGCCATCGCGCGGGACATCGCGCGTTCGCACGGCGGTGACATCACGCTCGTTGACAGTCCGATGGGCGGCCTGCGCGCAACCGTGCGGGTGCCGGTGTAACGCAGCCGTTCTATCCCGCGGATACGGTTGGCGCGAGCCGTCTCGATCGAGGCCGATCCTGTCGGAAAGCGGTCTCCGCTTTGCGCTGGTGCGGCCATTCGGGCCGGGTCATATCTGGCGCTCCCCCTTCCGAACTCCCACATGAAGTAAAGGCTTGTTGCGGTACACACGCGAACCGAGGGAGCGGGTGGACATGGACGGCTCGGTTCAACTGGAAAGGCGTTACGGCGCCACGAACTATGCGCCGCTGCCGGTGACGATCGTGCGCGGCAAAGGCGTCTACCTCTGGGATGACGGCGGGCGGCGCTACGTTGACATGATGGGCGCTTATTCAGCCGCAAGCTTCGGACATTCCCATCCCCGATTGGTGCAGGCGCTCACCGACCAGGCGCGGCAACTGGACACGGTTTCGCGCGCTTATTTCACCGATCGTCTCGGAGCCTTTCTCGCCCGCGCCTGTAGTCTGACCGGGATGGATCTGGCGCTGCCGATGAACAGCGGCGCCGAGGCCGTGGAGACGGCGCTGAAAGCCGCGCGCAAATGGGCCTACAAGGTCAAGGGCGTGCCGGATGGCCTCGCCGAGATCATTGTGTGTGACGGTAATTTTCACGGCCGCACCATCGCCATCGTCGGCTTCTCGTCGGTGGCGCAGTATCGCGACGGATTCGGGCCGTTTCCGCCCGGTTTCAGGTCGGTGCCGTTCGGCGACGCGGCGGCGCTTCGGGCCGCGATCACGCCGAACACCGCGGCTTTCCTGGTCGAGCCGATCCAGGGCGAGGGCGGCATCATCGTGCCGCCGCAGGGATACCTCGCCGAGGTCGCGCGAGTTTGCCGGGAGCACGACGTCCTGTTGATCTGCGACGAGATCCAGTCCGGCCTCGGCCGCACCGGGCGGCTGCTGGCCTGCCAGCACGACGGCGTGAGGCCGGATGCGGTGACGCTGGGGAAGGCGTTGGGCGGCGGACTTCTGCCGGTGTCGCTGTTTCTGGCGCGGCGTGAGGTGATGCAGGTGTTCAGTCCCGGCGACCATGGCAGCACCTTCGGCGGTAATCCGATCGCGGCCGCGGTCGGACTCGCCGCGCTTGATACGCTGATCGAGGAGGGACTGGTCGAGCGATCCGCGCGCCTTGGCTCGCATCTGCTTGCACGGCTCCGCGCGATCGAAAATCCCGTCATCCGCGGGGTACGAGGTCGCGGGTTGTTCGCCGGCGTCGAGCTGGATCGCGATTCAGCCAGCGCCGCCACGGTCGCGACAAAGCTGTTGCAGGCGGGCGTGCTGACCAAGGACACTCACCGCAACACCATTCGTTTTGCGCCTCCGCTGATTATCGAGGAAGCTCAGATCGACTGGGTGACGGATCGGGTCGCTGAAGTGCTGGACGAACTCGCGCGCGCGGACGCTCATCCCTGAGCTTCGTTTTAATCTCGAGATTCCCGTTTCTGATTGAACGCATTTTCGTCACGCGAAACGGATTCCATCCTCGGGTCAAGCCCGAGGACATGCTTCGCTTGAAAACGCTAGAGCATGATCCGATCAAGTTGAATCGGACCATGCTCTAGAAATAGTTGTCTGGTCGCATTTTCTTACGGCGAACCGGTATCCACTTCGCCGGAAAATGCTCTATATATCGAAGCGGACGCCCTGGGCGAGCGGAAGATCGCCGCCGTAGTTCACGGTGCTGGTGACGCGGCGCATATAGGCTTTCCAGGCGTCGGAGCCGGCCTCGCGGCCACCTCCCGTTTCCTTTTCGCCGCCGAACGCGCCGCCGATCTCGGCGCCGGAGGGGCCGATGTTCGCATTGACGATGCCGCAATCGGAGCCGGTCGCTGAGAGGAATCTTTCCACTTCGCGCATGTCGGTCGAGAAGATCGAGGACGATAGACCATGAGCGACCGCGTTGTGCTGCTCGATCGCGGCATCGAGGTCGGTATATTTCATGACATATAAAATCGGTGCGAAGGTCTCATGCAGCACGGGGCCGGTCTGCGCGGGCATCTCCACCAGCGTCGGCCGGACATAATACGCGTCCGGAAATTGCCGCTCATCGACACGTTCGCCGCCATGCACTTGCGCGCCGTGCGCTCGCGCTTCATCGAGCGCGCGCTGCATGGTCTCGAAAGCGGTGGCGTCGATCAGCGGACCGACCAGAACATCGTCGCTGGCAATCGGGTCGCCGATCCGCACCGAGGCATAGACGCGTTTCAGCTTTGCCATGAACGCGTCGTGGATGCTGTCATGAACGAACAACCGTCGCAGCGTGGTGCAACGCTGGCCGGCGGTGCCGATGGCGGCGAAGGCGATGGCCCGCAGCGCCAGGTCGAGGTTCGCCGAGGGGCAGACGATCGAGCCGTTGTTGCCGCCGAGTTCGAGGATGCTTCGCCCGAACCGCCGCGCAAGTTGCGTTCCGACCTCGCGGCCCATCGCGGTCGATCCGGTCGCGGAAACCAGCGGCACCCGTGGATCGCTGACCAGGGTTTCGCCGACATCGCGTCCGCCGATCAGCACGGTGGACAGGCCATCCGGGACGTCGCCCGCCCTGGCGGCGGCGCGTTCGAACAGCGCCTGCACCGCCAGCGCCGTCAGCGGGGTTTTCTCCGACGGCTTCCAGATCACCGGATTGCCGCAGACCAGCGCCAGCGCCGCGTTCCACGACCAAACCGCAACAGGAAAATTGAACGAGGTGATGATGCCGGTCGGACCGAGCGGATGCCATTGCTCCATCATGCGGTGATGGGGCCGTTCGCTGGCGATGGTGAGACCGTAAAGCTGTCGCGACAGCCCGACCGCGAAGTCGCAGATGTCGATCATCTCCTGCACCTCGCCACGGCCTTCCGGGACGATCTTGCCGGCTTCGATGGTGACCAGGCGGCCCAGCGCATCCTGGGCGCCGCGCAACTCTTGACCGAGCAGGCGAACCAGTTCGCCGCGCCGCGGTGGAGGCACCTCGCGCCATCGCCGAAATGCTGCTTCAGCCTGTGCGATGGTCTCGGTCGCATGCCGGGGGCTTGCATCCAAAACGTGCGCGATGGTCTCGCCGGTCAGAGGCGAGCGTACGGCGCGCGCGCCGCGCCGGCGATCGGACGAAACTCCGAGGTGATCGAGCAGGGATGAAACTTCGCTGGCGAGCACGGCGGCTTTCTCGAAAGTTTCCGTCGATGGTAACCCGTCGGTGGGCGTATGCCCTCGAATAACCCTTTGGACGGCTCGATCGTTCCGGCGGCAGGTTGCGGAGAGGCTACGACTTCGCCAGTTCCTGCGATCGCTTTGTCGCGGCGACGACCGCGCGTGTCATCAATTCTTTCATGCCCTGCTCGCCCATCAATATGTCGAGCGCCGCGGCCGTGGTGCCGCCGGGCGAGGTGACGTTCCGGCGCAATGTCGCGGCGTCGAGATCGGATCGATGCAGCAATTCGCCTGATCCGGCGACGGTCTCGCGGGCCAGCTTTGCGGCGAGATCGGCGGGCAGGCCCGCGCTGACCCCGGCGCGCGCTAACTCCTCGGCGAGCAGGAAGACATAGGCGGGTCCGGATCCCGAGACGGCCGTGACGGCGTCCATCAGCGCTTCGTCATCGATCCACTCCACCGCCCCCGTCGCGCGCAGCAGCGCGTCGGCCATGGCGCGCTGTTTGTCGTTCACGCTCGTCGCGGCGACCGCGACCGTGATGCCGCGTCCGATTGCGGCCGGTGTATTTGGCATCGCGCGGACGATGCTGCCGCCGCAGGCCATATCGAGCATGGCGATCGTCGTGCCTGCCATGATCGACACCACCAGGGTCGATGATCTCACCAGAAGCCGCAGCGCGGGAGCGGCGTCGCCAAAGGTCTGCGGCTTCACCGCGAGCACCAGCGCCGAGGCGTCGCTGATTTTCTCTGCCGCGGGGTTCAGGCGGATGCCCCTGTCGGCGAGCGGTCGGATGTCGTCGGACGGATACGGCTCGATCACGACGAGGCGCTTCGGATCAAGTCCGCGCGCGAGCCATCCTGTCAGCAGCGCGCTGCCCATCTTCCCCGCGCCGGCGAGAACGACGGCTCCAGAGATGTTTGCGAGAGACGTTCGTGATTCAACCATGACAGGATTCCGGGCTCAGCGAACAGACACCACACGATCGCTGGCATCAGCGTCATTGCCGGACTTGCTTCCGGCCATCCACGTCTTTACGCCTCACCAGCGGTGTCGAACATCGCGGCGGTCATCGCTTCGGGGGCGGATTTTCCGGCCCAGACCACGAACTGCAGCGCCGGATAGTAGCGCTCGCAAGCGTGGATCGCATTTGCCAGCATCTCCGCGCATTGTGCATTCGATGCTGTCAGCCCCTCAGGCAGAATAAGGGCGTGACGGTACATAATCGTCCCCGTGTGGGTCCAGATATCGAAATGGCCGATCCACAATTGCTCGTTGATCGCGGCGATCGCGCGCTGGGCCTCGTTGCGCCGGGCTATGGGAATTTTCATGTCGAAGGCGCAGGCGAGATGCAGCGCATCGATCTCGCCCATCCAGGTGAAGGTGAGCTGATAATCGGTCCAGTTGCCCTTCGAGACGATGGTGATCTCGTCTTCGCCTGAACGCTCGAACGCCCAATCGTTGGTGGCGGCGATGTCCTCGACCACTGCCAGCGGATTGTTCTTCGAATCAATAGCGCCTTCGAGCAACGGCATGCCGTCCCGATCCTTGCTTCTGCTTATGTTGATACGCACGCATAGAACGGCCGGTGCTGGCACGCGGCGGACATCGATCTTTCAGGCGATCCATCGCAACGCGCTGATCGGATGAGGATGATGTCCTGCGCGGATCAAGTGATGTGATTTGCGGAATCGGCGCAACGCCGCCTCGAGTCCGTCCACAGGCAAAGCGCGCGTCGTCCACAACTGATCGAAAAAGAAGATGGTTTGCGTGGTGAACAAGTGCACCAGGACTCGCGCCGTGCGAGTCCTGCGGTCGCGACTCGCCTGCCGCGAGTCCGGCAAGCATCCGATGAATGATAACCCTTCGACGATGGAGATCGGTATGCGCCTGGTTCGCCGCTGGCGCGCGACAATGAACTCGTCCGAAGTGTCTTCACGGGGAGCCGCCCCGAAATGTGTAATGGGGCACGCTGTATGTAGGGCGGCGCTCCGCGACAGCCGCGCGGGTCCGAAAAATACCGCCCAATTCCTTGTTATTTCGCGTGTTTACGGTTAGAACGCCGCCACGTCTCACGGCCCCCGCACCCCTGGAGGCTTGCCGGCGACGTGCAACGGGCCGCGATTGCGGCCTTTAACTTTTTGAAAAGCAAGGACTAATCGATGGCGACCGTCATGGAATTAAAGGCGACCGCGCGTCCGAAGAGCGGCAAGGGGGCCGCCCGGGCCGAGCGTCGTGCCGGCCGCGTGCCGGCCGTGATTTACGGAAACAAGCAGCCCCCGCAGCCGATCTCGGTCGAAGAGCCCGAATTGCGTCAGCGCATTCTGGCGGGCCGCTTTCTGACGACGATTTTCGACATCAATCTGGATGGCAAGAAGCACCGCGTGATTCCGCGCGACTTTTATCTCGATCCGGTCAAGGATTTTCCGATCCATGTCGACTTCATGCGGCTCGGCGAAGGCGCCACCATCCGCGTAAGCGTTCCGCTTCGTCTGCTGAAAGCGGACGTCGCGCCCGGCGTGAAGCGTGGCGGCACGGTCAATCTCGTGACCCACGCCATTGATGTCGAGTGCGCGGCTGAAGGCATTCCACAATTCATCGAGGCCGATGTCGGTGCGCTGGAAATCAGCCACTCGCTCCATCTGTCCGATCTTCAGCTGCCGCCCGGCGTGAAGCCGCTGGCTCGAGAGGACGTCACGCTGGTGACCATCGTGCCGCCGTCAGGCTATGCGGAAGAACTCAAGGCGGCAGCCGCGGCCGGCGCCGCGGCTCCTGCCGCGGGTGCGGCTCCCGCTGCTGCGACCGCCGGCGCAAAGGCGCCCGCGGGCGGTGGCGACAAGAAGAAGTAAGCGACAACCGATATCATGCGCCTGTTCGTCGGACTGGGAAATCCCGGCGCGAAGTACCAGGGAAATCGGCATAATATCGGGTTCATGGTCGTGGACGAGATCGCGCGGCGTCACGGTTTCGCACCGTGGCGCCGCCGCTTTCAGGGCGAAGCGTCCGAAGGCACGCTCGACAGCGAGCGCGTCATCCTGCTCAAGCCGGCGACCTACATGAACAACTCCGGCAACGCGGTTCAGGACGCCGTGCAGTTCTTCAAGCTGAAGGAAGCCGATGTCGTGGTGTTGCACGACGAGATCGAACTCCCGCCGGCCAAGGTTCGCGTCAAGGTCGGCGGCGGCATTGCCGGACACAACGGCCTGCGATCGATCTCGGCGCATATTGGCAACGACTATCGCCGCGTCCGGCTTGGCGTCGGTCACCCCGGCGTCAAGGAACTGGTGCATGCGCATGTGCTGAATGACTTCGCCAGAAGCGAACGTTCCTGGGTCGAGGCGCTGGTGGATACTGTCGCGGAGAACGCGGCGCTGCTCGTTGCCGCCAAAGACTCGGCGTTCCAGAACAAGGTGCATCTGGCGATGCAGGCGAAGGGATTTACGGATAGCGGCGGCGAAGAGAAGCCGAACTGATTTCTTCGCCGCGGGAAAGCTGGAGAATACGTCGTCATGGCCGGGTATAGCCGTTCGAAGAACGGCGTCGCTTTGCTCGCTTATTGTCCCGGCCATCCACGTCCTGGGTGCGCCAGTCAAGGGAAGACGTGAATACCCGGCGCATGGCCGGGCATGACGAAAATTGATGCTGAGGATGCAATGGGTTTCAAATGCGGTATCGTCGGGTTGCCCAACGTCGGCAAGTCGACCCTCTTTAACGCGCTGACGGAGACGGCGGCGGCGCAGGCGGCGAACTATCCATTCTGCACCATCGAGCCCAATGTCGGCGCCGTTGCGGTGCCGGATCCGCGCCTCGGCAGGCTCGCGGAGATCGCCAGATCGGCGCAGATCATTCCGACGCAACTGACGTTCGTTGACATCGCGGGGCTGGTGCGCGGCGCATCCAAGGGGGAGGGGCTCGGCAACCAGTTCCTTGCCAATATCCGCGAGGTCGATGCGGTCGCGCATGTGGTGCGCTGTTTCGAGGATTCCGACATCACCCACGTCGAGGGCAAGATCGCGCCGCTCGCGGACATCGAGACCATCGAGACCGAGCTTATGCTGGCAGATCTCGAAAGCCTCGAGAAGCGCGTCGATAATCTCTCGAAGAAGGCGAAAGGCAACGACAAGGAGGCCAGGGAGCAGCTTGATCTGGTCGAGCGCGCGCTCAACCTTCTGCGCGACGGCCAGCCGACGCGCGGCATGGAGCGCAAGCCGGAAGAAGAGCGCAATTTCCGGATGCTTGGACTCCTGACGTCAAAGCCGGTGCTCTACGTCTGCAACGTGGAGGAAAGCTCGGCGGCGGGCGGCAACGCTTTCTCGCAAGCCGTGTTCGACCATGCGGCGAAGGAAGGCGCGATCGCGGTCGTGATTTCCGCGAAAATCGAATCCGAGATCGCGACGCTGTCCCGCGACGAGCGCGCCGACTTCCTGGACACGCTGGGGCTGGAAGAAGCGGGCCTCGACCGCCTGATCCGTGCCGGCTACCGGCTGCTTGATCTCATCACCTATTTCACGGTCGGGCCGAAGGAAGCGCGTGCCTGGACCATCACCCGCGGCACCAGGGCGCCGGCCGCGGCGGGTGTTATTCACACCGACTTTGAAAAGGGTTTCATTCGCGCCGAGACCATCGCTTATGCCGACTATGCGGCGCTCGGTGGCGAAGCCGGCGCGCGCGATGCCGGCAAGCTGCGGCTGGAGGGGAAGGAATACGTCGTCGCCGACGGCGACGTCATGCATTTCCGGTTCAATACTTAGAGTTTTTCACCGCTTCATGGAAACGGTGAAAGACTCTGCCTTTATATTTTGAGGCGTTTTCTTCACGCGAACCGGATTCCACTTCGCTCGAAAACGCTATAGAGCATGATCCCGACCCGAAGGGCCGCGTCAGCGCAAAGTGGGAACCGGTTTTCGGATAGGATCATGCTCGATCAAAAAGTTAAGGATGTGAGCTACGGCCGTGTCGCGCCCTGATCGCGGATAGCGCCGAGATGTTCGTTGATACGAAATACGATCAGGATGGATTCAGCCGCAATCCGCGAAAACAGGATGCCGACGAGGACGCCGGCGACGTTCAGAAGTATCGTGATGAAGCCGCTGAAGGGGCTGACGGCCATCGAGGAGAGGCCCGCGAAGATGCCGGACAATCCGGACAGCACGATCAGCACGATGACCAGCCAATAGAATACCTTGATGATCGTGGGTGTGATGAAGCGATCCCACTGAAACAGATCCCGGATTTCAAACATTTGCTGTTTCCCTCGCGCGCCGCGCAGTCGTTCCGGCCGGCCTTGACCCCAAAAGATGGTCGGGTGACTGAGTTGCGGTATGCTGATGTACGGCTTGAGATTGCTGCAAATAGCGGCCACAATCGGGCGTCTTTCAACAGGTCGCGCCATGACCCTGACATTTGAAGATTTTCCGCTCGGCCGGTTCGGCACTTTCGGGCCGCGGCATGTCAGCCGTGACGAAATCATCGCATTCGCGTCCGAGTTCGATCCGCAGCCCATGCATCTCGATGAGGAGGCGGCGAAGCACACCATGCTGCGCGGGCTGGCAGGTTCGGGCTGGCATCTGTGTTCGCTCATGATGCGCATGATGTTCGACGGCTATATCGGACGGACCGCCTCGCTCGGCTCTCCGGGCGTTGATGAAGTCCGCTGGCTGTCACCGCTTCGGCCGGGCGACGATCTGATGCTGGAGGTCGATGTCGCCGCGGCGCGGGTGTCGCGCAGCCGTCCGGAAATGGGAATCGTGACTTTCGCGATGCGCATGCGCAATGCTTCCGGCCAGGTCTTGCTCGAGGCGGTGTCGCCGATCATGATCAGGCTCCGTACGGAGCGGGCGGCGCAGAACTGAACTCATGGGCTATTTCGAGGACATGGAAGTCGGGCTGCGCCGCGACCTCGGTTCGTTTACCTTCACCGGCGAACGCATCAAGACGTTCGCGTCGCAGTTCGACCCGCAGCCGTTTCACCTCGACGAGGACGAAGGCCGCAGATCACTGTTCGGCGGCCTGGCGGCTTCCGGCTGGCATGTCGCGTCGGTCTGGATGAAACTGATGGTTGCGGACAGTCGGCGTGAGGCGGTGGAAGCGGTCGCGCGCGGCGAAAAGCCGGGGATGTGGGGACCCTCGCCCGGATTTCGCGACATGCGCTGGCTGAAGCCGGTGCTGGCGGGCGATACGATCAGCTATGCCAGCGAAGTCGAGTCGCTGAGAGCTTCCGGCTCCCGTCCGGAATGGGGTGTCATGCAAGTGCGCAACACCGGTACGAACCAGCGCGGCGAACTGGTGTTTTCCTTTTTGGGGTCGGTTTTCGCGCCGCGCCGGCATCCGCGGGGTTAGGGCATTCTCAGGCGAAGTGGATGACCTGTTCGCCGCAAGAAACGCGACCAGACAATCATTTCCCGAGCATGGGCCGATTCAACCTGATCGGATCATGCTCAAAGGTGTTGCCCGATTGCACGATCTGCTGACCGATCGACGTAGTCCGGCGAGATTTCACTCGAAAACGAGCTTCCTTTAAGGGATTATGAACCGCCGGAAGGTCTTGTCGAGTCCTCGGAGCCCTCATCCGTTTCAGATGGGGATCAGAAGCGGGGCTCCATGATTTGATCGGACGGATTTTGATCTGGCGCGTTTTCGTCACGCGAAACGGTATCCATTCCTCGGGTTAACCCGAGGAGGACATGCTTCGCTGGAAAACGCTCTCTCGAAGATGCTCTCTCGAAGATGCTCTCTCGAAGATGCTCTATGAGGCAAGGGACGCTATGGCAGACCGCAACGGATTGAAGATCGTCGGCGCGCTGTTCGCGACGGTGATGCTGGTGGTTACGCTGGCAACCTGGACCGTGGTGAAGGGGTATGCCGACGGCGTCTATTCATTCGAGAGCGCAGCAGTCGCGCACATCGCCCCTCGCTGATCTCGCCTTAACGCGATCCGCTCAGCCGGTTTGGCCGAGTCTGGCTTCAAGCGCCGCGATGCGGGCTTTCAGCGCCTCATTGTCCTCGCGCGCAAGCCGCGCCATCTCCTTCACCGCCTCGAACTCCTCGCGCTTGACCACATCGAGATCGCTCAGGATCTTCTCGGCCTGATGGCGGACCACCGCGTCGACCTCGCGCTTGAATCCCTGAGCCACCCCGGCGGTATCGTTCATAAGCCGGCCGATCTCATCGAAAAACCGGTTGCTGGTCTGCGTCATCCTGCTGTCTCCGGTGGGCGGCAAGATCGCCACGTCACCGGAAGAGAATGGCGATCCCGGCGCGGCAGTTCAAGCCCGCCTGAGCGCCTGAGCCATCGCAAGCCTTGAATTGTCATAAGCCTTGCCTGGGCGGGATTTCCCTTGCAATCGTCACGGGACCGTTCGAGACCTGATGTCCGCGGCGAGCGCGGGCATGACGCCTGAAGATTCGCTTCTGATTGAATCAGAAGCGAATCTTCAGATTGTTGTTCTGACGCGTTTTCTTCACGCGAACAGGTCATCCATCCTCGGGTCCAGCCCGAGGACATGCTTCGCTCAAAAACGCTATAGATAGAACGAATCCGATGTTTCTTCTCATCACCTATCCCGTCTTTGATCCCGTCGCCATTTCGCTCGGTCCGATCGCGATCCGCTGGTATGCGCTGGCCTATATCGGCGGGATCATGCTCGGCTGGCTTTATGCGCGGGCCCTGCTCAGGAGCGAGAAGCTGTGGGGCGGCCCGGCGCCGATCTCGGTGGTGCAACTCGACGACTTCATCCTGTGGGTGACGATCGCCATCATCGTCGGCGGCCGCGTCGGCTATGTGCTGTTCTACAATCCGGATTACTTCATCCGCCATCCCGCCCAGATATTCCAGCTCTGGAACGGCGGCATGTCGTTTCACGGCGGCTTCATGGGCTGTGTCGCGGCGGTCATCCTGTTCTGCCGCAGGCATGGCCTGCCGATCCTGTCGCTCGGTGACGTTGCTACCGCGGTCGGGCCGATCGGCCTGTTTCTTGGCCGCATCGCCAATTTCATCAACAGCGAATTGTGGGGGCGTCCGGCTGACCCGAGCCTGCCCTGGGCCATGGTGTTTCCGAACGGCGGCCCGCTGCCGCGTCATCCGAGTCAGCTCTATGAGGCGGCGCTTGAGGGAATCCTGCTGTTCACGGTCCTCGCGCTGATGATCCGCCTCGGCGCGCTCAAGCGGCCGGGCCTTATTCTTGGCAGCTTCATCACGCTGTACGCGATGGCGCGGATCGTCGCCGAATTCTTCCGCGAGCCGGATCCGCAGCTCGGATTTCTGTGGGGCGGATTGACCATGGGAATGCTATTGTCGATACCGATGGTTATCATCGGACTTGGCATTGTCTACGCCGCCTGGTCCCGCGGCTCGCGGGCGTCAGATGCGCAAGCGATCCCGAATCCGGGCGCTTCAACCAAGGTCGATCGTGACTGAACCTTCTCCGCTGCTGACCGACATCAAGAAGTTGATCAAGACGTCCGGTCCGCTGCCGGTCTGGCGCTATATGCAGCTTTGCCTGACCCATCCCGAGCATGGCTACTATATCGCGCGCGATCCGCTGGGGCGCGAGGGGGATTTCGTCACCTCGCCCGAGGTCAGCCAGATGTTCGGCGAACTGCTCGGACTGTGGGCCGCGTCGGTGTGGCGCATGATGGGCTCTCCGGATCCGCTGCGGCTGATCGAGCTCGGCCCCGGCCGCGGCACCCTGATGGCGGATGCGCTGCGCGCGCTGCGGGTGCTGCCGCCGATGTATGAGTCGCTCAGCGTCCATATGGTCGAAATCAATCCGGTGCTGGTGGAGAAACAGATGGCGGCGCTGTCCGACGCGCCGAACATCGAATGGCACACGAGCCTTGACGAGGTTCCGCAAGGACCGGCGATCATTCTCGCCAACGAATATTTCGACGTGCTTCCGGTCCATCAGATGGTCAGGCGCGACGGCGGCTGGCACGAGCGCGTCGTCGACATCGACGGCAGCGGCCAGCTCGTGTTCGGCGTCAGCGCCGAGCCGACGCCGCGCTTTGATCTGCTGCTGCCGCCCCTGGTGCGCGCGGCGCCGGCCGGGGCCATTTTCGAGTGGCGTCCGGATGCCGGGATGATGTCCATCGCAACCCGTGTCCGCGATAACGGCGGCGCGGCGCTGATCATCGATTACGGCCATGTGCGCAGCGACGCCGGCGATACCTTTCAGGCTATCTCAAGACACAGCTTCGCCGATCCGCTGAAATATCCCGGCCGGGTGGACGTGACAGCCCATGTGGATTTCGAGGCGCTTGCCCGCGCCGCCGAGGATGTCGGGGCGCGTGTGCATGGGCCGGTGCAGCAAGGCGAATTTCTGCGCCGGCTTGGCATCGAGGCCCGCGCCGTCAACCTGATGGCGAAAGCAACGCCTGAATTATCCGATGACATCGCGACGGCGCTGAAGCGTCTGACCGAAGGTGGACGTGGCGGCATGGGGTCGATGTTCAAGGTGATCGGCGTGTCCGATCCCAGCCTCACCGTGCTGGTGGGACTGAGCGATCAGGCGCTTGGCGGTGGGATCAGGACGCCATGACGCTGGCATCCACCCTGCTTTCGACGGTTTCCGGGCTCCGGCACGCCTTTTTCACCCGCGAGGGCGGCGTTTCGCAAGGCATCTATGCAAGCCTGAATGCGGGTATCGGCTCGCAGGATGATCCTGCCCACGTCGCCGAGAACCGGCGGCGCATGGCCGAGGTGATGGAGGTTGAGCCGGCGAGCTTCCTGTCGCTCTACCAGGTCCACTCGCCCGACGCCGTGATCGCCGACCGGGCCTGGGATGTCGCATCGCGGCCACGCGCGGACGCCATCGTGACCCGAACGCCGGGACTTGCGATCGGCGTGACCGCGGCCGATTGCGGGCCGGTCCTGTTCGCCGATCCGCACGCCCGCGTCATCGGTGCGGCACACGCCGGCTCGAAGGGCGCGCTGGCGGGCGTGCTGGAACAGACCATCGATGCGATGGAAGCTCTCGGTGGCCGTCGCGGTGACATCGCCGCCGCGATCGGGCCGCTGATCCGCCAGCAAAGCTATGAGGTCGGCGCCGACTTCGTGACCCGTTTCACGGAAGCTGATCCGGGCCACGCGCGGTTCTTTATTCCGTCAAAGCACGACGGCCATGCCATGTTCGACCTCGGCGGCTTCATCCGGATGCGGCTTGAACGCGCCGGCGTGCGGACGATCGACGACACCGGCCTTGATACCTATTCCAGCGAGCGCTTCTTCAGCTACCGCCGCTCGGTGCATCGCAAGGAGCCGGATTTCGGCCGCCATGTCCACGCGATCGTGCTGGAGGCCGGCT
>NZ_BJNF01000011.1 GCF_006539545.1 Nitrobacter winogradskyi
ACACTTTTCCTCATCCCGCTCTAGGGCAGGGCTTTTTTCGCCGACTTTCCGATTCCGCACGATCCGCGCCGGATTCCGCGAGCGGCGTATTGCCAGACTTGGCTACTCCTTGATACACCGCCTCCGTCGGAATCGGAGAGGTTCTCCTGGAGACGGGATGTTGAACGTTGTATCCACCACATCGCGGGGAGACGCGTCGATGTCCGCCAAGAACGGCGCCGTCAAGCTGGTCGCCGGCAACTCCAATCCGGTGCTGGCGCGGGAAATCGGCAGATGGCTCGGGCTTGAACTCACGAAGGCCAGCGTCCGTCGCTTCGCTGACAACGAGATCTTCGTCGAAGTTCTGGAGAATGTACGCGGCTCGGACGTCTACGTGATCCAGTCGACCTCGTATCCGACCAACGACCATCTGATGGAGCTTTTGATCATCACGGATGCGCTGCGCCGAGCCTCGGCGCGCCGGATTACCGCGGTGATTCCCTATTTCGGCTATGCGCGGCAGGATCGAAAGGTCGGTTCGCGCTCGCCGATCTCGGCCAAGCTGGTGGCCAACCTGATCACGCGCGCCGGAACGGATCGGGTGCTGACGCTCGATCTGCATGCGGGGCAGATTCAAGGCTTTTTCGATATTCCGACCGATAACCTCTACGCGTCTCCGGTAATGGTCCGCGACATCAAGGAACGGTTCGAACTCGGCAAGCTGATGGTGGTGTCGCCCGACGTTGGCGGCGTGGTGCGCGCGCGGGGGCTTGCCAAGCGCATCAGCGCGCCGCTGGCGATCATCGACAAGCGCCGCGAGCGCGCCGGCGAGTCCGAGGTCATGAACGTGATCGGCGACGTTGCGGGCTATACCTGCATTCTGATCGACGACATCGTCGATTCCGGCGGCACCCTGGTCAACGCCGCCGACGCGCTGCTCGCCAACGGCGCGCAGGAGGTCTATGCCTACATCACCCACGGTGTGCTGTCCGGCGGCGCCGCCGCGCGCATCGCCGGCTCAAAACTGAAAGAGCTGGTCATTACCGACTCGATCCAGCCGACCGACGCCGTGAGCAAGACCGGCAACATCCGCCTGCTGTCGATCGCCGGATTGATCGGCGAAGCGATCCGCCGCACGGCTGCCGAACAATCGGTATCCAGCCTGTTCGACTGAACGGCAAAGCCGAACACGGACATTAGAGCATCGGACCCGAAAGTGGGAACCGGTTTCGGGATAAATCCGATGCTCTATCAATTAACTGGAGCGGCGGCGCTGATTCCATTTGACCGGCGGCCGCTCTAAAGTCTGATCCAAACATAATCTGGATCAAACTTTAATGCCTTCGCCGCAGGAGCATGATTCCTGAGCGGATAGGCGCTACTCGCTGCGCAGGTTCTCTGCCGTGCGTTTCCATTGCGCGACGTTGTCCGCGATGATCCGGGTCGACTTCATCGCGGCCTGGCTCAACTGGGCATAGCCCGAGATTTCGCGCTGAACCCTTTGTCCTTCCGCATGAAGCAGGTCCCGGAGGCTCTCAAGTTCGGTGACGAGGTTCTCGATCTCGGCGAGCGAAGTTCCGGCGACGCGCTGGATCAGCGAGTTGACGTTGTTGACCGTCGCTTCCGTGCTCGGCTCCAGCTTGGTGTCGGCGTTCGGAGCGCTGGCGGCGCTCGGAGCACCGGGGGCGGGCGCGGCACCGGCGGCAGGCCGGCGCAGATAGGCGATGTCGTTGCGCACGAAATCGCGAATACCCGCTTCCACCTCGGAGACGGCGGCGAGGTTCGAGTCGGTTTCGGGCGCGCTTGTTTCGGCTGTTTCAGATGGAGTGGCGTTCATCGGCTTGTTCCCTGTTTCGCATTGAGCGAGCGCGGAAGTCCCCCGCACGACGAGTTTATACTAGAGCATTTTCGCTCCTGATTGAATCGGAAGCGAAGCCTTGGATTATTGTTTGACGCGTTTTCTTCACACGAACCGGACCGGTATCCATCACGGGCAACGCCCGATGACGTGCTTGACTGAAAAACGGCGAGAGCATTTTCCGGCTAAGTGGAATCCGGTTAGCCGCAAGAAAATGCGCTCAATCAAAAACTTGCGCGTATTCTGATCGCAAAACCGGTATCCACTTTTGCGGAATACGCGCTAAAGCGCTGCTATCAGGACTGTCGATTTTGACGACATCGGGGCCGATCTGCGGCGGGCAGCGTTGAATCCTTGAAATCAGCCCGCCCGGCGGGGGTCACCACGTGCGCTTGAACGCTGCGGTCAGGCTCGCGTTCAGCGGTCCTTGCGGCGTTTCACTCACCGCGCCGGTGATGCTGATGCCGTCGGACAGCTTTTGCTCGGCGCCGATCCGGCGAAGCCATTTATTATCGGTTGATGAAAGCGACTGCCCGGCGATCAGGCTGGTGCCGGTGTCGGTGACGCTCAACCTGGCCGAATGGTCGGTATTGTGATGTCGCGTTCCCTTGATGCCCGGGACCGACAACGCGTCCTGTTGAATGACGTTGTAGCCGTTTCGAAGGGTCAGCGCGTAACGGCCGTCGCTGAGAGGCAGCGATTTGCTGAGCGAGGTATCGAGCATGGTCTGATCGCGGGCGGGATCGATCCGCGCTTCAAGCGCGGTCTTGTCCCATATCCGCCCCAGGCCGGGCGCGGTAACGGCGGCCCATGCCTGACCCGAGGACCGCGATGGGGGAGCATTGGTTGCAAGTCTGCCCGCCGCTAGTTCCGAAGCCGTCAGCGGCGACGGTTGGCGAATGACGGTCAGGTCGGTTCCGACCTGCGCGTTCCAGAGCGATGAAACCGAACGTTTCGCGGTAAGGGCGGCGGAGCCGTCCGCCTTGTCATGTGAGGTCCAGGCGAGACCTGCGCCGGATGCGGCGGGGGTCGAACGCTGTGAACGAAGGACTTGCGGCGGCATGTCCTCCGTCAGGGTGAAGCCATCGACATCGAGCTGTCTCCAGTCGATGTCGGAATCTCCGGGCTGCTCGCCAGGGGACGCGACTAGTTCCGACCGGTTGCCGGGCGTCTCGGGCGCTTCCGATCGCGCCGGCAATGTCCCGGCCGTCCAGCCGGCAGCAGCCACCAGAAGCAGCAAATCCGCAAGTCGCATTATTGAAGCCATGGTTCCGCCAGCCCGCCGATTCCGAAGCCGCACATTGCCGCCGCGTTCGTTCGAAATTATGGCGCGCGTGGAAGTACACGTCGGCGTGAAGTCTTATACGATCATTATGGTGAATCCTGCCTCGTCCGCAGCCGCGCGGTGCTGCCTTAATCGATGCCGCGGAACGCCACGCGGTCAAATGCGCGCTGAAATCGGAACTGAAGGTGTTGAAGCGGACGCGGCGAGAGCACCGTGCGTATTCAGCTCTTCCCGGCTTTCCGTTTCGATGTTTTGACGGATTTTTTCTTCGGCGTTGCGGCCTGTTCCGTCGCGAGTCTATCGGCCGTCCGCCGCATCGCGCGTGCATAGCTGTCGGCGGCGTTGTCGGCGGACATCTGCATTCGCCTTGCGGCGGCGGCGCCTTCCTCGAACGCATGCTTCGCCATCTGTCGCAGGCGCTGCCTGCCGGCGGCATCCTTCGCCTTGGCGGCGAGGGCGAGATAGCGGTCACGCCGCGCCTTGACCGCGGCGATCAGGCTTTTGTGTTGCTGCTTCGCAAGCCGCCGGATGATGACGTCGAGATCGGCGTCCGCCATGGGTGTCCTTGTTTGATGAAATTTGAATAGGGTGCCGCGCGCTCTAAACCTTCACGTGAAGGAGTGATAGCAGTAGAGCAAGCTTTTGATGAGAGCTATTTTTTATGCCTTACAGCCTCGGAGGATTGAGCCCATCGTGGGTGAACACTCTGCTAGAGTATGTCAAAAGGCATAAAACATCTCTGCAGTGATCGTTCTGCTAGCGTTTTCGATTGTCCTTCCACCCGCCTCGTTTTCCCGGTGCGCCGCCGCTCGATCGCGGGCGGGGGCCGAACTCCGGGCCGGCTTCGCGCGAGGAGGTGGGCTGATAGATGCGGCTTTCCGTTCCCGGTCCCATTTCATCCAGCGTGGGCTTGCGCGGCTGCGGCCGCGCGCCGGTCGGCTTGACCTCGTGCCAGGTGGCGATGCCCATCTCGTCGAGCGAGGGCTTGTGGACTTTCGAGTTTGTCACCCCACCCCGCGCGCCGGAGGC
>NZ_BJNF01000012.1 GCF_006539545.1 Nitrobacter winogradskyi
CCCCCCCCCGCGCGCCGGAGGCGCGCGACCCTCCCCCTCCAGGAGAGGGTGAAGATGAACGCGGCGGCAGATTGGCGCTGCCGCCATACTTCTTCTTGCCGGCGTAGCTTCCCGCCTTTGCCGCGACGCCGCGCTGCTTGATGGTGGGATCGTCGACGACGGCCAACTCGGTGGCGCGCAGCCGCTTCACCTCGTCGCGCAGTCTTGCGGCTTCCTCGAAGTTCAGGTCGGCGGCGGCCTCGCGCATCCGCGTTTCCAGATCGGAGAGTACCGCCTCGAAATTATGGCCGATCGCGATCGCGTCGTCGGCCATGCCACCGTCGCCGATTTCAACCAGCACATGGTCGCGCTCGTAGACGCTGTTGAGGATATCACCGATGGATTTCTTGATACTCTCCGGCGTGATGCCGTGGGCGGTGTTATACTCCACCTGCTTCTCGCGGCGGCGGTCGGTCTCGGCGATGGAGCGCTGCATCGATCCGGTGACCTGATCGGCATAGAGGATCACCCGGCCTTCGACGTTGCGGGCCGCGCGGCCGATGGTCTGGATCAGCGAGGTCTCGCTGCGCAGGAAGCCCTCCTTGTCGGCGTCGAGGATGGCGACCAGCGCGCATTCCGGAATATCGAGACCCTCGCGCAGCAGGTTGATGCCGACCAGCGCGTCGAACGCGCCGAGCCTGAGATCGCGGATGATCTCGATGCGCTCGATAGTGTCGATGTCCGAGTGCATGTAGCGGACGCGGATGCCCTGCTCGTGCAGATATTCGGTGAGGTCCTCCGCCATGCGCTTGGTCAGCACGGTGATGAGCGAGCGGTAGCCCTTCGCCGCGGTGGCGCGCACCTCGCCGACGAGGTCGTCCACCTGCGTGCGCGCGGGGCGGATGTCGACCGGCGGATCGATCAGGCCGGTCGGGCGGATCACCTGCTCGACGAACACGCCGCCGCTTTCGTTCAGTTCCCACGCGGCGGGGGTGGCGGACACCGCGATCGATTGCGGGCGCATCATGTCCCATTCTTCAAAACGCAGCGGCCGGTTGTCCATGCAGGAGGGCAGGCGGAATCCGTATTCGGCCAGCGTCGCCTTGCGGCGGAAGTCGCCCTTGAACATCGCGCCGATCTGCGGGATCGAGACATGGCTCTCGTCGGCAAACACCAGCGCGTTGTCGGGGACGTATTCGAACAGCGTCGGCGGCGGCTCGCCGGGACGGCGGCCGGTGAGATAGCGCGAATAGTTCTCGATGCCGGCGCAGCTTCCGGTCGCCTCCATCATTTCGAGGTCGAAGGTGGTGCGCTGCTCCAGCCGCTGTGCTTCCAGAAGGCGGCCCTGCGCGTGCAACTGGTCGAGCCGCTGCTTCAGCTCCGCCTTGATGCTCTTGATCGCCTGCACCAGCGTCGGGCGCGGCGTCACGTAGTGCGAATTGGAATAGACCTTGATGAAGTCGAGTTCGTCCTGCTTGTGGCCGGTGAGGGGATCGAACTCCTCGATGCTCTCGACCTCGTCGCCGAACAGGTTGACGCGCCAGGCCCGATCCTCGTAGTGCGCCGGGAAAATGTCGATGACGTCGCCGCGCACGCGAAAGGTGCCGCGGGTGAAATCGGCCGAGGTGCGCTTGTATTGCAGCGCCACGAGGTCGGCGATGAGCTGGCGCTGGTCGATGCGCTCGCCGCGCTTCAACGCGAAGGTCATGGCGGTGTAGGTTTCCACCGAGCCGATGCCGTAGATGCACGAGACCGAGGCGACGATGATGACGTCGTCGCGTTCCAGCAGCGCACGGGTCGCCGCATGACGCATGCGGTCGATCTGCTCGTTGATCGAGGAATCCTTCTCGATGTAGGTGTCGGTGCGCGGGACGTAGGCTTCAGGCTGATAGTAGTCGTAATAGCTGACGAAGTATTCCACCGCGTTATCGGGGAAGAAACTCTTGAACTCGCCGTAGAGCTGCGCCGCCAGCGTCTTGTTCGGCGCGAGGATCAAAGCCGGGCGCTGCGTGGCTTCGATCACCTTGGCCATGGTGTAGGTCTTGCCGGAGCCGGTGACGCCGAGCAGCACCTGGGTGCGATCGTTGCGCCGGATGCCTTCCACCAGTTCGCGGATCGCCTGCGGCTGGTCGCCTTTGGGCTGATACTCCGACCTGATCTCGAACCGCACGCCGCCTTCGCTCTTCTCCGGTCGCGGCGGGCGGTGCGGCGTCCAGAGCTTCAGCGAGCCGTCGCCCGTCTTGAATTCGGGCCGGCCGTCGCGCAGTAGCGCCTCCAGCGATTCCGCCGTCGCCTTGACGCCGAGGCCTTCCATCCTGCTGCGCGGCGGCCGCGCCAGGGCGTCATCGTCGTCCTCGGCGGTTGGAAGGCCCAGTTGTCGCGCCAGTTCGGGATCGAGCGTCGGAATCGTGGCCGATGTGCCGTAGTTGGCCTGCGGTGCTTCGTCGAAGCCGCTCCCTTTCTTTACCTCCCCCTTGAGGGGAGAGTGTGGACCTGCCGCATCCCGTTTCGCGGTGGCGTCGCTCTTGCCGCGCGTTGACCTCCGCGCGCGATGCGCCGCGGCCTCGCCGCCGGAGCGGCGGTCCCACGAATTGTCCGGCGGAGGCTGCAGTCCGGTTCCCGATCCAAGGCCGGCGTCGCCGCGGTTGATGGCGGGATTGAGCAGGTCGGCCAACGCCGGCCCGATCGGCTGCACTTCGGGACGATGCGCCTTCGGTTTCGAGGTTTGCGACGTCGCGGTTTTTGACTTCCGTGAGCCCTGCGCTTTACCGGGTTTTTCAGGAGGATTGGGAGCTTTCGCCATGCGGGCAATATGGGGCGAATCCAGCGCGCACGAAAGGGCGCAATCACACGGATGCGCACCGATGCCACGGTCACGTCTTTGGCGATGATGACCTCGACACGGCCTTTCGCAGGCAATCGCGGCACAGACAGTCGCCGCCGCCTTCGGTCGGCATTGGCAGCCGTCCGGGCTCCTCGTCGCACCAGCAGTTCCCGGATGGATCGCAATTGAATTCCGTTCCGCAGCCGGAACAGATGAGGCGGCGAATGGCTTGCTGTCCGGCCGGGCGTGTCATGGCGTTGGGAGTGTTCTTATAGCGTTTTCGAGCGAAGTGGAATCCGGTTCGCGTAAAGAAAACGCGTCGAATAGGCCGGGTGTATCGATGCGCAACCATACGTCCGGATCCATACCCGATGAAATCCCGGCAGGCGCATTCTTTCCGCGGCGAGATTATTCGGCCGCGCGAAGGCGATGGACCGGGAGGCGGCGGTCGCCGCCGCGCAGCGACAGATAATAGTCGGCATCCGCCGGATCGTCCGTGCGGCGAATGAGATCGGTCACCGGCGTATAGCTCAGCATCCGGCCGCCGTCCGGAAGCGCTGTGCAGATGAAGCGCAGCACCTGGCCATTTCTAAGCTTGATATTGATCGGGGTCGGATCGCCCGCGCGTACCATGCCGACGCGCTCGGCGATGAAATGGCTGAGTTCGTCCTGCGGCAGTTCATATGCGCCGGTATCGCGACCATGATACATCAGCGCGATAAACGGCGGCCTGCTGTCGGCCTTCTCATCCGGGAGCGAAAAGTAATGCCGGAATGCGCGGTTGATGAACTCGGCGCGGGTGTCCGCGTCGAGCATGACGATCCCGATGCCGGTCTGGTCGAGGGCGGCGGTCAGCCGTGCCGCTGTCGCGTGCCGCTCACGCTCCCGATCGAGCGCGTTCATCATCCGCGATCGTAGCAGTCCGGTGATCAGGGCGGCGGCGCCGGCAGCCAGGGTCAGCAATCCGAGATGCAGAAGGATGGAACCCTCAGCCACCGCCGCGTTGTCATCCCCCAGAAAACCTGCGGAGGCCAGAACAGCTATCCCGGCGCTGATCAGGCCGGAAGCTGTTCCACCAAGCGAGCCGGCGAGTGCGACGACACAGATATACAGTGCTGACAGGTTCGGAACGGCGGCGAGGTCGTGATCGGCATAGATGGACGCGCCTGCGATCAGCATCGCGAGAGCCGGTCCCACTATCATTCGCCAGTCGATGCGCATCACCGTTCCATGATACCGAATGAGATTAAATCCGGTTCGATGACAAGTGGTTGCACGATCCCAGGATTTTCATCGCCAGCGTTAACGGCGTCTAATGCGGCGGAATGCGATTTGAAACGAATGCCCCGTCCCTTGAACAGCGTTCCGCAAGGCTGTTGTCAGGGACTCATTGTGAGATGAGAGGTCCAATGAACAATCGAAGCCTTCCGTTGATGCTGATGATCGTAGCCCTCTATGTGCCCGGTTCCGGCGCCGTCCTGGCCCAGGATGTTCCCGGCATTGAGATATGCACCGTCGAAAAGAAAATGGAGCGGCGAACAAGCTGCCTGCAGAGCAACATCAATTTCCTGCAGACCTCACTCACCAGACAGGTCACTGACAGCAGCCGGAAGATCGACGCGGCCAACCGACAGATACAGGAGCTCGAGAGCACGGTTGCGGATTTGCGGAAGGCGGTGGCCGAGCTTCAGGCGGCGGGCAAGAAGCAACCGCAGTTGCCGGTGAAGGACGACAAAAAAACTCCGGCGAAGGAGGAGATAAAGCAGGAGGCGAAGTAGTTCAGGCGGCTTGCCCGGCCTCCTTCAGCCGCCCGCAGCCGTCCCGCCGCGCGATCGCGACGTTAAGTCAGGCAAAATTGCTTTTGCAAATTTCGTCGCGATCGCGCAAATGGCGGTACAAGGAACGGAGTATGCTATGCCCTGGCTGCAGCCGGTCACACTCGAAGGACCTCATGCGCGGCTCGAGCCGCTGTCGCAGGAACATCGCGAAGCCCTTGTGGACGCGGTAAAAGACGGCGAAATCTGGAAGATCTGGTACACCTTCGTTCCCGCGCCGGAGAAAATGGAGGCCGAGATCGAACGGCGGCTGTCTCTGCAAGCAGCCGGAACCATGCTGCCTTTCACGGTGCGGGATGCGGAGGGACGAATCGCGGGCATGACAACCTACATGAACGTCGATTCCGCAAGCTGTCGCGTCGAGATCGGCTCGACATGGTATGCGAAGCGCGTTCAGCGCACGGCGGTCAATACCCAGTGCAAGCTGCTGATGCTCACCCACGCGTTCGAGAAGCTGAATTGCATCGCCGTCGAGTTCCGTACACACGTCTTCAATCATGTCAGCCGGCGCGGCCTCGAGCGACTTGGCGCCAGGCAGGATGGCACCTTGCGCAACCGGCAGATGTCACCAAACGTGACGCTGCGGGACACCGTCGTCTACAGCATTCTTCCCGGCGAGTGGCCGAAAGTGAAGGCGCATCTCTCCTACGAGCTCAATGAAAAGCGTCGATAGATCCCGCCGTCTCATCACGTGAGCGAACCCGTTGCTGACATTTGATAGATAAGAGTCTTTCACCGCTTCATGGAAACGGTGAAAGACTTTATCTTTATGTTTTACGCGTTTTCTTTACGCGAACCGGATCCATCCTTAGGGCTCAAGCCCGAGGATATGCTTCGCTCGAAAACGCTATGAGCCTCATGATGGACATCGCCATGAACCCCACCCTCGACGACCCTCTCGTTTCCACCGAATGGCTGGCCGCGCATCTCGGTGAGGTCAAGGTCATTGATGCGTCGTTCAAGATGCCCGGCGTGCTGCCGCTGGCGGTCGATGATTTTTATGCCGCGCATATTCCGGGCGCGGTGTTCTTCGATGTCGATGCCGTATCGGATCGCGCATCGCCGCTTCCGCATATGTATCCGGATGCCGCGCAGTTCGCGCGCGATGTCGGCGCGCTTGGGATTTCCTCGAAGGATACGGTCGTTGTTTATGACAATGGTGGCTGGCTTGCCGGGCCACGGGCGTGGTGGATGTTCCTGTCGTTCGGCCATGCCGATGTCCGGGTGCTTGACGGCGGTCTGAAGAAATGGCGCGCGGAAGGCCGTCCGGTCGAATCCGGCAAGGTTGCGCCGGAGCCGGGCCACTTCATCGCGACCTTCGATCCGTTTTTTGTGCGCGGCAAGGCTCAGCTCGTGAGCAACCTGTCGTCACCTCGCGAGCAACTGGTCGATGCGCGCGCGGCGGCTCGCTTCACGGGCGCGGTGGCGGAGCCGAGGCAGGGCTTGCGTTCGGGTCATATCCCTGGCAGCCGTAACCTGCCCTACGCCGAGTTGTTCGATCCCGGGACCGGCGTCATGAAGCCACTGGACGAAACTCGCGCTGCGTTTACCCGCGCCGGCGTGGATCTGGCAAAGCCGATCGTCACCACCTGCGGCTCGGGGGTTTCGGCCGCGGTGCTGACGCTTGCACTCTACCGTCTCGGCGCGAGGGGGTCGGCGCTCTATGACGGATCATGGTCGGAGTGGGGCCTGGAGGAGGGACCGCCGATCGCCACCGGACCTGCCTGAAAAAACCGCTCGAACCACCGCGGCTGTAGCGTTTTCGAGCGAAGCATGTCCTCGGGCTTGAGCCCTAAGGATGGATCCGGTTCGCGTGAAGAAAACGCGTCAGAACATAGGTAGGGGGAGGTTGCGGAATCAGCGATGTGAGTGGCGGGTCTTATGGCGGTGGCGATGGGAGTGCCGCTTGGCGGCACGCGGCGTCTTCGCGGATGAGCGTTTGGTGGCCGACGGCACGGGATCACCCGCCTCCGCGGCTTCTGCGGGACGTTGGCTTGGCAGGGGCGGTTTGAAATCATCCTTGACCGGAGGTGTCGTGGTTTCTCCCGCCTCGGATGTTGTCCCGTCGGTTGGGGCGGCATAGCTTTTCGCGGCCGGTGGGATGTCGGATTCACTCGGCGGGTTGACGGCTTCGCCGGCTTTGACGGGCGTCTCTTCGCCTGGGCCTGTCGCCGGCTCCGGCGCGGCGGCGTTGGCGGGCGTTGTGTCGGCCGCTGACGGGGACGCGGCGGAGCCTGATGGCGGCGGAGAAGCTGCCGGCGCTTCGTCGGCCGGTGTCGCTTCGGCCGGAGTCACTGGTGTGTCTGCGGTGGGCGTGGCCGGAGGCGCATCCGTTGTTGGCGTGTTGGCTGCTGGCGCACCGGTTTCCTGGCGCGCGTCCGGCGAGGCCGCTTCTGTGCTCTGTGCGTCGCGCTGGCTCTGTGCTTCGTGCTGGCTTGCTTCCGGCGGGGTGGACTCGGCGGCGGGTTTCTCAACCTGCAGCACGGCCAGCGTCGGCTGCTGGGTTTCTCCAGATCCGAACGTGGTGTCGGGCGTCTGTTTGAGAGGCAGGCTTGCGAATTCTTCGTGGGTTGCTCTCAGCAAAGCCGCGGCGCCCAGGCCGAAGATCAGCAGTGAGATCGTCAGCGTAACCGCGACGAATAAGGAGCGAAAGCCGGGTAGCATGGGTACGGTTGCGCCTTCCCGCGTGTCTTCCGACGATAATCGGCCATCAACGCGACTGAATTACGGGGCAGACTGCCGAATCAGAGCGTGTTGAGAATACAGCAAGGGACTCGCTTGTGCGCCCCAAAAACCACCGCCCGCAAGCGTCGCGGGGATGTCGGCAGGAACCGGCGCGGCCAGCCGGTGATGCCCGAAGGTCACGGTTGGCCGCGATCTGCGAATTATGACCGTTCCGGGAGGCTTTTGGCCGAATCGTCTTGAATGCGCCGCGATCCTGCGCGATGTCGCCGTTAACGATCCGGTGTCTGGTTGGGTTTATACAAGGGCGATGATGATCAAACGCATTCTGACGGTTTTTGCGGCGATCGCAGCAGGGGCAGGGGGAATCTCGTTAGCCTCGGCGCAGGGATACCCGCCGCCGAGCCCGATCTATTCCACGCCGCCCTCCGCTTATCCGGGTGAAGACGACCGTTCAGGCGCGGTCGATGCGCTTCCCGGTTTCGATCCGGCCGACGATCAATCGATGCAGCGGCGCAATTCCGTCGAGTTGCCGCCGCCCGGCCCCGTGATGTCGCCGGACGATCCGCGCTACGGCAGTCCCGGTTCCTCGCCGGTTTATTCGGATCGCGAACCCTCGCCTGGCCCGGTGATGTCTCCCGACGATCCCCGTTACGGACAGCCCGGCCCCACGCCGTATCAATATCAGACCCGCGCGCCGGAAACAGTCGCTTCCACCGGCGGACCGGATGCGGGCTTCAGGCCGCCGGCTCCCGTCGGCGCGGACGGCCGGCCGGCCCCGATGTCGGCGCTGCCGCCGGATGAGCAGCCGGAGGTCGATCAGGGCGGTGAGAAGCAACTGCCGGAGAGGCTGCGCCGCAAGGAAGTCAGTTTCTCCACCAAGGAGCCGGCGGGCACCATCGTGGTCGATACGTCGAACACGCACCTGTACTATATTCTCGGCAACAATCGCGCGGTCCGCTACGGCGTGCGCGTTGGCCGCGACGGCTTCACCTGGGCCGGCGTGCAGAAGATCAGCCGCAAGGCGGAATGGCCGGACTGGCATCCGCCGACCGAAATGATCGAACGTCAGCCTTATCTGCCGCGCTTCATGGCGGGTGGTCCCGGCAATCCGCTGGGCGCGCGCGCCATGTATCTCGGTTCGACAGTCTATCGCATCCACGGCACCAATCAGCCTTCGACGATCGGCAAGTTCGTGTCGTCGGGCTGTATCGGTATGCTCAATGATGACGTGTCGGATCTGTTCGATCGCGTAAAGGTCGGTACGCGCGTTGTCGTGCTGCCGGGCGGTCCGCCGCGCACGGACACGACCGCTTCTACGCAGCCGGCTCCGGCGTCCAGCGGGGCGACAACCCCGCAACCGCCGCAGACGGCGAGCCTGCCCGGAACCCAGCCGACCTCGGTGCCGCCGCTGCCGGAACCGGTCACGGTCCGGTAGAAGCAACGTTCGATCCACGCCCGCGCACGACGCGGGGGATTTAACGATGTTCGCCTGCGAAGGTTCTCTTAACGGGGACGGGTGTTCGTCCTCGGGGGCAAGCCCGAGAATGCTTTACTCGAAAACGCTTCAACTCATCGCAGCGCGCGTATCCGTGCGCCCTTGAGCCACGTGGCGATGGTCTCGACCATCTCGATGTAATAGTGGCCGTAGTCCTGTGTGACTTCGCAGCCGGGATGCGGCGGCCTTGAGTGACGATCAAGCCCGCGCAGCGGATGATCGAGGCGTGGCGTTCTCTGCGAGAAGGAATGGGGTCGGAAATCGGCCATCAGATGTTCCTTCGTCTTGCTTCGCCGATCGACGTGACGATACGCGATGTTACGTGGCGCCGCCTGCTGGTGTGCGGCCCGTTCATTGGGAGCGGGCCGGCGGTTGCTCGCCGTGCTTGGCCCGCCAGGCGGGTCCGGGTCCGCGCATGTAATGCAGTTCGGGCCGGTAGGAGTTGAACGCGATCGCGATGAATTCGCGCCATCGCGCGCGAATGCCGTGAAGCCGTTCGCGCTGGTGATCCTGCTTTTCGGTCCGGTTGGAGGCTGACGCCGATACGCTGGTCGCCATGATTGTTACTGCCTTGATACTGCCGGGTTGAGCGCGAGATTCCTGACCGTCCCGATGCTCGTCTCGCCATTCTTCACTGATTCAATTAAAAGGCGGTTTGAATGAGACGAAACGGGCTATTGCTTTCGTCAACCTTTCTGTGTGGTTAAGGCAAGGTTGCCCTTTCGCCGCCGCGCGGCTACATCAGCGGGCAGCAAACTTCCAGAAACCAGCGCCCCTGAATTCGAAGTCCGGCCCCCGCGGTCTGTTCAGCGGCTTTGGCTTCAAGAGGCGCAAGCTTTCGGTCGGTCGGCGTGCGGCCCGGTTGAAAGGTTTTCCTGACGGTCTCCCCGCAAGGCGGAAGAGAACGTTCTGAACGCCGTCGCCGCGACGCTTGGATATCACGCAGTTTAGGGGTCACGATGGCGCGCCAGTTCATCTACTTCATGCAGGGCTTGTCCAAAACCTATCCGCCGAACCGGAAGGTGCTGGATAACATCCACCTGTCGTTCTATCCGGACGCCAAGATCGGCGTGCTCGGCGTCAACGGCTCGGGTAAATCGACGCTGCTGAAGATCATGGCCGGCCTCGATAAGGACTACACCGGCGAGGCCTGGGTCGCGGAAGGCGCCCGCGTCGGCTATCTCGAACAGGAGCCGCAACTCGATCCCGCCAAGACCGTGCGCGAGAACGTCATGGAAGGCGTCGCCAAGCAGAAGGCGATCCTCGATCGCTACAACGAACTGGCGATGAACTACTCCGACGAGACCGCCGACGAGATGACCAGGCTGCAGGACGAGATCGAGGCCGCCGGCCTGTGGGATCTCGACAGCAAGGTCGATCAGGCGATGGACGCGCTGCGCTGCCCTCCCGATGACGCCGACGTGACCACACTCTCCGGCGGCGAGCGCCGCCGCGTCGCGCTTTGCAAGCTGCTGCTCGACCAGCCGGACCTCCTGCTGCTGGACGAGCCGACCAACCATCTCGATGCCGAGTCGGTGTCGTGGCTCGAAGGTCACTTGCGCAACTATCCGGGCGCGATCCTGATCGTCACCCACGATCGCTACTTCCTCGACAACGTCACGGGCTGGATTCTCGAACTCGATCGCGGCCGGGGCATTCCTTACGAGGGCAACTACTCCTCGTGGCTTGTGCAGAAGCAGAAGCGGCTGGAGCAGGAAGGCCGCGAGGACGCCGCGCACCAGAAGACGCTGGCCCGCGAGCAGGAATGGATCGCAGCCTCGCCAAAGGCCAGGCAGGCGAAATCCAAGGCGCGTTACCAGCGCTATGATGAGTTGCTCGCCAAAGCCAGCGAGAAGCAGACCCAGACCGCACAGATCATCATCCCGGTTTCCGAGCGGCTCGGCGCCAACGTCGTGGACTTCGAGGGCTTGTCGAAATCGTTCGGCGATCGCCTGCTGATCGATGATCTGACCTTCAAGCTTCCCCCCGGCGGCATCGTCGGCGTCATCGGCCCCAACGGCGCCGGCAAGACCACGCTGTTCCGCATGATTACCAAGCAGGAGACGCCGGACAAGGGCACGATCACGGTCGGCGAGACGGTGCAACTGGGTTACGTGGATCAGTCCCGCGACGCGCTCGACGGATCGAAGACCGTGTGGGAGGAAATCTCGGGCGGCACCGATCAGATCCTGCTCGGTAAGAAAGAGGTCAACTCGCGCGCCTATTGCTCGACCTTCAATTTCAAGGGCGCAGACCAGCAGAAGAAGGTGGGCGCGCTGTCGGGCGGTGAGCGCAACCGCGTGCATCTTGCCAAGATGCTCAAGTCCGGCGCCAACGTGCTGCTGCTCGACGAGCCGACCAACGACCTCGACGTCGACACGCTGCGCGCGCTGGAAGAGGCGCTGGAGGATTTCGCCGGCTGCGCCGTGGTGATCAGCCACGACCGCTGGTTCCTCGACCGCATCGCCACGCATATCCTGGCTTTCGAAGGCGACAGCCACGTCGAATGGTTCGAGGGCAACTTCCAGGACTACGAGAAGGACAAGATGCGCCGGCTCGGCCAGGACAGCGTCATCCCGCACCGCGTGAAGTACAAGAAGCTGACGCGGTGAGAACCCTCCTTTAGCGTACTACCGCAGCGAGGCGAGGTTTTTGACGATTCTTATGGACGGTAGCGATGTCGCTTTGCATGAAGTGGCGACAATGACACGGGCGCGGCAGAACCGTGCGCGTCCTGCTTCGACGTCGACCTTCGGGCAGCGTTTCTCCGAGTCCTGTCCGAACTGCGGATCCTCGCTATACACATAAACTATTCGGGCTGAATTGCGGGTGCCGATCGTTCCCCACGAAAAAAGCCCGCCGATATGAAAGTAATCCAGTTCGCCTGCATAGTAGCGGCAGTCTTTGATTTCGCCGGGCCAGAGCGTTCCAGCCACTTTTTCAACAGGAAGGGAGGATGGCGCCTTTCGCATGAAGTCGAGCGACGTGAGGTTGGTTGTTGCATAGGCCGCCGTAAAATAGTCCTCGAACGCATTGGCGAAACGACGGCCGTTCTCCGCACAGGCCTTTTTGAGCAGGTCGGAGCCGATCAACAGCGAATAGTTTTGTGGATTGCAGACCGTCGCCTGCGCGTTGGCCTCCTGGAACGCAGCGGCAATTTTTGCGCCGTCGAGGTCGAGAGACTGCTTGAGCTTTTGTAGGTCCGGCAACCGATTTGCGCGGTCTCGAACCAGCGACGATAGCTCCAGCATCTCCTTTGTAGTTTGAACGGTTGGCGCTACGGCCCTTACTGCCGCCTCAGTTGGCTCGATCCGCAGCGTATCGAACGCGTCCTTGACATCCGCGTTGCCCATATAGGCTCTCACGAATCCTCCAGCGTCGGCGTGGTAGCCGGCGATCCTGATCCGCTCCCGGGCGAGGTTCTCCTTTTCGCGCTCCTGCCGGCGAAATTCCTTGTCCATGGCGGCGGACTCGCGGGCTTCCTCTGCGGCCTGTCGCGCGTTTTCTTCCAGAAGATCGCCGACGCGCTTCGTCTGCTCTTCGATCCGCCCGAGACGGGCAAGGAACGCGTCCTGAACAGTGCTTGCGCCCGGAATGATTTCGGCAAGCGCGCCGTTGGCATCGGCATCGCGAACAAAGTGTTGCAGTCCCCACCAGCCTGATGAGAACAGAAACAGGAGGCCGCACAGGAAGGCCCCGCTTTGCAGCAGGGGACGGGATGTTTTTGCAAGGCTCGATCCAAGCAGCAATACGATGCCGCCGATGGCCGAACTGACGATGATTGGTACGGTGAGTTCGAGCAGCGGTTTGACGAAGTCGGCAACAGTCGAAATCAGGCCGGCGATGGCTCCGTATTTGAGCTTGGCCTCGGTCGATAGGTTGCGGATCGGTTTGAGCAGTCGATCGAAGCGCGATGGGCTTTGTGTGTAGCCGCGCTCGATATCATCGATTGTTCGGTCGAGTTCGTAGAGGGCGTCAAGCAGGCTAGCCCGATCCTGGGTTTTCTCGATGGCCCTATGCAGAACGTCTTTCACCCGCCCGTAGACGGCGTGTCGCTCCCCGGCGTTGGTTGCATCGATGAGCGCAAGCTGGTGGGTAATGATGGCGTGAAAGTCGGGCATGATGGGGCGGGCAGGCCGAGGAGACTCCACCATGACATAGCGGAGATCGAGCGGCAACGGATGGCTTGTGGGGACGCGGTGGCGCGGACTATCCACCTTCTCCGTCAGTCGCATCTTAATCAGCGACTGATAGGGCAGGTCGCGCTTGTTGGCGGTGATCCTGATCTGCTCAAGCAGGCTGACCGGCGGCCGCGCAGCGAAATTGCCGGCGGTTGGCAATAATCCGCAGTACTGAGGCGGCAGGCAAGGCAAGGGAAGCAACGCATGGGGATGAAATCTCCGGTTCGCCATCGTCGGAACACGATGGAACCAAATCCCTCCCTGGCCATTGATGGACCACGAATATCGAGGTCATCGGCGGTGAGTCTGGATCTGGACGCGAGGGTTGCGCCGCGGATGGCGGGAGGAGGGTTCGGCGATCGGGCACTGGCTTCGGCCGTTATCGCCGCGCTTGTGATCTGCGGGCTGTATGTTGGGCGCGAGATTTTCGTGCCGATCGTGCTGGCCGTGCTTTTGAGCTTCGTGCTTGCCCCGCTGGTGGATATTCTGGAACGATGGCATTTCCCACGCGCCGCCAGCGTGCCCGTCGTGGTCCTGCTTGCCTTCATCGCCATTTTCGCTCTTGGCGGCCTGATCGTGAGGGAGGTCAGAGGACTCGCGGACAGCCTCCCAAGTTACCAGCAGACCATGCAGCAAAAGATCCAGTCGCTGCGGGCGCTGACGGCGACAGGGCCGCTGGATCGCGCTGCGGAGCTTCTTCAGAATCTCGGCAAGGAAATCAGCGGACCACAGAGCCTGCCGCCACCGGCGGAAATTTCGCCCTCGTCCAGAACGGCCGAGCCGCTCAAACCCATCCCCGTCGAGGTGCGCACGCCGCCGCAGTCCGCCCTTGAGAATATCTCCGCGCTCATCAGCCCGCTGCTGCATCCGCTGGCGACGATCGGCATCGTGGTGGTGTTCGTGATCTTCATCCTGTTCCAGCGAGAAGATCTGCGCAACCGGTTCATCAAGCTGGCGGGATCGAATGATCTGCAGTCCGCGACGGCGGCGATCGACGACGCGGCCGGCCGTCTCAGCCGTCTTCTCCTGATGCAGGTCCTGCTCAATACTGGATTCGGGGTGATCGTGGCCTCCGGGCTCCTGCTGATCGGCGTTCCCAGCGCCATCCTCTGGGGAATTTTGGCCGCGATCATGCGTTTCGTGCCCTATGTCGGGCCGTTCATCGCCGCGTTTTTTCCCCTGACGCTGGCCGTTGCGGTCGATCCCGGCTGGTCGATGCTGCTGTGGAGCGGCGCGCTCATTCTGCTGACGGAGTTGATCGTCGGTCAGGTGTTCGACCCCTTGCTGGTGGGACACAGCAGCGGATTGTCGCCGGTCGCCGTCGTGGTTTCGGCGACGTTCTGGACCGCGCTGTGGGGACCGATCGGGCTTGTCCTCGCGACCCCGCTGACGATCTGTCTCGTCGTGCTCGGCCGCCATGTCGAACAACTCAGGTTTCTGGACATCCTGCTGGGTGATCGGCCCGCGCTGTCGCCGCCGGAGCTGTTCTATCAGCGGATGCTGGCCGACGATCCGGCGGAGGCCGTCGAGATGGCGGAGAAGTTTCTGAAGGAGCGCTCGCTTGCCGAATATTATGAGAACGTCGCGCTGAAGGGCCTGATGCTGGCGCAGGCCGATCTTAAGCGCGAGCGGTTGTTGCCGGATCGCGTGGCCGAAATCAGGGACAGCGTCGCCGAGGTCATCGAGGGGCTGGCTTCTGAATTCGATGATGTCCTGGGGGGGCATCAAACGAAGGACGACGCCGATCAATCGGACGTGACGGCCGATGCCCCGATGCCCGAACTGCCGTTCATCATCCGCGAGGGATTGCCGGCGGACTGGCAGGCCGATCATCCCGTGCTTTGCGTCGCCGAGCGCAGCGATCTCGATCAGGCGGCTGCGATGTTCCTGGCCGAGATCCTGTCGAAGCACGGTCTTGGGGCGCGAGCCGCGAGCAAGGAGGAGACCTCGACAAGTGGAATTTTCCAGCTTGACGCCTCGGGCGTGATGCTCGTGTGCATCTCGACGCTCGATGACGGCAGTCCGGCCCATACCCGCCATCTCGTGCGCAAGCTCCGCCGCAAGATGCCACAGGCGCGGATACTGGTTTGTTGCTGGGGATGCACCAACAGCGGAATGGCAAGAGAGCATCTCAAGGCCGATGCGGTCGCGGAGAATCTGGGGGAGGCCGCCGCCTATTGCCTGTCGCTGGTCGATCAAACCGTCGTGCAAGATGGTGTGCACGTGAATGGCCTCATTCCGCATGCGCGACATCAGCCGCTGCCGGTTGCCAGGCAGAAGCAGCCGGCCGCGAGCGCTGGCCGCGGAGGGACTTCACGCCACAAATAATCGGCAGTGATAGCGTTCTCAAACGAAGCATGTCCTCCGGCTTGACGTGAGGATGGAGGCCGGTTCGTGTATGGAAACGCGTCAGATCACATGATGAGGTCCATCGCCGCTTCCGTGAAGGGGTGAAGGATCGTAGGCTCGCCGCAGTTGATTGATGTCGAAAGGAGGACCGGGACGCGATGGACGATTGGAGCGCCGAGCAATATCTGAAGTTCGAGGACGAGCGGACCAGGCCGTCGCGCGATCTGTTGGCGCAGATCCCGCTGAGCGCTCCGCGCAAGGTCGTCGATATCGGTTGTGGTCCCGGCAATTCCACCGAACTCCTGGTCGCGCGCTGGCCGCAGGCCGAGGTCATCGGGATTGATACATCCGCCGACATGCTGCGGCGGGCGCGCGAGCGGCTGCCGGGATACACGTTCATCGAAGTCAACGTCGCGCACTGGGTCCCGCCTGCGGATGCCGACCTTCTATTCGCCAATGCGATCTTCCAGTGGGTCCCGGATCATCTGCGGCAGTTGCAGCGTCTGCTTGGTGCGCTGCCGTCAGGCGGCGTGCTGGCGATGCAGATGCCGGACAATCTCGACGAGCCAAGTCATGTGATGATGCGCGAGGTGGCGCATTCGGGACCGTGGCGCGAAAGACTTGCGGACGCCGCGCGGGCGAAAGACCTGCTGGCGCGGCCCGGCGCCTACTATGACGCATTGCGGCCGTTGTGCGAGCGCATCGAGATCTGGCATACGGTTTATAATCATGTCCTTGAGGACACCACGGCGATCGTCGAGTGGGTCAAGGGCACGGGATTGCGGCCTTTCGTCGATCTTCTGGAGCCGATGGAAAGGAAAGAGTTCCTGCGCGAATATACCGCGCGCGTCGCAGCCGCTTACCAGCCCCAGGCGGATGGCAAGGTGCTGCTGCGTTTTCCGCGCTTTTTCGTCGTCGCGATCAGATAATCAGCGCGAGCCGATTCAGGCGAGCACAGAAGAACAAGGCTCGCGGGGGTTTTGCTCCATCGATGATGGCACACGCACGTCCGGCGCGAAATCAGATGGGAGCCATGCCGCCTTGCTTCACGTTGCATTTTGTCGCGGGCGGACGTCTCGATTCCGTCACAGGGAATCGAATAGAACGCTCTCCCGTCACGACGAGACCCCACGATGTCCCCGATCCCTGAAACTCCACCGTCCTCGAAGGTTGCCGCCACGACGCTGCGCCCGCTGCCGATGCTGATCTTTTCCTCGCGCTGGCTTCAGCTTCCCCTTTATATCGGCCTGATCGTCGCTCAGGGCGTTTATGTGGTTCTGTTTCTGAAGGAGCTATGGCATCTCATCGGGCACTCCTTCGACTTTTCCGAACAGCAGATCATGCTGGTGGTGCTTGGCCTCATCGACGTAGTGATGATCTCGAATCTTCTGGTGATGGTCATTGTCGGCGGCTACGAGACCTTCGTGTCGCGGCTCAATCTCAAAGGCCATCCCGACGAGCCCGAGTGGCTCGGCCATGTCAACGCCAGTGTTCTCAAGATCAAGCTCGCGATGGCGATCATCGGCATCTCGTCGATCCATCTCCTGAGAACCTTCATTGAGGCTGGAAACCTTGGGACCGAGCGCGCCATGAATTATACGCAAACCGGTGTCATGTGGCAGACCATCATCCACGTCGTATTCATCTTTTCGGCAATCGGCATTGCGCTTGCGGATCGTATCGCGAATGAGGGGAACGGATCGAACGGCGAGGCGAAGCATTAGCATGGCGGCGAAGGCCGCAAACATCCTGCGCCGGTCGCGGCTCGCGCTCCTCATTTTGCTGACGCTCACGGTCGGAGCCGCTGTGTCGCCGGTGCGTGCGGCGGACGAGGGCTTTTCGCGTTTCATCGCCTCGGTCTGGCCTGACGCGCAGCAGGCGGGTGTTTCGCGCGCGACGTTCGACTCCGTCACAGCCGGACTCGAGCCAGACTACCGGCTGCCCGACCTCATCCTGCCCGGTCGGCCCGCGACCGGCGCGCCGTCGCAGGCGGAATTCGTTCAGGTGCCGGCGGATTATCTCAAGGAGGGCAGTATCGCGCGGCTGGCGGCTGAAGGGCAGCGGCTGATGCGAAAACACGAAACGACGTTGAAAGCGATCGAAAAGCGCTTGGGTGTCCCCGCCACGATCATCCTTGCGATCTGGGGCCGGGAAACCGATTACGGTCGCTACGCGCTGCCTTACGATGCGGTACGGGTGCTGGCGACCCAGGCTTATGTCGGCCGCCGCAAGGACCAGTATCGTCAGGAGTTCATCGAAGGGCTGCTGTTGCTGCAGCGTGGCGCCGTCTCGCGCAAGAATTTCCGCGCGTCGTGGGGTGGAGCCGTCGGGTTGACCCAGTTCCTGCCTTCCGAACTTGCCAAGCATGGCGTCGACTTTGATGGTGACGGCCGCGTCGATATCTGGTCTTCGGTGCCCGATGCGCTGGCATCGGCCGCGCAGCAGCTCGTCAACAAAGGCTGGCAGCCCGGACTGCGCTGGGCCTACGAAGTGCAAGCGCCGGCGCATGCCGATTGCACGGAAGGCGTGCCCGAGGTGAGGAAGCCGATCGGGGAATGGCTGCGCGCAGGATTTCTGCCGGTGCGCGGACAAAAGCTGAGCGCGGCCGAGCGGGACCAGCTGGCGTCTCTGCTGCAACCGGAGGGCATCCACGGCCCGTCATTCCTGACCACGAAGAACTACTTCGTCATCAAGGAATACAATTTCTCCGATCTCTATGTTCTGTTCGTCGGCCATCTCGCTGACCGCATGACCAGTCCGCTGCCTTTCGCGACGCCATGGTCGGCATCGACGCAACTGCGCAGCCGCGACGTCGAGGCGATGCAACGCCATTTGACGCGGCTCGGCTTGTACAAGGACAAGATCGACGGCAAGGCCGGGATGCTCACGCGAGCGGCGCTCGGCGCCTATCAGAAGTCGGCGGGTCTCAAGGTGGATTGCTGGCCCAGCGACGGGGTGCTGCGCGCGATGAATGCGGCGCGCTGAAATCGCCTGCGCGGGTCTCCGGGGGCAAGCCCCAAGGACGTGCTTCGCTCGAAAACGCTCTATAACGAAAACTCGGCCGCGCGGCCGGGTTTCTCAGAGCATTTTCGCTTCTGATTGAATCAGAAGCGAAGCTGTAGATTATTGTTCTGACGCGTTTTCTTCACACGAACCGGTATCCATCCTTAGGGCTCAAGCCCGAGGACATGCTTCGCTCGAAAACGCTATAGTCCGATGATCGGAAACGATCGGATCAGTCGCACACCTGGACGCGACGGAAACGCCAGCCATATCCGTCCCAGAACCTCTCGCGCACCATCTGGCACGGCGGCCCGTCCATATAGGCCGGGGGAGGCGCGGCGTAGACCGGAGCCGGTACGGCGTAGGCGGGAGGGGTGCTGGCGATCGCGCCGCCGATGATGGCGCCGGCCGCCAGACCGCCGAGAAGGCCCGCTGCCACCGCTCCGCCGCCGCGAGCCTCGGCCTGCGGAGCCATCGCTACTGAACCAGCCGCAAACGTTGCAGCCGTGAGGAGGGCAAAAACTGCTTTCTTCATTCTGGAATCTCTCCTGAAGGATAGCGCCGCGATCGGCGCCGGGTTCAAGGCTACTCGCCCATCGTTACTGGCCGGTCCGCTGCCTTACCTGCTCAGTCTGACGTAAACGCTCGAAGGTCGGTCGCTCGAAAAAGCGGCATTTTCACGCCATAGCGCATGATGCTCTCAGGAACACGCTTGCGGGATGAACCGAAGACCGATCCATTGCCAGAGACCGATCAGTTTAACGGAGCGTGACTCTTCTCCGGAAATCGATTCCCGTTTCGCCTGGCGCGGACCGGGATCAAGCTCCAGAGCAGGCCGCGGTCTGATCAGCCGCACACCCGGACATTCCGGAGCCGCCAGCCGAAGCCGTCCCAGAAGCGCTGTCGCTGCCAGTAGCAGCCGGGGGCTGCGGCGTAGCCGGGGCCGTAATAGCCGTAGCCGGGTCCGTATCCCCCGCCGTAATACCCATAACCGGGGCCGTAGTATCCCGGACCGGCCAGCATTCCGCCGAGAATCGCGCCGCCAACCAGTCCACCCACAACGCCCGCCGCGACCCGGCCGTTGCGCGCTTCGGCTACTTGAGGTGCGGCCAATGCCGTAACCAGCGCGCCAACCGTCGCCAGCGCCATCACCGTTCGTTTCATGGTTCGATGTTCCTCCTGCGTCCGTCGACAGCAACATAGTGTGGTGCCGGTTGAGAAATTCTCACCTCACGTTTGAACGTTCAATGAACAAGGGCGTCCATTCCTGCCATGAATTCGGAACCGGGCAGCGATGAATTCACGATAGATATCAGATGATTACAGCGCTGTTGAAGAGTTGGGGCGCGGGGTCACCCGCAGGCCGGCCGATAGGCCGCTTTTTCGGCAGTTTGGAATAGCTTGAAACAGCATGTTTTCCCTTTGCCTTTCATGATCCGGTTTAAGAATATTCCGCCGTGTCCAGGTTTCGTAATGGGTTTCGTTTTCATGATCGTTTGTTCCTGTAACGTGTTGACCGATCACGACGTCCGCTCCGCGGTGACCTCAACAGACGACCTCCGGCGCTCGCCCAAGCAGGTTTACGGATGCCTGGGGTGCAGCGCGGAATGCGGGCGATGTGCCCGGACCATCAAAACCATCATCAAGGAAGCGCTGGGAGCCTGTGCCAGACAATGCTGTGACGGGTGCCCTCACTCCGTGGCGCATTCGAACGTCAACGCCGCTCAGGCCGAAATCATCGTTTGATGTTTTTTGCGCATCTCTCCCCATTTTCTTGAGGCAGATCGCTGTTCCGCCCTTCTTGGGGGTTGTCGCGCCGCCAAATCTGATTTAGAAGTATTCTAAATTAGATTTGGCAGGCCCGATAGCCTGTCCGTCAGCATTAAAAAACACAAAACAGGAGCTGTTCCATGAAGGGCGACCCGAAGGTTATTGATTACCTGAACAAGGCGCTCCGCCACGAACTCACGGCAATCAACCAGTACTGGTTGCATTATAGGTTGCTCGATAACTGGGGGATCAAGGATCTCGCCAAGAAATGGCGCGCTGAATCGATCGAGGAAATGGAGCATGCCGACAAGTTGACCGACCGGATCATCTTCCTCGACGGCTTTCCGAACATGCAGGTGCTTGATCCCCTGCACATCGGCCAGAACATCGCTGAGGTGATGGATTGCGATCTTAAGGCGGAATATTCGGCGCGCGCGCTTTACGAGGAGGCGGCGACCCACTGCCACGCGGTGAAGGACTACGTGACCCGCGATATCTTCGAGAGCCTGATGAAGGACGAGGAAAGCCATATCGACTTCCTCGAAACCCAGATCGATCTCATCAAGAAGATCGGCGTCGAGCTTTACTCGCAGAAGCACATCGGCGAAATGGATCACGGCTAGAGTCTGGTTCAACTGCGTTGAATCAGACTCCAGAACCTCGCGCTTCTGATGGAATCAGAAGCGCGGTTCTGTCTTTCCGATCTGACGCGTTTTCTTCACGCGAAGGTATCCATCCCCGGGTCAAGCCCGAGGACATGCTTCGGTCGAAAACGCCATATCATGTTTGACAGACCATAGCGCGAAAGCATAGGCGAGTGCGACCTCGTCGAGCCGGTTGAAACGACCGGATGCGCCGCCGTGCCCCGCGCCCATATTGGTCCGCAGCAGGACGGGGCCGCCTGACGTCATGGTGGCGCGCAGCCGCGCGATCCATTTCGCCGGCTCCCAATAGGTGACGCGCGGGTCGGTCAGTCCGCCCATGGCGAGGATCGCCGGATAGTCCTTCGCCGCGACATTCTCGTAGGGCGAATAGGACAGGATGGTGCGGAAATCCTCCGCGCTCACGATGGGGTTACCCCATTCCGGCCATTCCGGCGGGGTCAGCGGCAGCGTGTCGTCGAGCATGGTGTTGAGCACGTCGACGAACGGCACTTCCGCGACGATACCAGCGAACAACTCGCCGGCGCGGTTGGCGACCGCACCCATCAACATGCCCCCGGCGCTGCCGCCGTGGCCGACGATCCTCTTGGCCGAGGTATAGTTCGCCGCGATCAGCGCGCGGGCACAGGCGGAGAAATCGTCGAAGCTGTTGGTTTTTTTCTCGCGCTTGCCGTCGAGATACCAGCCCCAGCCCTTGTCCGCGCCGCCGCGGATATGCGCGATGGCATAGGCGAAACCGCGATCGACCAGCGACAGCCGGTTGGCCGAGAAAGAGGCCGGCATGGCGTGACCGTAGGAGCCGTAGCCGTAGAGCAGCAGCGGCGCGCGGCCATCCCGCGCGAAGTCCTTGCGATGCAGGATCGAGACCGGCACCTCCACGCCATCGTCTGTCTTCGCCATGATGCGGGTGGTGACATAATTCGCGCGATCATGCCCTGACGGAATCTCCTGGCGCTTGCGCAGCGTGCGCGATCGGCTCGCCATGTCATAATCGAACACCTCGGACGGCGTTGTCATCGACGAATAGCTGAAGCGCAAGGTTGTGGTGTCGAACTCGTAGCCGCCATGGGTGTCGAGCGAGTAGGCGGCCTCGTCGAAAGCGATTGCGTGCTCATCGCCGGTCGCCAGATCGCGGATGATGATCGAGGGCAGGGCATTGGTTCGTTCGAGTCGCGCCATGTGACCGGAATAAAGCTCAAAGTCGATCACATAGGTGCCGAGCCGATACGGGATCAGATCGCGCCAGTTCGCGCGGTCGGGATCCGAGAGCGGCGCTGTCATGATCTTGAAGTCGATCGCGCCGTCGGCATTTGTGAGGATGAACAGTTCATCGCCGCGATCGGCGACGGAATACTGCACGCCGTCCTCGCGTGGCGCGATCAGGCGCGGCGTGGCTAGGGGCGAAGCCAGATCGATCAGCCGCTGTTCGGACGTTTCATGATCGCCGCCGGCGATCACGCAGAAGCGGCCGCTGGCGCTCTCATGAATATGGGTGAACCAACCGATGTCCTGCTCTTCATAAACGAGCGTGTCATCGGCCTGAGCCGTGCCCAGCCGGTGGTGATAGACCTGCATCGGCCGATGGTTGTCGTCGAGCTTGACGTAGTAGAATGCGCGTGAGTCCGCGCTCCACACCACGCCGCCGTCGGTCTCCTCGATGACGTCGGGGAGATCGGCGCCGCTGTCCCAGTCGCGGATACGGACCGTGAAATATTCCGAGCCGCGATCGTCGCAGCTCCATGCTTCCAGGCGATGATCCGGGGAATGATCGGCCTCGCCAAGCTGAAAGAATTTCTTGTTTTCAGCCAGCGCGTCGCCGTCGATGAGAAGGCGGGCGTCGCCGCCGTCGCGCGGCTGCCGGCCGATCAGCCGGTGCTGGCCGCCCTCCCGGTATCTCGTGAAGTAGGCAAAGGGCCCGTCGGGGGAGGGAACGGTTGAGTCGTCCTCCTTGATGCGGCCGCGCATTTCCGCGACCAGCTGCTTTTGCAGCGGCTCGGTCTGCGCCAGCATGGCGTTCGAATAGGCGTTCTCGGCCTCAAGGTGGGCGCGGATATCCGGTGCAAGTAATGAGGGCTCGCGAAGCACCTGCTGCCAGCTCGCATCTTTCAGCCAGGCGTAGTCGTCCGTCAGGGTGATGCCGTGGTGCGCATATGTGTGCGGGCTGCGGTCGGCTTTCGGTTGTGTCGGTCGTGATGTCATGAAAACAATGGCCTGGTCGAAGCGCAGGTTGAGCGTGCGCGAGAACGGAACGTGATGTTTCGTTCATAGGAGCGCACGCGCGCCACGGCAAGCCGGTCGTGCAGGAGGTCCGATCTGATGCGCGCAATCAGACGCTCATGTTCCGCAAGAATGTCACGCTCCGCAAGAGTCACGCCGCCGTCAGCCGTGATCGGGCACGTCGAGTCCCATGGTCGTGTACTGCCGTATCTTGTTGCGCAGCGTGCGGACAGATACGCCCAGCACGCGCGCCGCGCGGGTGCGGTTGCCGTCGCAACGCGCCAGCGTCTGCAGCACGAGCTCCCGTTCGACCTCGTCGACCGTCGAGCCGACCAGCAACGGAATCACCTCGTCAGGCGCGAGCGCGACCTGACCCTTCATCGAACCCTGATCTGTGATCTGGAGCTCCTGATTCATCGGTCCCTCCCTAAGCGCGGCTTCCCATCCAAGCCACGGATTGAGACCCCCATCCCGCCGACGAGGCTGTGATGATATGGTTACCAGATCATTAAGAATCCAAAACCGCCTGAAATCCCCGCCTAATGCCGGGAAAATGGCCGAATTTTACGCCGGAAATGCGCGTAACAGTTGAATGTTACGCATGGGGCCGGAGTTAACGAGAGGTGTATCTCTGGCATTAACAACCATGAGTGTAGCACGCGTCGCGGGGGCGAATCGCTTCGCCGATAGGGCCGGTGGCTGTCGACTTCGGTCCGAAGTCGCAGCGCGAGAGTGGCGAACCCGCGTTCGAGACAATTCGCTCAGATGCGCGCGCCGCTGTTATAGCTCTCGATCAACTGATTGTAGTCGCGGAGCAGCCGCGGCGGCGAACCCTCGACCATCCAGCCGCCGCCGCTGCCGAGCATCATGCGGTCGCCCTGGCTGTAGGGCACCTTGTCGCGGATGCGGCGCATCAGTTGCTTCGCCGAGGTCAGGTACGATTTGGCGCTGCTCAGGAAGGACGAGCCGAGCTTCGTGTCGCCGTCCTTGCCCGATGCGTCCTCGGCGGCCTTCACCGTGGTCTCATACTCGGTCAGTGCTTTCGTGATCGCCGCGATGTCGGGCTTGCTGGTGTCTTCCGCGCGCAGCAGGCGTTTGGCGTGGATCATCAATGCCTCGACGTAATAGTGCGTTTTGCGGCCGTCCTTCGCTTCGATCGCGGCGAGCTGTTCCTCCGCCTGCTTGTCCTTGATGGCCTCGACGCCGGCGCGCAGCTTCTTGTCGGCGCTCGCGAATGCGTCCCACGCTGCAACGAGACGCGGATGCATCTCCTTGCCCTTGGCCATCTTGTCGTCCTTGTAGTTTTCCTGTTGGTAGTACTCGTCGGCCTCCTTCAGCAGCGGTTCGAGCTTGCCGACGGCTTCGGCATAGGCGGACGCAGCGGATTCGAGTTCGGCGTCGTGCGGCTCCGCCGCGTTGGCCATCTCGACGTTCTTCTTGCAATCGGTCGTGTCGTAGATGGTGTAGGTGCCGTAGATGATACGCTCTTTGCCGGTCGGCCCGGTCTTCTTGGCCCATGAGGCGTAACGGTTGCGCGACTCATACGATCGCTCCGACAGGCGGTTGATGCAGCCGACATAGGCGTTGAGCTTTTCGACGAGCGGGGAGGGTGCCGTCTTGTCCTGCGCCGCGGCGGGCGCGAGGGACATGCCGAAGGCTGCGGCGGACAACAGGGCAATCGCCCGAAACGGCGTCATGGCTTTCTTTCCTCGCGATTCTGACAAATCCCAGCGTTGGTCGCGCGAAGCGCAACAGAGGTTCATGTGTAGCCGCGCGACAGGGTAGGTTACAGCTTCGCCTGATCCGCCCGACATATTCACAACACCTTATTACTCTCCTTCACTTTCTCCGCATCGAGATACACGTTGCCTCCCATCTTCCTGAATTTCGCGCTCATCTCCTTCATGCCGCGCTCCGCGTCGTCTTGCGAGAGGCCCCCCTCCCCGCCGCGAGCGGGGGGAGGGGAGTTTTGCGCCGCGTCCGGATAGAGCGCCGCCTTCTCGTTATCGCCGAGCGTCGCGGCGTAGTCGCGCACGTCCTGCGTGATCTTCATCGAGCAGAACTTCGGGCCGCACATCGAACAGAAGTGCGCGACCTTGTGCGCATCCTTCGGCAGTGTCTCGTCGTGGAAGGCGACCGCCGTGTCGGGATCGAGACCGAGATTGAACTGGTCCTGCCAGCGGAAGTCGAAGCGCGCGCGTGATAATGCGTCATCGCGCAGTTGCGCGGCCGGATGACCCTTGGCGAGATCGGCGGCATGCGCCGCGATCTTGTAGGTAATCACGCCGGTCTTCACGTCGTCGCGGTTCGGCAGGCCGAGATGCTCCTTCGGCGTCACGTAGCAAAGCATTGCGCAGCCGAACCAGCCGATCATGGCGGCGCCGATGCCCGAGGTGATGTGGTCGTAGCCCGGCGCGATGTCGGTGGTCAGCGGTCCCAGCGTATAGAACGGCGCTTCGCCGCACTCTTTCAGCTGCTTGTCCATGTTGATCTTGATCTTGTGCATCGGCACGTGGCCGGGGCCTTCGATCATCACCTGGCAGCCCTTCTTCCATGCGATCTGCGTGAGTTCGCCGAGCGTTTCGAGTTCGGCGAACTGCGCGCGATCATTGGCGTCCGCGATCGAGCCGGGGCGCAGGCCGTCTCCGAGCGAGAACGACACATCATACTCGCGCATGAGATCGCAGATTTCCTCGAAGTGTGTATAGAGGAAGCTCTCCTTGTGGTGGGCGAGGCACCACTTCGCCATGATCGAGCCGCCGCGCGAGACGATGCCGGTGACGCGGTCGGCGGTGAGGTGGATGTAGGGCAGGCGCACGCCGGCATGGATGGTGAAGTAATCGACGCCCTGTTCGCACTGCTCCACCAGCGTGTCGCGATAAAGCTCCCAAGTCAGCTTCACGGGATCGCCGTCGCATTTCTCCAGCGCCTGATAGATCGGCACCGTTCCGATCGGAACGGGCGAGTTGCGCAAAATCCATTCGCGCGTGGTATGGATGTTGCGGCCGGTCGAGAGGTCCATCACCGTGTCGGCGCCCCAGCGGATCGCCCACACCATCTTGTCCACCTCCTCTTCAACGGAGGACGTCACGGCCGAGTTGCCGATATTGGCGTTGATCTTCACCAGAAAATTGCGGCCGATGATCATCGGCTCGAGTTCGGCGTGGTTGATGTTGCAGGGGATGATGGCGCGGCCGCGCGCGATCTCCTCGCGCACGAATTCCGGCGTGATGAACGCGGGAACGGATGCGCCGAAGGACTCGCCGTCGGCCAGCGCGGCTTCGGCGCGTTCGAGTTGCTTCCTGCGCCCGAGGTTCTCGCGCTCGGCCACGTAGATCATCTCCTTGGTGATGATGCCGGCGCGGGCGAATTCCAGTTGTGTGATCGGCGCATCGCCGATGCCCCTCAGCGGCTTGTGGTGCGCCTTGAACGCCGCCGCGGCATGCCTTGCGCCGACATTGCCGTTGTCTTCCGGCTTGATCTCCCGGCAGTCATACTCCTCGACGCCGCCACGTTCCTTCACCCAGGTGAGGCGCGTGCGCGACAGGCCGGCATTCACATCAATGATGACGTTCGGATCAGTATACGGACCTGAGGTGTCATAGACCGGAAGGTTAGGCTCGCCCGCGCCCTCGGACAGGAGAATCTCACGCAGCGGCACCCGCAGATCGGGCGCGGCGTCGGGCACTGAGAAAATCTTGCGGGACGAGGGCAGGGCGCCGGTGGTGACGGCGGGGCGCGTGGTGTCCGGATTGGAGCGAATGTTCATGGCGTTTCTCCGGTTCGAGTCGGGGCGTTGCGGTGCAATGCGCATGGCCGATAAGACAGCAGACAGCGTCTCATGCGGCCTCGATCACCTGGTCGAGCCAGGCTTTGACCCGCGCATCGGGATCAGGGTTCTGCGTGATGTCGCTGACCACGGCGATCGAGTCCGCGCCGGCGGCATAAATCTCCGGCGCTTGCTCCAGCTTGATTCCGCCGATCGCGACCAGCGGAATGTTGCCGATGCGTTGCTTCCATTCGGTGATCTTTGGAATTCCCTGCGGCGCAAACCGCATCGCCTTCAGCGTGGTCGGAAAGATCGGACCAAGCGCGATATAGTCGGGTTCGGCTGCGAGCGCGGTTTCGAGTTCGGCGTCGTCATGGGTGGAGAGGCCGAGCGTCAGCCCGGCCTTGCGGATCTCGTGGAGATCGGCCGTCGCCAGATCCTCGTGGCCGAGATGAAGGTGCTTCGCTCCGGCCACGATCGCCGCGCGCCAATAGTCGTTGACCACGAGCCGCACCGGCGTGTCCTTGACGATCTCCAGCGCGTCGCTGACCAGTTGCAAAGCTTCGCCGTCGTTGAGGTCCTTGGCGCGCAACTGCACCGTGCCGACGCCGAGTCCGGTCAGGCGGCGCACCCAGTCCAGCGTATCGACGACAGGATAGAAGCGATCAGGATACGCGTTGCGATCAGGATACGCGGAGCGATCAGGATACGGCATGCCAGAATGGTGTCCCAACGACAGGGGTTGAAGGGGAGGCGAAGTCGCGGGCTTCCATCAGACCCGCCTCATAAGCGCTATGGCCGGCTTCCACCGCCAGCCTGAAGGCACCCGCCATGACAACGGGATCGGCGGCTTTGGCGACGGCTGTGTTGAGAAGCACGGCGTCGTAGCCGAGTTCACAGGCCTGCGCGGCGTGACTCGGCGCGCCGAGTCCGGCATCGACGACGAGCGTGATATCGGGCAAGCGTTCGCGCAGCAGCTTCAACGCGTCGCGGTTGGTGATGCCTTTGGCGCTTCCGATCGGCGCGGCCCACGGCATCACCACCTTGCAGCCCGCCTCAACAAGCCGCATCGCGACGCCGATGTCTTCGGTGCAATAGGGGAACACCTCAAAACCGTCCTTGATGAGGGTGGCGGCGGCTTCGACGAGGCCCACCACATCGGGTTGCAGCGTGTCGTTGTCGGCGATGACTTCGAGCTTGATCCAGGACGTGCCGAACAGTTCGCGCGCGAGCTTCGCCGTGGTGACGGCTTCGCGCACGGTTTTGCATCCGGCGGTGTTCGGCAGCACCGTGACATCCAGCTCGCGGATCAGCGACCAGAACGCGTCGCCGGTCTTGCCGCCTGCGGTTTCCCGCCGCAGCGACACTGTGACGATCTGGCTGCCCGCGGCGCGGATCGCGTCCTGCATGATTTTCGGCGATGGATACAGCGCCGTGCCGATCAGCAACCGGGAGGAGAATTCGCGATCATAGAACGAAACCATTATGCGTCTCTTTGTTTGAGCATGATCTGATCCGGAAACCGGTTCCCACTTTTCGGGATCATGCTCTACCCTCCCTGCCGCGGCGTGATGATCTCGATCTCGTCGCCGCTCCTGAGCGCGGTATCCGCCCAGCGGCTTTTAGGCAGCACGTCGAAATTCACGGCGATCGCGACGTGCGTGCTCTCATAGTCGAGTTCGTTCAGCAGCGCGTCCACGGTCCGCGCCGCGATCTCCCGCCGTTCGCCGTTGACGGTCACTTGCATTGCATCACCTCGTTGTCGATCTCCCCGCGCGCCACATAGCCGAGCGTCAGTTCGGCGAGCGCCGGCGCCAGCAGGAAGCCATGACGGTAAAGGCCGTTGACCGCGATATGATCCTTGTCGATCGCGATGCGTGGCAGGTTGTCGGGAAAGGCAGGCCGCAGGCCGGCGCCGATCTCCACGATCCGCGCCTCGCCGAACGCCGGATGCACCGCATAGGCCGCGCTCAGCAGTTCCAGCGCGGAGCGCACGCTGACGCCGTCGTCCTCGCGCTCGATCGAGGTCGCGCCGATCATGAAGCAATTGCGCTCGCGCGGAATGATGTAGAGCGGCCAGCGTGGATGCATAAGGCGCACCGGGCGCGACAGCACGATCTCGTCGGTTTCGACGATAATTTCCTCGCCCTTGACGCCCCGCAGGTCCGGGAACACATCGCGCGCGGCCAGCCCGCGGCAATCGATCGCAAGGCCCTCGATGTCCGCAAGTTCTGGCGCGCTGCCGAATTCGATCCGGCCGCCGGCGGCGCGGATGCGCGCGCGCAGTTCGGGCAATACGCGGCGCGGCTCGACATGGCCTTCGTCCGGAAAGAACAGCGCGTCGCGAAATCGCCCATCAAGCGACGGTTCGAGCTTGCTCACCGCGTCGCGCTGAAGACGCTGATGCCCCGATGTCATGCGCGCGAAACGTTCGAAATCGCTGCGATCGCGCGGATGCGCCACCACGAGAGAGCCATTGAAAGGCGTATCGGGAACATGTTCGCGCCATAGCGCGAGCGAGCGAAGGCCGAGACGTGTGACGAGAGGTTCGGACACCTCGGATTCGCACCATGGGGCAAGCATGCCGCCGGCCCAGTGGCTGGTGGCTCGCGTCATCGCATCATTGCCGCGTTCGTGAAGCGTGACCTCGTGCCCGGCCTTCGCGAACAGCAACGCCTGCCACGCGCCGGCAATACCTGCGCCGATGACCGCGATCGGAGGCGTCCCCCGCTTGTCCCACGTCTTCTGAAGCATCCCTGTCCCTTCGCCGGCATGACCCGGATCAGGTTCAAAGGGTCACCGCGGTCCTTGCAATCCGTTCTCGGATCGCGAGCTTGCGGTATCTCAGCTCCCTGACGGAGCACCCCTCGGAACATCCCTAATCTAAACCGAAAGGTGAGAGTGTCAACGTACGGCAGGCGTCATCGTCGATATGAGGCGGTTCCAAGATTCTGCGCGCGTCCGGTGCGCCGCGATAGATGACGGCGGGTTAATGGCGACGGTGAAGCAGCCGTTCACATCCGGCTTGCCAGATCAATACCGTCGAGCTGCGTTCAGCGCGGCGCGATCGACAGCGGAGCGCCAGGAAGTCTTGCGTCAGCGCTCATGGTCTCGTGCCTGACGCGCTGGAGCTTTTGCCGCTTTGCCGCGTAGTAGTAACCGCTTGCGTAATAGGCGACCGCGCGATCGTGATTGCCGTTCGCCAGCCGGTAGGCGCCGGCGAGATATTTCACCGCATAGGTGAGATTGGTTTCAGGATCGAGCAGGCCTTCAGCGGTGCCGGTGTAGCCGAGGCCGCGAGCGGTCGCGAGCTTGATCTGCATCATGCCGTAGTTTCCGCGATGAACCACGCTCGGATTGTAGCGGCTTTCCCGCATGATGACGCGGTGAACCAGATCGACAGGAACGCCGTTGGCTTGCGCATGCGTCGACACCATCGTCGCGTATTCCGCGCGCTGCGCGCTCGATGGTTGCGGCCATGCCATCGCAACAAAAACAAGAAGCGGACCGAATTTGCGGAAGCTTGTCACGAGCACCCCTTCATGATCGGTCTTTCCTATCGCCTTAATCGTGCCTTTCCTATGGCAAAGCCAGCGAAAACTGGCGGCTTACGGCATTCTATAGCGTTTAACCGACGCATATCCTCCGGCTTGACTTCGGGGACGGGCCGGTTGGCGTGAAGAAACACGCCAAATCAAGGCCATAGAGTCCTGCGTCCCGATTTCGTCAGAAGCGGAAAGGGCGTTGCCGACAGTGCGATGACAAAGGAACTGATACAAAGTGCGCCGCGCCGTCAACTTGTCGTGAGGAAGAGCAGGGCAAAGGAACAACGTGGATTTTCGGCGAGTTGCGCCCTGCAATTGCAGGCATCGAAACAGATGGGAGACGCGCCATGCTCACTGCCGGATCGGATGATCTCCCTCACCATAATCCTTGTGCGCAGTGCGGACGCCTGATCGCCGCGCCGGTCTGGTTTGAGAAAGGACCATACCGGACATCGTATCTCTGGCGATGCGTTCGATGTGGTTACAAGTTCGAAGCGATCGCGTTTTTCAAACAGATGAATCATGAGACGCGCGCGACCGCGGCCTGAACGTGTTTCTCATTGCGACCGACTGAACAATTCCGCGGGCCGGCGTTGCGGCCGAACTTATCCATGATGTTCGGAAGGAACCACTCCCGACGTCGAGGGTTCTCGCTACTCCATTCAAACTGAAGGAGACATACTGATGATCTCGAAGCATATGACGGCCGCGTTGATTGGCTCCGCGCTGCTGGCGACGGCGGCGATCGCTCAAACGCCAAACGCCACGATGAACAACAACATGACTGCTCCGGCCGCCACGACATCGTCAGAGTCCGGATATCATGGCTCCTGGCGGTCATCCAAGATGGTTGGTCTTAACGTTTATAATGATACCAATGACAAGCTCGGCTCGATCAGCGATCTTCTCCTGGACAAGAATGGAATGATCAAAGCTGCGGTGATCGGCGTGGGCGGTTTCCTTGGCGTCGGCGAGCGCCTGGTCGCGGTGCCCTTCGACAAGCTGAAGTTTGTCGACACGCCTGCGCAATCGGCCTCCGGAAAGGGTGCGGGCACGGGAACCACGACGGGCTCTTCGACATCCGCGCCGGCGACGACCACGACGAGCAGCAATCCATGGTTCCCGGATCACGCGGTTTTCAGCGCGACCAAGCAGCAGCTCGAGTCGATGCCTGAATTCAAGTACTCGACCTGAACCGCCGGATAGACGGCAGAATGACAGCACGCCCGGTTTCGCCGGGCGTGCTGCGTGTGAGTTCGGCTCGCCTGTAGCCGTAGGCCTTGGCGCTGGCATGAAATAGATAGCCCCACCTGATCCCGTCATCGAATGGAGGAAGACATGGCCGAGAGTGTCTACAAGGTCATCGAACTGATCGGTACCAGCAAGGATTCGTGGGAGAAGGCGGCCAAGAGCGCGGTCGAGCGAGCGGGAGAGTCTCTTCGGGACCTTCGTGTCGCCGAAATCGTCAAGCTCGACATGCAATTGGATGAGGAGGGCAAGGTGGAGACCTATCGCGCCAAGCTCAAGGTCTCCTTCAAGTTCGAGGGTTAGGGCAGGATATCGGAAGGTGCCTCGCTTCTGATTCAACGAAACGAAATGCTCAGGGGCATTGTCGTACTCACGAGCTTTACAGCGCCGGCAGTGTCTTGAGTTCGACGTTTACACTGCCTGCCGCTTCGGCGATCACGCGCAGTGTCGTTGAATCAAAGGCGATGCTTGCAAGATTCAGGCGGCTGATTTCCGCCGTGACTTTGGCTCTGTCCTCGCTTTTCTGAAAGTCCGCGATCACCGCTTTGATCTTCTCGCGCGCATCCGATGCGAACGGTTTGAGATCGACGACGGCTCTCTCAGCCAAAGCGCGTTCAAGGTAGGGCAATGCCGTGCGCGCGGCGGCGCCGAGCAGGCCGAACGCGGCTTCGGATTCGACCGCAAGCCTGATGTCTTTCAAGCGCAGGATCTGCCGGGCCTGATCGAGCACCGGTCGACCCCAGATGTGGATTGTGGCCTCGCCGCCGAAACCGAACCAGCTCTTCTTCTCCTTCGCATGAACCAGAAGCGAGATCAGAAGCTGGTCGCCGGCCGCCGCGACACTCACCCGCTTGACGGTGACATCAGCCGCGCCGCTGCCATCTTCGGGGAATGTCTTGCCGGCGAGCTGTGCCTCGATGATCTTATTGATGTCGGTGAAGGTCATGTCGATGGGAACGCCGATGTTCAGTCTGCCCGTCGTCGCCGGTTCGAGGACAAGCGTTGCGGGGAACGGACAGTCCGGCTTGGTTGCCGCGGTCGTGATCCGCGTTTCGGCCTCGACACCGATTGTCAGCGTGACGTTTCTGGCATCGATGCGCGGTTGAGCTGCGATGGCGCGAACTGGCTTCAGTTCGAGATGGAGTTTCGGCATCCCCACCGGACCTTGTAGCGGGATCGAGCGGCACATTTGCGTCCACTGCCGCCGTGCGTCCCGCTCCAGCGTGGGATCGTTGCGAATGCGCTGTTGCAGGATTGCGATCTGTTCGTTGACCGCCTTGTCGATGACGGGCTTGACCTGCGAGGGGACATTGAGGCGTGCGCCCGCAACCGAGAGGTTGGTGTCGCCAAGATTGACCTGTGCGGTGATGCCGGGGTCGATGCGCCAGTTCCCGGCCAGCGTCGGTTGCGCCGCCATCACGACATTGCCCTTGATCTCGGCATTGGCGTTCAGGTTCTTGATGTTCACGCGGCCGACATGCTTGGCGATGTCGCCGCCAAGGACACCCGCGAGCGCGTTGCCGACCGCATCCTGGGCGTTGGCCGACAGCGATCCGGTCACCTTCACGGTGCCGGTCAACGGCGTCGACAGCGACAGCACGTTATTGGCGCCCGTGGCGCTGATCGCGCCGCGGGATGCGGTCCACCCGATGTCAGCGTTCTGGAGAATCTGCGCCGCCGGATTATCGGCCTTGCCGGCGAAATGATGCGGAGCCGCGCGCTCGGCGGCGTCGCGGATGAGCGTCAGCGGTATCTTGACCGGCACGACGATGCTTGAACTGCGGTTGACTGGCGGCAGCGGCGGCAATGCCGCAAGCGCGGGCTTGTCGATTGCGTGCGGCGACAGCCAGTCCATGGCCTTGAGACTGACAAAAAACGAGACAGCAAGAATCCCGATGCCGAGCAGGATGGTCTTGAAGCTGAACCCGGACCGCATTGGCTCTCCGACTCAATTGCCCCGCGGATAAAGCTACAGGCAGCGGATACCGGATTCCAGCGCGTGCGGTCGCGGCAGGGCGGGGGTAAGGTGAGGGTGAGCCGTAACGGGCTAGAAAACGCCCAACACGATCGCGCCCACGAAAGCGAGGGCGATATAGGCGGTCATGACGCTCATGCGGCCTGCGAAAGTCATGCGACGACCTCCCATGCCTTTAGTTCTTAATGCGACATCTGCAATTACGTTCCGAAGCCCGCGGTTTTGACCCTGTCGCAAGGCGCGGCGGCGTGGTTAAAAATGAATGAAAACAAGATGTTGAAGAAGATTTAAGTAAATTCGCCGAACGTGCGCGGATGACGCGCAGAGTTGCCTTGTATCTTGTCGGCTCCCTCGTCCTCGTATCGTTAGCCGGTTGCGGGCGCGGCCTTTTTCAGACTGCGGAGCGCGAACCTTGGCGAACCGAGGCTGAGGCCGCATGTCTGAAATCCGGCGTGGTCAGGGAAAGTTCCGATCTCGTCCGCATCCGCCGGATCAATGGTCCCGGTATTTGCGGCGCGGAGTTTCCGTTGAAGGTCTCGGCGCTCGGTGAGGGGTCGGCGTACGGCTTTGCCGACGAGAATCTCAGGCCGCCCGCGTCCGTCGGCCGCGAACCGCGCTGGCCGATCGCGCAGCCGGCCTATCGGCCGCCGTCATATCCGGAAACATCCGCTCGTCAGCTCGGCCCGGGTGAGGGATCGGGCGATCCGGTTTCGCTGGCCGCGCCGGGGACGTATTCGTCAGCCGATGAGCAGATCGAATTGCCGGCGGAGGCAAGGGATGATCGCTATGCGCAACCCTCCGCATATCCCGCAACGCCTTCACAGGATCCATCGCTGCGTCTCGGACCTGCGCGCGGGGTTGTCACCAGCGCGGTCGGTCCTGTCACGGTGAAGCCGTCCGCGACGCTTGCCTGCCCGATCGTCTCGGCGCTCGATCGCTGGCTGGCGGACGCGGTGCAGCCGGCGTCGATGCGCTGGTTCGGCGCGCGCGTAGCCGAGATCAAGCAGATCTCGGCCTATTCCTGCCGCGGCATGAACGGCAATCCGCGCGCGCGCATTTCCGAGCACGCGTTCGGCAATGCGCTGGATATCGCGGGGTTCACGTTGGCGGATGGACGCTACGTTTCGGTGCAGCGCGGCTGGAAGGGCCTGCCGGAGGAACAGGGTTTTCTTCGGGAGGTGGCGTCGTCGGCCTGTCAGCGCTTCACCACGGTGCTGGCGCCCGGCTCCAACATCTACCACTACAATCATATCCATGTTGATCTGATGCGCCGCGCCAGTCGCCGCACGGTCTGCAAGCCCGCTCCGGTCTCGGGCGAGGAAATGGCCGCGCGCGCAGGCCGCGGTTCGTATGCCAGCCGCGAGCCCGCTGTCACGGGATCGCTGGGCGGGAGCAAGAACCGTTCGCACAATTTCGCCAGCGAGGCGGATTACGACGAATAGAGCGGGATGAGGAAAAGTGTGTAGCGGTTTTCCG
>NZ_BJNF01000013.1 GCF_006539545.1 Nitrobacter winogradskyi
AAAACCATCGTGATCTAGCGGGAGCGGTCGCGCTCGGGACTGGCGAGGGGTCCGGCGCGCCGAACCCCTCATTCGCTGGAACAGGCGTTTCTCAGCGAACCGCGCGCTCACTTCGGTTCAAACGCTTTGCGGTTATCAGCCGGCCTGTAAGCCGGGTTCTGTAGGGCCCCGCGCACTTGCGCACGCGGTACGTGACGGCCATTCCTCTGGGACAACGTTTGCACGTTGCCTCAAGCAACCTACCCGGACAGCGAGCCCGACATGGCCCTGCGGTGTTATCGCCAAGGCGAACCCCTCGCTATGCTGTCCCTATTCGGTTTTGCTCCCGGTGGGGTTTACCATGCCGTCTCCGTTGCCGGAGACGCGGTGCGCTCTTACCGCACCTTTTCACCCTTACCGCTCCACACTGTTCTCTCCCCGGCAAGCGAAGAGAGAGTGGACGCGGCGGTTCGTTCTCTGTGGCACTGTCCCTGGGGTCGCCCCCGCCGGACGTTATCCGGCACCGTATGTCGATGGAGCCCGGACTTTCCTCTCCCGCAAGCCTTTCGGCAGCAGCTGGAGCGGCCGTCCGGCCGACTGACACGCTACGCATGACCGTTGTGTGCCGCGCCGTCAAGCCAGGTGGCATCGCGCGGGGAAAATTCAGATGTTTGCAGCCTGAGGGGAACTCCTCCTGCCCTTCCGCCATTGGAGTCTTGCGGCAATGTCCGCACGGGAGGTTGTCATGACCGATCTACATCTTGGGCGTCCCATCCACGGCGCGGTGGATGACATGCGCGGGATCGTGCCGGAGGAGAAGGACTACGCCCTTAGCTGGACGCTCAGCGCTTTCCTGACGCTGGCGGTGGTAGGCGTGGTCTGGACGTTCGGATTCTAGAAGCGGCTTTATGATCTGGACTGGCGCTTTTCACGCGATCATCCATGCTCGGGTTGCCAGGACATGCTTCGCTCGAAACTTTATTGAGCCATTTTGTTTCGATTGAATCCAAACGAGGCGACCAAGCGATCGGGAGCCTTTCCGGAAGACATTTGCGCGACATCGCGCCGCCTTGTCGCGCTGTGACAAGTCAACATCTCTCTGTCATGGAGCGAACAGTGAGCAAGGATCACCGCGCGGAACTGGATCGGCATCTTGCCTGGTTCGAGGGTAAGCTGCCGCCACGATTCGCGAGATTCATAGGCTGGGTGCGCAAGCCGTCCTCGCGGCTGGTTCGCATTCCCTTGGCGATCCTGCTGATCCTCGGCGGAATCTTCAGCTTTCTGCCGGTTCTCGGACTGTGGATGCTGCCGCTCGGCCTCATCCTGATCGCGCAGGATCTGCCGTTCCTGCAAGGACCGATGGCGCGGATGCTCGGCTGGATCGAGCGCAAATGGCTGGAGCGCAAAGCTGCGAAACGCTTTTTGTAAGGCTTCGCAACTGTTCATTTTCGGAGGTTTATCCGCATCGGGTTCCGCCGGAGACCGGACCAGATGTGGTTAAAATGCCCGAAACGCGCGAAAAACGGCCGCGTGGCGGCGATTGACGGTAAATTTTGTCTTTAACGAATCAGTATGCTGATTCATTTTATTCTCCTGGGTCAATCGGGAGACCAAGGTATGAACGTTATTGTTTTCGCATCGCGTAAGGGCGGCTCAGGCAAGAGTACCCTGGCCGCGCATCTTGCTGCGCAAGTTCATAAGGCCTCGAGGCCCTGCCTGCTGGTGGATGCCGATCCGCAGGGGTCGCTGACGCTTTGGCACAAGCTGCGCGGCACGAACGAACCTCCGATCCGGACAGCCAATCGGTCCGTCACCGAAATCATCAACGCCGCGAAGCGTGACGGCGTCGAGTGGGTCTTTATCGACACGCCTCCGAACCTGTCGGCCGTCGTCGATGACGCCATCCGGAATGCGACGATGGTTGTTATTCCCGCGCGGCCCGGCGTGTTCGACGTGAACGCTGTTCAGGGCACCATTCAGAGCTGCCGATCCGCGCGCAGGCCTTATGCGGTTGTCATCAATGGTGCGCCGGCGATGCGCGACGGCTCCGAGAGTCCGATCGTTACCATTGCGCGGGAGGCCTTGGCGAAATTCCGCGCTCCGGTCTGGAGCGGCCAGATTACCAATCGCGCCGACCTGCTGCTGGCGCTGGCGCATGGCGAAGGCGCGCGCGAGTATGATTCCCAGGGCCGCGCGGCTTCGGAGATCGGACGCCTGTGGGCGGCGATCGAACGCTCCGTCAAGGCGATCCGCGGGGCTGCGCCCTCGGGCGGAACCATGCACAAGCACGCCGCCTGATCGCTGCTCAATGCTCGATGATAAAGCGCGCGGATTTCGCGCGTTTGTCTTTCCACTGTAGCGTCGTCGAGCCAAGCCCATCCTTGGGGTGCAACCCGCCGCGCCGTGCGTGTCGGACGCGCCGGCCCCGAAAGGGGCGGGGAATTGCTCCGATCACGACGGCCAGCGTTGCGCCTTGCTGACGACGAAGTCGCGGAAAACCTGAACCCGCGCGACAGATTTCAACTCTTCAGGATACACGAAATATGTATCGAGCTGAATCGAGTCGGATTCGCCGAACAACTGCACCAGGAGATTGTTCTCGCCGACCAGATAGTCCGGCAGCGCGGCTATGCCGAGACCTTGCTGACAGGCGCTGAACAGGCCCACGATGTTGTTGACAGTGAAATAGGGCTCGTGCGGCCCCGATCGGTTGCGGGCGGCCTCGATCAGCCAGTTGCGGTTCTGGAGATGAGGCGAGGCCTGCGTCTCGTTGAGCAGGATGATGCGATGTCCATTGAGTTCCTCAAGCGTTCGCGGGGTGCCGAAGCGCTTGACGTATTCGGTCGAACAATAGGCATGAAAACATATGGCAAACAGCTTGCGCTGAATCAGGTCGGGTTGGGTCGGCTTGTATGTGCGGATCGCGATATCGGCTTCCCGCATCGACAGATCCAGCTCTTCGTCGGTCAAAACCAGTGAGATTCTGATATCCGGATACAGCGAGGTGAATTCGCCAAGCCGCGGAATCAACCAGTTGATACCGATTCCAAGCGTGGTCGTCACCTTAAGGTCGCCGCTTGGCCGTTCCCGGCTGTCGGCGAGCTTGGCGCGCGCCGCCTGCAGCTGCATGAAGACCTGATGCGCGGTGCGAAATAGCAGGTCGCCCTGCTCGGTCAGGATCAACCCTCGCGCATGACGATGAAACAGTGGCACCGAGAGTTCCTGCTCCAGCGCGCCGACCTGCCGCGATACGGCGGACTGCGACAGTCCGAGCTGTTCACCGGCGTGTGTGAAGCTTCCGGCCTCGGCCGCGGCGTGAAATACCTTTAGCTTGTCCCAATCCATGTCGCGGACCGCGCTATTCTGCCGCCGCGCGGTCACCCGCGTGCGCGGCGAGAAACCGTTCGGCTTCCAGCGCGGCCATGCAACCCAGGCCGGCGGCCGTCACGGCCTGGCGATAGACTTCATCCGCGACATCGCCGGCGGCGAACAGCCCCGGCACGGACGTCGCCGTCGAGTTCGGCGCAACTTCGACGTAGCCCGACGGCTTCAGCTTGACCTTGCCCGTCACCAGTTCGGTCGCAGGCGCGTGGCCGATCGCAATGAATACGCCATCGGCCTCGACCTCGGTGAGTTCGCCACTCTTGACGTTCTTCAGCCGCACATGGGTGACCTTGGGCGGATCCTCGCTGCCGCAGATTTCGTCGATGGCGCTGTCCCAGATCACCTTGATCTTGGGATGCTTGAAAGCGCGATCCTGCAGGATGCGTTCGGCGCGGAAGTGATCGCGGCGATGTACAAGGGTGACCTGCGAGGCGAAATTGGTCAGGAAGAGCGCTTCCTCGACCGCTGTGTTGCCGCCGCCGATCACGATCACGTTTTTACCGCGATAGAAGAAACCGTCGCAGGTCGCGCAAGCCGAGACACCGAATCCCTTGAACGCGTCCTCGGATGGCAGCCCGAGCCAGCGTGCCTGCGCGCCCGTGGCGAGGATCACGGTTTCGGCAAGATAGACCTCGCCACTGTCGCAGGTCAGGCGGAAGGGCCGCTGCGACACATCGAGAGAATTCACCGTATCGGTTACGATTCGGGTGCCGACATGCGCCGCCTGCTTCTCCATCTGTTCCATCAGCCACGGCCCCTGGATCACGTCGGCGAAGCCGGGGTAATTTTCAACGTCGGTGGTGATGGTGAGTTGGCCGCCCGGCTGGATGCCCTGGATCAGCACCGGCTCCAGCATGGCGCGCGCCGCGTAGATCGCCGCAGTATAGCCCGCCGGACCGGAGCCGATGATGACAACCTTGGCGTGGATGGGGGCGGGCATGGGTGAGCGGACCTCTGGCGAAAACTGGCGGCCGGCTGCTTGGCGAATGCCGGCAGGGAAGCCAGGACATGAAGCGTCAGAATGACGTTATGCATATCTGCCTCGCCATGCGAAAAATGCAACCCTCCGCCGGAAAAATTCCTCTGGAGCATGATCCCGAAAAGTGGAGACCGGTTTTCGGAGAAGATCATGCTCAAACAAAAAATATAAGCGTCGAGCCTGATTCAACGCAGTTGAAACAAACTATAGAGCCTCGCTTCTGATGGAATCAGAAGCG
>NZ_BJNF01000014.1 GCF_006539545.1 Nitrobacter winogradskyi
ACTTCGCTCGAAAACGCTATAAAGGCGCAAGTGCGGATTCGTGTAATAAAATTGCGTAAGCAACCCGACCTGCGTTAATGAGGGTTTTGCCGGGGATGCAATGGCCCGGCTGTCGGGATTTGGATGGCGTGACGAAGAGTCTGGACCAGATCGACCTTAAAATCCTCAGCGAGATTCAGGCCGACGGCCGGATCACCAACGTCGAACTGGCGAAACGGGTCGGCATTTCGCCGCCGCCGTGCCTGCGCCGGGTCCGGACGCTGGAGGAAGAGGGCTATATTCAGGGATACCGCGGGCTGCTCGATCCGCAGCGGCTCGGTTTCGAGGTTACGGTTTTTGCATCGGTGCATCTGTCCAGTCAGGCGGATGCCGACCTGCGCGCGTTCGAGGAATTCGTGCGCGGTGAGCCGCTCGTGCGTGAGTGCTGGATGCTGTCGGGCGAGGTGGACTTCATCCTGAAATGTGTGGCGCCCGACATGGCCACATTTCAGGATTTCGTCGCGCATCTCACCGCAGCGCCGCATGTACGGAACGTGCGGACCTCGCTGGTGCTTCACAGTTCAAAATACGCCCCTGCGGTGCCGTTGGAACTGAAGATGCCGGGCTGAACAAGGCCGGATCGGTTTCAACTCCTGTTGAAAAGCACCTTATCGAGGCTGATCGGGCCACCGCCGGCGAACACCAGGTAGAAGAAAACAAAGCAATACAGCGCCGCCAGTTCACCGCCATTGGCGATGGGCATGAAGGTCTTGGGCGCATGGACCATGAAGTAGGCGACGGCCGTCATGCCTGACGTAATGAACGCCGCGGCCCGCGTGAACAACCCGACGACCAGCAGCCCGCCGCCGACCAGTTCGATGATTCCGGCAGCCCCAACCAGCGACGCCACCTGCAGATCCGCGAACATCGGCAGTGACGGAAAACCCAGGAGTTTGGCGGTGCCATGCTGCATGAGCAGAAGTCCGCTCATGAACCGAAGCAGACTGAGGACGATGGGCTGCCATTTGGCGAAAATTTGATCCATGACGTGCTCCCCCCCGATTGGCGACATCGCAGAAAAACGCCGGCCACGCGCTGGCGAGGGCCGGCGATATCTAACACCCACCTCGTCGAATTGTTCCGGACTCGGAACATTCAGAATCCGCTTAGGATATCCGTTTATCCGCGACAACAGCGCGGGAGACTATACTCAATCCTGCGCTACCGCCATTCGACCTTCGCGATCTCATAGGCCTTGGCGCCGCCGGGCGCGACCACTTCGACGGAGGAGCCTTTCTTCTTGCCGATCAGCGCGCGCGCCAGCGGCGAGGTGATTGAAATGCGGCCCTGCTTGGCGTCGGCTTCGGCCTCGCCGACGATCTGCCACACCGCCTTCTTGTCGGTGTCCTCGTCGATCAGCGTGACGGTGGCGCCGAACTTGATGGTGTCACCGGAAAGCTTGCTGACGTCGATGATGTCGGCGCGCGCCAGCTTGTCTTCAAGCTCGGCGATGCGGCCCTCATTGTGCGACTGCTCTTCTTTCGCGGCGTGATATTCCGCATTCTCCGAAAGGTCGCCATGCGCGCGCGCTTCGGCGATCTGCTCGATGATGCGCGGCCGGTTCACCGACTGGCGCTTCTTCAGTTCGTCTGCGAGGGCGGCGTGCCCGCCTCGGGTCATCGGAACCTTCTCGACCATCTCACTTCGTCCTTCGCTTCATCGGCAGCGCTGCCGCGTTGCGCGAAGCGGCTTTCCGTCCGGAACCCGGCCGCGAAATCCGCATTCGCCTCACATTCGATTCCGACGCTCGCCTATCTTTGCGGCTTCTTTGGTGAGAATCCGTAATCAAGGGCGTTTGAAACTCTATAGATTCCAGTGCGATCTCAGAAGATCGCTTCAGGCTCGTCCAGGGCATTATCGCTTCCGATTGAATCAGAAGGGAAGCTCCAGATTGTTGTTTGGCGCGTTTTCCTCACGCGAACCGGTTTCCATCCTTAGGGCTCAAGCCGGAGGACATGCTTCGCTCGAAAACGCTATAGGCAATGAGCATCCGTCCCGACCGTCCTCGGTCGGGCAAAACGTCCCTGCAATCGGCAGGTTCCGCTTCGTCAGGGTTCCCGCAGACCGATTATGGGCCGATCAGGCCCGATTCAAGCCTTACACTTATGTCTCGGAAAAATAACTCTGCAAGGTGCGAACCTCAAGATCTCCGCCCAGATAGGCGCGGATACCCTGCGCGGCGGCGACGGCTCCCGAAAGAGTGGTGTAGTACGGCACTTTATGCAAGAGGGCAGCGCGCCGCAGCGAGCGGCTGTCAGCCAGCGCCTGCGGCCCGTCGGTGGTGTTGAACACCAGTTGCACCTCGCCGTTGGTGATAGCGTCCACGATATGCGGGCGGCCCTCCAGAACCTTGTTGATCTTTTCGGCCGAAACCCCGCTGTCGGTCAGGTAGCGTTGCGTTCCCGACGTCGCTATCACCCTGAAGCCGACAGACGCCAACAGCTTCACCGTCGCGAGGATGCGCATCTTGTCGGTCTCGCGGACCGAGACGAACACCGTGCCCTTGCGCGGCAGATGCGTGCCGCCGCCAAGCTGGCTCTTGGCGAAGGCGATTTCGAAGGAGCGGTCGATGCCCATCACCTCGCCGGTCGATTTCATTTCAGGGCCGAGCACGGTGTCGACGCCCGGAAAACGGGCGAAGGGGAAGACCGATTCCTTGACTCCGACATGACCTAGCCGCTGCGGCTTGAGCTTGAAACCCGCGAGCTTCTCGCCGGCCATGATCCGCGCCGCGATCTTGGCGACGGGAAGGCCGATCACCTTGGCGACGAACGGCACCGTGCGAGAGGCGCGGGGGTTGACTTCCAGCACATAGATCTCGCCATCCTTGATGGCGTATTGCACGTTCATCAGACCGACGACATCAAGACCGAGCGCGAGTTCGCGGGTCTGCCGCTCCAGTTCGGCGATCGTGGCCGCGTCGAGCGAGCGCGGCGGCAGCGAGCAGGCCGAGTCGCCGGAGTGGATGCCGGCCTCCTCGATATGCTCCATGATACCGACGACGTAAGTGTCCTTGCCGTCGCCGAGACAATCGACGTCGATCTCCGTGGCGTCGGAGAGATAGCGATCGAACAGCAGCGGGTTGGTGCCGAGCACGGTATTGATCTGGCCGGTCTTGTCGTTCGGATAGCGGGCCTTGACGTCGGCCGGCACCAGTTCGGGCAGGGTCTCGAGCAGATAGTCGCCGAGCTGGCTGTCCTCGCGGATGATCTGCATGGCGCGGCCGCCCAGCACATAGGAAGGGCGCACCACCAGCGGCAGGCCGAGATCGGCGGCCACCAGCCGCGCCTGCTCCACCGAATAGGCGATGCCGTTCTTCGGCTGCTTCAGTTTCAGCCGGTCGAGGATGCGCTTGAACCGGTCGCGGTCCTCCGCGAGGTCGATGGCCTCGGGCGAAGTGCCGAGGATCGGCACATCTGCCGCTTCCAGGACGTGGGCAAGTTTCAACGGCGTCTGGCCGCCGAACTGCACGATCACGCCGTGCAACGTGCCGTTCTGCCGTTCGGTGTCGATGATCTCCAGCACGTCCTCGGCCGTCAGCGGTTCGAAATAGAGCCGGTCGGCGGTATCGTAGTCGGTCGAGACCGTTTCAGGGTTGCAGTTGACCATGATGGTCTCGAAGCCAGCGTCCGACAGTGCGAAGCAGGCATGGCAGCAGCAATAGTCGAACTCGATTCCCTGGCCGATGCGGTTGGGGCCGCCGCCGAGGATAACGACCTTCGTCCTGTCCGATGGTGCGCTTTCGTCTGCGGCCGCGCCCGCGAACGGCGCTTCATAGGTTGAGTACATGTAAGCGGTCGGCGAGGCGAATTCCGCGGCGCAGGTGTCGATGCGCTTGTAGACCGGCCGCACGCCGAGGGTGCGGCGAAGCGCTTTGACCTCCGCCTCGGTCCTGCCGGAGAGCACCGCGAGCCGCGCGTCCGAGAAACCCATCGCCTTGAGTGTACGCATCCCGAAGGCGTTACCCGGCAGGCCGTGGGTGCGGACCTTGTTCTCCATCTCGACGATGCCGCGCAGTTCGGCGAGGAACCAGGGGTCGATCTTGCAGGAACTGAAGATTTCCTCGTCGGTCCAGCCGAGCCGCATCGCCTGCGCGAGTTGCAGCAGGCGGTCGGGGGTCGGCGTGCCCAGCGCGGCGCGGATCGCGTTCTTGTCGTCGCCCCTGCCCATGCCCTCGATATCGATTTCATCGAGGCCGGTGAGGCCGATCTCCAGTCCGCGCAGCGCCTTCTGGAGACTTTCCTGAAACGTGCGGCCGATCGCCATCACCTCGCCGACCGATTTCATCGAGGTGGTGAGCGTGGTTGAGGCGCCGGGAAATTTTTCGAACGCGAAACGCGGAATCTTGGTGACGACGTAGTCGATGCTGGGCTCGAACGATGCCGGTGTCGCGCCACCGGTGATGTCGTTGGCGATCTCGTCGAGCGTGTAGCCGACCGCGAGTTTCGCCGCGACCTTGGCGATGGGGAAGCCGGTCGCCTTTGACGCCAGCGCCGAGGACCGCGACACCCGCGGGTTCATTTCGATGATAACCATGCGCCCGCTGACAGGATCGACGCCGAACTGCACGTTGGAGCCGCCGGTCTCGACGCCGATCTCGCGCAACACCGCCAGCGAGGCGTCGCGCATGACCTGGTATTCCTTGTCGGTCAGCGTCAGTGCCGGCGCCACCGTGATGGAGTCGCCGGTATGCACCCCCATCGGATCGAGGTTCTCGATCGAGCATATGATGATGCAGTTGTCCTTCTTGTCGCGGACGACCTCCATCTCGTACTCTTTCCAGCCGAGCACGCTTTCTTCGATCAGCACTTCGTTGGTCGGCGAGGCATCCAGGCCGCGTTCGATAATGTCGAGGAATTCGTCGCGCGTATAGGCGATGCCGCCGCCGGTGCCTCCCATGGTGAAGGAGGGGCGGATGATCGCCGGCAGGCCGATCTCGGACAGCGCCATCAGCGCCTCGGCCATCGCCTGCTGCTGGTACCGCTTGCGCCGCTCGCTCTCGCCGAGTGTCCATTGCCGCTCGAGTTCGGCCAGCGCGTCGCCGGAGAGTTTTTCCTTTTCGGCGAGGTAGGCGTCGCGATCGGCCTTTTTCATCGCGGACGCATTGGCGAGCCGCGATTTCGGCGTCTCCAGGCCGATCCTGGTCATGGCCTCGCGGAAAAGTTGCCGGTCTTCCGCTTTGTCGATGGCATCCGCCGTCGCGCCGATCATTTCGACGTCGAAATCATCCAGCGTGCCCTGCCGGCGCAGCGACAGCGCGCAGTTCAGCGCCGTCTGGCCGCCCATGGTTGGCAGCAGCGCGAAGCCGCCGGGAACGACGTGACGTTCCTTTTCGATGATCTTGCCGACGATTTCCGGGGTGATCGGCTCGATATAGGTGGCGTCCGCCAGATCGGGGTCGGTCATGATCGTGGCCGGGTTGGAGTTGACCAGGACCACCCTGTAACCCTCTTCCTTCAGCGCCTTCACCGCCTGGGTACCGGAATAGTCGAACTCACAGGCCTGTCCGATGACGATCGGACCGGCTCCGATGATGAGAATGGTCGAAATGTCGGTGCGTTTAGGCATCAAGTCCCAGGGGTGAAGATCGGGCACAAAAGGGTGAAATCGGGCACAAAAAAAGGACGCGCGAGCGGCGCGTCCCTTGAACAAGAGCGCGATCTTCGCGCGCGAGGTGTGTTTAGAGCCTTTTCGCTTCTAATGGAATCAGAAGCGAGGCTCTCAGATATTGATTTGACGCGTTTTCTTCACGCGAACAGGTCATCCACTTCGCTCGGAAGCGCTATAGACCAGATTTCGAAGGCGGAAAAGACCTTCAGGCTGCCGATCAACCGGCTATTGCCGGTGCTTGGAAACCGAAAGCGCGGTGTCCACCCGGAGAGCGAATGTGCAGTGTAAGGTTAATCCCGGTTTCAGGCGCATGAGGGGCGGCGATATGCTATTGAGCGTCTGCGCGGATTTAGCTTAGTGGCAAAGCAGCGGCTTCCAGGTCGCAGACCGATGTTCGATTCATCGAATCCGCTCCATTCCCCGCGGCCGCCCATGTGTGCCGGGAAGCGCGTATTCCCCATCATTGGATCGGGCTCGGCGTTGGCGCCGAGTATCCGGAAACCGCGTTCGCCCCTCGTGGCTGGTTAAGCCGCGATTCTACCGGCGTCACCGTATCGGCATCGCCGCCACCGCCTGCATCATCGGCACGGGCACGCTGGTAAGGAAAACTTGAAGCGCGCGGTCGCGGGCCTTTCCTGTCGCGGAGGAGGCGTGCCCTTGCCGAGCTTGCGCGGGAGCGTCACGTCGGACGTTCATGAACTGTGGAGAAGTTTGGAGGCCCAGCCTGGACTTGAACCAGGATAAAAAGCTTTGCACAGCTCCCGCGTCGAACTTCCGCCACCGGGCCGCCAGTAATATTCCGTAATAATCGTCTGGCGGCGAGTCTTACCGTGGCTTAACGTTAACTGCCCGTCAGGCACGTCTATCGCGCGGCGGCCGTGCCGCGGTCGGCCTCGACGGGCCTCCCGGCGAGGAACGTCATTCGCAAAGCGTTGTGGCCGATATTGACCGGCGCCCGGATCGCCGTCATTCCGGCGGCGGCGAGCTTGGCCAGCATCTCGGCCTCGCTGTAGCGTTGCAGCCCGATCCTTAGGCGGAGCTGCGGGTAAACGGACATCGCCGTGCGGACCAGCCCGCGCAGGGTGTCCTTCACGAAGCCATGCTTTGCCGCGAAGCGAAGCAGTGCGATCACGTCGCCGGACAACCCGACGTGCGGCTGCGGGATATCGCCCAGCACCAGCAGGCCGGTCGGCTTGAGCAAGCGGCGGACGACGGCAAAGCCGGCATCGAGTTCGTCCGGCGTCATATATTGCGCGACCGAGTTCATCACCGCCAGATCAATGGATTCCTCATCAATGTGTCTGAGTTCATCCAGCGAGCGCACATCGATTTTTGTGTTGGGCGCGAACCTCGTCACCAGCCGGCCGCGAACGCCGGGCGCGGGCTCCGCGAGAATCAGCCGGCCGCACGCATCCGCCACCGTTTCCGCGGAAAGCGCCTCGCCGCAGGCATAGTCGAGGACGACGGAATCCTGCGAAGGAATGTAGCTGACGATGTTCCGGGCGATGGTCCGGAAATGGACGTCGCGATGCAGCCTGCTGACGTAGATCGTGTGGGCGGAGTCGTAATAAGCGATCCAGTCATCCATGGACGGCCCAGGCAATCTTTGTGTTCCGCGTCCGGAACCGCTCGCGTAATCAGGCGTTAGCGAACTTGTCGTGGATCAGCGCGTTTTCCGAGTTCGAAACGGGCTTTCGGCGCGCGGCGGAATTTTCCCATCGTCAGCTTGTGACGGTTTTCATAGCAGGAGGGTGCATCATGACCCAAGCCAAAAGTTCCGCCTTGCGGAAAGTGAACCCGGAGCTCGACACGCCGACCGATCTTTCCGAGGAAGGCGTCAGCAAGATTTCGGCAGCCATGAACGCGATCCTCGCCGATACCTTCGCGCTTTACCTGAAGACCAAGAACTTCCACTGGCATGTCAGCGGCCGCCATTTCCGCGACTACCATCTGCTGCTCGACGAGCAATCGGAGCAGATATTCGGCACGACCGATGAGATCGCGGAACGGGTTCGCAAGATCGGCGGCACCACGTTGCGCTCGATCGGCCAGATCGCCAAGCTGCAGACCCTGGAAGACAACGACGAGAGTTTTGTGCCGCCGCGGGAAATGCTGCGCGAACTGATGAACGACAACAAGAAAGTCGCCGCGGCCATGCGCAAGGCCCATGATATCTGCGACAAACACGAGGACGTCGCGACCGCGAGCCTGCTCGAGAATTTCATCGACGCGACCGAGCGGCGCGTCTGGTTCCTGTTCGAGGCCAGTCGGCAGGAAGGCGACAACGAGGTGTGACGCTTCTGGGATCAGTCATGGCCAGCATAAAGCCGGGCATGACGGGTACTGATTCCGTCTAAAGCAAACCTGCTCCTGGCCGCTCTCAGGTCTGCTTGTTCTCGCGCATCAGGTCCGCGAAACGCCTGAACAGATAGTGCGAGTCACGGGGTCCCGGTGAGGCCTCCGGATGATACTGGACGGAGAACACCGGCCTGCCTTCGAGTTCGATGCCGCAATTGGAGCCGTCGAACAGCGATACGTGGGTTTGTTTTGCACCCTCCGGCAGCGTGGTCTCGTCCACCGCGAAACCGTGATTCATGGAGGTGATCTCCACCTTGCCGGTGGCCTCATTCCTGACCGGATGATTGGCGCCGTGGTGACCCTGGTGCATCTTTTTGGTTTTTGCGCCGACCGCGAGGCCGAGCATTTGGTGGCCCAGGCAGATGCCGAAGGTCGGCGTACCCGACTCGATCACTTTGCGGATCATCGGCACGGCGTACTTGCCGGTTTCGGCCGGGTCGCCGGGGCCGTTCGACAGGAATATGCCGTCCGGCTTCATCGCCAGGATGTCTTCCGCTGACGTGGTCGCCGGCACCACGGTGATCTTGCAGCCTTCGCCGGCGAGCAGGCGCAGGATGTTGCGCTTGATGCCGTAGTCGACGGCGACGACGTTGAATTCGGGCCTGTCCTGCCGGCCGAAGCCTTTGCTCCACTCCCACGGCGTCTCGTCCCAGGTGTAGCGCTGGCTCGATGTCACCATCGGCACGAGATCCATGCCCTCGAGGCCGGGCCACTCTCGCGCCTCCTTTTTCAACCCATAAAGGTCGAAATGTCCGTCCTTCGCGTGGGCGATCACCGCGTTGGGCATGCCTTTGGTGCGGATCAGCGCGGTCAGTGCTCGGGTGTCGATGCCCGAGATGCCGATGATGCCGCGCGCCCGCAGCCACGCATCGAGATGCCTGGCTGCGCGGTAGTTCGAGGGCGACGTGATGGCGCTGCGCAGGATGACGCCGCGCGCGCCCGGCGTCGCCGCCATGTTCACGGTTTCGATGTCCTCGTCGTTGGTGCCGACGTTGCCGATATGCGGGAAAGTGAAGGTGATGAGCTGCCCGGCATAGGAGGGATCGGTGAGGATTTCCTGGTAGCCGGTCATCGCGGTGTTGAAGCAGACTTCCCCGACCGCCTGGCCCTCGGCCCCGAGGCCGAAGCCCTCGATGACGGTGCCGTCGGCCAGCACGAGAAGCGCCGTCGGCTTGAGGTCCGGCCAGGCTGAAGCGTTTTCCGATGAGGTCATGAGCGCATGACATAGCTTCCCTCCCGCACCGCGTCAAACGCCGGTTGTCTCGCGCGCCGGTGCGGCCTACATCTGCCTCCGACGCAACGTAACGATGCGTGATTTGGCGGTGTCCGGCACCGCGAGGGGAGGCTTTTCCGATGCTGCGCGATGACATCAACAACGCCGTCAAGGAGGCGATGAAGGCCAGGGACGAGCGCAGGCTGTCCACGCTGCGCATGGTCAACTCCACCATCAAGAATGCCGATATCGAGGCGCGCGGGCAGGGCAAGCCCCCGCTGGCGGACGGCGACCTGCTCGGCCTGTTGCAGAAGATGATCAAGCAACGGCAGGAGTCGGTGGAGCTTTACGAAAAGGGTGGCCGCGAGGAGCTGGCGGCGCAGGAACGCGCCGAGATCGCCGTCATCTCTGCCTATCTGCCGAAGCAGATGTCCGACGATGATGTAAAGGCGGCCGTTGCCGCCATCATTGCCGAAACCGGTGCGAGCGGCATCAAGGACATGGGCAAGGTGATCGGCGAGCTGAAGGCTAAATACGCCGGCCAGATGGATTTCGGCAAGGCCAGCGGCGTGGTGAAGGCCGCGCTGACGGGTTAGCTCCACGCCCGGGCGCGGCCCGGAAATCCTGTGCACAACTGAATTAGTTCCAGTCCCCCGAAGAAATACTTCGGTTCCTGCACGGGAACGACGCGCAAGCGCTTGCGTTGTCGCCTCTGTAAACAGGAGGCGGACGGGCTTCGGGACGCGGACTTTGCTTTGACTATCGGGGATTTCCGATTCCGTTGATCATCCTCCTCGCCATTTTCATGAACGACTGAGCTTAAGCGAGGAACGAGATGAGCATCGGCACAATCATTCTGATTATTCTCATTATCGCGTTGCTGGGCGGATTCAGCGGCGTCGGCGGCGGGCCGTTTTACGGAACGGGCTATTACGGCGGCGGCGGCCTCGGGCTGGTGATCGTCATCCTGCTGATCCTGATCCTGATGGGACGCATCTAGAGGCTTCGACGCGTTTTCTTCACGCGAACAGGTCATCCATCCTTAGGGCTCAAGCCCGAGGACATGCTTCGCTCGAAAATGCTATCGCCAAACGGAACGGCCATCGCGAGCGAAGCAATCCATTGTCGAGAACCCGAACTGGATTGCTTCGTCTCGCCGCCACTCCTCGCGATGTCAGCAACGTGAGGAATCTTATGCGTATAATGATTGCGATGCGATCAGCGTCGCCTCGACCTCGCGCAGAACGCGCGCTATCCGATCCGCCCATGTGACTTGCCCGGCGTCGTCACCGATCAGATCCTGCCGGATTTCGATGCCGCTGTTCAGCAACCCGCGCGTCTCGCCATGCACCGGAATGGTGTAGTCGGTGAGGTCGCTCACCGCATAGGGTTCATTGTCGCCGACCACGAGATCACCCTCGGCGCGCAGCCACGACAGCAACAGCGGTGGCAACACCAGACTGTGGTGATAGAGGGTGCCGACATGCCATGGCCGTGCGACCCCTGCATAGACCGGCGTGAAGCTGTGCAGCGAAACCAGGATGGTGGGACGGCTCCTGGCCAGCCGCTCGTCGATCGCATCGGCTATCCGGCGATGATAGGGCTCGAAGATCGCGCGCCGCCGCGCGTCGGCCTCGGTCGATGAAAGGCGTTCATTGCCCGGGATGACCGTGGCGTCACTGAGAGCCGGAATCGAGCTTGCGACATGGGGCGGCCGGTTGCAGTCGATCACCAGCCGCGAGTAGCGTTGCGCGATCAGATGAGCGCCGAGAGCCTCGGAAAGCCGCTCGGCGACGCCGGCGATTCCGATATCCCACGCGATATGCCGCCGCCGCTCGCTTTCCGCCAGACCGAGATCGCCGAGCGCGTCGGGTATCAAGCGTCCATAGTGGTCGCAGGTGAGCAGGAAGGGCGAAGCGCCGCAGACGTTGCGTTCGATGACGGGCGGTTCATGCAGGGCGATGATGGCCGGCTGCGCATCAATGGCCGTCATATCGCGCGCGCCAATCGAATATCGACCTCGCGCTCCACATAAGTCCATTCTTCCGTCGCGCGCAGGATGCCGACGAGGTCTTCGAACATCGTTGCGTGTTCAGGTGCGTATTCGAACCAGGTCAGGAAATCGAAGGGCTCGCCGATATCGCGGCAGTGATAGAGCTGCCGCGCGATGGCGGGCAGATATTTGAGACTGGCGGCGATGTGACGGGATTTATCCTCGAAGACCTTTCGCCGTTCGTCCTGCGTCATCTCCCACCATGCGGCCGACTTCCTGATGGGAATCAGCGCCGCGCGGGTCGCCTCAGCGCGTCCCAGCCCGGCCTGCACCGAGGTCAGCGCAATCTTCTCGGCGCGTTCGACATAGCGCACGTGACTGGTGACGCCGCGAAGCTGCCACGGCGTCGCGGAGGGGTCGCTCAGCGAGGCGCTGGGCGCGATCGCCAGATGAGACGCCGGCATGAGGCTTTCGCCGATGACGGGAACGACGGACAGGATGTTCCAGGCGCCGCTGTCGCCGCCGGTGAAGATCGTGAACGTCATTTTACTTTGGTGCCTGTGGACATCTGGAGCAGTGGGGATAATCTGAGAACGAACAAGGTACATACTTAAAAGTACATACTTAAAAGGCGCGTAGTTGATTCGCCCGGGCGGCGGCAGGCAATTATACCCGCCGTCGAGATTGAATGAGATGGCGCATGCGGTTCCCGCCCAGCTTTATTGATGAGGTCAAGGCCCGCCTTCCGGTTTCGGAAGTTGTCGGCCGGCGCGTGAAACTGAAACGGGCGGGGCGCGAGTTCAAAGGACTGTCGCCGTTCCAGCAGGAAAAGACGCCGTCGTTCACCGTGAACGACCAGAAGCAGTTCTATCACGACTTCTCCACCGGCAAGCACGGCAACATCTTCGACTTCGTGATGGAGACCGAGGGCGTTTCCTTTCCCGAAGCGGTCGAGCGGCTTGCGGCGATGGCGGGGCTTCCGCTGCCGCGCAACTCGCGGGACGACGAGCAGCGGGAGCAGCGGCAGAAATCCCTGTTCGAGGTGATGGAGCTCGCGGCCAAATATTTCGAGCAGAACCTCGCCTCGCGCGCCGGAGCGCAGGCGCGCGGCTACCTGTCGGACCGCGCCATCGCCTCCTCCAGTATTGTCGAGTTCCGGATTGGCTATGCGACCGCCGATCGCTTCGCATTGAAGGAATATCTGGGATCGAAAGGCGTTCCGGTCGCGGACATGATCGAGGCTGGCCTGCTGATCGCGGGCGACGACATTCCCGTCCCTTACGATCGATTCCGCGACCGGATCATGATTCCGATCCATGATCAGCGCGGCCGTCTCGTCGGCTTCGGCGGGCGGGCCCTCAGGAAGGACGTTCAGCCCAAGTACCTGAATTCTCCGGAGACCCCGATCTTTCACAAGGGTTCGGTGGTTTTCAACTTTCACCGCGCGCGCCAGCCGGCGCACGAGGCCAATTCGGTCGTTGCCGTCGAAGGCTACATGGACGCCATCGCGGTCTATCAGGTGGGGATCAAGGCCGTGGTCGCCACCATGGGCACCGCGTTCACGGAAGAGCAGATCGCCACCCTGTGGCGGTTGTCTCCCGAGCCCGTGGTCTGCTTCGATTCCGATCGCGCGGGCGTCGCGGCCGCTTATCGATCCGTCGACCGCATCCTGCCCTTGCTTCGCGTCGGAAAAACCTTCCGCTTCGTGTTCATGGACGAACAGAAAGACCCTGACGACCTGATCCGGGAAAAGGGCGTCGAGGCTTTCCGAACCGTTCTGTCGGGCTCCTTGCCGCTATGGGATGTGCTCTGGCAACGCGAGACCGATGGTCAGGACGTGCGGACGCCCGACAAGCAGGCCGCGCTCGAGCAGAGGCTCTATGCGCTGGTCCGGACGATCCAGGATCAGGCCGTCAACACGGCCTTCTTCAGAACGTCACGGATGCAGCTCGCCAACCTGTTCTGGCAGGTCAATCGCGGGCCGTCCCGCAATCACAAGGAAGCAGGCTCCAAATTTGTTCGAAACGAACTCAGGATTCGCGGCGAGGATCAGCGTTCGGGACTGCAAAAGGTCATTTTGGGGATGCTCGTCGAGTATCCCAACCTGCTCGAGGATAAGCAGGACTCAGTAGAACGTCTGCATTTCCCCGAGGAATTCGATGGATTTTTGACGAGTCTCTTTCGGTTGTTGGTTACCGACGCAAAGCTGTCCGTCGCAGATATTTGGACGAAACTCAAACCCAAATTCTATGAAACGCTGCAAACAGTCCACGGCGAAGCTGGCGACGGCAAACAGCGTGGGCATCGGCTGTTCGAGCGCTTCCCAATTCTAAGTCGTGATCCGCCGCCTGATTTTGTCTCGGCATGCCTGGATCACTTCATCAGAATCCTGCATTGGCATCAGTTGGAAGATGACATTCAAGGGGCCAGGCTCGACGCCGGGGAGGGCGACGAATCTGCGGTCGCGCGTCTGCTGAATCTGGTTCGGGAAGGTCACGCCGAACAGGAGGGTATTAGCGCAGAGGGGGTGGCCTTGTCGGAGTGGGCGGAAGACATCATTCGCATCTGGGCGCCCCAGGGCGGTACGATGCATCTTGCCGCATGAGCAGCCCAGGCCCCCCGATCATGACGACTTATCACCGCCCTGTGGCAGTGCTGGATCAAGTTCCATTTCCGCCGTTGATGGGGCCGCCGGGATGGGGCTGGCCTGCATCCGGCCGTTCTCCGGAGTGGTTGGTGCCTCGTGATCGACGTTCCCGGCGGACGAAACCGGGTCCATCAACCCGCCAAAGGTAGAGATAAAGGACGGGAGATGCTGAGTAAAAGCAGCGGCTTGGCGTTATTTTGCTTCTGCGGAAAACAAAAGGCTGATCATCTGCACCGTTTCGGTCGCAGTTACGGCGGACCGGCTTGTATCATCAACCGCGCTTCTTACTTAGGGAATACTCCGGGGAGCCCGGATTTCGCCGAACCGGCGGTCAGGGAATGCCCGCCTGCGCGGATGGGGGGCGTCGGGCGGAACCTTTGAAATAAAATGATACGGGGACGGTGGCGCTCGGAACCGTGATAAAGACTCGCCAAATCCGGGGTTTGGCGGCAAACAGGGTTAATTGAAAGTCAAGGGCTGGCAGGCTATAGCGTTTTCGAGCGAAGTGGATACCGGTTCGCGTGAAGAAAACGCGTCAAAACAACAATCTGGAGTTCGCTTCTGATTCAATCAGAAGCGAAAATGTCCTAGGTCATCCGACACGTAGTCCAACGCGGTACGATCATTCGAAAGAGGGTTGACGGGGTGGCGAGAGGCTTGCGCCGCCCTTTATGCGTCGTGAGTGACGCAAATCAAGAGCGCCGGGCGCGGCGCGGGATTTCACGGGGAAGCGGGCGCGCTTCCGGATGAGTGCGTTTCAGGAGCTGTGAATGGCGAGCAAGGCAAAGACGCTGCAGGTCAGGGAAAAGGAAAAAGATGACAAGGCCGCGGATGCTCCCGAAAAGGATACCGCGGACGCGCCGTCGCCGTTGCTCGACCTCAGCGACGCCGCCGTCAAGAAGATGATCAAGCAGGCGAAGAAGCGCGGCTTCGTCACCTTCGACCAGCTCAATGAAGTATTGCCGTCCGACACCACCTCGCCCGAGCAGATCGAGGACATCATGTCGATGCTCTCGGACATGGGCATCAATGTGTCGGAATCCGAGGATGCCGACAGCGAGGACGAGAACAAGGAAGAGGCTGACGAAGAGACAGACAACGAGTTGGTCGAGGTCACGCAGAAGGCCGTCACCGAGGTCAAGAAGTCGGAACCGGGCGAGCGCACCGACGATCCCGTGCGCATGTATCTGCGGGAGATGGGCACCGTCGAACTGCTGTCGCGCGAGGGCGAAATCGCCATCGCCAAGCGCATCGAGGCCGGCCGCGAGGCGATGATCGCAGGGCTATGCGAAAGCCCGCTGACCTTTCAGGCCATCATCATCTGGCGTGACGAACTCAACGAAGGAAAGATCTTCCTGCGCGACATCATCGACCTCGAGGCGACCTATGCCGGACCCGAGGCCAAGAGCAGCATGAACCCGGCGTTGCTCGGCGCGCCGGGCGGCCCCGGCGGCCAGCCGTTGTCGGCTGACGCTTCCGATGCCGCCTCGGGCGAGGGCGGCGTTGAAGCCACGGTGAACGCGCCTCCTTCGGCGCCGCCATCTCCGACGCCGTTCCGTGCCGCGCGCGCCGCGCCGGCGGGGGCTGCCGACCGGGACGAGAAGATTCCGGGTGCGGCCGCGGAAGGCGAGATGGAGGAGGACGACTTCGACAATCAGATGTCGCTTGCGGCCATCGAAGCCGAGTTGAAGCCGAAGGTGGTGGAAACATTCGACAAGATCGCCGACAGCTACAAGAAGCTGCGCCGCCTGCAGGAAGCCGACATCTCCAACCAGCTTCAGAATGAATCGCTCTCGCCGAACCAGGAGCGCCGCTACAAGAAGCTGAAGGATGAGATCATCGTCGAGGTGAAATCGCTGCGCCTCAATCAGGCGCGTATCGATTCGCTGGTCGAGCAACTTTACGACATCAACAAAAGGCTGGTCTCGTTCGAGGGGCGTCTTTTGCGGCTCGGTGACAGCCACGGCGTCGCCCGCGAGGATTTCCTGCGGAACTACCAGGGCTCGGAGCTCGATCCTCGCTGGCTCAACCGGGTGTCGAAACTCTCCGCGAAAGGCTGGAAGAATTTCGTTCACCACGAAAAGGACCGCATCAAGGAGCTGCGCGGCGAGATCCAGCAGCTCGCGGCGCTGACCGGGCTTGAGATCGGTGAGTTTCGCAAGATCGTGCAGGGCGTGCAGAAAGGCGAGCGCGAGGCGCGCCAGGCCAAGAAGGAAATGGTGGAGGCGAACCTGCGCCTCGTCATTTCCATCGCCAAGAAATACACCAACCGCGGCCTGCAGTTCCTTGATCTGATTCAGGAAGGCAATATCGGCCTGATGAAGGCGGTGGACAAGTTCGAGTATCGTCGCGGTTATAAGTTCTCGACGTATGCGACGTGGTGGATCCGGCAGGCGATCACCCGCTCGATCGCGGATCAGGCCCGCACCATCCGCATTCCCGTGCACATGATCGAGACCATCAACAAGATCGTGCGCACCTCGCGCCAGATGCTGAACGAGATCGGCCGCGAGCCGACACCGGAGGAACTGGCCGAAAAGCTCGGAATGCCGCTGGAGAAAGTGCGCAAGGTTCTCAAGATCGCCAAGGAGCCGCTGTCGCTGGAGACGCCGGTCGGCGACGAGGAAGACTCACACCTCGGCGATTTCATCGAAGACAAGAACGCGGTGCTTCCCATTGATGCTGCGATCCAGAGCAACCTTCGCGAAACGACCACGCGGGTTCTGGCGTCGTTGACGCCGCGCGAGGAGCGGGTGCTGCGCATGCGCTTCGGCATCGGCATGAACACCGATCACACGCTGGAGGAAGTCGGCCAGCAGTTCTCGGTCACGCGCGAACGCATCCGTCAGATCGAGGCCAAGGCGCTGCGCAAGCTCAAGCATCCTTCGCGGTCACGCAAGCTGCGGAGCTTCCTCGATAATTAGAGCGTTATCGCTTCTGATTCCATCAGAGGCGGAACGTGTTTCAGTCCATCAGTTCGCCCGGCGGGTGGTGCGGATCGTAGTCGCGCGGCCTGTTGGCTCCGATCACCTTGAAGAACGGCCAGACGAACATCGTGCCCGCCGCCAGCGGGCCGAGCGCGCGCCAGTCGCGCAGGAAGAGCGTCAGCACCAGCGGCGTGGCGATGAACAGTAGCCCCGCGATCACGCCGGTGACCAGCATCACGGTGTGGCGTGTCTGCGAAACGCCGGCGAGAAAGCGGATGGTGCCGGGAGGCGCGAGGGCAAGGCGGCGGTGCAGCGCGCGAACGAAGTCGCGATAGATCGGCGTGCGATCGTGATCGACCTCGCCGGAGGCGCCGCCGTCGGTGACGACGAGGAAGCGGCCGTTGCGGAAATTGATGCGGCAATTGTTGACGATCTCCTTGCCCGTGGTGCCGGCGGTCATGTTGATGGAGGCGATGTCGGTCCAGAGCCTGCGGATCGCTTTACCCTCATTGTGCCAGAGAATGGCCGACTCGTGTCCGGCGTCGATCAGCGTCACGCCGTGATTCGGATTGCGCCAGAAGAAGCGCTTGCCGTTTTGCAGGTAGTAGAGGTCGAAGGCCGTCGAGGCCGAAGCGGCAGGGTCGGTCATGCGGGGAGCATAGCGGATTCGTGTTCTGGCAAAAGCATTGAGCGCTGTTCTCTGACGCGAACGGGCGAGCCTCGGGCGGTCCTTGGAAAGTCCGGATGGCGCAGCCGCCACGTTCGTGGTTCTGTGCGCGAACGAGGCGGGCTCCGCGCCCATGCCGCCTCGCCCCAAAGTCGTGCTATAAGCCGTGACGATTCAGCAAAAAGGGTTTGCAATGAAAATCCGTTTCGCCGTCGCTTTCGCCGCCGCCGTTCTCGCCGCCCCCCTTGCATCGACCGCCGTGTCAGCCGCGCAATGCGGGGGCGACTTCGACACGTTCGTAGCGGCGATGTCACGGGAGGCCGCCGCGAATGGAGTATCGCAGGGCGTGATCTCGCAGGCGCTCGGCGGCGTGCATCAGGATCAGGCCGTGCTGAGCTTCGACCGGCGGCAGCGCGGCACTTTCCGCAAGAGCTTCGAGCAATACGTCGCGACCCGCGTCACCGGTGGCCGCATCAAGGGCGGAAAGGCGATGCTGGCGCGTCATGGCTCGCTGCTGTCGCGGATAGAGAAGCAGTTCGGTGTGCCGCCGGAGATCATCGTTGCGATCTGGGGGTTGGAAACGGATTTCGGCCGTGGCGACATGGGCAAGCTGCCGGTGTTTCGGGTGCTCGCGACGATGGCGCATGACTGCAGACGCACCGAACTGTTCCAGCGCGAGCTTCTGGCGGCGCTCAGGATCGTGCAGCGTGGCGACCTGCGCCTGAGCGACATGGTCGGCGCCTATGCGGGCGAGATCGGGCAGACCCAGTTTCTGCCCTCGTCGTACATCAAGTACGGTGTCGATTTCGACGGCAACGGCCATGTCGACCTGCGTCATTCCGTACCGGATGTGCTGGCCTCGACGGCGAACCTGCTGAAGGTCAACGGCTGGAAGGCCGGCGGCGACTATCATCAGGGGTCACCCAATTTCGAAGTGATGCGGGAGTGGAATCGCTCCGAGGTCTACCGCAGAACCATCGGCTACTTCGCCGACAAGCTGGCGGGACAGTAGCGTCCGCTCGACCTTCGGTGCTCCTTGGAGCAATTCGCTCTGACTGAACAGAAGCGAACTCGTCGCCTTGATGCTTTCTTTTCACGCGAACAAGTCATCCATCCTCGGATCGAGCCCGAGGAGATGCTTCGATCGAAGACATTATAGCGTCATCTGGCAGCTTCGCCTGGTAATGTGCCGAAGGTGATGGCGTTGACCCGCACCCGGACGGACCCGTCGTGTCCGGTGACCTGCCTGTCGCAGGATGAAGGTAAGTCAGGTCCTTCACCCCTTACCCATGGTCTTGTTGAAGGTTTGTAGCCTTGTTGAAGGTTTCGTGCCCCTGACGTACAATTTACGTTTCGCAGGTCGACGATCCCATGATCTATTTATTTCTCTTTGCCGCATCGTTTGTCGCGTTTTCTCTCAGTGTCATTTGTGGCGGCGGCGCCGGATTACTGCTGATCCCGCTTCTTGGCTATTATCTTCCGGTCAGCCAGGTGCCGGCGGCGCTGACCCTTGGAACAGCAGCGAGCTCAATCTCCAGAATCTGGATATTTTTCAATGCCATCCGTTGGGATATGGCGAGGCTGTTCTTGCCGACGGCGATAGTGGGAGTGGTTCTAGGCGCGAAGCTGCTGAGTTATCTGGAGCCGATGTATCTAGAATTGTGCATGGGCCTGTTTCTGATCTCCAATCTTCCTTTGCTTTTCAGAAAGCAGAAATCAAAACCTGCCTCATCCGCATTGCTCACTATTCCATCATGGCAAATCAGATCGGTCGGCTTTTTAGCTGGCTTCATTTCTGGTCTGACTGGTGCGGTTGGCGTCCTGTTTAACGGGTTCTATTTTCGCTGTGGTCTGGACAATCAGGAACTCATCGCTACCAGAGCCGCGAACGAAGCCTTCCTCCATGTGCTCAAGCTCTCCCTGTATGCATCACTGGGTTTATTTCAGCTGAAAACCATAGGCATCGGCTTGCTCGTCGCGCTGGCTGCTGTGCTGTCGTCAGGTTTCATGAAATTCGCCTTGCCGGGAATATCCAGGGGACTGTTCATGCGTGCTGGATACGGCGCCATGGTGGTTTCTGGCGTGTTGGTGCTGAACAGCGCGGTGGGTGATATCAAAGTTGCAAACGACCCTGGTCTCCGCGTGACCATCGAGGCGAAAGAACTGAACGCCAGATTGACTTGGAATACCTCGATATATTTTGCAGAGGTGAGTTACGACGAAGGCTTGGAGATCGAAAAGGTCGTTCCGCTGTCATCTCTTTCGCTTGATCGACAACGCCATGTCCGATCCTTGCAGGGCGGCGCTGAAAAAGTCGATGTCGAAAGGGTGTACACTCTGAAAGGTATCTCTTATGAAGCCTATTATTTTGACGGTCAGAACCGTTTGATCAACAAGATCAAGTTTGACTGAGAACAGCAGCGGCATCGGATAGGGACAATCCAACGAGGCGGCCGCCCGATCACCTGCGTTATCTCAAAGTTGACGCCTGATGTGGCGGCTGCGTTCCGGCAGCGCCCCGGATCACATCGTTAATGTGCCGTAGATGATCGCGTGCGGCGACGATGTCATGCGGCGAGGAGGGGGTGGTGAAGCGTTGTTCAGGAACCGTGCGCTCGATGTACTCGGCGCGGACACGCTCACTCCGAATATAATCGATCGCAGCATTGCGCGCGCTTTGGGTTCGTCCATTCCATTCTGCTTGCGCTTCCACAAACGCAGAAAGACATCGTGGACGATGTCCGAAGCCGTCGCGCGACAACCAATGATCCGGCTGACACGGCGCTGTAAACGACCGCTCTCAGCCAGATACAATTCCACGAACTGGGCAGCCGAATCGCTCATTCAGACTCGGAGTTTTCGCCAGGCTACGGCCGTTACAGCCGTCCACGGCATTTTTCCGACGCCGCCTCTCAAGCACATCGTACCGCTTCACGGCTTTAGAGAACTGAAGTTTTATCGCAATCAGAGTAGTTTAGATCGATTCTAGCAATAAGCCTTCGGCTGCTGCCGGGCGATCCGCTTCAAAGGTCATCTGAGCGAGTTTCGGCCAAGGCAAGGCGTGGAAAGACGCAGCGATCCAGCTCCCGTTAAATGTGAGAGCAAAGCTCAAGAAAGCAAAGAAGGATACTGCAATGGCCGATTCGCCACGATATAGTCACCACATCCATGGAAGCAAAAGCCCGACGACGGTCTAAAGAATAATCCGTTCGGGAGGGCTTTTTCTTTGATGGAACGATAGTGAGCTCCGAGCCGATTAAGGATTGCTCAACTGCTCGTCTGGATCAATTAGGTGTTTATTCCACGCTAGCGCAGGTCCGTTAGGATGCGCACCCGCGCATTAAAACTTGAATGCTTTATTCAGAAATCACGGGGTGAGAGATGAACATTACCAAAATCGATAAGACCAAACTTGTCAAAGAAATTCCAGAATATCATCAACTACTCGTCAGTGAAGCTGATTGGATTGCTCGAACCGCTGACGATGTTCGGCAACTACGAAACACCCCTCCATTTTCGAAACTGTCCGACAAGAACTTTGAGGCGTTCGTGGACGGCCTGGTTTTTGGGCGGGGCGGGATTGTCGGAGCAACCTATAAGCCGCTGATGAGTGAGTTGACGATCTCCGAGATTTACGATGCGTTCGCACATTTCGGCATTTCGGTCGATTTGGCGACGAGAACTCTGGAATACAAAGCTACGGGGTCAAGTTGCTCTTTTGATTTTTGGAGTATTTGTTTGAACGAGACGAAGGAGCCGTTCCCGCGGTAACAAAACTCCTCCCTGCTAATCGTGGGGAGGAGGTGCTGGTCCTGCATGCCAGGCGAGAAAGCCAGCTTCCTCCCCGCTTTTATTGCTCAGAAACCAACCGCCGCGTCACGTCGCTTCCCGCATTATCAGAATGCGCCAGTGCACTCCGGCGGGTTTCCTTCGGTCGGCACCCAGCCCGGCCTGCGCGGGCATCCCGTACCGGTGCAGACAACGATGTGCCAGGCCTCCACTGATCAGACCCACAGAACATCGTTCCTAAAAGTGGGTCGATGTGAGCTGTTTTCTTTAGTAGTTTCAAAGGGGAAGAAACCTTGGATCTCCCTAGGGGAAACGCCACGCCGTGCTCAATGCAATTGAAATAACTGAGCTTTTTGTCGCCTGATTTGTCCGCTGTGTAGCATAAGCCGGCGATGCAGGCGAGTAGAGGGAAGCCACGATTGAATGCATTTGCACGAGCGGAAAGGCTCTTACCGACCCGTTAGGCCGCCCAAATCGATAACGCGGCAACTCGGTTTCGCTGTTACTGTTGTGCTGCTTTCGTTTGGCGGGAAAGTATTGGCCTCGCAGAAAAATGAGAGCTGATTGCCGGGTGTATTGATGGATGGAGTTAGCCGATATCCATTCAGGGTTCGCGGTGTGGTGACCAGCAAGAGCCACTCGATGTCAGTTCGAACGAAACCATTAAGCGTTGCAGGGATGGCCGCCGAGGCCGGCACATCTTGAAAAACCTGACATCGATCTGCAATCCCGTTCGCTTCTCCATAGAAAAGGAACAGATTCCTAGCACTCGTGAAATAGAAAGCTACCAAGTTGAGACCCATGTAGGCCGGTGAAATTTGCGCGACCGCGAAGCTCGAGTTTTCATCTGTTGAAGTGAACGCGATAGGTTCTGAGGCTAACAATTCGTAGTCCACGGACTTACCAGACGGCCAATCGTAAAGCATGTCCGAATAGACAGAGTAACGAAAACCGTTGTTAAAATTGCTCACAATGTTAACGAAGCCTCCAGTAGTAGCGGCCGATCGATCAGCAACTACGTTCCGCATCGTCGAGAACAAATCGCTTGCGGGAGAGTTCGCAAGGTCATCAGCAAACAATGCAGCATTGATAGCTCGCCCCTGTTGCTGTCTCGGCCGATGCCGCGCTTCATAAGTCCGAAACTTAGAATATGCCCCTTGATCGCCGATCCACTGCGTTTTCGAAAAGCTGGAGACACGCTTGCCATCAACTATCTTAAGAAGCCTTGCAGGATTCGCGAACGCGACCATGTAATCGTTTCCGGTGCTTTGGCTCGATTGCTCAAAGAAGGTCACGACTTCATTGAAAGCTGCTCCTAAAGGATACTTGAAAGTAAAATCTTTGAATGCACGACCTGCTGTGACAGGAGAGTTTGAAAATGAAACGCACACATCGCCCGGAAGCATGCACGACTTGATCACACCATCCTGAAACGGAAGTGCTTGCCCCCCGGGGCCAGTCAACAGCGTATCCGAAGCAATAGAGACACGCGGTCCGGCGATTCGGCCTACGACCAACGTCACGATACCGCCTTCCGTTTAGATATGACTGATACGCTGGATATAGCTCATCACCGCCATCTGTGGACCGCCCTTGTGGACTAAGTTTGTGTAGCAGGGCGGTTTCTTAAGCTTATGATCGCTCAGAGATTTCAGCTTATCAATGGCTTAGGTTTGAGCTGGCGCTCCCTAGGGGGCCGTAATACAGAAGTCAATTCAGATAATTAGATACAAGTGGGACAAGGCGACGTTCCATGGGATCACTATGCGTTTCTATACAGTTGTCTCACGTGATTTAGCCATGATCAGAATTGTGGCTGCAATCGCACCTGCGTTGCCTTAGTCGCTTCGCGCGGGGGCACCATACTGTGCCCGCGGTTGGGAAAGGCTCTTGCGGGGCAGGAAGAGGGCCGATCGATCGGATCGATGCCAGCAACGTTGATTTCGATCGCGCATTTCGCCACCGGCCAACTTACAAAGCCCGATCACATCTGCGCTTCGGGGCCTTTTCGCAAAGGCTAGTAGATCAGTCTTATTTTGGAAGGGACATTGCAACGGCCCGGATAAACGGCACTTCGCCCATAGCCTGCTCTTTCGGATGGCCAGCCTTTATCAAAAGCACAGGAACCATCGAAATGACGTGTAAGGCTTGCTTTTGATACCGGGCATTACTCATAAAGATACCGAAAATTTTGGTTGGATCTCGCTCTGGTGAATCCGCGAGATACTCGCAAATTTCGGCTGCGCACTTTCGATTGAGAGGGTCGGCGTTTCGCTTGCCGTTAATTATGAGATAACTGCCTACTGCCACGGCTACGATACCGAGAATAATCTCCATCAACAGACCCCGTGTTCCTCGAACGACTGGCAAGAGCAGATAACTCAGAAAATAGTCTTACCTTCCAAAAAGCCGCGCTAAAAGTCCGCGAGCACGAGGCCGGCTGAGTTTCGCTACTAATAATCGGTCATACTCGTCGGCGACGGCTTTGAGGGAGATGTGTCCAGCCCGCTGTTCCGCTATCGCCATAAGCTTCGCGTCGGTCGGTATGTCAGACCTCGCAAGTCTATGAATGCTCTCTTCCCACTGTTTCATTCTTCAACGTATCCCATCGCACTGCCTCCCTTTGTCAGACGTGAATAAGACGCAGCCAGATGATCCGCTGCTATCGCCACTGAAGCCAGTTCAGGGATGGGGCCGACCGTGCCGCTATACACTGGCGCTACCGGCATTCGCTCAAGTTCAATACCGGATGCACTATGCAGGTTTCAATAGTCCCATGCGAGCACAATGCGCGATCTCGCTCATCAAATCGCCAGTTCCGAAGATTAAGCTGCCTACTGGAGCGCTCGCAATTCTTAAGTCGCGAGTGCGTTCGCAAAGAAACGTGAACTGGTCGATCGACAGCCACCAGGACGCGCCGATGTATCGCTTAAGAAAATTCTCGAACTTACCACCGTCCTGTTCCGCAAGAAATGTAATGCCGTCGACGACGCTCCTGAGCTTCTTATTGACTCTATCGACGTCAGCTTGATGCTTACCGTTGACTGTGACGAAGGTCGCGCCCCAGAGCCCCACAAGAAATGCGCGGATAAACATCCGATCCTGCATAGAACCATGGTCGGTCATTGTGATGGCCAGTCGCTGAATACGGCGCCCATTCAGCGCGAGATTCTGTCCATTTAAAAAGCGGATCCCACCGGCGCGGAGCTGACTTTCGTGCCGATTGATCTGTATCAGCGGCGCCAAGAATGCTGAAGCGAGGTCTACGGCGGCCGAGAGGACGTTGCCAGCGCGGGCGTCATTTGTGAGTTGCTTCTTCTTGCACTCAACAAAGAAAATGTGCTCATCGGACTCATCTGCAAGGTCAATTTCGAGCGGTGCGCGTCTATGGCTCTGGCCCGCAGGCCGATATGCTCGTGCAAAATAAGCAGGCGGATGCCCGGTAAGTTGCACTGCTTCGGCAGCCATATGCTCAAGGGCTTTACCCATACGATTTTCGAGATCATCAACTTCGGCGTCCCGCAATAGCTTGTAGATGCGCTCAAAGAGGGCACGTGCGGCCATACCTCGCGGAGGCAAAGCGTAAAGTTCACCGGATATCTTGAAGAGAGGAAAGTATGGGCTATTCCGGTGTGGCGTGTCGATTGGAAGCGCGTATCCTTTGTTTAATTTAGTAAGAGGAATTGCCAATAGCTCAAACAATTCGACTACGCGAGCAGTTGAAAGCGCGTAAGTTGAATACTCCGACGGATGCGTGATCGTCAGAGCCGATATTTGTGAATTCTTGATCAGTAACAAACCAAGCGTTTCCCATTCCTCGCGTGAAGCATGAGGAAAAACACAGCCTGCTTTTTCTAGGTTTTTTAGCCAAGATGAAAAAACTTGGCTCGCGACCTTCGGCTGCCATTGTTGGAATCCGAATAGTTCATCGTAAAGAATACGGTCCAAAATACTTCGATAAAAGTTGGAAGAGGTCAAAATCATGCCGTCGAAAGTAGAATAAGTTTCGAAGTCGAAAATTGCCGACATATCACGTGCAAGATCTGTTAAATCCTTTATATCCTTCTCGGGATCACTTGATCCTGGCGATGCACCAAAATGCTTCCATGCGATGTTGTAAAGAAAATGCCACGGAATGCTTGGCCTTCGTCTGTTCGGAAGCTGACTCACTGTTCGACCGTAGAGCAACGAGCCTTCAAAAAATACGCTTATTCACCTCAAACCATTTTAAGGTTGCATCGATAACCTGCCGGCCGCCGATGTGCTTTATGCGCCTTTCAATGTCCGCGCATATCGGGCCTAAATCAGTGGTACTAATATCCACGCCTAATGCATTTAGAGTGACGATAAATCCTTGGGTTTCCAGTCGCTTGCAAGCCTCGCCTACGGCGACTGTCCGGTCGTCAGAATGGCGTTCGTAGCCTGAGAAATGTAGGATACGGCGAGTTTCCGCGATAGCATGAGACCATGATGCTACATCTTTAAAGTCGGCGATGGCTTTGATCGCCGGATCGGCACGGAAGATGTCGATTATTTCACAGAGCACATCATATTTTTCGCGTGTGACTCGTTGTAATGCAACGGCGATTCCGACCGGGCGCTTCAAGCTAAAAAGTGCTGAAAGAAGAAGACCGTTTGTGCAAGCGAGACCCGAACGAACTCGTTCTTTCATTCGTTCGATCTCGCCATTGCGCGACCATACTGAATCATCGGGCGACGGGCTCAATACAGGTTCTTCTGGAATTGGTTCGTTCCAACCAGGTTGATCGAAATAGAGATCAAGGCTTCTCTCATGAAGTTGAGACATCATCCTCATCGTTTCTGCTTGCCATGTTATGGTCGCATCACATTCGCTGTGGACGACTTTCCTTAAATATGGCTGGGAATTATAGATGCGCCGTTACGTGCTGGTGCCGGGCCCAGATGTTCGAACCGCGGTGCGCAACCAAGCGGAGGATCAACTATGGGTTTCTTTGGGTCAATCAGGAGGATGATGAAGCTGAACAAAGACCCAAACCAGCAGCAGCTTGCTCGGCTATTTATTCTTGCGGGTAGTAGTACACCCCAAGAAGCTGTACGTGTGGCTGCAGTGATTGCCGAGTTTGTGAGTGATAATGGATGGTCATCAATCGAAGCAGAGGACCGATTAGCTCACGCCATGTCCCTTGTGAGGGTTCAAGCGCCGAAGGTCGTCCATGAAAACGCAGTGCAGGTCTGGCGTACGCTAGTCGGGCTGGACTAAACTTGGTGCGACTGCATGGGAAGCGATGAAACTTAGGGGTTCACTGCGCAAATATCTTTTTCGAGATGCAACGGTTCTTAAGCTCCGCCTTCATTGCGTCAAGTCCGGCACTAGCCGGTTGTGAGTATGCAAAATCAATTACTTCTTTGACCATTCTGATCGCAGTGGGATCAGTCATCCCTTTCATCTGTTCTTCAGCTTGCGCTCGTGACATGCCTCCAATACGTACCGCCAAGGTCGGGGATGACGCTTCGCTCATTGCGTGGCAATAGGATCGCAGATCTTTAAACGTGGTTTCTTGAGAGAGAGAAGGGGTGGCGAGGCTCGCCAAAATGGTTGTTGCAATCGCGATATCCCTCACGATTATCCTCCGGCGCATTCAAATCTCTGCATAAATCTTCGCGGGCTTGGCCGTTACCATCCCGTTACGTCACTGATATCAAACCGGAAGTGCCTCTTGGAGAACACTCGCGAAGCTTCTCGCTTAGCTTTGTGAGCTTCCTTGCTGAAGTTTGGATTTTCCCCGAAGTCATTCTCCGCCCACTCCTGTTTAAGCTGTTCCCAATGCCAGTCGCTCCAACAGTTGACGGTGAATTCTAAGACGTCATACTTCCGAGGGCCGTCATTGATCATTCTCTGCGTATCTCGCTTTATTTCAATGCCCGAAAATTTGAAATCCTGGGCCGAAATATAATCAGCTCCTCATAAACGATTTTCTGAGCGATTTTATATTCTAGGGATACAAAGTCTCCAACGGCCCGCGGTTGGGCCGCGAGATCTTTAACACCTGGCGAGTTTCTGGAGATACGTAGCGCGGTCGCTCATCTGAATGGGGACTACATTCGCGGTCATCTTCCCTAAGAGGATGAAATAAGTTTCTCGATCGCCTCTAGAACCTGTAAGTGATCCCTTGTGCTTAGCGGGGCGCTGGTAAAGTAACGCTCTTGCCCGAAAGGTACGTTTGCCCGTCGCTCCAGAGTGAAGCGAGGCGCAGGAAGCTTCAGCGTTTCGCTCGTTCGATCAAATTCGAAATCCAATCGAGCGAACCCCATCTTGTCAGGCGTGCGAAAGAGCTCACCTGCTTTCAATGAGACCACTTGGGAAATGGCATCATACGCCGCTAATAGTCGATCTAAAGGTCGGTCGAAATCCACGACCACGTTGCTCAAGAACAATTCGCGCATCGATGTGAGTTCGCGGAATGACCACTCAGTCTGCAGCCAAGTCATCAGATCAGTTAGAAAGTGCTGTCCGATGTCGGTCGTTTGCGCGGCTGCTACAAACCCGTCAGTATAGACCCAGAACTCATTGATCGCCCCAGAATGGGTATCCGACTTGAAATGACCTGCGCCGAAACGAAAGCCTTTCTGCTTGAATTCCTCCAACGTCACAGCGACGTTCGGCACTTGGGCGAAGTTGTAGCGAGCGACCAGCATCGGCAAAAACGTAGGGTCGTTGATGCCATCAATCGGGTGTACCGCCTCGAACTGAAATAGCCATGTAACTCGGCATGTTTCGTGGGCGACGAGCTTCAATTGACCGCACTCCGTGGCGTGGCAAATATAGCGCTGTTCAATGCACCGATATTTCCTTGGCCAATGGCGTTGCCGAAGCCTGCAGCATCCCAGAGTCCGCTTTCGCCGAATAGCTGGACGAGCGATCGGTTATCCGATTGCGATTGCTGTGCAGTTCCGCTTACTTGCGCGAGAGCCGTTCCATCTTGCACTTCGCGAAGGACCTGAGGTTCCACCATGAGGGACTCGTAAACCGTCGCCGGCTGCATTGCGACAACGCTTGAGTCCATGACTGAATTTAGGAAATCAGGGTAACTTACGAACCTGACCTGCAACGCAACGTCGAGACTGCATGCGATGTCCAGCAGCGTTTGCACGGTTACCTTGCCGTATTCGGAGTTCTCAAGGCGCGAAATGGTACTCTGTTTCTTGCCTAGCCGTTCAGCGAACGCTTGTTGAGTTAGGCCGGTTTTCTCGCGAAGCGCCTGGATCTGATAGGCTATCCAACCTCGAACGGTTGTTTGCAAATACCCGTCACGGAAGGACTTCTCTCGAAACTTTTCAAGCTTACGTCGGTCGAACACAGGCGAGGGCCTTTTTGGGGTTTGCTTCGATCTCTTTTTTTCGCTTCACGGCTGTTTTTTTCACGTCGGCTGGGTCGTAGACTTTCTGCTTGTGGTTGCAGATGGCGACAACGATGAACTCCCGCCTCGCCGTCCCGTAAAAGCCCAAGACCCTCCATTCGATCTTGGCTGCATCGGTCAATCGAATTTCGATGATCTTGTTTTTCTTATCTAGGATGTCGGAATAGGGCTTTTTCCATACGTCGCGGCCTTCGAGATTGTCGAAAACAGATGAGTGCGAACCCTGAGCGGTGGTGGTGGCATCATACCATCGCTGCCATAGGTTTAAGGAACCTCCATCATCGTAGCAGCGATAGGTCCACATCCGTATAACTTTTTTGCGATAATATTACCCGCGTATCCATTTAGTTAACCGGGGGTGCCGAGTCCGTCAAAGTCGACCCGGCGTGGTCCAAGTTGTAACCCAGCAGTTCCACGATCAGCGAACATCGAGCATCAAGGCGGCGACTGCCTCGAGTCTCCCGATTAGGAAAAACCGCCTGCCCGTCCGGCAGTTGAGGCGCTTGCGTCAGCAGCCCTCAAACGCCGGGATATCTTCAGGACAGTCGCCCGGCCGCATTTCATCGTATTTTGGATTGCGGTCCATGACTGGCCAGTCGCCAACAAACGGGCAATACCCTCGTTGCGGTCGGTATCTTCGGGCCGCCCCTTGTAAAGGCCATCAGCCTTTGCTTTGGCTTGCCCTGAGTCCTAACGGTCGGGTGGCTACCGGGGTCAGCTTTTGTTCTCGCCTGTCCTAAATTTGGGGTTTTTGCCGGGGTCATTATGCGGGCACTGATCATTCTTTTGTTTCTCGTCTTTTCCAATTCAGCGAATGCGCAACTCTATTCGGGCAACATGATGCATGAGGCGTGCGAAGGGCCAAAGCGCGCTCCGATTCTGGCGTATATTGCCGGAGTGCTGGACCAGGACCAAGTCAACCTTGGGCGCGTCGCTCAAGCTCAGCTTCGAGTATGGACGGGGAAGCAGGATATCGCGGCGGTCAAGGCGGTCGATAGTGCAATGACCAACCTAACGGGTGACATTCAGCAATACTGTCTGCCGAAGAATGCGAGCCTCATCCAGATAAGCGATGTGTTTTGCAAGTATCTCAAGGATTACCCCGCCAAGCGACATGTCGGTGCCTCTGAGCTTGTCGTAGAATCTCTGTTAAATGTCTGGCCTTGCAGGGTTCGCGGAGGAGCAGAATGAAGACTTCACGCCGTTGCTTAGCTAGGCGTCGTTCGATAAGCCGTTGGACCCAATGTCAACTACAGAAGGTCTAATGACCGTTCACCGGCTTTCAATTCTGCGATCTTCGGACTCTAAGCTTCGAGCGCTCTGTAAACGCTCGCACGGCCTATCTTGAGTGCCTTAGCAATCGCGACCGGTCCCAAACCTTCTGCCTTGAGCGCCCGGACCTTGGCAACGTCAATCGACGGCTTGCGGCCCTTATAGACGCCTTCCGCCTTGGCCTTGGCGATCCCTTCTAGCTGGCGTTCCTTCCGCAGGTTGGTTTCAAACTCTGCGAATACGCCAAGCATATCCAAAAATGCCTTCCCAGCGGCGGTGCTGGTATCGATCGGTTGCTCCGTCGCCTTGAGGCTTGCACCCTTAGAACGTACGGCCCGAACAATATCCTGCAGGTCACCAATGGAGCGGGCTAACCGGTCAATCCGGGTCACGGTTAGCACGTCACCAGCCCTCAGAAAGTCTAGGATCGTCTGCAACTCAACTCGCCCGGTGGTGCTAGTTCCTGAAACCTTCTCTGAACGGATCACCTCGCAGCCTACAGCCCTAAGCGCCGCGATCTGAATGCTCACGTCCTGGTCGGTGGTGCTAACCCGCGCATAACCAATTGTGGTCATTTGACTGCCTCTGTCTCATTTGACTCTAGACGTTAAATCTCTAGTGTCTCAAAATACTGGAGTCAATTCTATTGAGACAAATATTTTGTCTCGTGGCGCTGTACCGCGAGGGTTTACCCTATTGGGACGTAATGGGACGATTGAGAGAGAGTTAGGATCCCGAGATCAGTTTGCAGTGATCCGGCAGCAGGGCCCGCATCACCTGCTCCCGGCTTTCGATCAACCGGAGAGGATCACCGGGCAGCAGTCCGAATATTCACGCTTGGCAGCGATCTCCAAACAATCACTAGCCAAGGCGATGCGTGGAGGTCGGGAAATCAGATCTGTTCCCTAACCTCATTTGCCATGACCACTGACGAGGCTCAGTTGCACTTCAATGTCGTTGAAGGCGGGTTGCGGTTGTAAGCTGTAAACCTCGATTCGATGGTTACCTCGATTGAGGTGTAATCGGCCAATCATCCTGCCCTTGGAGTTTCGTATGTGGCTCATATTGCATAACGAGTGGAAGGTTTGATCAACTACGGGAGCTTCTCCAGGTTTTGCGCGAACAACGACTCTGAAGGGAATGGGAAGGCCCAAGCGGGCGCGCGCTCGGTCCGGGATAGCGTCGTAGTCTGTATTGCTGGTACAGAAACTGCTGCTGTCTCCGTCTCCTACAAGCTTGTCTGCAACACGGGCTTCAATCGAAGGAAAGACAAATTCAAGTTCAAGCTGATACGACTTGTCCACGGGCACGTTGAATGCCCTATCGAGGATCAAGCCAGACTCTCGAAGGGAAACATCAGTAGCTGCAATCAAGGGCGGGAACGCGCAGAGCCCCGTGATAAACATTGCAAGCCCAATGATCTGTTTCTGGCAAAGACTGTAGGTGATTGGTCCCATGTGATCGTCTTCTGCGTCAAATGCTGTGATCTAGCGTCACTAGTTGTGTCGTCTTAAACTTGGTTCTGAATTACTCGACAAAGTAACGCGACGCGTTGCTGTCGTTTGTGAACAGTAGCCAAGCGCCTCGCAGACATCCCCTCCGGTTTTCCCTCGGTCGAAGCAAGGACGCCGGTTTTTTTATTGGCACCGGCCCCCAGGTCGGGAAGCCCGCTCATACTTTCGAGCACCGAACGCGACGTCATATCGCGTAATACCAAGCCCCTCTCGCGAGAGGCACCCCCAAAATCTTAAGTCCCACCCCATCGCGAACCGCTTTTTGCGGCGCGCGCCCTAAAAGCCGTTTTATCAACTGAGAAGAAGAATGACTGAAAACATCAATGTCCGGTCCACCCTAACTGCCGTCAACGAAGCCTCGCCAGTGATCCGCAATGTCATCGCGGACCTGAAGCGGCTGGAAAGAGTCGGCAAAAGCTTCAACGCGTCGTTTGCTAACCTAGGCCGTGCAGGGATTGCGTCCCTGGATGGTTTCTCCCGCGCTGCGAAAAGTGCAGCGGCGGAGATGCACGGCATCGCCAACACGGCAAGGTCCGCGAGCCGGTCCTATTCAGAATCATGGTCCCGCGCGACCGAACATCGGCTTAATGAAAATCGGCGGATGTACGCTCACCTTGAGCGGTTGGAATCCACTTACCGGCAACAGATCGAAAGGACTGCGGCTGCGGAACGTCGTGCGGTGCGTGGTGGTGCTATCGGTCGCGGCGGCATCGGCGGCGGTCGCTTGCCCGCTCCGAGTCTTCGCTCCATTGCGATCGGTGGCGTTATCGGTGGTGCTGGGATCGCAAGCGCTATTAGGAAACGACTTGAAGTGCAGGCTGCGGAAGTTCGTAGCCAGATGTTTGGTGAACTATCCAAAACCGAGACCGAAGCACTGCGGAGTAGTTATGCCGATAAAGCCGGAATCAAGTACGGCATTGGCACGTCGGAAGCGCTGGATGCTGCGACTGAAGGGCTCAAAGCCGGAATCGCAAAGCAGTTCGCTGGTGAATTCGGCGATCTGGCTTTGAAGGCGCAAGCCGGACTCGATATCCCTTCCGAAGACGTTGCGAAGTTGCTTGGTCGTCTCGCTACTCAGATGCCCTGGTCCAAGGACCGCTTCAGTAAGGTCCTTAATGCGGTTGCAATTGCTAACCGCGACACAGCAGCCTCCGGTTCCGAAATAGTGGAAGCTACGCGGCGTTCGTTATCGGCCCTCGTAACCACGAAGATGACGCCGGAGCAGCTCGCGGCCATCAACGGCACCAATATCTCGCTAGGTGTCCAGCCTTTCAAGGCTGGGACGTTTCTTTCCTTCCTGACGTCTCAAGTCGCCGGAGCCAACTCCGCCCGCTGGAATACGCAACCGGCGAAAGACCTCAGGTCGGCCAGTATGGCGCTCGGTTTTGGTGGTCGTGGCGGTATGGCTCAGGCCATGCGGGACAACCCGGTAGAAACGTACCTGAAGATCCTCGATCAGTTGGCGCAGATGCCGGAAGTGCTCCGAACGAAAGTTGCAAAGCAACTCGGTGGGCGAGAATGGATGGATGAGCTTCTGACGGCGGTTCTAGGACGCGACAAGCTCCGGCAGGTTCTTAAAGACATCGGCAAGAATTCCGGATTCCTCGACAAGGTGGCGCTGCAAAAGATCAGATCTATGAAAGGCCGGTGGGCTTCAATCTCTGCCGCCTTTGAACTCGCTTGGGAGAAGATCGGCGGCGGTATGGAAACCGCCTTCGATCAGATCAGCAATGCCATCATAGATCTTGCAGATCGGTTCAATTTCGACTCAGTTCGCGATCATTTTTCCGCACTCATTGACGGTATCCGCGAGGGGTTCGGCTTGAAATCTTGGGGCGATGCTGTGAACGCGTTCGCCAAGGAATTCGACGCCGGAACGACCGCCAAGTGGCGAGCTTACGGAAAAGGCTTTGCCGAAGGTATCCGAGAATTTGCCGGTGGTCTTGCAACCGCGTTCAGTGTCGTTCGGTTTCTGGCCGGAAGTTCGAACGATTCCGAAGGCTTTGGCCGGTTCACGGCAAAGATGACCGGCCTGGTGATCGCTCTGGCCCTACTATCGCCCGTGCTGTCAGTGCTATCGATCTTCACCGGTCTCGTGGTGACACTGGCGAACCTTAATCCGTTCGCGCGGCTGGCTCTTGGTCTCACGGCACTGGCCTTCGGCATTAAGCGAGTTTTGGATTTCGTTGCCGACAAGATTTTCTCGGTTTTCGTGTCCATCGTGGATTCGATCAAGAATGTAGCCTTATCGATCGTCAACACTGTGCGCGGATGGATCGGCCTCGCCCCCCTAGGTGCTGGCAGCCATGGCGCGTCCGGCAGTTGGACTGATGCCCCAAAATCGTCCGGCGCATCGGGAGGGTGGAGTCCAACCTCGCGGAAGGCAGCACAATCCTTCGCTAATCCCGGAGCAACGCCTGCAAGCTACACCACCGGTAGCGGGCTAAACGGCGATTCCTATAGTCAGATGTTTGCCGGTACAGCGTTGGCAGGCAAAGGCGCTCAGATCGCAGCAGCAGCAAAGGCGAACGGTATCCCGCCCGAATTACTCGGAGCCGTGATCGCTCACGAAACCGGCAAAGGTCGCAACGTCCGCTTCAATAATGTCGCTGGATTGATGGACCCCGAAACAGGTTTTAAAACTAAGCAGGGATTTGCCAGCATTGATGACGGGATCAATGCTGCGGCTCGCACCGTCGCAAAGAACTACCGGGCTGCCGGGGGAGACCTTGGCAAGATGGGCGCTAGGTATGCGCCTGTCGGTGCTGCCAACGATCCGAACGGCCTGAATAAAAACTGGCCTAATGCCGTTACCGGATATCAGCGCCAACTGTCATCGACCGGCATCATGAGCAAAGACCCGGTTGACGTTGCTAGTCAGTTCGTCGGCAAAAACGAGTATCAGGACCGCGCCGAGCTAACGAGCTTCGTTAGGCATGACGTTGCTGGCAAGGTGAATGCATGGTGCGCTCGTTTTGTGAACTCCTCTCTAGCCGCTGCTGGTGGCAAAGGAACGGGTAGTGCTGCTGCTAGAAGCTTCTACCAGTGGGGCGATCCGGTAACGGACGCGGTGAAGCGGGGTGATGTCATGGTCGCACCTCACCACGTCGGTTTTGCCACCGGTAAAGTCAGCGCGGATGGCCGAATCCAGATGCTTTCCGGCAATCACGGCGACGCCGTTGGTTATAGCTGGGAGCCTCGTGGAAAGTACCAGCTAAGAAGGGGATCTATCACAAGCGGAGTTCCCCTTCCTCAGGATGCAATCAAAAACGTGCCTTCGATCACAAACCAAAACGGAGACGCTAGTCTCGGTGGTGGTTCACGTGGACAGGTCGCGATCAATATCCATGGCGGTTCCCACGATCCTGAAGCTCTTGCCCTTCTGGTGCAGCGTCGAGTCGACGAGTCGATGAACTGGCGAACTCACGAAAGTGAGTCGGAATACACCTAAGGGGTGTTGCGTAGAAAGGTCCGCTGAGTTTCTCAGTCTGAGCGGGCCTTTCGTTTGCATTTAAGCAAGCCCAACGGCACTTGAATGCAAATTCGGATTCCGCTGATGATGAGGCATTCGCAACAATGGAATTAACAAAATGAAATTTGAGTATCGAAGTTACGAAGGCGAGTATGACGCGAAAACCGGTCAACACATTGCTAGATCGCGCGACGGTGATCTTTTTCTTGTTTCGGGCAGCCAGCCACGTCTACGGAAAGCTATCGACCAGCTGTGGGAGGCACTTCGGTGTCTTGATACTGATCCTATGAGGATGCTCGACCTAGAATTGATGGCAATCCCCGGATGGATTCGGCAATGGCTTAGATCAGGTTCTAGCCGAGTCGATATCGATCGAGCCTTCGCCACCGGTCATCTCTAAGCCCAATCACAACGTCTCGTTAGAGCGCTTTGTTAAAGAACATATGGCGAACAATGGTCATGGTATGTTCTACTTTCGCCGCTGGCCGATGCGTCATGAGGCCGAAAAAATTCGCTCTTGGGTAGGTCTTAAGGCGGTTGATCCAACAACTTTGCCAGGGGAAACCCTCGACTCCTAAAAGGCCGGGCCTGTCACTCAAGTTATTGTAATTATTAACAATTGTTCACAGCAAAATCGGTTCTGCCACCGGACACTTACCCTCTGTTTTCGGGGGTGTTTTCCGGAGCGGAAAGCGGCGGACTGGGGAAAGTGAGAACAGCTGCGTCGATGTGGGGGGTTCGAACGGACTCACCAGTTGCAAGCCCTCACCATCATCGCTCGTCTCACTTCACACCGAAACAAACTACGAGGAGAAAACAACTTGTCGCGTTTCTTTTACGATGCGGATGCTGCGAAGCCGTTTCTTTCGGTCCGCTTAAACAGTCACTTGATGGGTCGGATCGATGAGGCTCGACTCCGATTGAAGGTGTCGCGGTCCCATCTAGTTCGCCGGGCGATCAACGACATGCTGGACAAAATGCAGATCGCAGAAGCGGCGTAAGCAACGTCGCACCTAACACCACCCCAGACACACCAAAGGCCGCTCTGGAAAGCGGCCTAGGTGAGAATATTCGACAACCAACATTGAGATTGAACTATGCCAAAAAAATCAACAAAAAGCAATTCTGAGACGCCTGTCATCACATCGCCAGATGGCGTGCAAATCCAGATCACCGCAGGTCGAAAGTGGAAGTTTTGTCGGCACTATATGCGCTCCGACCGAACTCCGCTTCAAAAAAACATCATGATTGTTCTCATTGATATGACCAATGAGGGGACCGGAGAGAATGCCGCGAGGTTTGGTCTCGCATATCCGTCCATCGAAACATTGGCTAAAGAAACCGGTAGCTCAAAGTCTGGAGTCAAGAAAGGGTTGGATGGCCTGAAAGCGCTTGGCGACCTTAAGTTGATGGGGGAGAAGAAAAGCCAAGGTGGTCGGGACAAGGTGAATGAGTACTGGCTACCGGGCTGGAATGAGTTCGGTTTGATCTCTGATATCGACGGAAACCGGTCACACAGCGACACGTTTAGCGAAAGGGAAACCGGTCACTCTGAGACGGAAACCGGTCACTCTAGGACTAAAACCGGTCACTCTGAGACGGAAACCGGTCACTCTGAGGATATAAACAGGTCACACAGTGGCCCCGACTCTTCTTCTGAATCTCCTCAAAGAAGCACCTCATCTGAATCTCCTCACAGAAACACCTCATCACACTCTAAGAGCGCCTCCGGCGGTGGTCCGGTTGATGATGATGTTTCAGATCGTCCAACGTCTGAGACGATAGCCAACGATAACGACGCCAAGAAGGTCGCGGAATATCAGCGTGCAGCAGTGAGGGTTTGGAATGTTTTTCAGAAAGCGCCGATAAAAGAATACGAGGAGTTTGTCAGTCTCTTTGTTGAGCTGGTACAAGCGAAAGAGATCACTTCATCCCAAGATGTCATCAGCAGTTTGAGAGCATATCAAGATTGCACCGACCTAAAGTACCAGATGAACCCTGTCCGGTTTCTGAAGGAACGGAAGTGGAAAGAGTACCGGCCTGTTAAAAAGAAGTTGAAGATGGCTACGGCTATCTAGTTTCCCAAGTGCTATCGTTGGCCCCCGGCTCATTGATGCCGGTGGCAGCTAACAATCCTTAGCCAGTCATTAGGGTGTGTGCCCGGCAAAGCGGCGTAAACCTCCGGAAGGAGGCAAGCACTCGGCAAACGATGTAGGCGCTCTGGAACAACGGCTTGATGGTGGCGCTTGCCAGTCGCAAAACTAACTAGGGCCTAGATCAGATCAACCGGCGCTATACAAGAATACCTCTCAACCGGCGACGGCTCAATTTCGAGCTATCCGAGCCGCCGAACAATTAGCGAAGGCCAGTAAAAGCGATTGTGAGCGAGCGCGCGGTGAACCGAAACTACATTTCCGAGTTCGCTTCGTAAACAAGACGCATCCCCGGGGGCTCGAAGCTCAAGAGGGACCGATGACAGCCGCACGCAAATGGATCCTCGCTGTCGCAATCGTGGCAATGCCGGCATACTCATTCGCTCAAGTTCAAAGTCGAATGGATGGACGGTTGGATGGCCGGGTGGAAAGCCGAATACCCCAAGGCTACGGTCCTCCTCAAAGCACCTCCGAACCAGAGCGTCCGGTCTTTACCCCGTGCTTCCGTGCCCTTCGAAGGCCGAACGGCGCATTAGTGGTCCTGAACTGCCAGCCCTATCCCCCGCTGTGATACAGCTTTTGAGTCCGAACATATTCGCATTCCTGTTTCTCCAGGTAGAGCCTCAGGTCGTTCTGAAGGTGCACGAGGACCCGAGCCGCGCCTGTGCAGTCGAGGTCGGCATCCACCAGCGCCTGCATCTCGCGGGAGGTCTTCCTGATGTCCCGACGTATGCGGGCGATGTTCTGTTTCAGTCGGGCTTGATTGATGTCCATGGCCCGAGTATATAGAACAAATAGGGAACAGACTTCAAACCCAGAATTAAGCGGAGCCTCAGGAAATGTCCCGACTGCCCGAACATATGACCATGAGCCCTGACCAAGCCATGACCCTCAGGATGTTAGCCTTGGAAGCCTACCAGGAGCGGATGTTCGATTTCCGCCTTACCCATCAGGAGGCGCAGCGTCGGATTGATGAGTTGAAAAAGGAAATCGCCCTCGCCGATTCCTATTAGGTCTGCCCGTCGCGCTACGACCTTTCAATAAGCCCGGCCCACGCGACAGCAGGCTTGTTCACAAGGCCGTGGTCCAGCGGCCCAATAGGAACGAGAAGGAGGTGAGAAGATTAAACCTTGTGGAAGTCCCCCAGCTTCCAACCCCCGGAAAAGAGCCCGCCATTCCCCCGTGGCGGGTTTCTTTTTTGAAACCTCAGAGGGCTTCGCGATACTAACTTCGAGGCACCCTCGAGGTTGAAATGAGCAAACTACTCCCCTGTCCGTTTTGCGGTGAGCAGCCGAATCTTTGGTCGGAGCGCGACCGCAATCCGGAGCTGAATAGGATTAGGGACAGGGCTCACATCGAGTGCGTAAACCCGCTCTGTAAATCCCAGCCTTCCACGGCTGCCGTCGCTACGATTTCGGATGAGGCAAAAGAGCGTGCAAGCGAATTTTGGAATACTCGCCATGAGCCGGAGGAACTCGGCTGGATCACACGCTGAACATCACTCGCGACAGTAGGATGCCTCTCTTTGCCACGAGGTTTCCCGCTGAGAGAGTTATAGGGCCAATCTGACCAGGGTAGCCGAAAGTTCCCTTATGGAACCAGTGACCACTCACGGCGATTTTAGAACCATCTGGCGGTCATAGCGCAATATTGATTGCACAATTCCCGTCTTTGATCAGAATACCATAGAAGAAAAGCTGTATTCTGAACTATAGTTTTCCGCCTTGCTCCCTGCTTACCGTATAAAGAGCATTTTATTATTATGTCGTGGTATTTAAAACAAATGTACTCTTGACAATCTAGCCATATGAGTGGTACAAAGTAGGTAGCATCGCCACTATACCATACACAATCCGAACCGACCAATAAGTGGTCTTTTCGATTTGCAGCCCAGCCCGCGCCCTCCAAGGCGGCGGGTTTTTTCGTGTTTGAAGGAAAAAACTAAATGACTGATCTCAGTGACTTGAATTGTTCCCCCATGATCCGGGTGTCTTTGGCACTGCCGCAGAAACTACTTAGAGCGCTCGACGACCAGGCAACAAAGGACGACGCCAGCGCGCCCAACCGTTCCAGCGTTATCCGGCGATATCTGATCGGCGGCCTACGCCGTGAGGCTGCGTGAGATGCAAGAAATTGAAGACGCATTCGTGAGCGAGTGCCGGAGACAGGGCTTCCAACCAAACACCGCTACCATGAACCAGCTTGCTATCGATTATGCCGGTTCGGTTTTGAACGGTGGTTTTATCGTTTTGCCGTCGCACCTTTCGATAGCTTTGAAGGATGCTGTTCGCGACCTAGCGCAACGTTGTCCGGAAGTCTTCGCAGATATCGAAGCGACACCCAACAACGCCTCGATTACCCAAACGATTATTTCCGAAGTACGCACGCGGCGTAAGCGATCGCTGCCAAGTGATTGGTCTGCCGTCCGTGAACGGATGACCGGCATCACAGCGGAAATGATGGATCAAATCGCTCAAACTCGCCAAGGAAAATAAGAAATGTACAGAATGACCAACCGCAGCCGCGCTCATGCTTCTATCGCCACCGCCGCAACGCCAGAAGTTCGGGCGAACCGTGCCGCAATTCTCGCAGAAAAAGAACGCCTGTTGCAGATTGCCGCCGCCGAAGATGAGCTTCAGCGCGCCCAGGAGGCACTCGAAAAGGCCACGAAATTGAGCGTTGAGCATGCAGCGGTCAATGCAGCAGTGGCGAAGCTTGCTGAGCTAAACGGAGAAACCGTCGACGGATTAAGGAAGAACAAAGCCGCCGCTTAAGGCCCTTCGCTTGTCTTAGTCACTTTCCCAGGGCGTTCGCGTCCTGGGATTATTTTGACTGGGGAAAGTGAGAACGGGCGTAGGGGTGTTGGGGTTTCGAATGGACTCAACAATTGCAAGCCCTCAGAATTGACGTCCGGCTTACTCCTCGGTTGGCAATGACTGCAATCCGGCAGCTTAACTTTCTTTCATTAATTACGGCCTCGAAATGGTTTCTCTTTCCAATAACGACCGTGTCCGGATGATCGGACAAAACACCACGTTGCCGATATCTCTCCCGCCTCGTGGCATCTCTCGCAAGCAAGCCGCAGAATACCTGGGCGTTTCACCGTCACATCTCGATAAACTTGTGAAAGAACAGATCATCCCACCGGCAAAGCGCCTTGCTGGCCGTACCGTC